>NZ_VFUS01000003.1:0-547788 GCF_006441005.1 Mesorhizobium sp. B2-5-3
CATCGACAACCCGTTCGGCACGAGGTTGTCACCCATGTCTTAGGTACATTCTGTTACCTATGTCTTCGGGCCGTACATGTGAAAGGTGGTCGGAGTGGAGAGATTCGAACTCCCGACCCTCTGGTCCCAAACCAGATGCGCTACCAGGCTGCGCTACACTCCGAACGGTCTGTTGCCTATTCATTTCAGTGTTCCATGGCAAGTGCAAAAACCTGCAGGTGCAAAAACCTTGCCGCCGTCGGCATTGCGCAGTAATGACGGGCGAAGAGGCGGCCATGCTGCCTTGCACAGCAATGAGGTGGTCATGTCCGCGCGCATTTTCAGTCCAGCCAAAACCGCGATGCAGTCCGGCACGGCCAAGACCGGCCATTGGGTGCTGGAATTCGATCCCGAGATGCGCAAGAAAATCGACCCGCTGATGGGCTACACCACTTCCGGCGACATGAGGAGCCAGATCAAGCTGACCTTCGATACGCGTGAAGAGGCCGTGGCCTATGCCGAGAAGGAAGGGCTCGCCTACCGCGTCGAGGAGCCGAAAGAGCCCAAGCGCCGCCAGATTTCCTATGCGGAAAATTTCCGCTATGACCGCAGGACGCCCTGGACGCATTGACCGGCAAAGCCCGGGCGGGCGCCAGCGCAGACATCTTACCGGCTCCGAGCCGGCCAGCGGTCCCGTAGCTCAGCTGGATAGAGCACCGGCCTTCTAAGCCGATGGTCACAGGTTCGAATCCTGTCGGGATCGCCAATCTTTTCAACGGCTTAGCTGCTCCGGACGTGAGGAATTTCAACGCGGGCAGGAATCCGGTCGGAACTTTTCATCCCTTTTTGTCTTCCCGAATGCGCTTGCCGGCGCGACGGCGGCCCGCCGCCGCCGTGGCGCCCTTTCCGTATTATTTCGTGACCTTGTCGCGCGGGAACCTTCGCAAGGATCACGCGTTCGGGGCCTTGTATTCGCGGTCCCTCATAAAAGTAAGCATTCGGGCTGCGAATGGCGGGCAAAACAAGCATGGGTTGGGGAAGGAGAAAACCGCGTCATGTCGAAACGTGAAATTGGAACGTCGCCCGCCTTGGGGCGACGTATCGCCGAGCTCAAAGCCAAGATGCAAACCGCCCGGATTTCCGACCATGAGCTGAAGACCTTCCACAAGGTTGCCGCCATCATGGGAGCGGGCGAAGGCTCTCTAGGCCTGGATGCCGACGATCTGATCGCGGCATCCTTTGTTGCAGAGACGCTGGGCGAATCGGCGCCCAACGGCTGACGGCAGGACCCTCCTGTCGTAGGTCCGGATCGATGATCCGGACAAATCTTCGAGACGCAGGCCGGAGGCGGCCGCCGGTCCGGCGGCCGTAACCCTGCAACCTCTGCCGTCGAATTGGAGGGAAAGTCTTATCGTTTTGTTTGCGTTGGCGCGTCATAGTAGACGCGGCTAACGGAGTTGAAGAGATGAAGCTCGACCTGGCGCCGACGAGTTGGGGCAGGGTGATCGCCGTCACCGCCGCCGGCACGGCGTTCTTCATTGGCGTGGCGTTTTTCGTCGATTCGTTCAATTTCCCGTATCTTTCCCCCGAAGCTGTGTGGCGGGCTCAGCTGACCGACATTCTGTTGCCCCTGGTGCTGGGTGGATCGTTTCTCTTCTTCCTGATGTGGAAGATACGCCAGTTGGCCATTGCCCAGCGCGATCTCACCGTCGTTGCCGCCACCGACAGCCTGACGGCGGTGCTCAACCGCGGCGCTTTCTCCATGCTGGTCGAAGCCTATCTCGAACAGGTCCGCAAACAGGCGTCGGCCAATTCCGGTGCGCTGCTGATCATCGACGCCGATCACTTCAAATCGATCAATGACCGGCTTGGGCATGACTGCGGCGACCAGGCGCTCAAACTGATCGCGCAGACGATCAAGGATCAGCTCCGCGGCACCGACATCGTCGGCCGCATCGGCGGCGAGGAATTCGGCGTGTTTCTTCCCGGCGTCGATCCCTCGCAATCCTGGCTGGTTGCCGAAAGCATCCGCCGGCGAATTCGTGAGGTGGAATTTTCGCCGGGCGGCCGGTCCTGTCCGCTTTCCGTCAGCATTGGCGGTACTGCCTTTAACGGGCCGACTACCTATGAGGAGATATTCTCGGCAGCCGACAGGCGGCTCTATGCAGCCAAATCGAATGGACGCGACCAGGTCAGTTTCGATCCGATGGTTTCTCAGCAAACGCCGCCAGCCGCGACAATCACGGTTCATTGAGGCGGATCCGGCCAGCCACCGGCGCCGGGGGCGCGTCGCTGGGGATTTCTGCAGCCATCACGCAGAAGGTATTTTCGCTTTGCGCGCCGCCCGCTAAAGGTGGTGGCCACAGCTCCGGCCGGGGCTGAATGCATCGGGCAGGGCCTTCTTCGCATGACATTGATGGGCGCGGCGGCACTGCTGATCCTGGTCCTGACCTATGCCGGCGTCGCCGTCGGCCGCATACCAGGCCTGCGCCTCGATCGGGCGGGGATCGCACTGCTCGGCGGGGCCGCGATGATCGCCATCGGGGCGATCAGCCTGGAGGATGCCTACCGCGCCATCAATTTCGACACCATCACGCTTTTGCTCGGCATGATGATCGTAGTGGCGCATCTGAAGGTCTCGGGCGCCTTTCGCGGCCTCGGTGCCATCGCGATCGAGCATGCGCATGCGCCGTTCATGCTTTTGGTTATGGTGACCCTGCTGACCGGCCTGCTGTCGGCCTTCCTGGTCAATGACGCCATCTGTCTTGTCATGGCGCCGATCGTCGTTCACGTCACCCGCGCCATCAAACGCAATCCGGTTCCTTACCTCATCGCGACCGCCACCGCGTCAAATTGCGGCAGTGTCGCCACCATCACCGGCAATCCGCAAAACATGGTCATCGGTGCGCTGTCGGGCATCTCCTATCCGGCCTTTTCAGCGGCTCTGGCTCCGGTTGCCCTGTTCGGTCTCGTCGCGGTCATCGCCATTGTTCGCATCGTCTACCGCACCGAATTCGCGCGCAACGGCGAATTGACGCCACAGGTCTCGCGCGGCCGCATGCATCGCCGCCAGGTGCTGAAAGCGGTGGTGGTTTGCATCGGACTGGCCGTTGCCTTCTTCGCCGGTGTGCCTGTCGCCAAGGCGGCGCTCATCGGCGGCGCCATCCTCCTGCTCACCCGCGCCATCAAACCAGAGCGCATCTATCGCGAAATCGACGGGCCATTGCTGTTCATGTTCGCCGGCCTGTTCATCGTGGTTGCCGGCGCCGAACGAACGCTGCTGACACCGGACATCGTCGCATCGGCCAAGAACCTCGGGCTGGACGACGTCTGGCGCCTGTCGGGCTTCACCGCGGTGCTCTCCAACATAATGAGCAACGTGCCGGCCGTGCTGGCGCTGCGGCCCTTCATCCCCGGCCTGGAAAACCCCGAGCGCGCCTGGCTGGTCGTCGCCATGAGCTCGACGCTGGCCGGCAATTTCACGCTCCTGGGCTCGGTCGCCAATCTGATCGTTGCCGAACAGGCGCGCGCCGCCGGCACGTCGCTGTCGTTCGGCGCTTTCTTCAAAGTCGGCCTGCCATTGACGCTGCTAACGCTGGCGGCTGGCACGGCATGGCTGGCGCTCTGATCCCTGGCGCGACTGTTCCGTGCTCAATTGCTGCGGAGTGACGGGTGCTCCGGAGTGGCGGGTGCTCCGGAGTGACGGGGCTTGGTATTTGCGGCCAAGTCCCGCCACCGGCCCAGATTTTCAGGGCGCCACTACCAATCGGCCTTTCATGTTGGGATGGAAGCGGCAGAAATAATCAACCGCTCCCGCCGTCTTGAGGGTCAGTTTTCCCTTCGCCTTCGGCGGGATCATCACCTCCCAGCCGCCCTTCACCGTGGCCGTGTGGGCGAATGCGTCCTTGTTCACCCACTCGATCGTGTCGCCGACCCTTGCCTCGACGCTTGCGGGCGAGAAGACGAGCTTGTCGATCGTCACCTCGATCGTCGCTGCCGGCGCCGGGCCGGCGGCAAGCACCAGCGCCAGCCAGGCAAGGAGCGGTCGGATCAGCACGGCCGCTTTCATTTCAACATGCCGGCGACATGTTCGGCATGCTGCTCATGCCCCTGGAAGATCTTGAGGCCGGTTTCGAGCAGGCTCTTCAGCTCGGCATTGCTGGCCGACGGAATGAGCAGGGTTTCGAGCGCTCCATTGACCTGCTTGTGGTAGGCCACCTCGTTTTCGATATAGGCCTTGTCGAAGGCAGCCCCTTTCAGCTTGGCGAGCTTGGCATGTTCCTCTTTCGCCGCCTTGGTCAGCGCCTGGCTGGTGGCATTGTCTTCCGGCTTCACCTTGAGCTTCTTGAGCAGGTCGAGCGCCTGCTTGTTCACCGCTTCGTGGTCGCGCTCCATGTCCTTGGCGAAATCGACGACTTCCTTGTTCTTGGATTTCTTGATTGCCTGCTTGGCCGCCTCGATGTCGATCATGTCGGCTGTGTAGGCGATGTGGGCGATCTGCGGGTCGGTCGGCTTGTCGGCAGCTTGCGCGAATGGGGCAGCGCCAAGCAGCAAGAGGGCGGCAAGCGCTGCGGTGTGTCTGATAAGCATGGCATCTCCTTCCGCCCGACAGCCTGGGCAGCGGGCTTCATCTGGGTTGACATTCATTGGATGAGGATGGCGCGGAAACGTTCCCGACAAATCGGCGAAAGATCTGGCTTTGAAGATCACCCCTCGAATCCGAGCCGCTTCATCACGGCCTGCGTCAGCCGTTCGCAGCGCCGGCCGGCGAAGGGGAAGGCGTCGAGCAGCACCGGCCCGATCTCGTCGTCCAGCGCCTTGCGCAGCAAAGCGCGGGCGCGGTGCAGTCTCGTCTTGACGGTCTCGGGCCGCACGCCGAGCAGGTCGGCGGTCTCCTCGATGCTCAGGCCCTCGATGACGCGGGCCACGAAAACCGCGCGATAGGCGTCGGGCAGGCTGTCGGTCGCCCGCTCGACAAGCCCGAGGATCTGCCGCTGCGCCATCGTCCGCTCCGGATCGTCGCTTGGGTTGAGGGGAAACCGGATGATCTGCGCTTCCGGGTTTTCAGGCATGGCCACGGTTCGCCGTCCTTTGCGAAGCCGCCCGAGCGCCTCGTTGATGACGATGCGCGACAGCCAGGTGGAAAGCGAAGCATCGCCGCGATAGGTGCCGAGATTGGTAAAGGCCCTGACATAGGCCTCCTGCACGATGTCCTCGGCCTCGCTGTCATTGCGCACCATGCCGCGCGCCAGTCGGTAGAGCCGCTGGTTGTTCAGCTTCATGATCTTGCGAAAGGCATCGCTGTCGCGGGCAAGCGCGCGGGCTACGAGCCGGAGCTCGTCCGTCGCTGTTGATGTTGCCGTCAGCGCAGGCATGTGTCCTCCATCGATCCTTGCACGAAAGATTGGATGCAGGTTTCGAAAAAAGGTTCCCGAAAAATCACGCCAGGCGATCCGCCTGGCTGCCTATGCTAGCACTTTGGCCGGCTCCCTGCCGGTGTTTTGCATCCGCGCCGTCGCGGCCAGCAGATCGGTTTGCGTGATCAGCCCGAGGATGTGGTTTTTATCGTCGACGATGATGACGGCGTGACTGCGCCCGTCGGTCAGCACTGGCAGCAGCGCCATGGCGTTCGAGCCGGCAGTTGCGGTTGCCGCCGGCGAGATCACGGTTCCGACCGTGCCGGCCGCCAGCGTCAGTTCCCGCAAGCCCACGGTTCCGGCCAGCCTTGCCTCAGCATCCACCACCGGCAAGGTTCGTATGTTGTGGTCAAGCAGCAATTGGCGCGCAGCGGCGGCTGGCGTGTGCTCGTCCACCGAGATGACGTCGCGCGACATGATGTCTTGGCACCGCAACGTCGCATGCTCGCGCACCATGGCCTGCAATTCGACCTGCCGCAGCAGCCGGTCGAGATCGCCCCGATCGATGTCGAAGGTCTCGTCGAGCGCTCCAAGCGCGGCGTCGATGTCCTCGGAGCGAAAACCGACACGCAATTGCGCCGGCGGATCGATGGTGCCGTGACTGTTTACCGGCGCCGGGGCCGGCACGTGCGGGTAGTTGCGCCGGGCCAGCTTGTGGAAGCCGTAGCCAAGCGCCACCAGCAGCATCGAATTGACCGCCACCGGCACGAAAGGAAAAAGGAAGCCGGCGCTGATCACGGCTGGGCCGCCGAACACCGCGGTCAATGCCGCCGCACCCCCGGGTGGATGCAGGCAGCGCGTGAACGACATTGCGGCAATCGCCAGCGCTACCGCAATACCGGTGGCGAGCACCGGCTGGTGCACGAATTGCACCACGATCACGCCGACAAGCGCCGAGATCGTGTTGCCGCCGATGATCGACCAGGGCTGCGCCAGCGGGCTGGCGGGCACCGCGAACAACAGCACCGCCGATGCTCCCATTGGCGCCACCAGCAGCGGCACATGTGGCCCGCTACCCAGTGTGAGTCCGCTGATCGCGCCAGTCAGCGCAATGCCGATCATCGCACCGACGCAGGCGATGATGCGTTCGCGCAGCGTCGCGCCGGCAAGAATGGGAACAAAGAGGCGGAACGCCATGGGCAGGCTCTTGGTGCGGTGGCTGGGGAATGATTTCCGCTGCCGCAATGAAGCGGAAGCCGGCAATTTGGAAGTCAAACAAATCCGCAAAACTGCGGATGGGGAGAATAATATTGCCGACATGGCCGGACCGGGGCGCCGCGTGCGGCCCCCGTTTGCTCAATCGCGTCAAGGCCTTGCGGGCGCTGCTGGTATCGGTCCGAGAGGTCGCGTCAGGCCGCTGCGGCGGCGGTGAGCCCGCGAAGAATATCGGTCATGAGGTCCTCGACATCCTCGAGGCCGATCTGGAGACGAATCAACGGCCCTTCATAGGGGCCCTTGGCAACGACGCGGTCGCCGAGCCAGACCGGCACGGCAAGGCTCTCGTAACCGCCCCAGGAGTAGCCGAGACCGAAGATCCGCAATGCGTCGAGGAACGCGTGCTGCTGTTTCTGGCCGCCGCCGGCAAGCACGATGGAGAAGATGCCGCTGGAGCCGGAAAAGTCACGCTTCCACAGCGCGTGGTCGGGATGACTGGGAAGGCCAGGGTGGAGCACGCGCGCCACGCCCTTCTGGCCCTCCAGCCATGCCGCGATGGCGAGCGCGCTGCGCTGATGGTGATCGAGGCGCACCCCCATGGTGCGCAAGCCGCGCAGCACCTGGTAGACGTCTTCGGGTCCGGCGCAGCAGCCAAGCGTGCAGAAGCTTTCATACAGCTGTTTCCAGCAGGCCTCGGTGGCCGACACCGTACCCAGCAGCACGTCCGAATGGCCGGCGGGATATTTCGTCGCCGCATGGATCGAGATGTCGACGCCATGGTCGAGCGGACGGAAATAAAGCGGCGTCGCCCAGGTATTGTCCATCATGACGATGGCACCGGCGGCGTGCGCGGCCTTGGCGATGGCTGGTATGTCCTGCACCTCGAACGTGTTTGAAGCCGGCGATTCCGTGAACACCACCTTGGTGTTCGGCTTGATCAAGGCGGCGATGCCCGCGCCGATGCCGGGAGCATAATACTCGACCTCGACGCCGAGCCGCTTCAGCATCGTGTCGGCGAAGTTGCGCGTCGGATGATAGACGCTGTCGACGATCAGCAGGTGGTCGCCCGCCGAAACGAAGGCAAGCAGCGGCACCGTCACCGCCGCCAGGCCCGACGGGACCACGATCGTGCCGGCCGACCCCTCCAGCGCGTCTATGGCCTGGGCCAAGGCGTCGGTGGTCGGTGTGCCGCGCGTGCCGTAGGTGTATTTCTGGTCCCGTCCAGCCATCGAGGCGGCATTGCGGAACAGCACCGTGGAGGCGTGCACGACAGGCGGATTGACGAAGCCGAAATAGTCGTGCGGGTTGTTGCCCGAATGGGCAAGCCGCGTGTTGATGCCCATTTTGCCAGTCACCGGCTCGTTGCCGTCTTTTGCCATTCGTCGTCGCCTTTTTTGGTAAGCCGCTAGCCATAGTGCGGCGACATGGACCGCGCAACAGCCGGCTTTCGCCAGGACCCCGACTTCGAATGTGCCAATTGCCGGAGCCGCCGCAGGCCGACTGCAAGCGTAATGGCGCGGCCAGAAAGCCCGCCGCCGGCAGCGGCATGCGTCGCCTGATAGCGCAAAGCGTACCTCACCATGACCCAGATCCAGCCAGAGGGCGCAGACATCGGCACGCAACCGGCCGGCAGAGCACAGTAACGCAGAGTAATCGGGCGGATGGATTTTTTGCGGACAGAGCGCAGCCTGGCGTAGGGCGAGCTTCGCCGGCTTTATTCGCGCTTCTGACTAAATTGCGGGCGCGTTTGTCTGCTATTCAGGCAATTGCGGCAAACGATTTTCAAACCCATCTGAATTCGGTCATTTTCCTTGACCTCACAGGAATTATCGCCTTCGATGCTGTTCGTGAATGGGAGGCGGCGCGTCGACTGCGATGCGGAGTTCCGGAAATGGGCCGGAACGAAAAGCTGCGTTCACGCGGGAAAAAAAGATCAGGTTTGCCTGAAAACAGAAAAGGGTCTGTGGGTCATGAAACACATTGCAATCGGCATCCTTGGAGCCGCCGCGCTTGGAGCCGTGGCTTCAACGGCTTCAGCCACCACGCTCGACACGGTCAAGCAGAAGGGCTTCATCCAGTGCGGCGTCTCGACGGGTCTGGCCGGCTTCTCCGCGCCGGACGACAAGGGTGACTGGCAAGGCATCGATGCCGATTTCTGCCGCGCCGTGGCGGCCGCCGTCTTCGGTGACGGCTCCAAGGTCAAGTTCACGCCGCTCAGCGCCAAGGAGCGCTTCACCGCGCTGCAGTCGGGCGAGATCGACATCCTGTCGCGCAACACCACCTGGACCATTAACCGCGACACGGCACTTGGCCTGAACTTCATCGGCACCACCTACTATGACGGCCAGGGCTTCATGATCAACGCCAAGAAGCTGCCGGGCGTCAATTCGGCGCTTCAGCTGTCCGGCGCCGCCGTCTGCGTGCAGAGCGGCACCACCACCGAGCTCAACCTCGCCGACTACTTTAAGGCGAACAAGATGGAGTACAATCCGGTCGTTTTCGAGAAGCTCGAAGAGGTCAACGCAGCCTATGACGCCGGCCGCTGCGACGTCTACACCACAGACCAGTCGGGCCTTTACGGCATCCGCCTGACGCTGGGTGCGCCGGCCGATCACGTCGTGCTGCCGGAGATCATCTCGAAGGAGCCGCTCGGACCGGCGGTGCGCCAGGGCGACGACCAGTGGTACCATATCGTCAAGTGGACCTATTTCGCGCTGCTCGACGCCGAGGAACTCGGCATCACCAAGGCCAATGTCGACGAGATGAAGAACTCGGCCAGCCCTGAGATCAAGCGCGTGCTTGGCCAGGAAGCCGACACCAAGATCGGCACCGATCTCGGCGTCTCCAACGACTGGGTCGTCAACATCGTCAAGGCGGTCGGCAATTACGGCGAAATGTTCGATCGCAATGTCGGCTCGGGCAGCCCGCTGAAGATCGCCCGCGGCATCAACGCGCTGTGGACCAAGGGCGGCCTGCAATACGCTCCGCCGATCCGCTGATCGAAATGTGATCCGGAAGGCAGATGGTTCTGCCTTCCGGTTTCTCTTTCACAGGGGACGGTGATATGGCATCGCAGGAAGTCCTTCGCGAGGACACAAGTCGCGGCTCCTTTATCAACGACCCGAAAGTCCGCAGTCTCTTCTTCCAGACACTGGTCGTCGTCGTTCTGTTCGGCTCTGTCTGGTGGATCGTGCAGAACGTCATCGACAATCTGCAGCGTCTTCACATCGCCTCCGGTTTCGGCTTTCTCAGGGGCCGCGCCGGATTCGACATCTCGGACACGCCGATCGCCTACACGTCCGATTCGACCTACGGTCGCGCCATCATTGTCGGCCTGATCAACACCATCATCGTCGCCGTGGCCGGCATCGTCACCGCGACCATTATCGGCTTCGTCATCGGCATCGGCCGGCTGTCGCAGAATTGGCTGATCCGCAAGATCTGCACGGTCTATGTCGAGATCTTCCGCAACATCCCGCCGCTGCTGGTCATCTTCTTCTGGTATTCGGGCGTGCTGGCCGTGTTGCCGCCGCCGCGCGAGAGCTATAACCTGCCTTTCGGTTCCTTCCTCAACCAGCGCGGTTTCTATTTCCCGCGCGCCGTCTGGGGCGAGGGCTCATGGCTGATCTTCGTGGCGCTCATCGTGGGTATCGCCATGGCCTGGTTCGTCGCCCGCAAGGCGCGCCAGCGGCAGATGGCGACGGGTCAGCAGTTTCCCGTGTTCTGGACGTCCGTCGCGCTGATCGTCGGCCTGCCGCTGCTCGCCTATGCGCTGAGCGGCTTTCCGCTGAGCTTCGATTTTCCGAAACAATCGACCTTCAACCTGACCGGCGGCTTCCAGGTCAAGCCGGAGTTCCTGTCGCTCTATCTGGCGCTGTCCTGCTACACGGCGGCCTTCATCGCCGAGATCGTGCGGGCCGGCATCAGGGGTGTCAGCAAGGGCCAGACCGAGGCCGCCGCCGCACTTGGCCTGCGCTCGGGATCGATCCTGCGGCTGGTCGTGGTGCCGCAGGCCATGCGCATCGTCATCCCGCCGTTGACCAGCCAGTATCTCAACCTGACCAAGAACTCTTCGCTGGCCATCGCCATCGGCTATCCGGACCTGACGGCGACCGCCGGCACGGTGCTCAACCAGACCGGCCAGGCGGTCGAGGGCGTGCTGATCATGATGATCGCCTATCTCATACTCAGCCTGGTGACCTCGGCCGTGATGAACGTGGTCAATGCCAGAATGGCGTTGGTGGAAAGGTAGGGCCATGCAGGAACACGACATGTCCTGGGTGCGCACCGAAATGGCCCTGGCGGAGGCGGCGCCGATCAGCGAGCGTGGCCTGTATGCCTGGGTCCGCAAGAACCTCGTCGGTTCGGTCGGCGACACCATCCTCACCATACTCGGCATCATCATCGTCGCCTGGGTCCTGCCGCAGGTCATCAACTGGGCCTTCATCAATGCCCAGTGGACCGGGCCGGACCGGACCGTCTGCGCGACAGTGGCGCAGGGCGGCATCCAGCCCGATGGCTGGAGCGGCGCCTGCTGGGCCTTCGTCAACGCTAAGTTCGGCCAGTTCATGTTCGGCACTTATCCGGTCGAGGAGCGCTGGCGGCCGATCCTGGTCGCTATCCTGTTCGCGGCGCTGCTGGTGCCGATGCTGATCCCCAGCGTGCCGCGCAAGGGCCTGAACGCCATCCTGCTTTTCCTGGTGCTGCCGATCGTCGCCTTCTTTCTTCTGGTGGGCGGCGTGTTCGGTCTGCCGCATGTCGAGACGTCGCGGTGGGGCGGACTGCTGATCACGCTCAGCCTCTCCTTCGTCGGAATCGCCGTGTCGCTGCCGCTGGGCACCGTGCTGGCGCTCGGCCGGCGCTCCAAGATGCCGATCGTCAAGATGCTGTGCATCATCTTCATTGAAGCTGTGCGCGGCATCCCGCTGATCACAGTGCTGTTCTTCGTCAGCGTCATGCTGCCGCTTTTCCTGCCCGCCGGCGTCACCTTCGACAAGTATCTGAGGGCATTGATCGGCGTGTCGCTGTTTGCCGCCGCCTATATGGCGGAAGTGGTGCGCGGCGGCCTGCAGGCGATCCCCAAGGGCCAATATGAGGGCGCCGATTCGCTCGGCCTCGGCTATTGGCAGAAGATGGGACTGATCGTGCTGCCGCAGGCGCTGAAGCTGGTCATTCCCGGCATCGTCAACACGTTCATCGGCATGTTCAAGGACACCAGCCTGGTCCTCATCATTTCGATGTTCGACCTGCTCGGCGTCGTCAAGCAGAACTTCTCGGACGCCAACTGGGCGACGCCGCAGACCGCGAAATCCGGTCTCGTGTTCGCCGCCTTCGTGTTTTGGCTGTTCTGCTTCGGCATGTCGCGCTATTCAATGTATACGGAACGCCGGCTCGACACCGGTTACAAACGATAAAAAGGGGATTGGTTCATGGCCACCGAAAACGCCGTCAGCGCGGAAGAGATCAAGGTCAATGCCGCGAAGATGCACATCTCGACAACCGATGTCGCCATCGACATCATCGCCATGCACAAATGGTATGGCGAGTTCCATGTGCTGAAGGACATCAACCTCAAGGTGATGCGCGGCGAGCGCATCGTCATCTGCGGCCCGTCCGGCTCCGGCAAGTCCACCATGATCCGCTGCATCAACCGGCTCGAAGAACACCAGAAGGGCAAGATCTTCGTCGACGGCAAGGAATTGACCAACGATCTCAAGAAGATCGACGAGGTGCGCCGAGAGGTCGGCATGGTGTTCCAGCACTTCAACCTGTTCCCCCACCTGACCATCCTGGAGAACTGCACGCTGGCGCCGATCTGGGTCCGCAAGACCCCGAAGAAACAGGCCGAGGAGATGGCCATGCATTTCCTCAAGCGCGTCAAGATCCCCGAGCAGGCCAACAAATATCCGGGCCAGCTCTCCGGCGGTCAGCAGCAGCGCGTGGCGATCGCCCGTTCGCTGTGCATGAACCCGCGCATCATGCTGTTCGATGAGCCGACCTCGGCACTCGACCCGGAAATGATCAAGGAAGTGCTGGAGACCATGGTTAGCCTTGCCGAGGAAGGCATGACCATGCTGTGCGTCACCCACGAGATGGGCTTTGCGCGGAAAGTCGCCAACCGGGTGATCTTCATGGATCAGGGCCAGATCGTCGAGCAGAACACGCCGGCCGAGTTCTTCGATCACCCGCGCCACGAGCGCACGAAGCTGTTCCTGTCGCAGATATTGCACTGAGCGCTGCTTCGTCGAAATGGAAGGAGCCCGGCCGCGCCACGGTCGGGCTTTTTCACATTTGGCCGATCGGATCGTTTCGATTGAAACGTGATGGAACCGGAAGAACTATGCCCGGATGAGAAAACGCCTTCGTTTCCTGGCCATGCTGGTTGCCGCGGTGGTGCTGGTCGCGGCACTCGGCACGCTGGTGCCGCGGCCACTTTGGCCGGCTGCCGCGGCCGGCGAGGGCGTCAGGCACATTCTGGTGCTGAGCAATCCGATCCACACCGACATCGCCATTCCCGTCGATGACGGCGTGCGCCGGCGCTTTCGCTTCCTCGCCGCTGCCGGCCAGCCTTCCGACGCGCCCGAGGTGCGCTACATCGTCTTCGGCTGGGGCGGCCGCGCCTTCTACCTGGAGACGCCGACCTGGTCACAGCTGAAGGCGATGCCCGTATTCAAGGCCCTGACGCTTGACGCTTCAGTGATGCATGTCGAGGTCGCCGGCGATATCTCCGGACCCGACGTTGCCGGCTTCGACATCCCGGAAGACCGCTTTGCCGCATTGCTCGACTTCATCGATGCGAGTTTTCAGCAAGGACCAGGCGGGCCGATCGTCATCGCAGGGGCCGCCTATTCCAATTTCGACCGCTTCTATGAGGCGAACGGCCATTTCAATGCGCTGGCCGGCTGCAACACCTGGACCGCGGCCGCCTTGCGAACCGCCGGCCTGCGCACCGGTTGGTGGAACCCGTTGCCGGTCTCGCTCGGGTGGTCGTTGAGGCTGTATAATTGCTAGGTCGCGCAGATAACGCCAACGCCTCGTTCGAGTTCTAGGCCCGCCACCCATAAAGCCAGTCCAAATCCGCGGCGAGCTTCTCCGGCGCCCGCATTTTCAGGAAAAGGTTGCGCGCCAACGCCACCGGACCCCAGGCATGCCAGGCAAGGCGGTTGAGGGCGCCGCGACGTGCCACTCTCACGACGCGCGGCCGGCGCAGGCCTTCCCAGATTTGAAGACTTCCGGCGAGATCGGCAGGGGAGGCGGCCATGACGTCGGCAAGCGTGGCGGCATCCTCGATGGCCATCGCGGCGCCCTGTGCCGCGAACGGCGTCATGGCATGCGCCGCGTCGCCGACCAGCGCGATGCGGCCCGACCTTACCCATGGCTGCTTCTGATCGACCGTATGGATCGGCCAGGCCGCCCACGGGCCGGCCAACTCCGCAAGCCTTGCCAGCGCCGGCGCGGTGCGGCGCATGGCGCCGGCCAGGATTGCGGGATCGGCATGGCCGGACCAGCCTTCGGCGATACGCTCGCCCCTGGTGAAAGCGACGAGGTTGATGGCGCTGCCCTTGCTGACGGGATAGGCGACCATGTGAAAGCCGGGATGCAGGAAGGTGGTGACGCAGTCCGGCGCACCGATCTCTGCAAAAGCTTGCCCGGCAGGACTGTCTGCGCTGACGGTTGCCCGCCAGGCCAGTTCGCCGGAGAAGTGGCTTTTCGCAAGCCTGGTTTTCCTTCCTTGGTCGGCAAGTCCGCGCATCGACGACCAGACGCCATCGGCGCCGACCAGAAGGAAACCTTCCGCCGCGACGAGCCTGCCACCCACATCGGCTGCCGCGGTGACGCCTGAACTGCTGATCGTGACGCTGCCAAGGCGCGCACCAGTAGTGAGATGAACATCGGGCATGGCAGCCACGCGCGCCATCAGCGCGTTTTGCAGGTCCGCTCGATGCGCCACGAGGTAGGGCGCACCCCAGCGCGCCTCGCCGGCTCGTCCAAAAGGTACGCGCGCCAGTTCGCCCAAGGTTGCCGCATCCTTCAGCACCACGGCTTCCGGCCTGACGGCATTGGGAAGAAGTGCGTCGAGTACGCCGAGCTCACGCAGGATGCGTGTCGCGTTGGGCGAAAGCTGGATGCCGGCGCCCGCCGCTTCTAGGCGCTGCGCCTGTTCGAAGATCCGTACGGGATAGCCCCGCTCGGCGAAAGCCAACGCCGCGGTCAGCCCGGCAATACCCGCCCCGGCGATGATGACTTGCCGGGACTGTGCGTCTGCCATTGGCCGGGCCGCTGGAAGTCAGGCGGCCTGGTCGATGTAGAGGCAGCCGGCCGGCAGCGTTTCCATCGCCGTCAGCTTCGGCGAATAGCGGTAGAGCGTCGAGCAGTAGGGGCAGACCTTCTCATTGTCGTCGCCCATATCGAGAAACACATGCGGATGGTCGAAAGGCGGGTTGGCGCCGGTGCACATGAATTCCTTGACTCCGATATCGATCGCCGGATGGCCCGCATCGTTCTGGAAATGGGGAATGGAACCGCCTGCCATCGTCGTCTCCTTTAGCGCAGTCTGCTCAGCGTTTGGATCATAACCGGCCTGTTTGCAAGTTCGATGAAATGAAACTGTCGCAAAAGCCTGTCAGAGGATAAGTTAAGCCGGTTAACCGGCTGGAGCATCGCGGCCAGGCGCAACAGCCTGGGCGCCGCCCGAAAGCGGCGAAGCAACCAGACGTGGGAAGAGCAGGAACCATGAACGAACTGAAGCCGGTCCAGAGCGAGTTCATCAATGCGGAAGCGGCAAGCCCGGAAGGCAATCCGGATCGTTTCGTCAATCGCGAGTTCTCCTGGTTGCAGTTCAACCGCCGCGTGCTCGAGGAATCGCAGAACACAAACCATCCGCTGCTGGAGAGGGTACGTTTCCTGTCGATCTCCGCGGCCAATCTCGATGAGTTCTTCATGGTGCGCGTCGCCGGCCTGGCCGGCCAGGTTCGCGAAGGCATCGTGTTGAGAAGTCCGGACGGGCGTACCCCCGAACAGCAGCTCGAACAGCTGCTGCGCGAGGTCGAACGGTTGCAGGAAGACCAGCAGAAAAGCCTTTCGGCGCTGACCGTGCTGCTCAACAAGGAAGGCATCGAGAGCATCACCCGCGACGCGCTGACCAAGGACGAGAAGGCCTGGCTGGAGGAGCACTTCCAGGACCAGGTGTTTCCTGTTCTCACGCCATTGTCGATCGACCCGGCGCATCCGTTCCCGTTTATCCCCAATCTCGGCTTCTCGATGGCGCTGCAGCTTCGCCATCGCAAGAACGGCGAGGAGATGAGCGCGCTCTTGCGCCTGCCGGTGGCGCTGAAGCGTTTCATCCGTTTGCCGGACCGCAAGCACCATGTCCGCTTCATCCCGCTGGAAGAGGCGGTCGGCCTTTACATCGGCAAGTTGTTCCCGGGTTACGAGGTCAAGGGCTCCGGCACGTTCCGCATCATTCGCGACAGCGACATCGAGGTCGAGGAGGAATCGGAAGATCTCGTGCGCCTGTTCGAGACCGCGCTAAAGCGCCGCCGCCGCGGCTCCGTCATTCGCATCGAGTTCGACATGCTCATGCCGGCCGAACTGCGCGAATTCGTCGCCGGCGAACTCGGCGTTTCGTCGAGCCGCATCAGCGTCCTGACCGGCCCGCTGGCGCTCAGCCAGATTTCGGAGATCGTCGCCGTTGCCCGCGACGACCTCAAATTCACGCCCTACAATCCGCGTTTCCCCGAGCGCATCCGCGAGCATGGCGGCGATTGCTTCGCCGCTATCCGCGAGAAGGACATCATCGTCCACCACCCCTACGAATCCTTCGACGTCGTGGTGCAGTTCCTGCGCCAGGCGATGGCCGACCCGGAAGTGGTGGCGATCAAGCAGACGCTTTACCGCACCTCCAATGACAGCCCGATCGTGCGTGCGCTGGTCGACGCGGCCGAGGCCGGCAAGTCGGTGACCGCGCTGGTCGAGCTCAAGGCGCGCTTCGACGAGGAGGCCAACATCCGCTGGGCGCGCGACCTCGAGCGCGCCGGCGTCCAGGTCGTGTTCGGCTTCCTCGAGCTCAAGACCCACGCCAAGATGTCGCTGGTGGTGCGGCGCGAGGACGGCAAGCTGCGCAATTATGTGCATCTGGGCACCGGCAATTACCATCCGGTGACCGCGCGCATCTACACCGACCTGTCCTTCTTCACCACCGATGCAACGATCGCACGCGATGTCGCCCAGCTTTTCAACTTCATCACCGGCTATGCCGAGCCGACCGCCGAAATGCGGCTGGCGATCTCGCCCTTCACGCTGAGGAACCGTATCCTGCAGCACATCTCCGATGAGGTCGCCCACGCGCTCGAGGGACGGCCGGCACGCATCTGGATGAAGATGAACGCCCTTGTCGATCCGATCATCATCGACGCGCTCTACGACGCCAGCCGAGCGGGCGTCGAGATCGACCTGGTCGTGCGCGGCATATGCTGCCTGCGGCCGCAGGTGCCGGGCCTGTCGGAAAACATCAGGGTCAAGTCGATTGTCGGCCGTTTCCTCGAGCACAGCCGCATCTATTGCTTCGGCAATGGCTACGGCCTGCCGTCGGACGAGGCCGTCGTCTACATCTCCTCGGCCGACCTCATGCCGCGCAACCTCGACCGCCGCGTCGAGACCATGGTGCCGATCACCAACCCAACCGTGCATGAACAGGTGCTGGGCCAGATCATGCTCGGCAACATCATGGACAATCAGCAAAGTTTCGACGTATTGGCTGATGGAACCTCCCGGCGCGTCGTGCTCGAGGAGGGCGAGGAGCCGTTCAACGCACAGGAATATTTCATGACCAATCCGAGCCTGTCGGGACGGGGTGATGCGCTGAAATCGCATGCGCCGAAGCGGATCGCGCAATTCAAGCGCCGCAAGAAGAACGCCGCCGCCTGATGCTGTCCGATTCCCAGGGCCGGCTGCAGGATCGCCGACCGCTGTCCATCATCGACATCGGCTCGAATTCGATCCGCCTTGTCGTATATGAGGGGCTGGCGCGCTCGCCGACCATGCTGTTCAACGAAAAGATGCTGGCGGGCCTCGGCCGCGGCATCGTGTCGACGGGGAAGCTCGACCCCGAGGGCGTGACACGGTCGATGGAGGAGTTCCGCCGCTTCCGCGCGCTCTCCGACCAGGCCGGTGCCGAGCACATGTACGTGCTGGCGACCGCCGCCGCGCGCGAGGCCGTCAACGGCCCCGATTTCATCCACCGCGCCGAAGACGTGCTCAAGACCGAGATCCGCGTGATCAGCGGCCGCGAGGAAGCCCATTATTCCGCGCTCGGCGTCATCTGCGGCTTTCATCCGGCCAACGGTATTGCGGGCGACCTCGGTGGCGGCAGCCTTGAACTGGTCGACGTCAACGGCGAAGCGATCGGCGACGGCATAACGTTGCCGCTGGGCGGCCTGCGCCTGCAGGACATGGCCAAGAACTCGCTCACGCAGGCGGCGAAAATCGTGCGCGACGAGCTGGGGCGGGCGAAGCTGCTGAAAGGCGGGCAAGGCAGGCCTTTCTATGCCGTTGGCGGCACCTGGCGAAATCTCGCCCGGCTGCACATGGAGATGACCAACTATCCGCTTGGCGTCATGCACCACTACGAGATCGGCGTCGAAAGTGCCGCCAATTTCCTGCGGCAAGTGGCGAAAGGCGAGATCGAGAAGATCAAAGGCATCGAGGGCGTTTCGAAGAACCGCCGCTCGCTCCTGCCTTACGGTGCCATCGTGCTGCAGGAGATCATGGCGGCGATGCAGCCGTCGAAGATCATCGTCTCGGCGCTCGGCGTGCGCGAAGGCTTCCTCTATTCGCTGCTCGACCAGGCCGAGCAGAAGGCCGATCCGCTGATCTCGGCATCGGAGGAACTCGCCCGGCTGCGCTCGCGCTCGGTCACCCATGCGCATGAACTCGTCGACTGGACGGCCAAGACCTTTGCCGCTTTCGGCATCGACGAGACCGAGGACGAGGCGCGCTACCGCCACGCGGCGGCATTGCTGGCCGACATCGGTTGGCGCGCGCATCCCGAATATCGCGGCAAGCAATCGCTCAACATCATCGCCCACGCCTCCTTTTTCGGCGTGGACCACCCTGGCCGCGCCTATCTGGCGATGGCCAACGCTTATCGGCACGACGGCATCTTCAACGAAGCCATCGCGCCCGAGATCAAGGCGCTGGCGACACCGCGCTATCTGGAGCGAGCGCGGGTGCTGGCGGCATCGATGCGCGTCGTCTACCTGCTGACCGCCTCGATGCCCGGCGTCATGCCGAGACTGAAATGGGAGCAGCGCGGCAATGGCGTGCTGGCGCTGGTCTTGCCGGCATCGCTGGCAGATCTCTATGGCGAGCGCCCGGCCGGGCGCCTGGCGCAACTGGCGCGAATTACCGGCCGCCGCCTGGTACTGGCGGTCGAGGGTGGGCCGAGCGTTTCGGTGAAATAGGTACGGCCTACCAGAGCGTGAGTTATCTGATCCACGCCGATATTGACCAACTCAATCGCGCCACTTGTTCAGCGGCTTCGTGTTTGAAGACCGGCTTCCCCCACTCCGTCTTGGCTTCGCCAAGCCACCTCTCGCCCGTCGATCGGGGGAGAGGTGTCGAGCGCAGCTCGACGGAGTGGGGGTCGACTTGACACGGGCGTTGGCTTGGCTCGGGCATTGAGAGTCCAACCCGGGGCATTTGTCTGGTTGGTTCCGGGCCTGCCCTTGGATTTAGGCGATATCAAACAGCAGCCCGCCCGTCGACCGACCAGGCGCCGGCGCCGGCCATGGCGAGCGCCAGAAAGCCGCCCGATATCGCGATGTCCTTCATCAGCATCTGCTGGTGCAAGAAGGCAAGCGTCGCATCATCGGCGCCCTGGCCGTAATGGCCGATGAAGCCGGCAACGATGCAGAAGGCGGCCAAAAGCAGAGCCACGATCCGGGTCTGGAAGCCGATGAGTATCAGCAGTCCGGCGATCAGCTCGAACAGGCCCGTGCCCCACGCGGCGAGCCCCGGGAGCGGCAGGCCAAGGCCGGCGAAATAGCCCGATGTGCCGGCAATGTCGGCGAGCGCATGGAAGCCTGACGGTACGAACAGCGCGGCAAGCAGCAGCCGCGAAGCCAGAAGCAGTGCGTTGCGAGGCATGGTCACCTCCGTTGTCGGTTGGCCGGTTTGGGCCTTTACCCACCCGGACCGATCGATCCTACCACCAATGCCCCGGCAAATCCGGGCGCTGAATTGAGGCTTCTGGACCGACAACGAAACAGTGGCGCGGAAAATTCCGCGCCACTGCTGTCAAAGACGGGGGAGGGAAGTTCAGCCGCGCTTGGCGTCGACCGAATAGGCGCCGGCGCCTGAGGAAGCCAGCACGAGGAAGCCGCCGGTGATCGCCAGGTTCTTCATGAAGTTGATCATCTGCATCTGGTCGGCCCAGCCGGTGTGGGCGACCAGGGCCGTGGCGACGGTGAAGATCGCCAGCACCCAGGCGGCAATCCGGGTCTGGAAGCCGACGAGAATGGCCAGACCGCCGAGCAGTTCGATGAGGCCGACGACGATGGCCGTCACGGTCGGCAAGGGCAGGCCGAGGCCGCCGAAATAGGCCGCGGTGCCGGAAAGGGCGCTGAGCTTGCCGAAACCGGAAAGCAGGAAAATGACCGCGAGCAGGATGCGGCCGAGCAGGATCGTGACAGAACTGTTGGACGCGGTGCCGGTGCCGGCGAAGGAAGTGTTGGTGGACATGGTGGCTCTCCGAATGGGGTTGATCGCCCGTCAGATAGACCATGCTGACTGTTCACCAAAGCCGCCTGTCTGGCGACACATTGTTCACAGGACATACGTTTCCGTGAACCGGTGAAAAACGGAAATTCGTGCCGGTCGATGCGGTGGCGGGAGCATATTTTCCCGCCGAAAAAGTGCCTTCACCCAGGATGGGTCATATCTTCCGGCCGCACGATCCGATCGTAATCGGCTTCGCTGACCAGCCCGGTGGCCAGCGCTTCCTCGCGCAGCGTGGTACCGTTCTTGTGCGCGGTCTTGGCGATCTTGGCGGCGTTGTCGTAGCCGATGGTGGGCGCAAGCGCCGTCACCAGCATCAGCGAGCGGTCGAGGGCCGCCTTGATGTTGTCTTCGCGCGCCTCGATGCCGACGACGCAATTGTCGGTGAAGGAGACCGAAGCGTCGGCGAGCAACTGCACCGATTGCAGGAAGTTGTAGGCCATCAGCGGGTTGTAGACGTTGAGCTCGAAATGGCCCTGGCTGCCGGCGAAGGTGAGGGCTGCATTGTTACCGAACACCTGCACGCAGACCTGGGTCATCGCTTCGCACTGCGTCGGGTTGACCTTGCCCGGCATGATCGAGGAACCCGGCTCATTTTCCGGCAACGACAGCTCGCCAAGTCCCGAGCGGGGCCCTGAACCGAGGAAGCGGATGTCGTTGGCGATCTTGAACAGCGCGGCGGCAGCGGCGTTGATGGCACCGTGCGAGAACACCATGGAATCATGGGCGGCGAGCGCCTCGAACTTGTTCGGGGCGGTGACGAAGGCGATGCCGGTGATGGCTGCGATGCGGTCGGCCACCCGTTCGGCGAAGCCGACGGGCGCGTTGAGGCCGGTGCCGACGGCGGTGCCGCCCTGCGCCAGTTCCTGCAGGCCGGGCAACGTCAGCTCGATGCGCTTGATCGACGAAGCGACCTGCGCGGCGTAGCCCGAGAATTCCTGGCCCAGCGTAAGCGGGGTGGCGTCCTGCGTGTGGGTGCGGCCGATCTTGATGATATGGTTGAACTCTCTGCTCTTGGCGGCGAGCGCCTTGTGCAGGTGCTTCAGCGCCGGCAACAGGTCATGCACGATGCGCTCGGCGCAGGCGATGTGCATGGCGGTCGGGTAGGTGTCGTTCGACGACTGGCTCATATTGACGTGGTCGTTCGGGTGCACCGGCTTCTTGGAGCCCATGACGCCGCCCAGCATCTCGATCGCCCGGTTGGAGATCACCTCGTTGGCGTTCATGTTGGATTGCGTACCCGAGCCGGTCTGCCAGACCACCAGCGGGAAATGGTCGTTGAGCTTGCCGTCGATGACTTCTTGAGAGGCTTCGACGATCGCCTTGCCGATCGCCGGATCGAGCCGCTTCAGCTCCATATTGGCTTCCGCCGCCGCCCGCTTGACGATGCCGAGCGCGCGCACGACGGATGCCGGCTGCTTTTCCCAACCGATCTTGAAGTTGCCGAGCGAACGCTGCGCCTGCGCGCCCCAATAGCGGTCGGCGGCGACCTCGATGGCACCGAACGTATCGGTTTCGGTTCTGGTCTTGGCAGCGCTCACGGCAAGTCTCCGGTCTGTCGATTTGGGCAACGGCGTATCGCGTTGCACAAAACGCATCAAGCGGAGATTGCGGGCGGTGAAGATGCAAATCGGTTGAAGACGGAGCCAATCTCCCCGCTCGTGGGGAGATGCCCGGCAGGGCGGCGGGGGCGCGAAGGAACGCTATCTGTCGTCATTCAACTGCGTTCAGGTTAGAACAAGCGCGGAAGTGCAATCGAATGAGAGATCGGCGGGACAGCGCCCCCCTCTGGCCTGCCGGCCATCTCCCCCACGAGGGGGAGATCGGCTGTCCACTCACTCCGCCGTATACCCGCCGTCCACCGCAAAGACGCCGCCCCGCCTCTGATCAGACGCCGTCTCCGGGCGGACTGGAGATCAGCAACAAAGCCGCGAGCGCGATGTCGCCGACAGGCGCATGGTTTCGGTCGGTCTGGCCAGGTCATGTCGGACCGCGTGCGAGAAGGCTTGCCATGCAGGTGAGGCGGCAAGCGCGGTTTCATGCTGGGCCTGCGCTTCTTCGCCATCAAAACCCATCACACTGATGAAAACATTCTCACTCGCTCGCACCGGCAGGCGTGGAAAGCTGTTTTCCGCATGCTCCGTGACGAAAGCGGCGAGCAGCCGCGCACCGGGTGACGCCGTCATCGGCGCCAGCTTGGCCTCGAAGCGGCTGGCGAACGCGGCCTCTGCGCCCGGCCGCAAATGATAAATCCGAATCACGACCATCCCTGACAGCGGCGTGCTTCTGCCTGGCTTTTCGTCGGCAGCCAAGCCCGCGCGTAATGCGCCGGAGAGATCGAAGCCAGCGCCGGGCCACGCAGGTTTGAGCAGCAGCACATCGTCGGAATCGATCATCGTGGCGTTGGCGGCATTGCGGTGCGCTGCCCATACCGGACCGTCATAGAAGGCGCTCAGGGCACGTTTGCGCGCCTCCATGTCCTCGAAACCGCGCAGCCAGACGAACATGTCGGGGCGATCGAGATCCCGGAATTGGCCGATGATGGTCATCCCGGCCTCTTCCTGGCCTTCGATCAGCTTGCCGTCAAAGAGGTCGATAAGGGTATCGCGTTTGCCGGGTTTCAGCGTGTACTGCCGCAGTTCGACGACCGGGGAGGCGAGCGCTGCTGTCTCCGATGTGGCACTCAGGGGCAGGCTCATAAGCTCGTCTCCAAAAACAGGGTGATCATCCTGTTTTATAAAACAGACCGGTTGTCCTGTTTTGTCAATCTGCTAGCTTCTTTTTCTTCCCTCCTGGAGGGGCACGGTGGAGATTCCCGATGACAGGGCATGCCCAGAAGCGCACCAATGATCCCGAAGGCATGCGCAACAGAGTGCTCGATGCCGCGCAGGAGTCCTTTCAGGTACGCGGCTATCACGCGTCCAGTCTCGGCGATCTGATGGCGGCGGCGGGTGTCAGCGGCGGCGCGTTGCATCATCATTTCCCGACCAAGAAAGCGTTGGCGCTGGCGGTGATCGAAGAGCGTGTGGCCGCGGCGGTCGAAGAGACATGGATGGCGCCTTTGCGGGCGGCCGCTTCGGCGCGCGAAGGCGTGCGTGCAGCCTTCGAAGCCGTGGCGGCGGAACTTGAGCAACAAGGCTTCGTGCGCGGCTGTCCCCTCAACAACCTTGCACATGAACTGTCGCTCGCCGATGCCGAATTGCGCGCCGCCCTTGCCGGCATTTTTGCCGGCTGGCGCCAGGCTATCGCCGACAAGGTCCGGGCTGATCAGCAGGCGGGCAGGGAGCAGGACACCGACCCGCAGCGTTTCGCCGCCCTGGCCGTCGCGGCCTATTCCGGCGCGATGTCGATGGCCAAGACGGCGCAGGATGCCGGCATGTTGCGCGATTGCCTGGCGGGGCTGGAGCAGAATGTCGCCCAAGCTTCGCCCATGGCCGCAACGAGGCGGCGTCGCAGGATATTGCTGCCACCGGGAAACCTTTGATGCCGAGGACGGGAACGATCCCTACAACTCAGTTCCGTTCTGGGGGAGGGCAGCCGTGGACCGGGCGCTGAACTTTACTGCTGACCGGTGTCCGTGCTGAACTTCAACCCATGATGAAGCGCTTCTCACCAAAATCGGTATCACGACGCCGTTTTCTGGCGCGGGCCGCCGGTCTTGCCACGGCCCTTGCGCTTCCACGCCCGGCGCTCGGCCAGACCGGGCAGCGCATTCAGCCTGTCGACGCCACCTTCCTGTTCATCGCCGATGTCCATGCCTGCCGCATGGCCAGCGGCTTGAGTCCCAATTGCCAGCAGGAAGGCAAGACCGACGCTGCCTTGCTGCGCAATGTGGCGGCTCTGAACGGCATTGGCGACAAAACATGGCCCGTCGAGATCGGCGGCGTCCCGACGGGCCTACGCTCCGCCGGCAGCCGAATCGGCACGCCGCTCGGCCTCGTCATCGGCGGCGACATGACCGACGATGGCGGTGGTCAGATCACCCAGCCGAGTGAAGGCACGCAATTGCTGCAATTCAGCCAGCGTTACCAGCAAGGCATGGGGCCTGACCGCGTGCATGTTCCAGTCTATGTCGGGCTCGGCAATCATGACCTCGACCAAAACGGCCCGCGGCATCACGTTGACTGGTACCGGCGCGAAATGCGCGACTATGTCGAAGTCAATCACCGTGCCGGCGTGTTCTTCAAGCCACCGGTTCCGGCCACCGACTACGATGTCGAGACCGACTGCTATGCGTGGGACTGGGGCGGGCTGCATCTTGTCCAGACCCACCGTTTCGCTGGCGACACCGGCCATGGCGCGGACAGCAGCCTGCCCTGGCTGAAGCAGGATCTGGCGACCTATGCGGCGGACGGCCGCCCGGTCATCCTGTTTCAGCATTATGGCTGGGATAACTTTTCGACTGAGCGATGGGATCCCGCCAAAAAGGTGTTCGACGACGACGGCAAGGGGCCGCCGCATTGGTGGAGCGATGCGGACCGTCAGGCACTGCTTGCGGCTCTGAAGGGCTACAACGTGATTGCCATCTTCCATGGCCATCAGCACGAGGTGCCGATGATCTATCAGCGCGACGGCCTTGATCTCTTCAAGCCAAAGGCGGCCTATATGGGCGGGTTCGCACTGGCGCGGGTCACCAATGATGGCATGGATGTCGTGCTGGGCGAAGCCAGCGACGATCACGGCGGGGTCACATTCACCAACGCCTTCAGCAAACCGTTCCAGACATGAAAGCCCGCAGCGGCCTTTTCGTCCCGGACGCTGACTGACGTCGACCTGGCAGTGCGCTCGGGCCTCGGCCTCCGCTACGAGATGCCGCCGATGATGACCGCCGCGATGTAGGGGCCGAAAGAAAACGCCCCTCGCACCTTTTATCGTGCGGGGGGCGTCTTTGCCGTTCGCTTTTCCTTCGATTGCTCTCGTGAATTGCTGACGACAACCATGAAACGTGCTTCGACCGAAATGGCTCCCGGCGCGTCCAGATTTTTTTAGGGCCGCTTTGTTCAGTGCCCGATTGGCGTGAACCGTCGCGGCGGGTGAGCCAAGAATTGACATGGCCGTTTAAATAGCTTACAAGACCTTTGTCGATATTTGTTGACTGACTTTTGTTATCCGCGCTTTGCAGCGCGCCTTTGACGAACTTCCCACATCAAAAATCGAGACAAACGACGTTGTGCATCCGCATGACGGCGAACGAGTATTTGCCATGGAAAGGGTTCGTCATGAGCACCGGCACAGTTAAATGGTTCAACGCCACCAAAGGTTTTGGTTTTATTCAGCCTGACGACGGCTCTGCCGACGTTTTCGTCCACATCTCGGCCGTAGAGCGCGCCGGCATGCGTGACATCGTCGAGGGCCAGAAGCTCGGCTACGAGATGGTCCGCGACAACAAGTCCGGCAAGATGTCGGCCGACCAGTTGAAGGCGGCCTGAAAAAGGATTCAGCCTTCCCGGTGACCACGGATGTACTGGCACTGGTGAATGGCGAATTCGGGCGCATGGCGGCGGAAACCTGAGTTTTCGCACGCTGCGTGCCGGAGCGTCCTGTGCATCCACTGGATGCGCGACGCTCTCATGGAAGGTCAGGCGGTGCCTGGCCTTTTTCACTTTGTGGGTCTCGCCGCCGAAAATGCGCTGCGCGTCGGCCTGAACGTGCTAAGGGACGCTCCAGCAAGTTGAATCCGCCGCCCCAATGCTTTTGTGCGTGGGTCCTGACTGAAGACCGGTCTTGCCCTATCGGCACGAGACTCCTGACAGGAGAAAGATTTTGACCGCCAATTCGAAAACAGCTGCTGATCAGGCAGTGCCCTTGTTCAGCAAGACGCAAACCCAGTCGATGTCGCTCAACCGCATCATTTCCGAACGCGATGCCCTTACCCAGGCGCGTGAAGCCAAGACCGCGCGTTTGCGCGAACTGCGCCTGGAAAAAGAGGCAGATGAAATGGCTGCGGCGGCCGCACAGGCGGCGTTGCCGAAACGGGCCGGAAGACGCTGATGGCGACGAAGCGTGTGCCGGCGACACCAATCGCCGCTGATGCGACCATCGCCGATATGGTCGAAACATTGGACAAGCCAGTCGAATATGTCCGGCGTGTGCTGGAAAAACTCGAACGCTGCAAGCGCGTCCATGGCGATGCACAGGTGCGCGTCGGCGTGCGGGGCCGCGCCGAGTGCCCGAACTATTTGATCGAATATGTCCGCCAAGACGCCAAGACCCGCGAGCCGGTGACCCATCAGGACGCCGCCTACAGCGGCAGCACGCATCGCGAACTGGCGCCGCATCACATCGCGGAGGCGAGGAACTGGTCGCCTGAGGAAATGAACATAACGGCGGTTTCGGCCCTGATCGGCCGTTTGCGCAGTCCGCGCGCACCATCGCGCTTCGCCGACGAGGACTGAGATGGCCATAAAATTCTCCGCCAAGGACCAACCGCCGGCGCCCGCCGCCGCTGCAAAGCCGGTCAAGCCGGCTGCCGCGCCGAAGGCCGATGCAGCTGCCGAGGCCGCGACCGATCTATTCAAGTCGCCGGCCGAGGCGCCGTCGCGCAAGGCAGGCAAGAAGAAATAGCGCCTTGCCGCAAGACGCCGACCGCAATCCTGCTGCGCAGGGGCTGTTCAACCCGGTGGCCGCAGCCAGCCTTTCATCGTCGCAACGAGGCACCGTCCCGGCATTTGATTGCCAGAGCTGCGGCGCCTGTTGCTCCTACTCGGCCGAGTGGCCGCGCTTTTCCACCGAGGACGACGCGCACCTCGACCGTATCCCGGACAAGTATGTCGCGACCGATCTGTCGGGTATGCGTTGCGAGGGCCCGCGCTGTTCGGCCCTCTGTGGCGAAGTGGGCAAGGCAACCGCTTGCGGCATCTACGAGCTGCGCCCGGATGTCTGCCGCGCCTGCATGCCCGGCGACGAGGATTGCCTGATGGCGCGTCGGGCGCACGGGCTGCCTGTCCTCTGATCTGACGGCGCCGCGGCTTGTGCGCGGGGATTTCGCTGCTACGCTGCCCGCCGGGCAGCACAGCGGAGGACCAAATCGTGAGCATCGAATTCTTGTTGACGTCGCTGATCGTGGTGGCTTCGCCCGGCACCGGCGTCCTCTACACGCTGAGCGCCGGGCTTTCCCGCGGCGCCCGCGCCTCAATCGTCGCCGCTTTCGGCTGCACGCTCGGCATCATCCCGCATATGGCTGCCGCCATCACCGGCCTCGCCGCGCTCCTGCACACCAGCGCGGTCGCCTTCGAGACGCTGAAATATCTGGGCGTCGCCTACCTCCTTTACATGGCCTGGAACACGCTGAAGGAGAGGGGTGGTCTGAACGTCGAGGACAATGTCGCGCCGCGCTCCACCGGCAAGGTGATTGCGAGAGGCATCCTCGTCAATGTGCTCAACCCGAAGCTGTCGATCTTCTTCTTTGCCTTCCTGCCGCAGTTCGTCAGCACGACCGAGCCGCACGCGCTGTCGAAGATGCTGGAACTGAGCAGCGTCTTCATGCTTTTGACCTTCGTCATCTTCGTCGGCTATGGCATCTTCGCCGCCTCGATCCGCAGCCATGTCGCGTCGCGGCCGAGGGTGCTGACCTGGATGCGCCGCACGTTCGCCGGCGCTTTCGTCATGCTCGGCGCCAAGCTTGCGCTGGCGGACAGGTAGAATTCGTTCGCCTCGCCTTGGCACGAAATCGATGCCGAACAATGAGAAGGCGAGCCTTGGCCCGCCTTCTTTTGTTCTTCAACTCCGGACTAGCCGGCAATCATTTGTTCGCGCCGCCGAGCGCCTTCAATTTTTCGCAGAACGGGGCATACGGCTTGCTCATCGCCGCATCCTGACAGTCCTTCATCATCATGGCTTGGTCGTCCTTGGACATTTTTGCCCAGGCGGCTTTCATCTCGGCGTCGGATTTCATCGTCTTCATGCTCGCATCGGTGAAGAACGGTTCCATCATCTTGGGCGAGTCGAGCGCTCCGGCAAGTGCCGTGCCGCTGAGAACGGTCAACGCGAGTGCTCCAAAGCAGGCGGTTCTGATGTTCATGACATTAGTCCTCCCTATGGTCTTTCTCGATCGTCGAATGGCGGTCGGACTCTATTCCTAGCACAAACCGATGTGTATTAGGAGTAACTCATATGGTGAAGCCGGCCTATCCCTTGACGTAGCCCATCGCCTCGACGATCCGCCCGCCCTCGACGCGCATCAGATTGACGCCGCGCAGCGAATTGCCGTCCGCCATCCAGTAGCGCCAGCGGATCGTCGCCCGCTCGCCGGCGACGAAGGTCTCCTCGATGTCGAAGCGCGTGCCGGGCTGGGTCGCGATCGCCGTCCATAGCCCGACGCAGGCCGCCTTGCCGGCATGGCGCGCACCGTCCGGTGCCGGCACGGTGTTTTCAATCACGCAGTCCTCGCCCACCAACTCGGCAAGCGCCGACGGATCGTGCAACTGGAACACATCGTTGAAGCGCCGCATGATCTCGGCTGTCCGCCGCGACTCTGGATGACCGTCCATGATGCTGCTCATCTCGTACTTCTCCTGATTCATTGTTGCGCGGCGGTACCCACGAGGGTCGCCTTGAGGTTGATCTGGGCCACGCCGGCCAGCGCGCGCGAAACGAGACAGCTCGCCTTGGCGGACTGGGCAAGGCGCTCGAACTGGTCTTCGGCGAGCCCCGTGACCTCCACCGCCGTTTCAAGGTCGATGCGGGTGATGGTCGGCCCGGCCTCGGTCGCTCCGAGGTGCACCCTGGCGATGGTGCGGATGTCCCGGGGAACATGACCTCCCTGGCCAAGGATGAAGGTCAGCGCCATCGAGAAACAGCCGGCATGCGCGGCCGCGATCAGTTCTTCCGGGTTGGTGCCGGGGCCGTTCTCGAAACGCGACGGAAAGGAATAGGCGCCTTCGAACACACCGCTGCCGAGCCGCAGCCGGCCTGAACCTTCCCTCAGCGTGCCTTGCCACTCGGCCGAAGCTTCACGAATTGTCATTGCTGTTCTCCCTTCTGGTTCGATCGATATGAAAGATCAGGCTCCGTCGATGACGACCTTCCCGAAGACGTCGCCCTGCTGGAAATAGCGGTAGGCGTCGCGGGCCTCGGCGAAGGGGAAGACCTTGTCGATGACCGGTCTCAACCGGTGCGCCGAGACGGCGTTGAGCATCGTTTCGAGGTTTGCGCGGCTGCCGACGAACAGACGGCTGATTGTGACGAGGCTGCGCTGATAGACGGCGCCGGGGATCTGCACCGTTGCGCCCTTCGCATCCTGAATGGTGAGCAGCACGATGCGCCCATAAAGCGCGCTGGCGATCAGCGACTGCGCGAAGGTCGGCGGGCCGCCGGTTTCGACGGTAAGGTCGATACCGCCGGTTTCGCCACGCACCATCGCCCCCCATTCCGGCATGTCGGTCGAGGAGACGACGAGGTCGGCCCCCATCGCCCGCAGCTTGCCGACCTTCTCGGCGCGAGAGGTGACGGCGACGACGCGGCAGCCGAGCAGCTTGGCGAACTGCAACGCGAACAGCGAGACGCCGCCCGAGCCTATGACTAGAACCCATTGGCCGGGCTTGGGAATCTCCGCCCCGGTCAGTGCGTTCCAGGCTGTCAGGCCGGCGCAGCTCAGCGTTGCCGCCTCGCGCCAGTCGAGATGCTCGGGAACTCGCACCGTCCATTGCTCGTCAAGCACGGCGTACTCGCCGAGCATGCCATCCAGCGTGCAGCCGAGCTGGTCGATCAGTCCGGCATTGATGCGGCCATCGATCCAGCGGGCGAAATAGCTGCCGGTGACACGGTCGCCGACGGCAAAGCGTGTGACATCATCGCCGATGGCGACGACCTCGCCGGCGCCGTCGCTGAGCGGAACGATCCCGCGGCGCGGTGTCAGGGGGTAGGTGCCATTGAGGATCATCGTATCGCGTCGGTTGAGCGAGGTGGCGCGCACCCGCACCACGATCTCCTGGGGACTTGGCTCCGGTCGCACCTCTTCCCGCATCACCAGACATTCGGTTCCGCCCAAACCCTCAAGACGATAGCTGCGCATTTCGGCTCTCGATTATATAGACTGATCTACATATTATGTAGACCAGTTGTCATATTTCTGGCAAGGCTTATAAGGATCTCTCCTGACAGAGGTTGACATGGCGAACGATACGAGAGCCCGCATACTCGAAACGACCGGATTGCTGCTCAGGCGGCGCGGCTATCACGGCACTTCGCTCAATGACATACTGAGCGCCAGCGGCGCCCCGCGCGGCTCGCTCTATTTCCACTTTCCCGGTGGCAAGGATCAGCTGGTCGTCGAAGTGACGCGCGCCAGCGTGGCCGAGGTGACTGAGAGGCTTGGCGCCGAGCTGGCGGCGGAAAGCGATCCGGCGGTTGCCGTTCACCACATTTACCAGTCGGTCGCTCGCATGCTGGAGGACAACGAATTCTCGCTCGGCTGCCCGATCGCGCCGGTCGTGCTCGATGCGCCGAACGACGTGCCGGACTTGGAGGAAATCTGCCGCTCCGCTTTCGAGCAGTGGATCGGCCTGCTGCGCCAGGCGTTTGTCAGGGCAGGGGTGGTCGAGCGCCGCGCACGGGCGCTGGCGCTGTTGGTCGAGTCCTCGCTGGAAGGCCTGATGGTGATTGCCCGCGCCACCCGCGATCGCTCATCGATCAACGTCGTGGCCGATGAGGTGGCTACCCTGATCGAGCAGGCAGTCCTCGCCGGCAAGGCGACGCGGCAAGCGGAGAGCACTGCTGTCTGACGCTGGTTCCAACCGACTACGCTGAAGCAAGGCCTGAATGTGCAAAGAAAAGGGCGGCATCGCTGCCGCCCTTTCCACATGCATAAAGCAGATGGCTGGATTAGAAGTCCATGCCGCCCATACCGCCCATGCCGCCGCCGCCCATGCCGCCAGGCATGCCGCCGCCAGCCGACTCCTTCTTCGGAGCCTCCGCGATCATGGCTTCGGTGGTGACCAGCAGGCCGGCGACCGAGGCCGCGTCCTGGAGAGCCGTACGCACGACCTTGACCGGATCGACGATACCCATGGCGATCATGTCGCCATATTCGCCGGTCTGGGCGTTGTAGCCGAAGGTCGCGCCCTTGTTCTCGAGGATCTTGCCAGCAACGATCGATGCTTCCGCACCGGCGTTGGCAGCGATCTGACGGGCCGGAGCCTGCAGCGCGCGGCGCACGATGTTGATGCCGGCGGCCTGGTCGGAGTTGACGCCGGTGGCCTTGAGGTTGCCCGAAGCGCGCAGCAGGGCCACGCCACCGCCGGCAACGATGCCTTCTTCCACGGCCGCGCGGGTCGCGTTGAGGGCGTCATCGACGCGGTCCTTCTTTTCCTTCACTTCCACTTCGGTCGCACCGCCGACGCGGATCACGGCAACACCGCCGGCGAGCTTGGCCAGGCGTTCCTGCAGCTTCTCCTTGTCGTAGTCCGAGGTGGTCTCCTCGATCTGCTGCTTGATCTGGGCAACGCGGCCCTGGATCTCGGCCTTCTTGCCGGCGCCGTCGACGATGGTGGTGTTCTCCTTCGAGATCGACACCTTCTTGGCGCGGCCGAGCATGTTGAGGCCGACATTCTCGAGCTTGATGCCGAGGTCTTCGGAGATGACCTGGCCACCGGTGAGGATGGCGATGTCTTCCAGCATGGCCTTGCGGCGGTCACCGAAGCCCGGAGCCTTGACGGCGGCGATCTTCAGGCCACCGCGCAGCTTGTTGACGACCAGCGTGGCCAGGGCCTCGCCTTCGACGTCTTCCGAGATGATGAGCAGCGGCTTGGAGGTCTGCACGACCGCTTCCAGGACCGGCAGCATGGCCTGCAGGTTGGAGAGCTTCTTCTCGTGGAGCAGGATGTAGGCGTCCTCGAGATCGGCAACCATCTTATCGGGGTTGGTGACGAAGTAGGGCGAGAGATAGCCGCGGTCGAACTGCATGCCTTCGACGACTTCCAGCTCGGTCTCGGCGGTCTTGGCTTCCTCGACGGTGATGACGCCTTCGTTGCCGACCTTCTGCATCGCTTCCGCGATCATCTTGCCGACCGACTCGTCGCCATTGGCCGAGATGGTGCCGACCTGGGCGACTTCCTCGGAGGTCTTGATCTTCTTGGCGGCCTTGCCGAGAGCTGCGACCACTTCGGTCACGGCCAGGTCGATGCCGCGCTTCAGGTCCATCGGGTTCATGCCGGCGGCAACCGCCTTGTGGCCTTCCTGGACGATCGATTGCGCCAGAACGGTCGCGGTCGTGGTGCCGTCGCCGGCGATGTCGTTGGTCTTCGAAGCGACTTCGCGGACCATCTGCGCGCCCATGTTCTCGAACTTGTCCTCAAGTTCGATTTCCTTGGCGACGGTGACGCCGTCCTTGGTGATGCGCGGTGCGCCGAACGACTTGTCGATGACGACGTTGCGGCCCTTGGGGCCGAGCGTGACCTTCACCGCGTCGGCGAGGATGTTGACGCCGCGCAGCATGCGCTCACGGGCGTCGCGGGAGAATTTTACGTCTTTGGCAGCCATGTTCAACTCCTGGCAGGGGCTCGGATCGAGCCCGAAGATTTAAGATTCAGTTGATGGGAAGGCCGATATTCAGCCGATGATGCCCATAATGTCGGATTCCTTCATGATCAGAAGGTCTTCGCCATTGAGCTTGACTTCGGTGCCCGACCACTTGCCGAACAGGATGCGGTCGCCAGCCTTGACGTCCAGGGGCACGAGCTTGCCAGCTTCGTCGCGGGCGCCGGAGCCGACGGCGATGATCTCGCCTTCCTGCGGCTTTTCCTTCGCCGTGTCGGGGATGATGATCCCGCCGGCGGTCTTGGATTCGGATTCGACCCGGCGTACGACCACGCGGTCATGAAGCGGGCGGAACTTCGACTTTGCCATGTTTTCTTCCTCGATGAGAACGGTGAGAAACAGTTCCTCCGTCCGGCGAAGCCGGACAATCTACAAAGCCCGGCGGTACCGGACCTGTGGTTAGCACTCACCCAGGGCGAGTGCTAACGTGGCGGTGAAATAGGCTGCTGGCTGGCGAGAGTCAAGGCGCGCGCGAGCGGGCAGCGGCGCGAAATTTTGTTTTCCGCGAAAGCCCGCTCGCAGAACGTGCCAGTTGCCGCTGGCCTTTCATGCGAAATGCGCCGGTTCCTCCCGCAATCGACGGCGAAACAAGGCGCGGAGGGGTGCTCCGCCGCTACCGGTCAGAGATCCTGCCGCCCGATACTTCGATACGCAAGACGTGTCGATGTCACGGGAGAGGGGCGCGAAAGCCGCCGCCGAAAACTACAGAAACAATCTCAGCTGCGTATGGATGATGGACCTGTAGTCGTCGATCGTGCGGCGGCCTTCCTTCTCGTCCTGCGTCAGCGCTAGCCGCACGACGCCGCCGGCAAGCTGGAAGATCAGGAACACCACGCGCGCGAAGTCTTCGCGCCGGTCGGGCCGCAGCATCGGAGCGACGTGGTCGCAGAACATCTTGGCCTGGTGCCTTGTCTCAGCAATGTCGAGGTTCTGCAGCGCCTTGTCAGCCTGTATCGCGTTCTGCAGATCCTGGATGGCCGGGTCGTCGGCCACGCGCCGGTAATAGTCCTCGATCATGCGGTCCGCGGCAGCCGTCACGTCCTCAAGCCCACTTATTTCGGCGATGATCTCGCCGAAGCGTGCGCGGCTTTCCTCCGAGAAGCGCTCATAGAGCATCGCCAGGATCGCCGATTTGTTGGGGAAATAATGGTAGACGGTGGCGATCGGTCCGCCCGCCAGTGCGCCCACTTCCTTCATCGTCACCGCGTCGATGCCTTTTTCGCCGATCAGCCGCATGGTCGTCGAAAGGATCGCGTCGATGCGTTCGCGGCTCCGCTCCTGCTTGGGCCTGCGCCTCGGCGCCGTCGCCATCCGGCTTGCTTCCGCCATGCGCCCAATCTCTCGCGAGAGCTTCAAAATTCCCGGTTGACAAGAAACATGATCAAGTATCAGTTTCGTAATGCTGACAAGTTGTCAGCTTTTTTATCGCACTGCAAGGACGTTGGGAGGCGCCTCGTGACTGCGACGCAAGCCGTACAAGCGGAAAATGGCGATTGGCTGGTCGGCAACCCGACCGGCGTCGAGCTCGGCTCCGCATTATGGATCGGCTCGGTCGGGCTGCTGATCCTCGGGCTTCAGCCCGTGCTGCTTGGCGCGCTCTACACCGAGGGCCATGTCAGCGGCGATGAACTGGCGCTGGTCGCCACGGCGGAGATGATCGCAATCGCCATCGGTTCAGCCGTGGTGGCGATGCTGCTTTCCGCGCGCAACATGCGCTGGAAAAGCGCCGTCCTTTTGATCCTGCTGGCCCTGGCGAATGTATGGACCGCCCATGCCGCAAGCGCCAATGCGCTGATCGCCGCCCGCGCCATCGCCGGGCTGGCTGAGGGCGGCCTGGTCGCGATCGCCACTGAACTGATCGCCCGTTCGCGCCGGGCGGAGCGCATCGGCGGCTATTTCGTGACGCTGCAGACCCTGGCGCAATGTGCGCTCGCTCTGCTTTTGGCACTCTATGTCATTCCCGAGGCGGGGTCGTCCGGCGGCTTCATCGTGCTTGCCGTCGTCTGCGTCGTCTCGCTGGCGGCCGCTTTCACCGTACCCGGTGACTACGCCGACCTGCCGAAAGGGGAGAACCTGGCCAATGTGCTGACGGTTCCGTCGATCACCGCGCTATTGTCGGTCTTCTGCTACTTCATGTTCTTCGGCGCGATCTGGGCCTTCCTGGAACCGCTCGGTGCGCAATATGGGATTGATAGCTGGACCGTCGGTCTGATCGTCTCGGCCAGCCTGGCGACGCAGGTCCTGGGCGCGATGACGGCGACCGTGTTCGAGGCGCGCATCGATTACCGCATTGCCATTACGGCCATCGGTGCCGTCGCGCTGGTCTCCTCCCTTGTTCTTGCCAGCGCACCTGGCCTGACGACATTCTGGATCGCCGCCTTGGTCATGGGCTTCATCCTGTTGTTCATCGTACCCTATCAGATCCGGCTGGCGATCACGGCCGACGAGACGCGTACCGCCGTGCTGCTGGTGCCGGCCGCACAGCTCTTCGGCTTGGCGATCGGGCCGGTGGCGGCGTCGCTGCTCATCAATGGCAAGGATTTCCGGCCCGTGCCGGAATTCGCCGCGGCAAGCGCGTTTGCCAGCGTGGCCCTGCTTGGCCTGTTCGTGGCCACTATGCGCCGTCGGCGCGTCTGACGGGACGGCTGGATGTCGACGATCACCGCGCGGAACTGGAGCAACTGGTCGGGCTTCGTGCGCGCCGAGCCGAAGCTGATCGCCACTCCAACCGACGCCGGCGAGCTTGCCGATCTGGTGCGCACGGCACCTGGGCCGCTGCGGGTGGCGGGTGCTGGCCACTCCTTCACGGCGCTGGTGGCATCGCAAAGCTCGATCGTTTCCCTGGAGAAGATCGAGGGGCTGGTCTCGCACGACATACAAAGCCATCGCGCGCGGGTGCGGGCAGGGACCCGGCTCGGCCCGCTAATGCACATGCTGCACGGCATCGGCCAGGGCCTGCCAAATATGGGCGACATCGACCGCCAGGCGATCGGCGGCGCGCTGGGCACCGCCACCCATGGTTCCGGGCTGACGCTGGGCGCTTATCACACCCAGTTGGAGACGGTGCAGATCGTGGACGGGCGGGGCGAGTTGCGCGAATTCGATCGGACCCGCGACCAGGATATGATCCATGCGATGGGGGTCGCTCTCGGCGCCTTCGGCATCTTGAGCGAAGTCACGCTGAACAACATCGCGACCTACCGGCTGCGCCGCCGCAAGTGGGTGCTGCCGATCGCCGACATGCTGCGCGATTTCGAGACGATGATGGCCGCGCACCGGTCGGCCGAATTCTACTACATCCCGTTTTCCGGCTACGCGCAGTTTATCGCCAGCGACCTCAGCGACGCGAACCCGACCACCAGGCCTACCGAGCACGACGAGGCCGGCCTGGCGACGCTACGCAAGCTGAGCAGGGCGCTGCGCCGGCTGCCATGGCTGCGCCGCTCCTTGATCCGCGGCGCCGTGAAAAAGGTGCCGGCCGAGGATTATGTGCAGGACTGGCTCAATGTCTATGCCAGCGACCGCCAGACCAAGTTCAACGAGATGGAGTATCATCTGCCTTTCGAGGAGGGGCCGAAGGTGATCACGCAGATCATCGAGCTGACCGAGAAGCACTTTCCAGAAGTCTATTTTCCGATGGAGGTGCGCTCGGTTGCACCCGACATGTTCTGGCTTTCGCCCTTCTACAAGCGTCTGACCTGCTCGATCGCCATTCACCACGATGCCGCCAACGACCCTGAGCCCTTCATGCGGGCGGCCGAGCCGATCTTCCGCAGGCATGGCGGCCGGCCGCATTGGGGCAAGATGCACAGCCTGAAGGCGGCGGATCTCAAAAAGCTCTATCCGCGCTGGGATGATGCGATGGCCGTTCGGCGAGACATCGATCCCGAGAACCGTTTCGTCTCGCCCTACATGGCCGGCCTATTCGGCATCGGCCAATGAGCGGCTATTTCACCACGCTGTCGGATGCGTTGAGGGCGGCCGGCGTCTTTCAGCCTTGTCTCGTGCTCGACCGCGACCGGCTGGACCGCAACATCGACCTGGTGAAGCAGAGACTGGCGCCCGGCCTTGCCGTGCGGCTGGTCGACAAGTCGCTTGCTTGCCTGCCGCTGCTTTCGCATATCGCCGAGGCGCTCGGCACCCATCGCTTCATGACGTTTCATCCGCCGATCACAAGGGCCGTGCTCGACGCTCTTCCCGATGCCGACATGCTTTACGGCAAGCCGATGCCGGTCGGCGCGGCAAGGCAAGCGATTTCAAGCGGTACCGCCGACTGGTCGCGCGCCTGCTGGCTGATCGACAGCGAGGAGAGACTGGCGGAATACGGCGCTCTGGCCGCCGAACTCGACGTCGGGTTGCGCATCGCTTTCGAGATCGATGTCGGGCTGCATCGGGGCGGGTTCGCCGAACCGCGTGCGCTGTCGAAGGCATTGAACGTGCTGCCCGCCCGGTTGCGCTGCGAAGGCGTCATGGCCTACGAGGCGCACGCGCCGCACATTCCCGGTCTGTTCGGCGGTCCCAAAAAGGCGCTGGCAGAGGCGTCGCAGCGGGCCGCGGCGTTCATCGCGGCTCTCGGCGAGGACCAGCGCCGAACACTGAACATCGGCGGCTCGAAGACCGCGTTGCTTCATCGTGGCGGCATGGCCAACGAAGTGTCGGTCGGCTCGGCCTTCGTGCTGCCCGGGGATTTCGACACGCCCGGCCTCGACGGCTTCCAGTCCGCGGCCTTCATCGCCACGCCGATCCTCAAGGTGGTCGAGCCGATGCTGCCAGGCCCGCCGGCGGTCACCCGCCTGCTGCAGACGATCGGCCGGTTTCCGCGCAAGGGTTGCTATCTCTATGGCGGCAAATGGATGGCCGAACCGGTGTTTCCCGAAGGCATGAAGGCCAATGGCCTGCTTGGCCTTTCCTCGAACCAGCAATTCATGGGCCTGCCCGGCGATGCCACCACCAGGTCCGGCGACTACGTCTTCCTGCGTCCGACGCAAAGCGAGGCGGTGCTGCAGCAGTTCGGATCGATCGCGGTTTTTTCGGGCGGCAGCCTCGTGGACCGCTGGCCCGCGCTGCCGATGGGGTAGGCATGGTGCCTCGTTACGATGAGGCCAAACCAGACGCTTCGATGTAACAGACCGACCGTCAACCCAAAGCCACGATGCGCCGGCGGCCAGCAGCCGCATGCTTGGAACAGTCAGCGAGCCTATCCGCCTCCAGACGGGGTCATCGTTGACCGGCCTTCTCGGCGAGATATCGAGTAGCCAACGCGATTGAATTGGGGATCGGTGTCGATCCTCTATAGTTGGCAATTTGGCGCCTGGAGATTTCCAACTGGAGCGCCATCCCCTCAAGCGAGAATTTCAGCAGATCGTCCATGATATGGCGGAATTCCCGGTTCTCCATACCAATTGAGGGCAGGGTATCGATCCATTCGGCTGACAACTCGATTCCCCCGTCCCACTCGATTGCATTGCCGTCTTCGTTAACCCGCATGGTTCCAAACAGCTCGTCATCGTCGCGAAGCGGAATGAAGTGTCGATGGCTATTCAATACTGGATTCAGGTCAACCGTATTGGAGCGGCCGTCTCGCCAGGTGATGCGCACGCGGCGGCCATCAATCATGGTGACCGAGGCGATCCTGGGGAGCGGATTGCCGACTGTTACGATATCGTCAACCATTGAGGCGGGTCCATTCATTGCGCAACTCCTCTTCATGCGAGTTAGCCCAAGCGATTACGGCATCGAGGTCTTTGCGACGCATTTGGCCACGCAACACGTTCCATGAGCCAATCCTGATCAGGACTTCATACTCACCCTTCAACGCGTGATGCCGTCGAGAACCTTCAAAGTGGGCATGTGGCTGTTCCATCGTGCCAAATTTAACGCATAGGGTGCACTAAATCAAGCGAAAGTGCACTGGGTGCACCAAAGCGTCGCATTTCATCAGTTTGATCGATATTGCGCGTGACGTAAATCGACGACCCCGGCCCTGCGTTCTCGTCCGCGCGGCCGCCGTTGTCGCTACCGGATTGAGCTCGGACGGTCGCGCCGAACGGCCGGCCTTGGGTAGCGTTTCAGCGGTAGCGCGCCTGGTTCCAGCGGTGGCCGAGCAGCGACAGGATGATGATCAGCCCGTTGAAGAACTGCACATAGAAGCCGCTGAGGCCGGCGGCGACGACGCCGGTCTGGATGAACGCCACCGTCAGCGCGCCGATGGCGCCGCCAAGCACGGTACCGATGCCGCCCCAGGTCGGCGTGCCGCCGACGAACACCGAAGCCAGCACCGGCAACAGATAGCCGTCGCCGGCGGTTGGCCACCAGGTGAAGTTGATCATCGTCGAGAAGGTGCCGCCGATCGCGGCCCCGATGCCGACGAAGACGAACACCTTGACCTTCACCCGCTTGACGTCGATGCCCATCTGCTGGGCGCTGTCGGGATTGTCGCCGACCACCTTCACCTGCGCGCCGAAGCGGTGGCGGTTGTAGAGCAGCGCGGCGAAGACGACGAAGGCGAGCGCCCACAGGATCTGCACCGGAATGCCGTAAACCTGGCTGGAAAAGATCGTATAGGTCCAGCTTTGCCCGAGCGTCGGCAGCGCGGTCGACTTGCCTTCGTTGATGATCTGGATCAGCCCGCGCAGCAGGAAGTTCATGCCGAGCGTGGCGATCAGCGACGACAGGCTGCCATAGACGACCAGCACGCCGACCAGGAAGCCGAGCAGCATGCCGGTGGCGAGTGCTGCGACGATGCCGAGGAAGGGATCGTAGCCGGCCTGAACGACCAGCGCGAAAACCCAGGAGGCAAAACCCATCGTCGCCGGAAACGACAGGTCGATCTCGCCGGCGGTGACGACAAAGACCAGCGGCACGACCACGAACAGCGCGACCGGCAGCGTGGTCAGCACGGAGCTGTAAAGAAACCAGGTGGTGAACACGGTCGGATTGGCGATGGTGAAGGCGACCATCATCACCGCGAACACGCCGAGCGTGCCCAGCGCCGCGCGATTGTCGAGAACGAAGCCGCGCAGCAAATGATCCGACGGATGCTTCCATGCCGCTTCGCCCATTTCGGCATGGGGCGAGGTGGCTTGGCGATTGGGTTCCGCGATGTTGCTCATGGCCTTGTGTCCTCCGCGCGCTGGGCTTCGCCCAAGCCGGGCAGTCCGCCGGGATGCGCGAGGTCTTCCATGAAATTGACGAGCATGTCGGCCGACTTGATGTCGCGCTTGTCGGCCTGCAGCGCCACAGTGCCACGATCGAGCACGACGAAACGGTCGGCGATGTCGAAGACATGGTGGATGTTGTGGCCGATGAACAGGATCGAGCGCCCGCTCGCCCGCACCTGGCGCACGAAGTGGAAGACCTTGGCGGTTTCGGTCAGCGACAGAGCCGTTGTCGGCTCGTCGAGGATGATCAGGTCGGCCTGCTTGTAGATGGCGCGCGCGATCGCCACGCCCTGGCGCTCGCCGCCGGAAAGCTGGCCGACGACGGACTGCGGCGTGAACACTTTCGAAGTGAAGCCGATCTCGCGCATAAGCCGGCTCGCCTCCCTGATTTCGGTGCCGACCTTCAGCCAGCCGAGGAAGCCGGTGAGTTCGCGTCCCATGAAGATATTGCGCACGATGGTCTGCTGCACGGCCAGCGCCCGGTCCTGGAACACGGTCTCGATGCCGGCGTCGCGCGAGCGCGCCGCGTTCCAGCCGGTGACCGGCTTGCCGCGAACGAGGATCTCGCCGTTGGTCGGCTTGACCGCGCCGGCGAGGATCTTGATCAGCGTCGACTTGCCGGCGCCATTGTCGCCGATCAGTCCGACCACCTCGCCGCGGTCGACGCTGAGATTGACCCCGCCAAGCGCGTAAACCTGGCCGTAGGATTTCGTGATGTCGCGCAGTTCGATGATGCGTTCGGCCATCGGGTCCTCGCTTGCTTGTCGCATGCCGGGCCTCGCCGGCGGTCCCGCCGGCCGGGCCTGAGCCCCCGGCCGGCGGCTTGGGAGGTCAGCGCAGTGCCTGCTTGGCCAGTTCGGCGACGATCTTGTAATTCTCAGGCGTGACGAAGCCGGCGCCGGTATCGACATTCATCGGTGCCAGCCCCAGCACCACTTGCTGGCAGAGGCTGAGGATCGGCAGATAGCCCTGCATGAACGGCTGCTGATCGGCGGTCAGCTGCACCCAGCCGCCCTTGAAGGCCTCGACGATCTGCGGGCTGGTGTCGAAGCCGAAATTGAAGATGTCGCCCGGCTTCCGGCCCGCCGCCGTCATATAGGTCTGGACGTTGCCGAGCATCTGTCCGCCGGGGTAGCCGACGGCCTTTACGCCGGGGTTGTTGAGCAAGGCGGCGGTGATCACCGGGATCGCCAGATTCGGATCGGCCGCCCATTCGGTTGCGGAATTGATTTGAACGACATCGATGCCGGCCTCTTTCAAGGCGGAGACGGTTCCTCGCTCGCGGGCGCCGCGGCTCTCATTCTCGAACGGGCCGATCATGATTGCCTTGTCACCGGCCTTGAGCTTGGCCAGCTTGAAGGCTTCCGCGCCGAGCGCGCGGCCCTGCTGTTCCTGCTGCGCGCCGACATAGCCGCCGCCGAAGGCCGTCACCACCGTCGGCACCGGCACGTTCTGGTACATCATCTTGATGCCGTCCTTATGCGCTTGTTCGGCCAGCGGCATGATGGCGGCGTCGCCGGGGTGGCCCATCATGGCAATACCGTTGGGCTTGACGGCGACCGCCTCGCGCAGCTGCTGGACCATTTTTTCGATGTCCCAGCCTGAGAAGATGTAATCCACTTTCGGTCCGAGATCGGCCGCAGCCTGCTTGGCGCCATTGTAGACAATGGTGCCGAAAGCGTCGCCCTCGGCGCCGCCGACGAAGAAACGGATGTGGACGTCCTTGCACCATTGCGCGTCGAGCGCCTGTGCCGGCAAGGTGGAGATGGCGGCGGCGAGCGCCGTGGCGGTCGCCACCACGGTCGTGCGCAGAAGTGTCGTTCTCTTGGCGATGCTCATGCACGTTCCTCCCTTTTGTCCTCGCGAGCGAGGGTTTCGACATCTGCTTCGGCAATCCCGTCCGGCTCCTCCCGCCGGCCAATCCTCACGTCGGGTTCGGCAGGTAGCTCAGGCCCCCTCTGCATTGCTGGAGGTATTCCAGCGCGCGGACCTGGCCTGTCATTTCAAGATCGTCGCGATAGACCGGGTCGTGCCAACCTTCGATATCGATGGCGCCCTTGTATCCGGCCAGCCGCAATTCGCTGATCACCCGCGTCCAGTCGCTGTCGCCGAAGCCGGGCGTGCGCATCTGCACGAAGGGCAGGCGGCCGAAGACGCCGTGCTCGCGGATGACATCCCAGCGCACCGTCGCGTCCTTGCCGTGGATATGGAAGATGCGCGGCGCCCATTTGCGGATCTGCGGGATCGGGTCGATCAGATAGACCAACTGGTGGCAGGGCTCCCATTCCAGACCCAGATTCTCATCCGGCAATTCGTTGAACATCAGCTCCCAGGCGTCCGGATTATGGGCGATGTTCCAGTCGCCGGCGGCCCAGTTGCCATCCATGGCGCAATTCTCGAAGGCGATGCGCACGCCCTTGTCGGCCGCGCGTTTGGCCAATTCGCCCCAGACTTCGCGGTAGCGCGGCAGGCTGTCGGTCAGCTGCTTGCCGCGGATGCGGCCGGTAAAACCGCTGACCAGATTGGTGCCGAACAGATGCGCGCTGTCGATCACCGTTTCCCAGGCCTTGAGCACGCCGCGGTCGGTGTCGCCGCTCTCGAGTGGATTGCCGAACACGCCGATCGAGCTGACGCTGACATCGGCATCGCCGATGGCGTCGCGGATCTCGCCGGCGAGCCGCCCTAGGTCCTTGCCGCCCAGCGTCTGCCAGAAGAAGGGCTGGACGCTCTCGAAACCGAGCGGCAGGATCTGCCTGACATAGGCGGCCGGATCTTCGAGATTGGCCCGCACCATGGTGCCGATCCTGATGTCGAGAAGCGGGTCCGCCATGGTCATCCTTCCTGCCTGGGGATTTCGATCCGGCGCCCGGTCTCGGCGCTTTCGATCGCCGCGAAAACCATGGCCAGGCTCGTGATATTGTCGGCGCCGCGCGTCTCCGGCTCGGTGCCGGTTTCCACGGCGCGGACGAAATCTTCCATGACGCCGAGATGCCCGCCGATGCGGTCGGCAGGGTCGAGCGGCGGCACCGCTACCGGCACGACCTTGTCGAGCAGGCCTTCGCGTTCCGGCAGCACGGCTTCGGCCTTCAACTCGTCATGACCATCCCAGGTCAGGCTGCCGCGTTCGCCGACGATGCGCCAACTGCCTTCCCAACTGGTGCGGAAACCGTCGGCGCACCAACTGCCGCGATAGGTGAACATCTTGCCCTGGCCGAGCTCGAAGGTGGCGCTTGCCGACGATCCCTGCCGGTACCAGGAATTGGCCGGCTCCCATTCCCGGCAATACACTTCGGTCGGCTCGCCATCGACCATGTAGCGGGCGGCGTCGAATGTATGGATCGCCATGTCGAGCAGCAGCACATGGCGCATGCCTTCGCGGAAACCGCCGAAATGCGGCGCAATGAAAAAATCGGCATGGATGCTGGTCGCAGCGCCGATGGCGCCGGAGCCGAGGAAGCGCCGGATGCGCCGGACGTTGGCGACGTAGCGGCGGTTCTGCACCACGGCATGGATGCGCCGGGCGCGCCGCGCATCGTCGATGATGGCGCGCGCATTGTCCGGGCTGTCGGCCAGCGGCTTTTCCGTCAACAGATGACAGCCATGGGCAAAGGCCGAATTCGCCACGGCGCGACGGGCGGCAGGCACGACCACGTCGAACACCGCATCGGGTCTGGTCTGGGAGAGAACGACGTCGAGATCGGTCCCGATCGCGACCCCGGCGAGGTCGTATTCGCGTGCCCGCTGGCGCGCCCTGTCGGCGTCGAGGTCGACGAGACCGACGATCTTGACGGCAGGGGATTGGCTGATGGCCTCGAGCCAGGTTTTGCTCATGGCTCCGCACCCGACCAGGACGACGTGCATCATCCAGCGCTCCTCCGGCCAACCCCTCCTGGCTGGCACCCACGGCAGTCCGTAAATGACTTCCGTAAACGTTTACGATGACACACCCGATGGCATATATTGTCAATCGGATTTGTACCGTCGGCTCTGAAACGCCTTGGCCGCACGACCGGCTGGTGCTAGCCAGAAGCAGGAGGGGGAGGTCTTGGCGTCCAGCATTCACGATCTTGCGCGGCACCTGAACATTTCGATCGGTACAGTCTCGCGCGCGCTTAACGGGCGCGCCGACGTGAACGCCGAGACACGCCAGCGCGTGCTCGAGGCGGCCCGGAAGCTCAATTATTCACCGAACCACTCGGGCAGGAACCTACGCCGCGGCACCACCCATGCCGTGGCTTTCATGCTGCAGCCGCATCCGGGCGACCAGCAGTATGGCGAGCCGTTCTTCATTCCGTTCCTCACCGGACTGCAAGCGACATTGGCCGAGTGCGGGCTGGACCTGATCATCGTCATGGGCGCGCCGGCGGATTATCAACAGGAGCGGCTGCGCCGCGTCGTCGAGACGCGTCGTGCCGATGCCGTCGTACTGGCCTGGACGCGGCGCGAGGACGATCGCATCGACTATCTGAGCAAGGCCGGCTTTCCCTTCGCGACGCTCGGCCGAAGCCGGTCCGGCGACGACAGCTATCCCTCTCTGGATCTGGATTTCGAGAAGGCGGGCGCCGATGCGGTCGACCGGCTGGTTGCGCGTGGCCACCGCCGCATCGCCGCCATCCGGCCGTCGCTTGACCTGAATTTCGGTTATCTGTTTCTGGAGGGTTATTGCAAGGCGCTGCGGCGGCACGGCATCGAAGTCGATCCCGGCCTGATTGTGGACGGTTTTATCAACGAAGCCGGTGGCTACGCGGTGACACCGCAAGTCATGCGGTCGAAGGATCCGCCGACCGCGATTATCTTCAACAACGACTCGATGGCGCTCGGCGGCTGCAAAGCGCTCGCCGAAATGGGGATCAAGCCCGGGCAGGATGTCGCGGTGATCGTCATCGTCGACACGCCGCTCTGCCGTTATTTCTCGCCGGCGCTGACCGGCTTTCGCCCGAGCCTGGATCCGATGGGGCGGCGCCTCGGCGAAATCCTGCTCGCCTCGCTCCCGGCTTTCGCCGGCGCGAAAGGGCCAGAGATCATTCGCGAGGTCTGGCCGCTGGAACTGGTGGCGCGCGATAGCGATTGACCGGATGATTGTATTGTTATAACAGAACATACATCGACCTTGCCTTGACGCTGCCTGCATCCTAGGCTGCGACTCGTGATGGTCCCCGCGCCGCAAGGCGAGGGGTGAAAAGGGAACATGGTGAGGCCCGATTTTCGGGTCGAAGCCTTGGCTGCCCCCGCAACTGTAAGCGGCGAGCAAAATCCGAAAAGCCACTGGCCGGCAAGGCTGGGAAGGCAGGATGGCGCAACGACCCGCGAGCCAGGAGACCTGCCATCTGCATGAGTTGACCGGACGGGGTGTGCCGGGAGGAGACGCGGGGTTCGGTCTTGTCGACCGGTTCAAGCCAGCTTCCTTCCGTCGCCATTTTTGAAAGTGACGGAAGTTGGACGGCTCCATCGATCGCATTCACTGCATTCCCATGCATCGCATCATCGTGTGCACGCTTTGCCGCGATATCGCCACCGAGGTGAATTCAGGCCAGCGTCCGGCAGGATTGGCAGGCAAGACGCTGGCCCGTATTCCGGCAGGCCCTGCAAGGAATTGCCCATGACCGCGCCGCTTCTCGAGGCCCGCGACCTGGCCGCGGCGGCGGATGGCCTGCATCTGGTGCATCCGGTCAGCCTTTCGGTGGCGGCGGGCGACCGTCTCGCCATCATCGGTCCCAACGGCGCCGGCAAGACGACATTGCTGCGCATGCTGTCGGGCATGCTGCGGCCGAGTTCGGGCGAAGTGAAGCTCACCGGACGCCTGCTGGACAGGATTTCGACCGCCGAGCGGGCGCTGCACATCGCCGTCGTCGGCCAGACCGATCAACCGGATCCACGGCTGGCGGTGATCGATTATGTCGAGCTCGGCCGGGTTCCGCATACCGGCCGCAGGCACAGGAGCGAGGAACGCGACATTGTCGTCGAGGCGCTGCGCCGGACCGGGCTGTTGCCGCTGCTTGGCCGCACCATCGGCTCGCTGTCGGGCGGCGAGCGCCAGCGCGCCCAGCTTGCCCGCGCCATCGCGCAGGAGCCGAAGATCCTGTTCCTCGACGAGCCGACCAACCATCTCGACCCGCGGGCGCGCAGCGAGTTGCTCGAACTGGTTGCAGGCCTCGGCATGACCGTGATCGCGGTGCTGCACGATCTGGCACTGGTGACGCCTTTCGCCACCAGAGTCGCGGTGATGAGCCATGGCCGGTTGCATGTGCTGGCGCCGCCACGCGAAGCACTCACCCAGCAGCTGATCCGCGATATCTTCGGTATCGACGTCTTTAGGTTGCGCCACCCGACGGAGGACCGCGAGCTGACGGTGTTCGAGGTTCCGAACCGTGCCGCGCCATCTTCGTGATCGAAGCCATTTCCGGCAGATCCTGTTCAACAAGGAGCAACATCCGTGAAACGCCTTGCCGTGTCTCTTGCCTTCTCCCTGCTCGGCTCTACGGCCTTCGCCTTTCCGGTGACGGTCGACAGCTGCGGCAAGCCGCTGACCTTCGACGCGCCTCCAAAGCGCGCCGTCATTCACGATCTCAACATGGCCGAGATGGCCTTCGCACTGAAGCTGCAGCCGTCGATCGTCGGCCTGACCGGCATCACTGGATGGTACAAGGTCACTCCCGAATTCAAGGCCGAACAGAGCTCGATCCCCGAACTGGCGCCCAAATATCCGACGCTGGAAAACTTGGTCGCTGTCGAGCCCGACTTCTTCTTCGCCGGCTGGTATTACGGCATGAAGCCGGGCGGCGAGGTGACGCCCGATACGCTGGCGCCACACGGCATCAAGACCCTGGTGCTGACGGAAAGCTGTGTCCATCTCGACAAGAACCGGCCTGCCGCTTCGATGGACCTGCTCTATGGCGATGTCGAGAAGCTGGGCAAGATCTTCGGCAAGGAGGCCGAAGCGGATAAGCTCGTCTCCGGCTGGAAGGCGCAGCTCGCCGAAATCGCCGCAAAGGTCGGCGACCGCAGGGGAACGCGCGTCTTCCTCTATGATTCCGGCGAGGACAAGCCGTTCACATCAGGCAAGTTCGCCCTTCCCAACGCCATGATTTCCGCGGCCGGCGGCGACAACATCATGGCCGACATGGACACCAGCTGGGGCAACACGGATTGGGAGACGGTGGCCTCGCGCAATCCGCAATTCCTCATCCTGCTCGACTATCAGGATGGCGGCGGCTACCGGAAGCTGCTCGATTTCCTGAAAGCGCATCCGGCAATGAAGGAGACAGACGCGGTCAAGAACGAACGCTTCGTGGCGCTTCGCTATGCCGAACTGACACCCGGACCGGCCAACATCGAAGCGATCGGCAAGATCGCCAGGGCGATGCATCCGGAAGCTTTTTAACCGGGAAGATGACTTTGCGGCACAAGGCATTCGTATTGGCCATGATGGCGGCCGCGTTGGCTATGGCCGCGCTCGCGCTGCTATCGATCGCCTATGGTTCGACGATGATCCCGCTGGGCGACGTCGTTGCAGCACTTGGCCATGCGATCGGATTGAAGGGGCATGACGTGTCCGGCCCGGTCGGCAGGATCGTCGTCGACCTCAGATTGCCGCGCACCATCCTGGCCATCTGTCTCGGCGGCGGCCTGGGCGTGGTCGGCGCGCTGTTGCAGACAGTGACGCGCAACGATCTTGCCGATCCGTTCCTGTTCGGCCTCTCGTCGGGAGCCGCCGCCGGCGCTGTCTCCGTCATCACCGTCTTCGGCGACAGTTTCGGGATCTGGACGCTACCGATCGCCGCGTTCACCGGAGGTATTCTGGCGGCTTGCGTTGTGCTTTTGCTGGTTGCGCGGGTGAGGGGACAAGGCCCCGAACGGCTGATCCTCGCCGGACTTGCGGTCTCCTTCATGTTCATCGCATTGACCAATTACCTGGTCTTTGCCGGTGACCAGCGCGCCGCCCATTCGGTGCTGTTCTGGACGATGGGCGGGCTCGGCGTGGCGCGGTGGGACAATATCTGGCTGGGTGCGCTTGGGGCCGGCACGATTGCGGCGTACGGGCTGTGGAATCATCGCCGGCTGGACGCTTTCCTGGCCGGCGAAAATGCCGCCGAAAGTCTTGGCGTGCCGGTGGCGCGAATGCGACGGACGACGTTTCTGGTCGCCGCTTTTTCGACCGCGATCCTGGTTTCGGTCGCCGGCGTCATCGGCTTCGTCGGCCTCATGATCCCGCATCTGTCGCGGCCGCTGGCTGGTCCGCTGCATCTGCGCCTGATCGTAAGTTGCGCGCTGTTCGGGGCGGTGCTGTTGCTGGCAAGCGACCTTCTGGCGCGCACATTGCTGCCGCCGCAGGAACTGCCGATCGGCATCATCACCAGCTCGCTCGGCGCCTTCTTCGTTGTCACCATGCTGATCCGTAACCGCTTGTGATGGGTGTAGCGGCAGCCGAAAATCATCGGACGCAGCCATGATTGTGCTGCACGGCTGCCATGCACGTTTGCCGGCTTCTGGAACAATGCCGGACTTGAATGATAAGCACGCTTATTATATATGCCACTCATGGTTTCCGAAGGCGTAGACAGATTGGGATTTTTGATCCACGACGTGCAGCGGCTGATGCGAAAGCGCTTCGAAGCGCGCGCCAGCGGCCTTGGCCTGTCCTCGGCGCAATGGCGCCTGATGGTTCGCGTCGCCAAGGAAGCGGGCGTTTCGCAGGCGCGGCTTGCCGAACTGCTCGAAATCGAGCCGATCAGCGTCTCGCGACTGGTCGACCGGATGGAGGAGGGCGGCTGGATCGAGCGCCGCTCCGACGCCGCCGACCGCCGCGTGCGCATGATCTTCCCAACTCCCAAGGCAAGTGCCGCGTATGCGGAGGTCAAGAGCCTCGCCGGCGAAGTCTATGAGGAGTCCCTGACCGGCGTTTCGCCGGACGATCGCCGCGTCCTGATCAGGGCATTGGATGCGATGGCACAGAATCTCGCGGATGGCGATTCGCCGTCCTGCGACAAGGTCAAGAATACGGAAGGCGCAGCAGCATGAACGCGGTAGCCAAGGTCGACGAAAACGCCGCCAAAGTGGAAATGGAAGCGCCGCAGCAGCCGGCCGCGGCCCCTGTTACAATGACACCTCCGGCAGAGCCGGCGCCGGCGCCAAAGAAGAAGCGCCGTCTCGGCCGCTTCTTGTTGATGTTCGCCCTGCCGGCGGCGTTGGTCATTGGTGGCGGCTATGTCTGGGTCACTGGGGGGCGCTACCAGGAGACGGAGAACGCCAACCTGCAGCAGGCCAAGGTATCGATCGCCTCGGACACGGCGGGCCGCATCGTTCAGGTTGCGATCTCGGACAATCAGAGGGTGAAGCAAGGCGATCTTCTCTTCGCCATTGACCCCGAGCCTTACCGGATCGCACTTGCGCAGGCCGAAGCGGCGGTGGCCGCCGCGCGGCTCAACGTCGAACAGCTGCGCGCCGCCTACAGCCAGGCCATGGCGCAGGAGAAATCCGCCAGCAGCGAAGTTGCCTATGCCCAGTCGCAATACGACCGTGCCGCCGATCTCGCCCAGAAAGGTATCAACGCCAAGTCTTCGCTCGATGAGGCCAGGAACGATCTCGACAAGGCAAAGCAGCAGCTTGCCGTGGCCGAACAGGGTATCGTCAGCGCCAAGGCGGCGCTGGGCGGCAATCCCGATATCGAGACCGACAAACATCCGACCGTGATGTCGGCGCTCGCAGCGCGCGACAAGGCTGCCTACGACCTGGCGCAGACCACGGTGAAGGCGCCTGCCGATGGCGTCGTCTACCAGGCCGCGTCCTTCAAGGTCGGCCAGTATGTCGGCTCCGGCACGCCGCTGTTCTCGCTGGTCGAGACCGGCGATACCTGGATCGACGCCAATTTCAAGGAAACACAGCTGACCAATATGAAGCCGGGCCAGAAGGCAGAAATCGTGGTCGACACCTATCCGGGCAGGACCTTCGAAGCGACCGTCAAGGCCATCGGCGCCGGCACCGGAGCGGACTTCTCGCTTCTGCCCGCCCAGAACGCTACCGGCAACTGGGTCAAGGTCACCCAGCGCATTCCGGTCCGCCTGGAGCTGAGCGATCCCGACGCCAAGATGATGCTGCGCACAGGCATGAGCGCGGCCGTCACCGTCGACACGGGCGTGGCGCGCGGCTTGCCTGGCATTTTCGGCCACGCCACGGCCGGCGAGCCCGCGAAGTAAATCAGCGGAAGCCCGCGTGGATCATGCGGGTGGACGCACAGAGCAGGGGATTGGTCTGATGGGAGGAGTGGAAGGGTCAGCCTTCGGGGCAAACCGCATCGCGGCTTGATCGAAAGCTGAAATCTTCGACACGGACCCGTCGGTCCTCATGTTTCCGGGCGGCAGGCATCCGCTCAATCGAGACTTTCGGTCGATGTAACCCCCACATCGATAATCGCGTCCCACCGCGATGAGGGTCTCTCAACGGAAGGCTTTGCCGCCCGGAAACCCTGTGTACACGTTTTTGTTACCGGCTGGAAGTTCCGCATCATGAGCACGCCAGAACCTTTCAAAGAAGTGCCGCATCGTGGCCTGATCACGGTTGCGCTCATGCTGGCGACGATCATGCAGGCGCTCGACACCACGATCGCCAACGTCGCGCTGCCGACCATGACCGGCGATCTCGGCGCCTCGCCCGACAACATCAACTGGGTGCTGACCTCCTACATCGTGGCGGCGGCGATCATGACGCCGGTCACCGGCTGGCTTGCGGACCGTTTCGGCCGCAAGGAACTGTTCCTGACGGCGGTGGTCGGCTTCACCATCTTCTCGATGCTGTGCGGCCTGGCCTGGAGCCTTGAAACCATTGTGTTGTTCCGGCTCATGCAAGGCGTGTTCGGCGCCGCGATCGTGCCCCTGTCGCAGACCTTCCTGCTCGACATCAACCCGAAGGAACGCCACGGCCAGGCAATGGCCATCTGGGGCGCCGGCATTATGCTGGGGCCGATTCTGGGTCCCACGCTTGGTGGCTGGCTGACCGAGAATTTCAGCTGGCGCTGGGTGTTCTTTATCAACCTGCCGGTCGGCATCGTCGCCTTCCTCGGCATGGCCGCTTATCTGCCGGCCATTGCGCGGCGGGTGCGAAGCTTCGATTTCTTCGGCTTCGCCATGATATCGCTCGGCGTCGGCGCTCTGCAGCTGCTGCTCGATCGTGGTGGCGAGGTCGACTGGTTCTCGTCGGTCGAGATCTGGATCGAGCTTGGCCTTTCGATAACCGGCTTCTGGGTGTTCATCATCCACACGATGACGGCAGAGCATCCCTTCATCGACCCCAAGATCTTCCTCGACCGCAATTTCGTGACCGGGCTGGCGTTCATCTTCGTCATGGGCGTGCTCATCCTGGCGAGCATGTCGCTGCTGCCGCCGATGCTGTCGACCATCTTCGGCTATCCGACCATCACCATCGGCATCGTGATCGGGCCGCGCGGCGTGGGGACGATGATCTCGATGCTCGTCGTCGGCCGGCTCATGAGCAAGGTCGACGCCAGAATCCTCGTCGTCATCGGCTTCCTCCTGACCGCGCAGTCGCTCTACACGATGGCCGGCTTCTCGCCCCAGATGGACAACTGGCTGATCATCACTTCAGGCATCATCCAGGGCCTGGGAATGGGAATGGTATTCGTGCCGCTGTCGACGGTGGCCTTCGCCACGCTTGACGTACGCTTCCGCACCGATGCCACGGCTTTGTTCAGCCTTGTGCGCAACCTCGGCTCGTCCATCGGCGTATCGGTCGTGACGGTGCTCATGGTGCGCAACACACAGATAAATCACGCCGAGCTTTCCACCTTTATCAATCCGTTCAACCCCAATCTGTGGGCGGTTTCGCCGGCGGCGGCCGGCGGCGACCAGATGGCATTGTCCCAGGTCGACAGGATGGTGAACATCCAGGCGATGATGATCTCTTACGTCAACGACTTCAAAATCCTGATGATAATGACGCTGGCCGCCATTCCGTTCGTGATCCTGCTGCGCAAGCCGAAGACGGCGCCGGCTGGCGGCGCGCCGGCGGCACATATGGATTGATATTCGCCGACGGCTGTCCGCTGCCGGCGATGCCGCTGCCGGCGATGGCTTTGCTACCTTCCGAGCACCAGGGCCCAGTAGCGGAGGCCGGGGTCGCGGCCGTCGCGGACATAGGCAAGCCCGAAACGACTGAAGTCCGGGTCGAGTATGTTGCGCCGGTGGCCGGTCGAATGCATCCAGATATCGAACAGTTTCTGCTGGTCGAAGCGGCCTTCGGCGATGTTCTCGGCCGCAGCGCCGTGCACACCATTGTCCTTCATGCGCGAGGCGAAATCCTTGCCCCAGCCGGTGGTGTGACTCATGCGCGTCCGCGACGCCATGTAGCCGGCCTGCTGCAACGCCGCCTGTTCGAGCTGGGTGTCCGCGGTCAGCGGAGTCCGCCCGGCCGCAGCGCGCAAGTTGGCCAGGGTGGCCGTGGCGGAGGAAGAGACACCTGCGCCCTCACCGGTGGGCACGGAAACGGTGGTGCAGGCGGCAAGCCCGGCAATGGCCGCAAGGCCGATCAGCAAGGAGCGCCTTGTCCGGCGCGGTTCTGGAGGGAGGTCGATGACAGTGTTCATTCCTGCCTGCATAGTCGCGATCATGGCTTTTGACGGGCAAGCCGAAGAAACTGTCGAGGAAATTGATGCCTTGGCCTTCGCTGATCGCACCGCGTAGTCTTCAAACGTTGCGTTTGGCCATCCAGCTTCGAATGGCCCATCGTCCGGGAAATCCGATGCCGAAGATCGCGCGGCTTCTGCCGGGCAGCGATGACAATCCCGTGATAGCCTGTCTGGAACCATCGATTTGGCGACAGCCCCTGGCAAATCGGGTATGCTGTTACATCTACTAGTGGCAGCTACGGGCGGCCATCACGGTGGTGACCGCCCCCGACAACGGGAGGAAGCTTATGGCTAGCTTTCATGTCATGGCGGACGCGCGTGGTATGCATGTGCAGCCCACGGTGCGCCACATCACCACATCGGACCTCTGGGATGCGCTGCGGCTCGGTGCCGAGGATTTCTGGGCAAAACCGTCTCACTACGTTTTCCTGTGCTTGATCTATCCGATCGTCGGCCTGATCCTGACGCAGTGGACGTCTGGCTCCAACGCCATTCAGCTCGCCTATCCCTTGATGTCGGGTTTCGCCCTTGTCGGCCCTTTCGCCGCGCTCGGCCTCTACGAGATCAGCCGCCGGCGCGAGCTCGGCATGAACACCAACTGGCGGCATGCCCTCGATGTCCGCCACTCGCCGGCGGTGCCTTCGATCGCGGTCATCGGCATCATGCTTTTCGTGCTGTTCCTGTTGTGGCTGTTCACCGCGCAGTCGATCTACACCAGCCTGTTCGGCGACCAGCCGCCGGCTTCGATCGGCGCCTTTGTCCGCGACGTGCTGACGACCAGCAAGGGCTGGACGTTGATCCTTCTCGGCAACGCCGCCGGCTTCGTTTTCGCCGTGATCGTGTTGGCCACCACTGTCGTCGCCTTCCCGCTGCTGCTCGACCGTGACGTCGGCGCCGTTTCGGCCATAGAAACCTCGGCGCGGGCGGTGATGGCAAATCCGCTGCAGATGGCTCTTTGGGGCCTGACGGTCGCGGTGCTGCTGGTGATCGGTTCGATCCCGCTGTTTGCCGGGCTCGCGGTCGTTATGCCCATCCTTGGCCATGCCACCTGGCACCTCTACCGCAAGGTGGTGGAACCGGAGCGGACGCAGCAGACAAGACGGCCGATGTAGACCAACGCCGGGGCCGCCGCTGGGCTCAGCGCTGTGCGTCGGTCGCCATCTTCAGCGCCAGCGCCGTCAGCACCCCTCCCATCATCCAGCGCTGGATGACCAGCCACAAAGGCCGCCCGGCGAGAAACGCGGCGATCGAGCCGGCCATCACCGCGATGATGGCATTCACGGTCAGGCTGATCGAAATCTGCGTCGCGCCGAGCACAAGAAGCTGAGACAGGACATGGCCTTTGCCAATGCTGATGAATTGCGGCAGCAGCGACAAATAGAGCACCGCCACCTTCGGATTGAGCAGATTGGTCATCAGGCCCATGGCGAACAGCTTGCGCGGCCCGTCTTTCGGCAGGTCGCGCACCTGGAATGGCGAGCGTCCGCCCGGCTTCACGGCCTGCCAGGCCAGCCACAGGAGATAGAGCACGCCGGCAAAGCGCAGCGCGTCATAGGCGAAGGGTACGGCCAGCAGCAGCGCCGTGATTCCGAATGCCGCCGACAGCACATAGAAGAGAAAACCGACGGCGACCCCGCCAAGCGAGATCAACCCGGCCTTCGGCCCTTGCGACAGGGAGCGCGAGATCAGGTAGATCATGTTTGGACCCGGCGTCAGCACCATGCCCAGGCAGACCAGCGCGAAGGCGAGGTGGTTGGCGGTATCGGGCATTGTTCGTCCCCAGGCGTGCCGCGATGGATGCGATCCAGCGTGCAGCCATTATGTGCCCGTTGCGGCAGGCGCCCACAAGGGCTTGGCGGCGTCGGGCGTTGCGCCAGAGTTCGGTTAACCGACCACGCGCAGGTTCGACAATTCGTTGCCGATTTCCTTGAAATCGTTGGACAGGCTGGCGCCCGTCGCATTCCAGAACAGCTTGGCGGGTTTGCTCGGGTCCGCCGGGTCCTTGCGGAAGCGCGAGACCGACGAGCATGATTTCAGCGCATCGATGGCGTTCTTGTCGGTGGTCTTGGTCGTGGACAGGTCGAGAGCCACCGTCATCACCATGATGTCGGCCGCCTTGGCGTTGTTGCAAAGCGTCGTCATCTGCTCGTTGAGCGCGCTGGTGTAATTGCCGTTCGAATAGTCGAACTGGCCGATGGCGCTGGATGTACCCATGAACAGGCGCCCGACCGAGGTGCCGGCATAGCCGGGCTTGAGATAGCCGTAGGACGCGTAGGTCGACTTCGAATCGGCGGGGTCGGAATAACTGAGCGAGGAAGGCGTGTAATAGGTGTTGGCGCCGTCGGTCAGCACGATCACCACCTTGTCGTTGCCTTTTTCTGTTTCCGGGCGCCCCTGCGTGAACGGCTCGCCGCTGGAGACCACCCGCCAGCCCCAGCCCATGCCCTCGGGAACATTGGTGCCGCCATCCGGCTGCATCAGGTCGATCGCGGCTTTGATCGTAGCGAGCCCATCGGCGACGCTGACGTCGGTCAGCGGCGTGATCGGGTTGGTAGTGCAACTGTAGTTCGGGCCGTTGCCTGCGGGCAATACCGGTGCATCGATCGGCCGCGGCTGGAAATACTTGGTCATGTTGCGCAGCCGGGCTTGGCCGCTGCTGCTCGAAGGATCGTCGTTCCACCAGCTGTTGATGGCGCCGTAGGTCTTTGGCGCGGCTTCGTTGGGATCCTGGGTGATCTTCCAGTGATTGCCGGGTTCATCCGGGGCGAACATCGGCACGAACATCGTCGCCGGATCGCCCACGCCTATTCCGGTGTTGGCCGAGCCGCCGGACGGCGGGGCGTCGTTGACATTGTAGGGGTAGGGCCGGGCTTCGACACAGCCTTGCCAACTGGCGAACGGACCGTAGGAATCGACATAGTCGTATGCGTCGTAACTGCGCTTGCAGGTATTGTTCCAGTTGTATTCAGCACAAACAACGTGCTTGCTGTTTTTAACACGCTCATGGCTGGTGACGACCTTCATGTCGCGGTAGAGCGAAAACCGGGTCAGCATCTGGCCTTCCTCGTCGCCCCAGCCGGTGCCGCGTTTGTACCAGATGCCGTTGGTCTGCTGGGCGTATTTGTTGGCGGCGTTCAGCGTCGACCAGTCGAAATTCTCGTTCGACACCGGTGACAGGCCCTCGGTGTCCATCCAGGACGCATTGCCATTGCCAGGACCGACATTGACCGAGGCGGCAAAGGGTACGAGGCCGAACTGCACCGGCTTGTCGACCTGCTTGATCATCGCGGCCTGTTGGGCAAGCGTGTCGACCAACTGCTTCGCCGCGGTCTTGAGGAGATCGATGCGCTTCTGCCCCGAGCCGGTTCCGGGCGTGACCATCGATCCGGAATTGTCGAGCACCAGCGCTACTTCGAGCGTGTTCTTCAGCCGCACCTCCGAGCACGCGGTGAAGCCGATATTGGTGGCGCCGGTGCCGCCGAGCAGTATCTTCGCCGTCGGCAGGAAGTAAGGATTATAGGTCAAGGTGCCGCAAAGCTTCATTGTTCCGCCGCCAGCGGCGTTGCTGGGCAAAGTGAGGTTGAGCGTCGTGTTGGCGGGATCGACATCGTTCAGATTGGCATTGAAGAAGTCGAGCGCATAGGCCCTCAGCTGGTCGTCGGTGGCGCCTTCCGTCACGCGGCGCGCCGTGGCGAAGTTGGCGGCGTCGAGCGCGTTCAACACCGTCTGCTTTTCGCGGTTCATTTCCGTGAAGTCGACCGCGAGCGCCAGCCCGCCCATCAGCGGGACCATCGCGAAGGCCGTCACGAGAGCATAGTTGCCGCGCCTGTCGCGGCGGAATTGACGCCAGATTTCACGCATGTCTTGCAGCGGCCCCCGCCGGCGGATTCTCGTTCGACGCCAGCTTTCCACAAAACGCTGAAGGACGGGTTTGGGAAACCGCTCGATTGCTTGGTTCGCGCTTCACCAAGCACTAACCAATCTGGAGCGGCCCCCCGGTGCCTCCAAAAAACGACACCCCGCCGGATGCAGGGCGTCGACGTGGAATTCGTCGGATCAGCTGACGATGCGCAGGTTGGACAGCTCGTTGCCGATCGCCTTGAAATCGTCGGACAGCGTTGCGCCCGTCGAATTCCAGAACAGCTTCATCGGCTTGCTCGGATCGGTCTTGTCCTTGCTGAAGCGGGAATCCGAAGAACAGGCCTTCAGCGCATCCATCTGCGTTTTCTCCGCTGTCTTGGTGGCGTCCAGATCAAGCGCGATGGTCATGACCATGATCCCGGCGGCCTTGGCGTTGTTACACAGCGCAGTGAAATGCTCGTTCATCGCTTTGGTGTAGTTGGCGTTGCTGTAATCGTCCTTGGTGACATCCGTTCCGAGGAACATGCGGCCGTAGCTGTAGCCGTTGCTGTAGGGGACGACGTAACCGAGAGCCGAATAGATCGCCTTGCTGCCAGCCAGGTCGTTACCGCCAGAACTCCAATTGGTTCCAGAGTAGGTCTGCGCCGTCACCGAGGTCGGCGTGTAGTAGGTGTTGGCGCCGTCGGTCAGCACGATCAGTACCTTGTCGTTGCCTCTTTCCGTTTCGGGCCGGCCCTCGGTGAAGGGTGCCGTGCTGGAAAGGGTCCGCCAGCCCCAGGCCATGCCTTCCGGCACGTTGGTGGCGCCGTCGTCGGCCATGGCATCGATGGCGTTTTTGATCAAAGTTGCGCCGGCTGTCGTGGAAACATCGGTTAGTGGCGTAATTGCCGTCGTGCTGCAGCTTGTATTCGGCCCGGCGTCCATGCCGTAGGCCGGCGTGACCTTGTTCACCCAGTCGAAATATTTTGGCATGTAGCGCTGGCGTGCGGCGTCGGACGCGCCTGAACTCACTGGGGCGTCGACATCCCAATTGTTATTGGCTGGCCTTGAAGAGCTATCGACGCGGTCGGTTTCGTCGGGCGCGAACATCGGCACGAAAAGCGTTGCAGGCAGTGTTGTCGATGCAGCTGTGTCCTGGATATTGTATGGATATGGACGCGACTCGACGCAGCCACCCCAACTCGCGACCGGCGCATAGGTGAAGGTCGCGTTCGATGCACAAGTACCGTCCCAATTCTTGAGACTGCACGCTGAAATGCGTTTCATCTGTTTGTAGATCGAGAACCGGGTCAGCGGCTGGTCTTTCTGGCTCGCGTCCCAGCCGGTGCCTTTCGCGTACCAGATGCCGGCAATCTTCTGCGCGTATTTGGTGGACGAAAAGGACGAACTCATGGTCGTCCAGTCGAAATTCTCATGATGGATAGGCGATATGCCGGTCGTGTCCATCCACGCCGCCGAAGCGTTGCCCGCACCGACATTCACCGAGGCGGCAAAGGGAACGAGGCTGAACTGGACCGGCTTGGTGACCTGTCTCATCTGCTGGGCCTGGCCGGCCAACTGGTCGACCAACTGCTTGGCGGCGCTCTTGAGAAGGTCGAACCGCACCTTGTTCGAGCCTTTGCCGAGCTCCTTCATCGAACCGGAATTATCAAGCACCAGCGACACTTCCAGCGTGTTCTTCAGGCGCACTTCGGAGCAGGTGCTGAAGCCGATATCGGTGCTGCCGGCGCTGCCGCCCAGCAGTAGTTTAGCCGTCGGCTCGAAATAGGGCTTGTAGACCAAGGTCGCGCAGAGCTTCAGCGTCCCGCCGCCTGTGTTGTTGTTGGGCAGCGTCACGGCCAGCGTGGTGTTGGCCGGATCGATATGCGCGAGATTGGCTTCGAAGAAATTCTTGGAATAGGCCACCGCGTCGGCTTCGCTGGCGCCGGCAACGATCTGCTGGGCCGTGGCGAAGCCGGCCGCGTCCAAGGCATTCAAGGCGTTTTGCCTTTGGCCCACCATTTCCGTATAGTCGACGGCGATAGCCACGGCGCCCATCAGCGGCACCATGGCGAGCACGGTCATCAGCGCATAATTGCCACGCCGGTCGCGTCCGAATCTTCGGATCATTGTCACAGCTGCCCCGCCAAATCGATAGTCAGTGGGGACGGTGTCATAAATCGTTAAATTTCAGGTTTCTGGAATATGTCCAAGGTCAGGCTGCATTTTCAAAGCTCGTTAACCAACCAGTGAACGGTGGTGGATGTCGGTACAGGCGGGCGAAAGCTGGTGACAGGCTGGGCCGGTTCGGATAATTCCAACCGGCTGCGGCGAACCGTCGGCTGCGGCACCGCAACGATCATGACTGAAGGATACGGCATGGCGGCCTCGCCTGACATCATCGGTTCGCTCGAAGACGTGTCGAAGAACTATTCGGCCATTCTCTGCGATGTCTGGGGCGTGGTGCACAATGGCGAAAGGCATTTTCCCGCGGCTGCGTCGGCGCTGACGGCAGCCCGTACGGCCGGCATTCCCGTCGTCCTGATCACCAATTCGCCGCGCCGCAGCACCGACGTCGTGGCCCAGATGAACGTCATCGGCGTTCCCCCATCGGCCTACGACCGCGTGGTCACCTCGGGCGACGTGACCCGCGACCTGATCGTGGAAGGCCCGCGAAAGATCTTCCATGTCGGCGCCGAGCGAGACTTGACCCTCTATGACGGGCTCGACGTCGATCTCGTCGAGGAGTTCGAGGCATCCGGCGTCGTCTGCACCGGCCTGTTCGATGACGAAGTGGAGAAGCCCGAAGATTATGCGGAGCTGCTGCGGCGGTTGCGCGCCAGGAACCTGCCTTTCATCTGCGCCAACCCGGATATCATGGTCGAGCGCGGCGAACGCATCATCTGGTGCGCCGGCGCCCTGGCACGCGACTACGCGCAGCTCGGCGGTCGCACGCTGATAGCCGGAAAGCCTTATGCGCCCGTCTATGATGTGGCGATGAAGGAGGTGGCGGAGATCCTTGGCCGGCCGGTCGAGCGCCGCCAGGTGCTGGCCATCGGCGACGGCATGCTGACCGATATCAAGGGCGCGGCCGACAACGGTTTCGACGTTCTCTATGTCTCGGGCGGCATCCATGCCCGCGACTATGGCGATGCATCGCAGCCGGATCCGGCAAGGCTCGCCGCGTTTCTTGACGGGCACGGCTATCATCCAGTGGCCGTCATTCCCAGGCTGCGGTAGATGGCGATGGACGCTTTCCAGCACCTTTCGGCAACCGCGCCGCTGCCCGCCGATTTGCGCGGCGGCGTTGTCGCGATCGGCAATTTCGACGGTGTCCATCGCGGTCATCAGGCGGTGCTCGAACGGGCATTGGCGGAGGCGCGGCGGCGTGGCGTGCCGGCGCTGGTGCTGACTTTCGAACCGCACCCGCGAAAGATATTCAGGCCCGAGATACCGCTGTTCGTGCTGACGCCGCCGCCGATGAAGGCGCGGCTCCTGTCGCTGCTGGGCTTTGCCGCGCTCGTCGAACAGCCTTTCACGCGCGACTTCGCCTCGCTGTCGGCGGAAGCTTTCGTGACCGACGTGCTGGAGAGAACGCTTGGCATCACCCATGCCGTGACCGGCTTCGATTTTCATTTCGGCAAGGACCGCCAGGGCGGGCCGGCCTATCTGATGGCGGCTGGCGAGCGCCATGGCTTCGGCGTCACGCTGGTCGATGCATTTCGGGACGAAAGCGCCGAGGTGGTTTCATCGAGCCGCATCCGCGCCTTGCTTTGCGAAGGCGCGGTGGCCGAGGCCGCCGGCCTGCTCGGCTATCGCTTCACGGTGGAGAGCGAAGTCGTGGACGGCCAGAAGCTAGGGCGAACGCTCGGCTTTCCGACCGCCAACATGAGGCTTCCCGCCGAGGCGACCCTCAGGGAAGGCATCTATGCCGTTCGCTTTCGCCGCGCCGACGGAAGGCTGCATGACGGAGTTGCCAGCTTTGGCCGCCGTCCGACCGTCGACGATGATGGCGCGCCGCTTCTGGAAACCTTCGTCTTCGATTTTTCCGGTGACCTCTATGGCGAGATCTGCCAGGTGTCGTTCTTCGGTTACCTGCGCAGCGAGGTCAAGTTCGACGGGCTTGATGCGCTGGTCGCGCAGATGAAGCGCGACGAGGCCGAGGCGAGAGCACTGCTGGCCGGCGTCAAGCCGCTTTCGCAACTCGACGCGGCCATGGCTTTTTGAAGCATGGTCCCGAAAAGTGGCGCCCGGTTTTCGGGTTAGATCATGCTCGAACCAGACGTTACTTTTTCAGCGCCAGACCGACGGCGATGAAGGTCCAGCCCTGGAAGATCAGGTCGATTGCCAGGAACAGGCCGAGCACCCATACGCTGTTGACCGGCCAGCCCATGGCTATGATCAATCCTGCGATCGCGCTGATGGCGCCGGCCGCGACGATCCAGCCCCAGCCGCGCTCAGGCCGGTGGCTGTAGCCGACCCAGGCGCGCAGCACGCCGGAAGCGACGAGCGCCACGGCCAGCAGGAAGGTCAGCACCGCCGAGGCCAGCAGCGGGTTGTCGAAGGCGAAAAAGCCCGCGACCGCGTAGAGCAATCCGCTGAGCAGCCAGTAGAAGAAGCGGCCCCACGTCTTGACCCCGAAGGCATGCATGATCTCGATGATGCCGGCCACCAGCATCAGCCACCCCACGACATAGACGGAAGCCACCGTGGCAATGAAGAGGTTGCCGAACGCAATGCCGCCGAGGATCAGCAGCAACACGCCCAGGCCAACAAACCACCCCCACTTTGCTCGCGTCTGTCCGATCGCGTTCTTCAGTGCATCGCCGTGCAAGGTCATGTCGCCACCTCCATCGAGGACCGCCAGCAGGGAATGAAGTTACCCTTGGTGCCGACCCGCGTCCAGCCGACGGCGGCCGGATGGTGAGCAATGCGAGCCGGACGTCTCGACCTTAAATCAAATTTTACCAAAGCCTCTTCAAAGCTGTGACCGAAAGACAGTCGTATCGTGTTAATGGGGTAGTCATGAGTCCGGTCGGGAAAATTTCTGCAGCCTTGGCTACCGTCATGCTGGCTACCTCGGGTGCGGCCGATGCCGGCGAGGGCGCCTTCGGCTGGCTGTCCGGCGATTGGTATCTGACGGTCGGCGCCACCGGCATGGTGGCGCCTAATTTCGAGGGCGGCAAGAAGTACCTGCTCAGCGCCTCGCCGATCATCTCCTTGGGCAAGGCTGGCCCGGCGGCCCGCTTCACCTCACGCAACGACAACATTTCGCTGGCGCTGGTCGATGACGGCGGCGTTCGCGCCGGCCTGACCGGCAAGTTCCTGTTCTCGCGCGACGATGGCGATGCCGACGAGTTGAAGGGCCTCGATCCGGTCCGCTGGGGCGGCGAGGTGGGCGGCTTCTTCGAATTCTATCCGACGGACTGGATACGTGCGCGTGCCGAGTTGCGGCACGGCATCCGCGCCCATAACGGCTTCGTCGCCGACATCGCCGCCGACGCCTTCTACGATGTGACGCCAACCGTCAGGATCTCTGGCGGGCCGCGCGTCTCGTTCGCCTCCGCCAAATATTTCGACGCCTATTACGGCGTCGACGCGCAGGAAGCCGTGGCCTCGGGGTTGAACCAGTATAATCCCGGCGGCGGCCTGAAATCGGTCGGCCTTGGCGGTGCGGTGACGTGGAAGGTGACCGACCCGATGACCGCCAGCCTGTTCGGGGAATATTCACGCCTCGAAGGCCCGGCCGCCGATTCCAGCCTGGTCAAGGAGCGCGGCGACCGCAACCAGTTCATGATCGGCGTATCGACGACCTATCGCTTCGATTTCAAGATGTAGCCGGTATCGGCCTTATTCCAGCAATCGCGTATCGATCTGTTGACTTGTGGTGCCGACGATGGCGATGCCTTCGCGTTCCAGCAAGGCGGGATTGAGAATATAGTTTCTGGCGAAGGGAACGATCACGCAAGGAACTTCCATGACTGGATGGCTGGCGGCACTGACAAAATCGCTGCCAATCTCGCGTGTCTTGGCCGGATTGTCTTTCCAGCCCTCGGGCAAATCGCGGACGGCAATGGAGACGCCGTCAGGCACTTCGATTTCCAGGAGCTGGAACGTGGGCGGCAAATCTTCCACGTCGACATGAACGAGAATTTCAAGAAGCGCCGTGGCGGGATGATCCGCACAGTACACAATGGCGGTGCCCTTGATGTTCCAACGGCCGGAGCTGAGCATGCCGCCCCGGCCGGACAGGTCGGCGAAGTTGGAGATACGCCATAGACGCATCGTCAGGCGAAAATGCCATAATCGATGCGATGCAGTTCCTCTTCCACCAGGGAAGCACCGGTTTCCGACTGCAGGAGCGTGATAGGCGCTTCGTTGAGCACCCGGCTGCGTTTGCGCAACCAACGTTGCGCTTTTTCGTGGTCTCCGAAAACACGATCCGCCATTGTGGAAATGCGCTCGATGCGCATGACGCGATCGGACTCGGCAATACTCAGTTTCTCATTGCGTTCTTTCCTGCGCGCCAAAGTGCGCCGCGATCCTACGATCTTGTAGATTTCGTCATTGCTGAACCCACGGTGGCGGAGTTCTTCCACCTTGGTGAAGCTGACCAGGAATTGCCCCGTTGCGGCATCCCGGACCAAGCCATCCTGCGCACGCTCGACCTTCTCCTTACGGGCGGCCCGTCTGGCAGCCGGCACGTGGACCTTGCGATGCGGATTGGACATGACGCGCCTCCGGTGCCATTTGCCTAACATATATGCGCAATTGGCACAAGCGGCAAGGCGAGTGCCTTGGAGTTCGGGCTTTCCAAGCTGGCCCACCTCGTTTAAAAGCGCGGCCATGACAGTGGTCTCGCGTTCCGTCGCGATTACGATACGAATTACCAGCCCGGTGTTCCGGACGGCCTGAGAGCTGTCGGAGCCGCCGGGAATCTTGCGCGCGACCCCTCGCGCTTTTTCCAGATCATGATAGTTCAGGCCCGAGCTCCCTTGCCGCCGGGCAATCCACAATGGCAGACCAATGACCGATACAGCTGAAACGATCGACTATTCCAAGACGCTTTACCTGCCGCAGACGGATTTCCCGATGCGTGCCGGTTTGCCCGAGAAGGAGCCGGTGCTGGTCAAGCGCTGGCAGGAGATGGATCTCTACCGCAAGCTGCGCGAGGCCTCCGCCGGTCGCCCGAAATACGTGCTGCATGACGGCCCGCCTTATGCCAACGGCAACATCCATATCGGCCATGCGCTGAACAAGATCCTCAAGGACGTCATCAACCGCTCCTTCCAGATGCGCGGCCGCGACGCCAATTACGTGCCCGGCTGGGACTGCCACGGCCTGCCGATCGAATGGAAGATCGAGGAGCAGTACCGCGCCAAGGGCAAGAACAAGGATGAGGTGCCGGTCAACGAGTTCCGCAAGGAATGCCGGGATTTCGCCGCTCACTGGATCGGCGTTCAGGGGGCGGAATTCCAGCGCCTTGGCGTCATCGGCGACTTCAAGAACCCGTATACGACCATGGCCTTCCACGCCGAGGCGCGTATCGCCGGCGAACTGTTGAAATTCGCCATGTCGGGCCAGCTCTATCGCGGCTCCAAGCCGGTGATGTGGAGTGTCGTCGAGCGCACCGCGCTCGCCGAGGCCGAGATCGAATACCAGGACTACGAGTCGGATACGATCTGGGCGAAGTTCCCGGTCGCCAGTCTGGTGCGCCCCGTGGCTGACGGAGAGGCCGCACTGACCGAGGGCGCTCTCGATCTGCTGCAGGCCCATGTCATCATCTGGACGACGACGCCTTGGACGATCCCCGGCAACCGTGCCGTCAACTATTCGCCGCGCATCGACTACGGTCTCTACGAGGTTACGGCAGCCGAGAACGCCTTCGGCCCGCAGCCGGGCGAAAAGCTGATCTTTGCCGATACGCTGGCCGAAGAGGCTTCGGTCAAGGCCAAAGTCACCTTGAATCGTCTTCGCAGCGTGTCGGCGCAAGAGCTTGGAAGTCTTACGCTTTCGCATCCCTTCAAGGGTCTTGGCGGCGGTTACGAGTTTCCGGTGCCCATGCTTGCCGGCGACCATGTCACCGATGATGCGGGCACCGGGTTCGTTCACACGGCGCCGGGCCATGGTCGCGAGGATTTCGACGCCTGGATGGAGGCGGCCCCGGACCTGCGTGCGCGCGGCGTCGACACCGCGATCCCGTTCACCGTCGACGATGCCGGCTTTTTCACCAAGGACGCGCCGGGCTTCGGTCCGGATCGTGAGGGTGGCGCGGCGCGCGTCCTTGACGACAACGGCAAGAAGGGCAATGCCAACCAAGCGGTCATCGATGAGCTGATCAAGCGCAACGCGTTGTTCGCGCGCGGTCGGCTGAAACACTCCTATCCGCATTCCTGGCGGTCGAAGAAACCGGTCATCTTCCGCAACACGCCGCAATGGTTCGTTTACATGGACAAGGACCTCGGCGACGGCACGACGCTGCGCAGCCGTGCGCTGAAGGCGATCGACGACACCCGTTTCGTGCCGGGGGCGGGGCAGAACCGCATTCGCGCCATGATCGAGGAACGGCCCGACTGGGTGCTGTCGCGCCAGCGCGCCTGGGGCGTGCCGATCGCGGTCTTCGCCGACGCCGACGGCAATGTGCTCCAGGACGAGGCGGTCAACCAGCGCATCATGGACGCTTTCGAGAAAGAAGGCGCCGATGCCTGGTTCGCCGCCGGTGCCAAGGACCGTTTCCTCGGCAATCACGATGCCTCCAGATGGAAGCAGGTGACGGACATCCTCGACGTCTGGTTCGATTCAGGCTCGACCCACGTTTTCACGCTGGAGGATCGTCCCGATCTCAAATGGCCGGCCGACGTTTATCTCGAAGGCTCCGACCAGCATCGCGGCTGGTTCCACTCCTCACTGCTCGAAAGCTGCGGCACCAGGGGCAGGGCGCCTTACGACACCGTCGTCACGCATGGTTTCACCATGGACGAGGACGGCCGCAAGATGTCGAAGTCACTCGGCAACACCGTCGTCCCGCAGGACGTGATCAAGCAGTCCGGCGCGGACATCCTGCGCCTGTGGGTGGTGACGACCGACTATTGGGAAGACCAGCGCCTCGGCAAGAACGTGCTGCAAACCAACATCGACGCCTACCGCAAGCTGCGCAACACCATCCGCTGGATGCTGGGCACGCTCGCCCACGACGATGGCGAGGAGGTGCCGCTGGAAGGGATGCCGGAGCTGGAACGGCTGATGCTGCATCGCCTCGCCGAACTCGATGAGGTGGTGCGCCAGGGCTACGATGCCTTCGAGTTCAAGCGCATCACCCGTGCGCTCCTCGATTTCATGGTGGTCGAGTTGTCGGCCTTCTATTTCGATATTCGCAAGGACGCGCTCTACTGCGATGCGCCGTCGAGCGCGAAGCGCAAGGCCTCGGTGCAGGTGGTGCGCCACCTTTTCGACTGCCTGGTAAGATGGCTGGCGCCGATGCTGCCCTTCACCATGGAAGAGGCCTGGCTCGACCGCCATCCCGATGCCGTCTCGGTGCATCTCGATCAGTTCCCGGCGATCCCGGAAAACTGGAAGAACGAGGCGCTGGCGGAGAAATGGCGTAAGGTGCGGCAGGTGCGCCGCGTCGTCACCGGTGCGCTGGAAATCGCGCGTGCCCAGAAGGTGATCGGCTCGTCGCTGGAAGCGGTTCCCGTCGTTACCATCGACGATGCGGCGCTCGAAGCCGCGATATCGGATGTCGACATGGCCGAAATGGCGATCACCAGCGATCTCGTCATCGCCCATGGCGAGGCGCAACAAGGCGCCTTCACGCTCGAAGACGTGAAGGGCATCGCCGTGGTGATCGAAAAAGCCGAGGACCGCGGCCTGGTCAAATGCGCGCGGTCGTGGCGTTACACCGCCGATGTCGGGCAGGATCCTGCCTTTCCCGATGTCTCGGCGCGCGACGCCGCCGTGCTGCATGAGCTTAAGGCGCTCGGCCGGCTTTGAAGGCCAGGCATATCGGTGCACAAATGCCACGCCGGTCGGTGCAAATCCGTCCGCGCGTTGCCCTTAACGAGTGGTTGAGGTAAACACGCGAAACTCCGGAAGACAAATTGTCGCCGGATTTTCGTCGCAAGTGCTTGGACACGGGGACCGGACCTTGGGGCCGGCGGCGATCGAGAGGCTGTCTAGAGTGGGACTTTTTGGCATGACCGAGAGATTTAATGCGCGCCTCGCGCTGTTGGCGCCGCTTGTCGCATCGGGGCTCGCTCTGTCCGGATGTGTCGGTTCTCCGACCTACGGCACCGACAAGACCGCCGGCGAACAATTGGCCGGCGATCTCACGGGCGCTTTTTCGTTCGCGCCGAAGCGCAAGGAACACATCGATTACAAGCCGCGTCCGACCCTGGTGAAGCCGGCGCCTGGTCAGAAGGAAGCGCTGCCGGCGCCACAGGATAGCATCGAGACCGCAAGCGCCGAATGGCCAGAATCGCCCGAGCAGCGCCGTGCCCGCCTGCGCGCCGACGCCACCGCACACCAGGATGATCCGTCCTACCAGTCGCAGATCGTCGACGACGTGCAGACGGATCCCGCCTCGGTGAAGAAGGCGATGGAGGAATCCGGATCGAGTCACCCGCCGCGTTGGACGCCTGCCGATTCCGACAAGGGCCGCGCCGCCGATATCCAGCGCCGCCTTGCCGAAAGCAAGCAGGGCGATCCGAATACCCGCAAATATCTGAGCGAGCCGCCCCTTGCCTATCGCGTCGCATCCGGCACGGCGCCGCAAAACGAACTCGGCGAAGACGAGTACAAAAAGGAACGCCGCCTGAAGAGAGAGGCGGAAGGCAAGAAGGGCGGCTGGTTCGACTGGCTGCCGTCCCTGTAAAAAGCGGGGCGCATTTGCTTTGCTGACGGGTATCGCACCCCGTTCAGTCGCGGCGTTCCCGAAAGAAATCCTTCAGCAGCAGGGCCGATTCGGCCTCCGCGATGCCCGCATAGATGTCAGGCGTGTGATGGCAGGTCGGCGAAGCGAAGAAGCGCACGCCGTTGACCACCGCGCCGCCCTTTTCGTCCGCGGCGCCAAAGTAGAGCCGGCGCAACCTGGCGAAGGAGATGGCGCCGGCGCACATGGCGCAAGGCTCCAGCGTCACATAGAGATCGTGTCCGGAGAGCCGCTCGCTCGACAGCCTTCGGCAGGCTTCGCGGATGGCCAGCATCTCGGCATGGGCCGTCGGATCGGCAAGCTCCCGGGTGCGGTTGCCGGCACTGGCAATGACCGTGCCGGCGCTGGCGATGACGGCGCCGACCGGCACTTCGCCGCGCGAGGCTGCCGCTTGCGCCTCCTCCAGCGCCAGCGCCATGAAATCGGGCCGCTTCACGCGGGTTTCCATTCCGATTATCTCCTCGCCACTCGACGGTGATCCTGTTATTGAGCGCATAACCTCGAAAATCGGGTACGGTTTTCGGAAATGATCATGCGCCAAATCAAAAATGCTACAGCGTTCGTTGCGCGCCCGAAAGGATGCGCCACGCTGTAGCAGCGCAAACGGACAAAGGCCACATGGACGACAACGACAAGAAAACTCCGCGCCAGAAGGGTCCGGGCAAAAGCGGTCCGAAACCGGCGGGCGCGCGTGGGCGCGATGCCGGCAAAGGCGGCAAGCCAGCCTTCGGCGCCAAGAAACCGTTTGCCAAGCGTGGCGACGGCGGCAAGCCCTTCGAAAAGCACGAAGGGCCGCGCAAACCCTACGCGCCGCGCGGTGAGCGGCCGATGGCCGCCGATGGCGAACGGCCCCAGAAGCGTGAGTACAAGCCGCGCGAAGGCGGCGAAGGCGGGCGCCCGGAGCGGCCCTTCAACAAGGGTCCGCGTCCGCAAGGCAAGCCTTATGAAAACCGCGAAGGCCCGCGGAAGCCCTACGCACCGCGTGGCGAGCGTCCAATGGCCGCCGATGGCGAACGGCCACAGAAGCGTGAGTACAAGCCGCGCGAGGGCGGGGAAGGCGGGCGCTCGGAGCGGCCCTTCAACAAGGGTCCGCGTCCGCAAGGCAAGCCTTATGAAAACCGCGAAGGCCCGCGCAAGCCGTATGCACCGCGCGGCGAGCGGCCAATGGCGGCTGAAGGTGCGACGGGTGAAAGACGCTTCGATCGTCCTAAGCGTGATTTTGCCGATCGGCCCAAGCCCGACTTCTCTGACCGTCCGAAGCGCGATTTCGCAGACCGTCCGAAGCGCGATTTCGCTGCCGACCGGCCGCAAGGCGGTTTCAAGTCCCGTCCGCGTCCTGCGGAGGCGCCCGAGGAAGCCGGCGAGCGGATCGCCAAGCGGCTGGCTCGCGCCGGGCTTGCCTCGCGCCGCGACGCCGAGGAGTTGATCGCGGCCGGCCGCGTCAAGGTCAACGGCCGGGTTCTGTCTTCGCCGGCTTTCAATGTGATGCCGGGCGACATCATCCATCTCGACGGCATGGAGATCCCGCCGATCGAGCGCACTCGGCTGTTCCTGTTCCACAAGCCTGCCGGTGTCGTGACCACCAACCGCGACCCCGAGGGCCGCAAGACCGTCTTCGACGTGCTGCCGGCTGAATTGCCCCGGCTGATGACCATCGGCCGGCTCGACATCAACACCGAAGGCCTGCTGCTGCTGACCAATGATGGCGGCCTGTCTCGCGTGCTCGAACTGCCGGCCACCGGCTGGCTGCGCCGTTACCGGGTGCGCGTCCATGGCAAGGTCGAGGAAAGTGCGCTTGCGGGTTTGCGCGAAGGCATTGCCGTGGACGGCGTCTTCTATGGCGCCATCGAGGCGAGCCTCGATCGCGAGCAAGGCTCGAACGCCTGGCTGACGATCGGCTTGCGCGAGGGCAAAAACCGCGAGGTCAAGAACATTCTCGGCGCGCTCGGCCTCGACGTGACGCGGCTGATCCGCATCTCCTACGGCCCGTTCCAGCTCGACGAGCTCCCCGAAGGCCATGTGCTGGAGATCAAGGGCAAGGTGTTGCGCGATCAGCTCGGCGAACGCCTGATAGAGGAATCCGGTGCCAATTTCGATGCCGAGATAACAAAGCCGTTTTCCAACTTGCCGGTGCGGCGGTTCGAGCCGCGGCGTGAGGAGGCCGAGCGGCCGAGATTTTCGCGCGAGGGTGACCACCGGCCGATCGGCGAGGGCGGCCTGATCAAGAACCGCAAGCGCCGCGAAGGCAGCCGTGACGAGGCGCTGGGCAAACTGTCGACCAGCCCCGACAGAGGCGCGAGGCCGGAAAAAAGCTTTGGCGACCGCGGCCCGAGACCCGAACGCGGTAGCTTCGGCGACAAGCCGCGCGGTGGTTTTGGCGGCAAACCGGGCGGCAAGAAATCCGAGCGCGAGCAGCGGCCGATCGAGCCGCCCGGCCAGCGCAAGGCCAATGTCTGGATGGCGCCGGGCGCGCGCCCAATCGGCAAGGGCAGGGCGGAGGCGGATGCTGCCAAAGCCGCTGAGGCCAAGGCCCGTAAGGCGTCTTTCAAGCCGGCCTATGGCAAGCCCGGCGGCAAGCCGGGCGGCCCCAAGCCGTTCGGCAAGCCGCGTGGCGAACGTCCGGGCGGCGGCGGCGAGCGGCCGCGCGGCGGTTTCAAGGGTCCAAGGGCGAAATGAGGATCGTCGGCGGCGAGTTTCGCGGGCGCCCGCTGGCGACGCCCCGCGGCAGCGCCATCCGCCCCACCACTGACCGCACCCGCGAGGCTGTTTTCAATGTGCTGGCGCATCGCTTTGCCGATCGGTTGCAGGGCGCGCGCGTGCTCGACCTGTTCGCAGGCACGGGCGCTCTCGGGCTCGAGGCGCTGTCGCGCGGCGCGTCCTATGGCGTCTTCATCGAGGAGTCGGCCGAAGGCCGCGGCCTGATCCGCGACAATGTCGAGGCCTTCGGCCTGACCGGCCGCACCAAGATATTCCGGCGCGATGCGACGGCTCTGGGCGAGGCCGGCACGCTGGCGCCGTTCGACCTCGTTTTCGCCGATCCACCTTACGGCAAGGGTCTTGGCGAACGCGCGCTGAGGTCGGCCAAGCAAGGCGGCTGGCTGCGTCCCGGCGCGCTGTGCGTGGTCGAGGAGGCAGCGGCGGCGCCTTTCGAGCCGGGACCGGGATTTTCAGTTGTCGACGAGCGCCACTATGGCGAGACGCTGATCCGGCTTGTCGAGGCCGCCTGAGTTAAGCTTCATTTGCGGGCGAAGATGGAATGCGAGCCCTCTTCCCAGGGGAGCAGGTCGTGCCATGCCAGTAATCAACAATTCACTTTCACAACATCGGCTCGCCGCCTATCGTCCGTCATGAGAAACCGGAGCCATTGATGACATTTCAGGCTGAATGGCTGCGCAAGACGCTCTTGGCCACATCGCTGGCTTTGGTCATTGCCGGACTGGCCCCGGCGACCTTCGCCGCCGACAAGCGGCCGGCCGAGTTCAAGGTAACGGATTTTCTGCTCGACAATGGCATGGAAGTGGTCGTCATTCCCGACCATCGCTCACCGATCGTCACCCATATGGTGTGGTATAAGGTGGGCAGCGCCGACGAGCCGCCAGGCAAATCCGGCATCGCCCATTTCTTCGAGCATCTGATGTTCAAGGCGACGGCCAATCGCGCCGCCGGCGAGTTCGACCGCGCCGTCTCCGACATAGGCGGCTCCAACAATGCCTTCACCTCCTACGACTACACCGCCTTCCACGAGACGGTGGCGCCGTCGGCGCTCGAGCTGATGATGAGCTTCGAGGCCGACCGCATGCGCAACCTCATCCTCACCGACGATGTCATCAAGACCGAGCGCGACGTCATCCTGGAGGAGCGCCGTTCGCGCATCGACAACAGTCCCGAGGCGGTGCTCGAAGAGGAACTCGACGCCACGCTGTGGCAGAACCAGCCCTACCGAATTCCGGTCATTGGCTGGATGCAGGAGATGGAGCAGTTGAACCGCACCGACGCCATCGCCTTCTACAACAAATACTACCAGCCCAACAACGCGATGCTGATCGTGGCCGGTGACGTCGAGCCCGACACGGTCAAGGCTCTGGCCGAGAAAACCTACGGCAAGATCGCGCGCGGGCCCGACCTGCCGCCGCGCGTCCGCCCGGTCGAGCCGGAGCAGAACACCAGGCGCACGGTGACGCTGTCCGACGCCCGCGTCAGCGTGCCGAATTTCTCCACCCAATGGGTGGTGCCGTCCTACCACACGGCCAAGCCCGGCGAAGCCGAGGCGCTCGACCTGCTGGCGGAAATACTGGGCGGCGGCAACCGCAGCCGGCTGTATCAGGCGCTGGTGGTCAGGCAAGGCATCGCTTCCAACGCCGGGGCCTATTTCCAGGGCACCATGCTGGACGACACCAACTTCACCGTCTATGGCACGCCGCGCGGCGACGCCAGGCTCGTCGATGTCGAGGCGGCCGTCGACGCGGAGGTCGTGCGCATCGCCAGGGAAGGCGTCACCGTCAAGGAGCTGGACAAGGCCAAGGACCGCTATGTCCGCTCGATGGTTTTCGCCCGCGACAAACAGGATTCGATGGCCAATATCTATGGCGCCGAGCTTGCCACCGGCGGCAATGTGCAGGACATCGAGCAATGGCCGGAGCGCATCCGCAACATCACTCCCGGCGAGATCAAGGCCGTCGCCGCGCGCTATCTGGTGCTGGCCCGGTCGACGACCGGCTATCTCTTGCCGCAGCAACAGGCGGGGAATTGATGATGAAGAGCGAGCAACACGGCTCTTTCCCGTCTCCCAAACGGGGAGAAGGGAGGGCACGCGCAGCGCTTGTCACTTTGCTCCTTTCCATCTTCTTCCTGGTCCTGCCGGCGCTTGCCGCCCGCGCCATGGACATCCAGCAGGTCACCTCGCCCAAGGGCGTCACCGCCTGGCTGGTCGAAGACTATTCGGTGCCGATGGTGGCCATCCGTTTCGTCTTTGGGGGCGGCTCGACGCAGGATCCGCCGGGCAAGGAAGGGCTGGCCAATCTGATGACCGGTCTGTTCGACGAAGGCGCAGGCCCTCTGGACAGCGACGCCTTCCAGGTGAAGCTCGACGACGCCGGCGCCGAGATGAGCTTCGAGGAGACCCGCGACGGCATCTACGGTTCCATGCGCATGTTGGCCGAGCAGCGCGACGAGGCGTTCGACCTGCTGCGGCTGGCGGTCAACGAGCCGCGTTTCGACCAGGCGCCGATCGATCGCATCGGCGCTCAGATCCTGTCCGGCATCATCGCCGGAGAGAACGACCCCGACACGATCGCGCAGGACAGATGGGCGCGCGCGCTCTATGGCGATCATCCTTATTCGCGCTCCGATCAGGGCACCAGGCAGAGCATCGCCGCCATCACGCGGGACGATCTGAAGGCGCTGCACAAGGCGGTCTTCGCGCGGAGCGGGCTGCATGTCGCGGTGGTCGGCGCCATCGACCCGGAAACGCTGAAGAAGAAACTGGACATGGTGTTCGGCGGGCTGCCGCAGAACCAGGCGCTCGCGCCGGTTGCCGACGTCGAGCCGAATCTGGCGCGGCATATCGAGGTCGACTACGACCTGCCGCAGACCTCGCTTCAGCTTGCCTGGCCTGGCGTGAAGCGCAAGGCGGCGGATTTCTTCCCTGCGGTTCTGATGAACGAGATTCTCGGCGGCGGCACCTTCACCTCGCGCCTGTTCCAGGAGGTGCGCGAGAAGCGCGGGCTGGCCTACAGCGTCAATTCCTCGCTGATCAACCAGGACCATGCCGACGCGCTGATCGTCACCACCGGCACACGATCGGACCGGGCCGCCGAAACCCTTGGCATCGTGCGGGACGTGGTCAAGCGGCTTGCCGAGGACGGCCCGACCGACGCGGAACTGGCGGCGACCAAGAAATACATGATCGGCGCCTACGCCATCAACAACCTGGATTCCTCCAGCGCCATCGCCGCGACCCTGGTCGAGCTGCAGCTCGACGACCTCGGCGTCGATTACATTCAGCGCCGCACCGGCCTCATCAACGCGGTGACACTCGACCAGGTCAAGGCCGCGGCGAAGAAGCTTTTGTCGGCCGAGCCGACCATCATGGTCGTCGGACCGCCCTTGGCCGGAGCCAATAAGGGATGAGCCTCACCTTCGGCATCGCCTTTGGCGGCGGCGGCGCGCGCGGTCTGGCGCACATCCATGTCATCGAGGCGCTGGACGAACTGGGCATCAGGCCGGTCGCAATCGCCGGCTCGTCGATCGGCGCCATCATGGGCGCCGGCATGGCCTCCGGCATGACCGGCAAGGACATCCACGATTATGCCCGCTCGATCCTCGGCCGTCGCGCCGAGGTGGCGAGCCGCATGTGGCGGGCGCGGCCCGGCACCATCGCCGAGGCCATGCAGGCCGGCATCCGCGTCAGCCAGTTCAATGTCGAACGCATCCTCAAGGCATTCCTGCCCGAAGCCATTCCCGAAACCTTCGCCGAGCTGAAAATCCCGCTGAAGGTGACGGCGACGGACTATTTCGGCCACAAGCTGGCCGTGTTCGCCGAAGGCGACCTGCATTCGGCGCTCGCGGCGTCAGCGGCCATTCCTGCCGTGTTCCGCCCGGTGATGCGCGACGGCCGGCTGCTGATCGATGGCGGCATCTACAACCCCGTGCCCTTCGACCTTATCGAGGATGATGCCGACATCATCATCGGCGTCGACGTGGTCGGCGCGCCGGAAGAGGCCGACCACAGGCGGCCGACCTCCGTCGACCTGATGTTCGGCGCCACTCAATTGATGATGCAGTCGATCATCGCCAACAAGCTGAAGCAGTGCCAGCCCGACATCCTGATCCGCCCGGCGGTGTCCAAATACCGCGTGCTCGACTTCCTCAAGATCGAGGTCCTGATGACCGAGACGGCGGATATCAAGGACCAGCTGAAGCGCGAGGTGGAGAGGGTTGTGGAGGCTAGGGAAAGTGCTGCTGTCGAGCAAAGACGGGGAAAGCAGACCGGGTGACGCGAGGTCCACACGTTGCCTCACGTCACCGCTATAGTTTTGATCCCGAAAGCCAGGCGCCCTCCAGTCCTCTCTGGAAGAAGGGCACTCTAACCGATTACGATTTCGCCAGCACCGGCGCATACTCCAGCGCCACCACCCCATTGCTGAATGGCTTGGCGGAAATCAACTCAAGCGACACCGGATCGCCGGCCGGAAACAGCTTTTTGCCTTGGCCAACGGTGCCGGGGTAGCTCAGCAGCCTGACGCGGTCGACCAGACCATGGCGCAACAGTTCCTGTGCGACGCTGAGGCTGCCATGCACATAGATGTTGCCGCCGCTACCTAGCTTCAGTGTCCTGACCGCCTCCGGCAGCGGCCCCCTGAGCAGCTCGGCCGGTTTCCAGTCGAGCACCTTCAAACTGCTGGACGCGACGTATTTCGGCAGCGCGTTGAACCGGTCGGCGAAGTCTCCGGTTTCGCTCGGCCACGAGCCGGCGAAAATCTCGTAGGTTGTGCGTCCCAAAAGCATGGCGCCGCTGTCAGCCAGCTCGTCCTCCTTGAACCTGTTCATCTCGTCGTTCCAGGTCACGCCAGGCAGTTTCTCGACTTCGGCGATGCCATCGACGCTGATGAATTCGGTGACGATAAGCTTTCTCATTGGCGTTCTCCTTCTTCACCCAAAGGACGAACTGCGCGAGCCATTTGCGACAGCTCTGTAAAAATCCGGGGAAGTTTATCGGAGAGGGGAGTTTCTCAAGGTAGAGTAAGCTCCCAAGATCGAGTTTTGGTGCTACATCTCCACGGGTATCCCCCAAGCTGCAGGAAGATAATGGGATTCGGGGTCTTCATTCACCGGTCAGATTCGATCTACGATGACAGTCCCGCTGAGCGATATCAGTTTCCTAGCCAGTATCTGCGTCGTGTGGAAGCATGCGTCGGTGACTGGATCATCTACTACGAACCTAGCAAAGTAGACGATACCCGTGGCTATTTCGCCGTAGCCAAGGTCCAGCAGGTTCTCCCAGATCCAGTAGCGCTTGGTATGTATCTGGCTCTGATTGAGCCGGGAACCTACCTCGATTTGGCCACTCCTGTTCCCTTCAATGGGACGGATGGTCTCGTTGAACGCGGCCTGCTTAACGACCAAGGAAGGATTTCTGGTCGCGCCCAATCGGCCGTCCGACCAATCAGTCCAAGCGACTTCAATCGCATTATCGATCTGGGCTTTGACGACCATGAGCCGTTGCTGCCACGTGTGGATCAGATCGGCATTTCATCCGGGTTTCAGGACGAAAAGGCTCCATTCCAGTTCGAGGAGGGCCGTAGTCGTGTAAGCTATATCGGATCGCGAATTGTGCGGGATCGCATTTTTCGTCGCGTTGTCTTGCGCGCCTATGACGAGCGTTGCGCGATCTCAGGTCTCAAGTTGATAAATGGCGGCGGCCGGGCGGAAGTTTCTGCCGCCCACATTCGACCGGTTGAAAAGAACGGACCCGACATCGTCAACAATGGCATCGCGCTATCCGGCACAGCGCATTGGATGTTCGATCGCGGATTGATCAGCCTGTCCGATGATCTGGAAATACTGGTATCAAGGCAGGTTAACGACCTGGAGAGTGTGCAGGGATTCATAAACAGGAGCCGCCGCGCGCTTCCACCCCGTCGGCAGGTCGAGCGCCCACATCCTCGCTTCCTGCAATGGCATCGCGAACACTGTTTCAAACAGTGAGGCGGCGCTGGCTTCCGGGTAGACGTAAGAGTTCGCCTCAGTCCTTCGCGCGCTCCACATAGGACCCATCGGCCGTCATCACCACCACGCGGGTGCCTGGCGCGATATGCGGCGGCACGGCGGTGCGCACGCCGTTGGAGAGCAGGGCGGGCTTGTAGGAAGAGGACGCCGTCTGGCCCTTGGTCGTGGGCTCGGTCTCGACCACTTCGAAGGTGGCCCGCTGCGGCAGCACCAGGGAGATGGCGATGCCGTTGAACTGCGAGACCTGAACCGGCATGCCTTCCTGCAAATAGGGGGCGGCATCGCCGACGACGGCTTCCGACACCGCCACCTGGTCGTAAGTCTCGGGGTTCATGAAGTGATAGCCTTCGCCGTCGGCGTAGAGGAAGGTGTGCTCGCGCTCCTCGACATAGGCGCGCTCCACCTGTTCGGTGGTGCGGTAGCGTTCCGAAACCTTCACCCCGTCGCCGATGCGGCGCATGTCGAGCTGCGTCACGGGCGTGCCCTTGCCTGGGTGGATGTTTTCGGCAAAGAGGATCACATAAAGCTTGCCGTCCTTGTCGACGACATTGCCTTTGCGGAGCGAACTGGCGATGACTTTCACCACGGTTTTTTATCCTGCGAGAGTTGACGGGCGTTTGCCGGCTTGCGCGGCGCTGGATGGGGGCCTAGCGCATCTCGGCGCGAACCGCCAGCCCCCAACGCGAACCAGCGCGCCTTCAAACCGCCCATGACCGCCGCTTCGCCCTGGTGGACGCCGCATGTGCATGCCGATCGCCGTTCGCGCCTGATGCTGCGCAACGGCCTTGCCGCCGCCTTGCGCGACTGGTTCGCCCGTCGCGATTTCATCGAGGTGCAGGCATCGGCCCTGCAGATATCGCCCGGCAACGAGGCGCATCTGGCGGCCTTCGCAACCGAGGCGGTCGCGCCGGACGGGCAGCGCAAGCCGCTCTATCTGCACACGTCGCCGGAATTCGCCTGCAAGAAGCTGCTCGCTGCCGGCGAGACCAGGATCTTCAGCTTCGGCCCGGTCTATCGCAACCGCGAGCGTGGCCCTTTGCACCATCCCGAATTCACCATGCTCGAATGGTACAGGGTCGGCGAAGCCTATGAGAGCCTGATGCGGGATTGCGCGGATCTGCTGGCGCTGGCCGCGACAAGGGCAGGGGCCACGCGCTTCAGCTTTCGCGGCCGCGACTGCGATCCTTTCGCGGAGCCGGAGCGGCTGACGGTGGCGGACGCCTTCGCGCGCCATGCCGGGATCGATCTGCTTGCGACGGTCAGCGCCGACGGCATCACCGACCGCGATTCGCTCCATCAGGCCCTGATCGGTGCCGGCCTGCGTACCGCGCCCGACGACGGCTGGGCCGACCTGTTCAGCCGGGTGATGGTGGAGAAGATCGAGCCCAATCTCGGTATCGGCCGCGCGACCATCCTTTGCGAGTACCCGGTCGCCGAGGCGGCTCTGGCGCGACCGAGCCCACGCGACCCCCGCGTCGCCGAGCGCTTCGAGCTCTATTGCTGCGGCGTCGAACTTGCCAACGGCTTCGGCGAGTTGACGGACGCCGAGGAGCAGCGCCGGCGCTTCATCATGGAAATGGACGAGAAAGAGCGCGTCTATGGCGAGCGCTATCCGCTGGACGAGGATTTTCTCGCGGCACTCGCGGTCATGCCACAGGCCAGCGGCATCGCGCTCGGCTTCGACAGGCTGGCGATGCTGGCCACGGGCGCGCAAAAAATCGAGGATGTGATCTGGACGCCTGTTGCCGGGTCCTGAGTCCGCGCGCCACGGCTTGCACCATGTCAATGCGCGAAAATCTGCTCCAGCGAACGAAAGCCCTTGAATTCCAGCGCGTTGCCCGAGGGATCGCGGATGAACAGCGTCGCCTGTTCGCCGGGCTCTCCCTTGAAGCGGATCATCGGCCGCTCCAGCCAGTCTATGTCGGCGCGTGCTTCCAGCCGCGCGGCAAGCCGCTGCCAGTCATCCATCAAAAGCACGGCGCCGAAATGCGGGATCGGCACCGCCATGCCGTCGACCTTGCCGTCGCTGGCAGCCGGCGCGGCCGGTGGCCGCAGATGCGCCGACATCTGGTGGCCGAACAGGTCGAAATCGACCCAGGTCTCCGAAGAGCGGCCGATGGCGCAACCCAGCACCTCGCCATAGAAAGCGCGTGTTTCATCGAGATCACGGACCGGGAAGGCAAGATGGAAAGGCGTCATTGGAAATGCTCCGTGCTGGCGATGCGGTGCCGCGCTTCGCGATGGGCGGCTGAACCGATGCATTTTGATTGAAGCTTGTGCCATTGCACAAGCCGGACCGGAACAATAGATGGGGGACGGCGGCTCTCGGGCCAGCCGCAACAGCAGGATCACGCGCATGAGCGATATATCGGACGCATCAAGATTGACCGACCGCGTCGCGGCCCTGGTCGAGGCTGCCAAAAAAGCTGGCGCCGATGCCGCGGATGCCGTCGCGGTGCGTGGCCGCTCGACCGGTGTGTCGGTGCGGCTGGGCAAGGTCGAAAACACCGAGGCCTCGGAAGGCGACGACGTTTCGCTGCGTGTCTTTGTCGGCCAGCGGGTGGCAAGTGTTTCCGCTACTGCCGCGTCCGACCCGAAGGCGCTTGCCGAACGTGCCGTCGCCATGGCCATGGTCTCTCCCGAAGATCCCAACCAGGGCCTCGCGGATCCGGCGCTGCTGGCCAGGCAGACGCGCGATCTCGACCTGTTCGATGCAACAGAAGTATCGGCCGACCAGTTGAAGGAAGCGGCACTGGCCGCGGAAGCGGCGGCTCTGGCCGTCAAAGGCGTGACCAATTCGGCGGGCAGCAATGCCAGCGCCGGGCTCGGAGGGCTGGTATTGGCCACCTCGCACGGCTTCCTCGGCCATTATGTCGCCTCGCGCTTCTCGCGCTCCACGAGCGTCATCGCCGGCGAGGGTACCGGCATGGAGCGCGATTATGAATTCTCCTCGCGCCAGCATTTTGCCGACCTGGATGCGCCGGAAGACATAGGCCGCAAGGCCGGGGAACGCGCCGTGCGCCGGCTCGGCGCGCGCAAGGCCGCGACCGGACCGGTCGACGTGGTGTTCGATCCGCGCGTGGCGCGCGGCATTGCCGGCCATCTCGCGGGCGCCATCAACGGCGCTGCCGTCGCGCGCAAGACGTCGTTCCTGCGCGACATGATGGGCAAAAAGGTGGCTGCATCGGCCATTACCGTCACCGACGAGCCGCTGAGGCGGCGCGGCCAGGCCTCGCGTCCGTTCGACGGCGAAGGCGTCGAAGGCGACAAGCTTTTCATGGTCGAGAACGGCGTGCTCAACCACTGGTTCCTGTCCACCTCGGCGGCGCGGGAACTGGGTCTCGTCACCAATGGACGCGGTTCGCGCAGCGGTTCCTCTGTCTCGCCGTCTTCGACCAATCTTGCCATCGAGCCGGGTGAGCGCTCGCCAGAAGAACTGATTGCGTCACTCAAGACCGGCTTCTACGTCACCGAGGTGTTCGGGCAAGGTGTCGACATGGTGACCGGCGAATACAGCCGCGGCGCTTCGGGGTTCTGGATCGACAACGGCCAGCTTGCCTATCCCGTGGCCGAAGTCACGATCGCCTCCAACCTGAAGACGATGTTCCTCAACATGGTGCCGGCAAGCGACCTCGATCGCAATTTCGGCACCGCTGCCCCCACGCTGCTGATCGAAGGCATGACCCTTGCCGGAGCATGATCTGACCACGACCGGCGCCACGGAGGATCTGCCGCTGCTGCGCGATGCTGCCCGCGAGGCGGGTGCCATCGCGATGCGCTACTTCGGCAACAGTCCGCAAGTCTGGATGAAAGGCGGCACGTCGCCGGTCAGCGAGGCCGATCACGCCGCCGATGCGTATTTGCGCCAGACCCTGCTTGCGGCGCGACCGGATTATGGCTGGCTCTCCGAGGAGACGGTCGACGATCCAGTGCGGCTTTCGGCGCGCCGAACCTTTGTCGTCGATCCGATCGACGGCACCCGCGGCTTCCTGGAAGGCCAGCGCACCTGGTGTGTCAGCGTCGCCGTCGTGGAGCATGGCCGTTCGCTTGCCGGCGTGCTCGAGTGTTCGGCGCTTAACGAGACTTACTGGGCGCTGCCTGGTCAGGGCGCCTTCCGTAACGGCAGGCGCATCGCGGTGCGCCAGCCCGGCGACAAGGCCGAAATTTCCGGATTGAAGCAGTTGCTCGACAGGATACCGGCCGGCTGGCAGGAACGGCTGAAGCGGGCGCCCTACAGCCCTTCGCTTGCCTATCGCCTGGCAATGATCGCCAACGGCACGCTCGATGCCACTTTCGTAAAGCCGAACGCGCACGACTGGGATATCGCCGCCGCCGACCTTATCCTGCGCGAGGCGGGCGGCCAGTTGCTCGACCCGCATGGCCGCGCGCCGCTCTATGCCGGCGAGGTGACCCGCCACGGCGCGCTCGCCGCCGGCAGCGGTGAACTGCTGGCGGTGCTCGTGGGCGTCATTGCCGGACTGGATGATTGAAAGCATTATCGAAGGTTCCAAAGTCGGCGGCTTTGGTCTAGACCTGTCACAAACTCACAATATGTGAAGGACCGAAATGGCCGCGGAAGACGGAAAGAAACAGCTTTTGCACCTGGTGTTCGGCGGCGAACTGAAGAAGCTTGGCGGCACCGAATTCCGCGATCTTGACGCGCTCGACATCGTCGGCATCTATCCCGACTATCAATCCGCCCATACGGCATGGAAAGCCAAGGCGCAGGCCAGCGTGGACAATGCCCATATGCGTTATTTCGTCGTGCACCTGCATCGGCTCCTGGACCCCGACCACAAGGCTGTCGGTTGACTTCGATGGATAATGATCTGGCGAAAGCGCCGCCCGGCCAGGCTACGCCGACGGGCAGGGGCCGCAGCCGCGCCACCAAGGCTTTCTGGCGCAGGATCCGCAAGCCGCTGGCGCAGTCGCGATTCGTCAAGAACATCATCGTCGGCCTGCTGGCGCAGTTCGTTCGGCTGGTGCGCCTGACCAACCGCGTCGTCGACGGATCGGCGAAATTGACCGGCGGTGCCTATGCCCAATTCGAGCCCGGCATCATTGCGCTCTGGCACGGCCAGCATCTGTTGACGCCGGCCTACTACCCCAAGGGCAGGCCGCTCGTCGCCATGGTGTCGCGCAGTGCCGATGCCGAACTCAACGCCCTGATGATCGAGAGATTCGGCATCGAGGCCGTACGCGGCTCCGGCGGGCGCGATAATGCCAAACATCTCGACAAGGGCGGCGCCAAGGCGCTGATCGCCCTGAAAAAGTCGCTCGTCGCCGGCAAGAACGTCGCCATGATCGCTGACATCCCCCATGGCACGCCGCGCGATGCGGGGCTTGGCATCGTGCTCCTGGCGCGGCTCTCCGGCCGGCCGATCCTGCCGGCGGCCATTGCCACCAGCCGCCGCAAGGTGCTGGAGAAGAGCTGGGACAAGACGACCATCAACCTGCCGTTCGGCCGCTCGTCCATCATCATCGGTACACCGGTTTTCGTGCCGGCCAATGCCGATGACGCCGAGATGGAGCGCAAGCGCCTCGAAGTGACGGCCTCGCTCAATGCCGCGACCGCCGAGGCCTACCGTCTCGTGGATGCCCCGCGATGAGCGGTCGCTGGGCGCGTACCATGCTGACGGCATATCGTTTGGCGGGCGCTGTCGCCTATCCGCTGGTCGGACCCTATGTTGCCTGGCGCACCTCGCGCGGCAAGGAAGACCGCAACCGCCGCCGCGAACGCTACGGCGTCGCCGGCCGGCCTCGCCCCGATGGGCCTGTTATCTGGATCCACGCCGCGAGCGTCGGCGAAACCATAGCTGTCGTTCCCCTGGTCGAGAGCATACTCGACTACGGCGTCAATATCGTGCTGACGACCGGCACCGTAACGTCGGCCAAGGTCGCCGACGAGAGATTGGGCGACCGCATCATCCACCAGTATGTGCCGCTCGACCTCAAGCCGGCGGTCAGCCGTTTCCTCGACCACTGGAAGCCGGATCTGGCGATCATCGCCGAATCGGAGATCTGGCCGATGACGATTCTCGAGCTTGGCGCCCGCCACGTGCCGCAGGTTCTGGTCAATGGCAGGCTGTCCGACCGCTCTTTCACGTCCTGGAAGAAGCGCCCCAACATCGCCGAGGCGCTGTTCGAGAACCTTGCCCATGTCGTTGCCCAGTCCGATGTCGACGGCGAGCGTTTCCGCGCGCTCGGCGCCCGGCCGGTAACCGTTTCCGGCAATCTCAAGGTCGACACCAACCCGCCGCCCGTCGACGAACGGGCGCTGGCCACCTTGCAGCGGCAGATTGGCGGCCGTCCGACCTGGGCGGCGATCTCGACCCATGACGGCGAGGAAGTTGTTGCCGCCGAGGTTCATGCGATGCTGCACAAGCGTCACCACGGCCTGCTGACGATCGTCGTCCCGCGCCATCCCGACCGCGCCGGGGCCCTGGCCGAGCAGATTTCCGGCATGGGCCTCAAGGTCGCGCGGCGCAGCAAGGCCGACAGGATCGGGCCCGACGTTGACATCTTGCTCGGCGATACGATCGGCGAGATGGGGCTCTATCTCAGGATGACCGAGATCGCCTTTGTCGGCCGTTCGCTCACCTCCGAAGGCGGCCAGAACCCGCTCGAGCCAGCGATGCTCGAGACGGCGGTCCTTGCCGGACGCAACGTGCAGAATTTCCGCGAGGCCTACCAGCGCCTGCTCGACAGCGGCGGCGCCAAGCTGGTGCGCGACCGCGACATGCTGGCCGGTGCGGTCAACTTCCTGCTCACCAACGAAGTCGCACGCCATGAGATGATGGCGGCCGGCGCCGCGACCGTCGATGAGATGCGCGGCGCGCTGGCGCGCACGCTGAAGTCGCTTGAGCCCTACATCCAGCCACTGGTCGTCAAGGCGCGCCTGAAGGGCGCGAACGGGCGCTAAAATGGCCTCCGAAGCACCGCCATTCTGGTGGGAGGAGCCGGACTGGCGCGTTTTCGCGCTGTCGCCGCTGTCGGCAGCCTATGCATTTGTCGCCGGACGTGGCATGCGGCGGGCCAGGCGCGAGAAGATCGAAGCGCCGGTTCTGTGCATCGGCAATTTCACCGTCGGCGGAACGGGCAAGACGCCGGTGGCGATCGCCATGGCCGAACACGCCAGGCGCATGCGGCTCAAACCCGGTTTCCTCTCGCGCGGCCATGGGGGCTCCTTCGCCGAGCCGCATGTCGTCGACATCAAACACGACAGCGCCAGGCATGTCGGTGACGAGCCGCTGCTGCTGGCCGAACACGCGCCCGTGGCAGTGACGCCGCACCGCGCTGCCGGAGCACGGCTGCTCATGGAAAACCATGGCTGCGATTTCCTGATCATGGATGACGGTTTCCAGAGCGCGCGCATCCATATCGACTATGCGCTGGTCGTCGTCGACGCGCGCTACGGCATTGGCAACGGCCGTGTCATCCCGGGCGGACCGCTCAGGGCCAGGGTCGTCGATCAGCTGGTCTTCACCAGCGGGTTGCTGAAGATGGGTGACGGCACCGCCGCCGACGCGGTGGTGCGCCAGGCGGCGCGCGCCGGCCGGCCGATCTTCGAGGCTCACACCGAGCCGAGCGGCAAGGAGCGCCTCGCCGGCAAACGTTATCTTGCCTTCGCCGGCATCGGCCACCCCGAGAAATTCTTCGACACGGTAGAGGAGGCCGGCGGCGAGGTGGCTTTGAAGCGGCCGTTTCCGGATCATCATTTCTACGCCGAGGATGAGCTTGCTGAACTGGCGGCCACCGCGCGCGCCGAAGGGCTCGGCCTCATCACCACCGCCAAGGATGCCGCCCGGCTGCGCCACGGCGCTTCGAAGGACTTTCTCGATCGTCTCGACGTGCTGGAAATCGACGCGGTCTTCGAACTCGACCACGTTCCCGAACGTATCATCGAGGAGACGCTCGATGCCTGGCGCCAGCGTAAGCTTAAGCTTAAGGGCTAAGGCGTTCAGCCTTCGATGGAATCGCCGACCCGCTCTGCTTCTTGGTTTTTACGCAACGGCGGACAGAAACGGCTGCGCATTCCGGGATTTGCTCAGCTTCGCTTGCGCAATTCCGGATGCGCCTCGATCTCGCGGCGCAATGAGGCCGCGGCGTTGATGTAGGGCTCCTGCCTCTCAACGCTCCAGTACTTCAGCTCGTCGAGCGGAATGCTTTCGCCGGTCACCGCGCAGCGCACGAACGCGCCCGGGCTCGTCACCTGGAAGTCGCCGTCGAGATAGCGAATACGGGCTTCCTTGCCGCCGGGGCCTTCGAAACGGTTCATCATGCTTTGGTGCCGAGCTTCATGCCGAGTTCATCGCCACAAATTGCCGGCAAGGTCAAGCATGGGACAAGCTCGAGGCAATGCTGATATCCTATTTGATGAGCCGAAGGGTACCATTGGTGGGGACATGATAGACATTTCTTCCGCTCGGCTGGCTTCCTTGCTCAAGGAGGCGATGACGCCGCAGGCGGTGCCGTCGGCGAAACCCGATGCGCTCAAGGCAGCGCTGGTCAAGATGGCCATGCAACCGCCGCTGCCGGCCTTGCGCCCGCAACCGCCCTTGGAAGCGCTGGCGGCCCTGCCGCCCGCGTCGGCCGAGACGTCGCAGCAATTGGCCGCACCGCAGATCGTACGGGCCCATCAGGCGGCGATGGAGCCGGATATGGACACCGCCGGAAAGGCCGTTTCCGAGATTGCGGCGCGCAAGCAGACGTCGCCAGGCGACGAGGCTCAGCGCGGCGTGCCAGTGGCCGTCACAAGAGCCGAAGACGGCGGCGCTGCCCGGCCCGCGCCGCTCTCGTGGCCGGCGTTCGTCTCGCCGCGGGTATCCGTCGTGCAAAAGGCGTCAGCCGACAATGTGGTGCCGGGGGGCATGACCGGCCAGCCAAAGGGAGCCGCACCGGGGAATCGCGAACAAGGCGCGGTCGGCATCGGCCCCATCGCAACGGGCCTGCTGGTTGCCGCGCTCATTGCATTTGTCTGGTTGGCCATTCGCTAAAGCAAGTGTGTACGGTTTTCCCGGGAAAAGCGCGTAGCGCTTTCCCTATGGAATTGCGCAAAACGAAGACATAGAGCGGTTCGCCGTTTCCGTGAAACGGTGAACTGCTCTGAAACCTACGTGTCGGCTTCGATGAAGTGTTCGATCTTTTCCGCCGACACACCGGCCTGCGCCGCGATGCGGCGCGACAGGTCGGCGGCAGCGGCGCGGGGCCTTCCGGCGGGACGATCGAGCCAGTAGGAAACGGGATTGAGCACAACACGATCGTCGACGGCCACGACGCGCCCCGACCGTATCTGGTGTTCGGTGAGCGGCGGGCGCGCCAAGGCGATGCCCAGGCCGTGTGCGGCGGCATCGAGCACCAGATTGTAGTCTTCGAAGCGTCGGTCCTGCGGGCGCGGCCGGTAATCCGTGTCCTGCGCGGCGAACCATGCGCGCCAGCCGGATGCGTCGGAATCGTTGATCAGCGGGAATTTGAGCAGCCGGGCCGGGTCGCCGCAGCCGATCTCCGGCGCGAGGCTCGGCGAGGCGATCGGAAACAGATACTCCTCGAACAACTGCATCGAAACGCGGCCCGGGATGCGGCCGCGTCCGCAGCGCACCGACAGATCGATGCCTTCATCGGCGAGATCGGCCTGGCGGTTATCGACATCCAGCACGATGCGCAGGCGGGTGGGATCATTCTCAAGCGCCGTCATGCGTGGCATCAGCCATAGGCCGCTTACCGAGGGGATCGAGGCCAGCCGCACCACTGCGGTGCCGCGCGGTTCAACCCAGCGGTCCGAATTGACCGAGATCAACGCGAAGGCTTCGGTGGTCCTGAGATGCAGGCGATTGCCTTCGTTCGTCAGCGTCACGCCGCGCGCCCCGCGTTCGAAAACCTTCAGGCCAAGCCAGCCCTCCAGCTTGGCGATCTGCCGGCTGATAGCGCCATGGGTGAGATTGAGCCTCTGCGCGGCTGCCGAAAAACTCCCCGTGCGTGCCGCTGCATCGAAGGCGCGCAGTGTCTCGAGCGGCAAGATGTCGTCTAAGCTGTGATCCATAGTCACAGCTGACCCTCGATTTGGTCGTTTGTCAATTGGTCCGAAAAAGCGTTTTCTCCCCATCGAGAGGCGAAAGAACGGGAGGACGATGAGATGAGGGCGATGACGAGCACGTTGAATCCAGCACAGCGGATGGACACCACCGCGGCCGTAGCGGTGGCGCTGACGGTGATTGGCTGGGCCTCGGCCTTTCCGGCGATCCGGGCTGGTCTCGCCGCGTTCGGGCCGCTCGAACTCGGCGCCCTGCGCTTTGCCATCGCCGCGGTACCTGCGGCGATCTTCCTTGCCGTCAGGCGGCCGACGCTGCCGCGCATAGGCGAGTTGTGGCGCCTGGCCTTTGGCGGCGCCGTTTTCGTCGCGCTCTACACCGCGATGCTCAATTTTGGCGAACTGACGGTTTCGGCCGGCGCCGCCGGCTTCATCATCAATGTCAGCCCGATCTTCACCGCCATCATGGCGATGGCGCTGCTCGGTGAACGATTTTCGACCATGGCCTGGGTCGGCACCGCCATTTCCTTCAGCGGCATCGGCATTATCGCCATGGCCGACGGACAGGGCCTGCATTTCGACACGGGTGCGCTTCTGGTGCTGGGATCGGCGCTCTGTTCGGCCGTCAACACCATCGTCCAGAAGCCGCTGTTCGCCAGCCACCATCCACTGACCATCGCGGCCTCGAACATGGTGCTCGGCGCGCTCTGCCTGGCTCCGTTCCTGCCGGCAGCTTTCTCGCAGGCGGCGGTCGCCGATATGGCGGGGCTGGGCGCGGTCATCTATCTCGGCGTCGTGCCGAGCCTGATCGCCTATGCCGCCTGGGCGACGGCGCTTTCGCGCTTGCCTGCGGCGCGTGCCTCGAACTTCCTTTATCTGGTCTCTCCCATGTCCGCCCTGATCGGCTTCTTCTGGCTGGGCGAAGTCCCGACGCTGCTCGGCCTGCTTGGCGGCGCGCTGGCGCTAGGGGGCGTGATCGTAGTGAATTTGAAACGATAAATCAGAGAGTTGCGGCTGTTTTCCGACTCAAATCCACAAGTCGCGCTGCTTCAACCGGCAACCCCTGTGATACGGGCATAAGGCGCGCTATCCTGATTTGCGCTGATGGAGGGGATCGGGATGGGAAGAGCGTTCGTGGCCGCGTTTTTCTGCTTGCTGCTGCTGAGCCAAAAGGCCGTCGCCGGCTGGTATCACGTGGAGAACTACGAAGGGTCGATAGGGCCCGATCCCGTTCATTTATCGCTTCAGACATATGACAGCTTCGGCAGCGGCATAACGGTCGAGGGGAGCTACTTCTACGACGCCGGGCAGAGTCCGATCGCGCTCTACGGCACGGTCAGCGGCACCAGGCTCTCGCTGTGCGCGATTTCGGACGACCAGGAATTTGAACGCATCATGGTGATGGGATCGAAGACACCAGTCGATACCACGAATTGCCCGCTTTCCCTCGACATCGGCGAAAGCGGTGCGACAGGGACCTGGCGCAAAGGCGCGGACAAATTTCCGGTCACGCTGAAGAAGGTTGCAAGCCTCGACGACACGGGCGAGGCGAAACTCGACGGAACTGTCGAAATTCCCTTTTGGGCTGAAACCGCTGCCGACCGGTTTGCCGGACTTTACACAAACACCGGTTCAGGGATTTGCATGACGAAAATGCAGGTCATCAAGAAGACCAGCGGCAAGGTCGTCCAGCAAATCTCTTTCGATGACGATGGTTGCGATGCGGGCATGCTGATGACGCCTATCTACATGAACGTCCAAAAATGGGTGGAGCACCGTAAGGACATCATCTCCGTGAATTTTCGTGGCGGCGGCAACGGACACACGATGGACTACGTCTTCAATCGTGCCGCTAGAAAATTTCAGCAAAAGAACTGACCGAGGGCATCCGGCCTTGGAGGGCAACACTTTATCGCCGCCCGAACAATCTCTCGATGTCCGCCAGCTTGAGTTCGATATAGGTCGGGCGGCCGTGGTTGCAGGTGCCGGAGCCGGGCGTGGCCTCCATCTGGCGCAGCAGCGCGTTCATCTCCTCGGCCTTGAGCAGGCGGCCGGAACGCACCGAACCATGGCAGGCCATGGTCGCCGCGATTTTGTCCAGCCTTTCCTTCAGCGTGTCGACGGTGTCGTTGTCGGCGATCTCGTCGGCGAGGTCGCGCACCAATTGCTGGACGTTGGTCTCGCCCAGCATCGACGGTGTCTCGCGCACGGCCACGGCGCCCGGCCCGAAACGCTCGATGCCGAGCCCGAAGCGGGCGAGCGTTTCGGAATGCGTGGCGAGCCGTTCGGCATCCTCTTCAGGCAGGTCGACGATCTCCGGCAGAAGCAGCATCTGCGACGGCACGGCGCGCGCGTGCAGCGCGTTCTTCAACGCCTCGTAGACCAGCCGCTCATGCGCGGCATGCTGGTCGACGATGACAAGTGAGTCCCTGGTCTGGGCGACGATGTAGTTCTCATGCACCTGCGCCCGTGCCGCACCGAGCACCGTGCCAAGCAGCGTCTCCGCCGCTTCGCCCTGTCCCGCCCGGGCGTCGGCGCTGGCGATCGGGCCGGCATCGAACGCCGCCTGCTCGTTTTCGCCGAACCCGCCGTTTCGCTCGAATCCTGAACCCTGGAACTCCATGTCGAGTGGCCGTTGCGGCGAGCGTGCGCGGTCGAAACCGGCAGAGCCCGAGGCGCGGTAGGCCGCTTCGTAGCTGCGGTGACCATTGGCCGGGCCGCCATGGGCGTATGACGCCGCTCCCGGCCGGAACGCCGCCATCATGCCGGCGGCACCGGAAGTGGCGGCGCGGATGCCGGCTTCGCCAAGCGCCTGACGGATGGCGCCGACGATCAGCCCGCGCACCAGGCCGGGGTCGCGGAAGCGGACATCGGCCTTGGCTGGGTGGACATTGACGTCGACGATCGCCGGGTCGAGTGTCAGGAAAAGCACCGTGACCGCATGGCGGTCGCGTGGCAGGACGTCGGCGAAGGCGCCTCTGATAGCGCCGGCGATCAGCTTGTCGCGCACTGGCCGGCCATTGACATAGGCATATTGCTGCAGCGCGTTTGCGCGGGTGAAGGACGGGATCGATACATGGCCGGTCAGATGCACGCCTTCGCGCATCGCATCGATGGCAATGGAATTGTCGGGAAACTCGGCCCCCATCACCTGGGCGATGCGGCGCAGGCGTCCGTCCGCGCTGTCATCGGTCGCCGGCAATTCAAGCGTCGAGCGGTCGGAACCGCTGAGCGTGAAGCGAACGGTCGGAAAGGCGATCGCGATGCGCTTGACCACGTCGCTGGTCGCCGAGCTTTCGGCGCGCTCGCCTTTCATGAATTTCAGCCTTGCCGGGGTGGCGAAGAAAAGGTCGCGCACCTCCACTGTGGTGCCGCGATTGGCCGCCGCCGGCCTGACGGGCGAGATCCTGCCGCCCTCGATGCCGATCTCGGCGGCGCTGTCGCTTGCCGCCGTGCGCGAGCGGATCGACAGCCGCGACACCGAGCCGATCGACGGCAGCGCCTCGCCGCGAAAACCGAGCGAGCGGATGTCGTGGATGTCTTCGGCAAGCTTGGAGGTGCAATGGCGTGCGGCTGCCAGCGAAAGCTCCTGTTCGGGGATGCCGAAGCCGTCATCGGTGACACGGATCAGGTTCAACCCGCCGCCTGACGTGACGACCTCGACTTTTCCTGCACCGGCATCAAGCGCGTTCTCGACCAGTTCCTTCACCACGCTTGCCGGACGCTCGATGACTTCGCCGGCGGCGATCTGGTTGATCATCGTTTCGGAAAGCTGGCGTATGGGCATGATGACAGTATAGGCGGATTCGTGCCGAGCGGGCGAGGGTGAAGTACGGTGAAAACAGTGAACGACCTCACGCTTGCGCTGCCAGCCAATCCCGTACCTTGCGGGCATTCTCGCTAAGCTCCCGGTTCCTCGGCCAGATGACATAGAACGCCTTGCCGGTCCTGAGCACATGGTCCGTCACCGGCACCAGCAGTCCCGTCGCCAGCATCCGCTCGGCAAGGTGGCGCCAGCCGAGCGCGATGCCTTGCCCTTCCATGACGCCCTGGATTACCAGCCCGTAGTCGTTGATGCGCAGGCCGCGCGCGGTATCGCCGAGACGGGCGCCGGCCGATTCGAACCACTCATTCCAGCTCGCCGCCTCCCGATAGGGCTCCTCAAGATGGATGAGACGGTGCGTGGCCAGTTCCGCGACCGATTTGGGCAGGCCGAACTTCGCCGCGTAGCTGGTGCCGGCGACGGGAAAGATCTCTTCGTCGGCAAGCGGCAGCGAATGATAGTCCTGCCAGTCCCTCGGTTCGCCGCCGCGCACGGCAAGCGGGATTCCCTCTGCGATGATGTCGAGGTCGCGGTCGGCGGTCTGGATGCGCAGATCAATGCCCGGCAGTTCGTCGCGGAACTGCTGCAGCCGCGGCATCATCCAGAAGGAACCGAAGGCAGTTGAGGCGGCAAGCGTCACGTGGCCGCCGGTCGCCTGCAGGCGCAGATCCTCCGCCGACTTGCGGATGTGGGACAGGCCCAGCGAGACGTCGGCGTGGAAACGCTCGCCGGCCTCCGTCAGGCTGACCTGCCGGTGACGGCGCTGGAACAGCTTGGCGCCGAGCTGTTCCTCCAGCCCGCGCACCGCGTAGGAAACGGCGGCCTGGGTCATGCCGAGCTCTCGCCCGGCGGCGGTGAAGCTCGACAGGCGGCCCGCCGCCTCGAAGACGATCAGGCTGCCGGCCGAGGGAAGGAGGTGGCGCAGGTTTCGCATAAGCAGAGCTTATACAAGAGATCAGGATTTTCCAGCGTCACATTCCTGTTTTGTGCGTCTAGGCTGCGAGGTATAAGAGGAATGGAGTTGCCATGAACGCACCGGCCGCTGTGACCGAACACGCCAATCGTCGAGCCGGCGGCCGCCTGGGGCGCAAGGCGCTGCGGGGAGCTCCGGTAACGTCGTTTCCGACACTGGTCCGCCAAATCCCCGTCTATCAGATGGTGCCGGACGAGGCAGTGGAACTCATACACCAGGAATCGCTCGCCATCCTGGAGGACGTCGGATGCGAGTTCCGCGACGATGAGGCCATCGAAATGTGGAAGGCCGCCGGCGCGGACGTCTCCGAGACAAGAGTGCGGATCGACCGCGCCTTGCTGATGGAGCTCGTCTCGAAGGTGCCGTCGGAGTTCACGCTCAACGCGCGCAACCCTGAGCGTACGGTGCGCGTGGGCGGAAAGAATTCCATCTTCGTGCCGATGTATGGCGCGCCTTATGTGCGTGACCTCGACAATGTCAGGCGCTACGGCACGCTCGCCGACCTCAATAATTTCCACAAGCTCGCCTACATGGCGCCGGCCCTGCACTCCTCGAGCTCGATCATCTGCGAGCCGATGGAAATAGCGGTGCCCAAGCGTCACCTCCACATCATCCATTCGGCGCTGAAGCATTCCGACAAGCCGTTCATGGGCATCGTGACGTCGAAGGATCGGGCGGAAGACACGATGACGATGGCGGGCATCGTGTTCGGTGAGGATTACGTGCGCGACAACCCTGTGCTGGTGTCGATCACCAACTGCAATTCACCGCTGGTATGGGATGCCACCATGCTGGATGCGATGAAGGTCTATGCCCGTCACAATCAGCCGCTGATCCTGGCGCCCTTCGCGCTCTGCGGCGCCTCGACCTCGGCCTCGGCCGTGGGCGCGGTGGCGCAGGTCAATGCCGAGGCGCTTGCCGGTGTAGCGTTCACCCAGCTCCTGCGTCCCGGCTCGCCTCAACTCTACGGCCAGTTCATGGTCACGGTCGACATGAAGACCGGCGCTCCGATGGGCGGCACGCCGGAGGCCGCGCAGATGATGTATCTAATGGGCGCGCTGGCGCGGAAATACGGGCTGCCGTGGCGCACGTCCGGCTTCCATGTCGGCTCGAAGCTGAACGATGCCCAGGCCGGCTACGAGGCGAACATGCTTATGCATGCCGCCATCCTTGCCGGCGCCAACTACATCTGGCACTCGGCCGGATGGCTCGAGGCGGGTCTCACCTGCGGCTATTCGAAATTCGCGACCGACTGCGAACAGCTCGTCGGCTGGTACAAATATGCCGGCGGGCTGCCGTTCGACGATTTCAAGGAAGCGATGGCCGCCATCCGCGAGGTGGGGCCGCAGGGCCATTTCCTCGGCACACAGCACACGCTCGAGCATTTCGAGCGAGCCTTCTTCATGCCCAGCATCATGGATTTCAACTCCTACGAACAGTGGAAGGCCGAAGGGGCGAAGGACCATGACACGCGCGGCCGCGAGAAAGCGCGCAACATGCTGGCCGATTATGAGGAGCCGAAGCTCGATGAGGGCATCGCAGACGGTCTCAGGGATTTTATCGCGCTGCGCGAGGAGAAACTGCCGGACAGCGTTAGCTGACAGGACGAAGATCTGACGGGAACCACAAGGGAGGAAAAAAATGACGCTTTTCAAAAGCAATGGTGATCGTGTTCCAAGCGCCATAGAGGCGATGGCAAAGGAGGCGCGTGCGGGTCGGATCGACCGACGCGAATTCCTGGCGCTGGCAAGCGCCTTCGGGGCATCGACGGCTCTGGCCTATGGCATGATCGGCCTTGCCGCGCCGACGGACGCCTTGGCCGAGGAGCCGAAGAAGGGCGGAACGCTGCGTGTCTCGATGTCGGTCAAGGCGCAGAAGGATCCGCGCACCTACGACTGGGTTGAGCTTGCCAACATCTCGCGCACCTGGCTGGAGCCGCTTGTGCGCTATACTAGGGAGTTCACCTTCGAGCCGGTGTTGCTCGAAAGCTGGGACATCAACGACGACGCCACCGAATATACGCTGCATGTGCGCAAGGGCGTTACCTGGAACAATGGCGATACCTTCAACGCCGATGATGTGGTGCACAATGTGACGCGCTGGTGCGAGAAGGGCGTCGCCGGCAACTCCATGGCCGCGCGTGTCGGCGCGCTGATCGACGCCAAGACCGGCAAGGCAAGGGACGGCGCGATCACCAAGATCGACGACAACACGGTCAAGCTGAAGCTCTCCGAGCCCGACATTTCGCTGATCCCGAACTTCACCGACTATCCGGCGCTCGTCGTCCACCGCAATTTCGATGCCGATGGCGCCGATCCGATCAAGAAGCCGATCGGCACCGGACCCTTCGAGCTGGTCTCTTACGATGTTGGCCAGAAGGCTGTCGTCAAGCGCCGCGAGAACGGCAAATGGTGGGGCGGCGAAGCTCCGCTCGACGGCGTCGAATTCATCGACTACGGCACCGACTTCAACGCCACGGTGAATGCCTTCGATTCCGGCGAAATCGACCTCAATTTCGAGTCGCCCGCCGATTTTATCGACATCCTCGACAAGATGGGGCTGGAGAAATCGGAGGTGGCGACCGCGACCACCCTGGTTGCGCGCACCAACGTCACGCACAAACCCTACGACGACAAGCGTGTTCGCAACGCGCTCCAGATGGCGGTCGACAACAACGCGGTGCTGCAGCTTGGCTACAGCGGTCGCGGCACGGTCGGCGAAAACCACCATGTCAGCCCCATCCATCCGGAATATTACCCGCTGCCCAAGAAGGAGCGTGATGCCGCTGGCGCCAAGAAGCTGATGGCGGAGGCGGGTCAGGCCGACTTCGAGCATGAGCTGATCACCATCGAGGACGATTGGCAGAAGAACACCGGCGATGCCATCGCGGGCCAGTTGCGCGAGGCCGGAATCAAGGTGAAACGGACGGTGCTGCCGGGCTCGACGTTCTGGAACGACTGGACGAAATATCCCTATTCGATGACGATCTGGTACATGCGCCCGCTCGGCGTCCAGGTGCTGGCGCTCGGCTATCGCACCGGCGAGGCCTGGAATGAATCGGCGTATTCGAATCCCGATTTCGACGCCAAGCTCAAGCAGGCGCTATCGCTGATCGACGTCGCCAAGCGCAAGGAGGTGATGAAGGATGTCGAGCAGATCCTGCAGGATTCCGGCGTCATCATCCAGCCGTTTTGGCAGAAGCTCTACAGTCATACGAGCAAGAAGGTGAAGAACTACGGCGTCCACCAGACCTTCGAAATGGACCTCCAGAACGTCTGGCTGGACGCCTAGCTGCAATGGTTGGCGAATGCCGGCACCCCTTTCAGGTGCCGGCTGTCCGGCAAAAATCGATTTTGGCCGCGGGCGCTGGCGCTCGGGTGCTGCCGCTAAGGCTTTTGAGGAGCGGTACATGTCTGGGCAGGTCTTCAACCGGTTGTTCACGCCGATTGCTCTGCGCGGCAAGACCTTACGCAACAGGATCGTGTTCGGAGCCCATACCGCGAACATGGCGGTAGAGGGACTGCCGACAGAACGGCATGTCGGCTATTATGCCGAACGCGCTATCGGCGGCGCGGGCATGATCGTCGTCGAGCCGATGCCGGTGCACCGGGCCGCGATTCTTACCCGCGGCAACTTCCGTCCTTCCGACGACAGCGTGATCCCCCATTTCCGCAAAGTGACGGAAGCGATCCGCGGCAACGGCGCCGTCGCCATCCAGCAGCTCTATCATGTCGGTCAGCACGCGGACGCGGACAACTCGTTCCATGCGGGCTGGTCTCCTTCCGGACTGCCGAGTTATCACGACTCTGACGGTTCGCATCGAATGTCCGGAGCCGAGATCGAAGAAACGATCGACGGTTTCGTGCAGGCGGCGCGCCGTTGCCGCGAGGCCGGTTTCGACGGCGTCGAGGTCTGGGCGGCGTATCATTCGATGCTGGACCAGTTCTGGACGCCCTGGTCGAATCGCCGCGACGACCGGTGGGGCGGCAGCCTTCAAAATCGCACCCGGATGAGCCGTGAGGTGATGAGCAGAATTCGCCGGGAATGCGGCGATGATTTCATCATCGGCCTTGCGGTCAACGACGAACCGGAAGTCGAAGTGGCGCTGAAGCGCGAAGCATTGGCCGAGATAATCGACCTCCATGACCGCGATTCTTTGATGGATTATGTGACTTGTGGAACGGGCTCCTACTTCGATTTCTACAAGATCATCCCGACCTTTGTTTATCCGGAAAAGCTCGGCGCCGACCTGGCGTCCGTGCTCAAATCCACCGTGCGCCACGCGTTGGTCACCGCCGAGAGTCACATCCGTACGCCGCAGAATGCCGAAAGTGTGCTGAGCGAAGGCCACGCTGATCTGGTTTCCATCGTGCGGGGGCAGATCGCCGATCCGCACCTGGCCGCAAAGGCCGCCGCCGGACGGCCGGAAGACATTCGCGGGTGCCTGTCCTGCAACCAGATGTGCTGGGGCCGACGCAGCCGCGACTACTGGATCAGCTGCGTCATCAATCCCTCGGCGGGGCGGGAATGGGAATGGGGCGGAGATCGCTTCGCCCCGGCTAGCCAACCCAAGCGCGTACTGGTCGTCGGCGGCGGTCCCGCCGGCCTCGAAGCGGCGCGTGTAGCAGCCGAACGCGGTCATCGTGTCACGCTGGCCGAGGCTTCCGACCGTCTTGGGGGGCAGTTCCGCCTTGCGGGGCTGCAACCGCGCCGCGCCCAGATTCTGGATCTGATCGACTGGTACCAGCGCCAGCTCAGCCAGCTTCAGGTCGACGTCCGGTACGGACAATATGTCGAGGCGGAGGATGTCGAGCGCGAAGGCGCGGACCACGTCATCATCGCAACCGGCTCGATGCCGTCAGACGGCGCTTTCCAACGGGCATTGCCGCAGTGGGAAAGCATCCCGGGCGGCGGGCTGGTTCTCTCGGCCGAAGCCGTGATGGCCCGTGAGGCGAGACCAGGCAAAAATGTTATCTTGCTCGACGATGGCGGCAATTGGAAAGGGTGCGGCACCGCCTGGAAACTCGCCGAGGACGGTCACAATGTGACGCTTGTGACACCTGACGCCCTGGTTGGCAAAGAGCTTCAGCGAATGGCAGTCGACGCGCCGCTGCGCCGCGCACTCGCCAGGCTGCGGGTGCGGTTTTTGACCGAGAGCGCCATCGTTCATTGGGACGGGAAGGCCGCCAGGGTCGCTTCCCTGCTCGACGGAACCGAGCAGGACGTCGAAGCCGATGCGCTGATCTTCGCCACGACGAGTATGGCAGCCGACATGCTTTCCATCGAGCTCGACAGGCGCAAAATTGCCCACACGTCGATTGGTGATTGTACCGCCTCAAGGCAGGCGGCTTTTGCCATCCATGATGGACGCAAGGTGGCGCTTGGTCTCTGATCGCAGTCTTGGCACGCGCGCCTGTCGGATGGCCTGCATCGGCGGCGAGCCGCCCTCGGGCTTCATGAGCCGCAAAAAAGCCGATATGCAGGATGCGTGCTACTGGATTGCGCCAAGCCATCAAAAGCCGGAGATTCTGCATGAGACTGACAGTGCTCCTTGCCGCCCTTTCGACGGCCTTTCCCGCTGTCGCCCTGGCCGGTCCGGCGTCGGACGCCGTGAAATTCTTCTATGTTCCGGAGGTCAAGTTCGAGGCCGACGCAAAATACCGGGATCGCTTCACCGAACCGGTGACGAGACTGTTCGACCTCAACGATCAGGCAACGAGGAAGAATCCGGACCAGGTCGCCTGCATCGATTTCGATCCGGGCCTCGATGCGCAGGATTTCGACCAGAAGACCGTCTCCAAGACCCTGAAAGTATCCGAGATGGTGGATGGCGATACTGCCCAGGTGGTGGCGAGCTTCAGTCTCTTTCCGGAAGGAGACGATGCACAACGCGAAATGCATTGGTCGCTGAAGAAGATCGACGGCAAGTGGAGGATATCGGACATCGCATCGAAGACCAGCGACTGGACGCTGAGCCAGCTCGAATGCCTGGCGGGCCAAGATCCGGAGTGATCCGATGGCTCGCCGCTGGTTCCTGGCGCTGTCGGCCGTGTGCATGATGGCGGCGGACTTGGGTGGCGCCGCCGCGCAGGGGCTGCTCGGCGCGCCGCCGGCAAACGCTCCGGCGGCCACCGCGCCCGACGCCAACGGGTCGCCGCCAGCGCCTGCACCTCGCGCAGCCGCCGAGCCGGCAACACCACCGGCTGCCTCGCCGAGCGAACCTGCCGCCCCAATTCAGCCGGGCTCGCCGACAGCGGTGGTGCGGCCATTCTACGACCAGGTCGGCTTGGAGGTCGATCCGTCGCAGCGCCGCCATTTCGTCGATCCGGCGAAAACGGTGCTCGACAAGAGCGATGCGCTGCGCAAATCCGGGCAGGGCGAGTGCCTGGACCCCAACATGGCGCTCGACAATGCCGACTATGACAAGGGCGAGATCGACAAGAGCCTGAAAACGCTCGAGGCGATCAATGGTGACCAGGCCAAGGTCATCGTCGCCTTCGTCGTCGCCGGCAACCCGCACCGCCTTGAGTGGAAGTTCAAGAAGGTCGATGGCGAATGGAAGATATCGGACCTGCTATCGGTGACCGGTGAATGGGCACTCAGCCAGTACCAATGCGAATGATGGTTCGAGCTAGCCTCGCCCGCGATAGGGCGCCACTCCGCTCTCGGGCAGCCAGGCGCCTTCCGGCGGTGCGCCCGTCTGCCAGAACACGTCGATCGGAATGCCGCCGCGTGGATACCAATAGCCGCCGATGCGCAACCATAGCGGGCTCGTTGCCGCCACGATGCGGCGGCCGATCATGACGGTGCAATCCTCATGGAAAGCACCATGATTGCGAAACGAGGTCATGAACAGCTTGAGCGACTTCGATTCCACCAGAGCAGCGTCGGGTGCGTAGTCGATGACGATGTGGGCGAAATCAGGCTGGCCGGTGACCGGGCACAGCGAGGTGAATTCCGGGCAGGTGAAGCGCACGATGGCCGGCGGGCCGTCGCCGCGCGAAAACGGCACGGTTTCCAGGACCGCCGCTTCCGGGCTCTGTGGCGTCTCGACATGCGCGCCGAGCTGGGTGAGGGTTTTGGTATCGATCATGGACGGCTCCTTTCCTGCCTGTCGCCGGAAGCACGCTTCCATGGCGGTCGGCGCGAACGAAGATTGGAATAAACGCCGCAATCCACTCAGGGGCGGCGCATCTGGCCGCTCAATAACACAATTTGAAACCGCAGGAAGACGATGACCAGCAACGATCCGCTTCTCCAGCCCTATCAGCTCAAGCATCTGACGTTGAAGAACCGGGTGATGTCGACCAGCCACGAGCCTGCCTATTCGGAAGACGGCATGCCCAAGGCGCGGTACCGGCTCTACCACACGGAGAAGGCCAAGGGCGGCATGGCGCTGACAATGACCGCCGGCTCGGCCATCGTTTCACGCGACAGCCCGGCCGCCTTCGGCAATTTGCATCTCTATGATGACGGGATCGTGCCATGGCTCGCGGAACTGACCGACGCCTGCCACGAGCATGACTGCAAGGTGATGATCCAGATCACTCATCTCGGCCGTCGAACCGGCTGGAACAAAGCCGACTGGCTGCCCGTGCTGTCGGCTTCGCCGGTGCGGGAGCCGGCACATCGCGCCTTTCCCAAGACCATCGAGGATTGGGATATAGAGCGCATCGTTTCCGACTATGCTTCCGCCGCCCAGCGCTGCCAGGCCGCCGGTCTCGACGGCATCGAATTCGAGGCTTACGGCCATCTGATGGACGGCTTCTGGTCTCCGTCCACCAACCATCGCGACGACGAGTTCGGCGGCTCGCTCGACAACCGGCTGCGGTTCACCGACATGGTTCTCGACGCCGTGCGGGCGGCCGTCGGCGAAAAATTCGTCGTCGGCATACGCATGGTCGCCGACGAGGATTTTTCGCAAGGCCTGTCGAAAGAGGAGGGCGTCGAGATCGCCAGGCGGCTGGCCTCATCAGGCAAGGTCGATTTCCTCAACATCATCCGCGGCTCGATCGAGACCGACGCGGCACTGACGAAGGTCATTCCGGTGACCGGCATGCGCTCATCGCCGCATCTCGACTTCGCCGGCGAGGTGAGGGCGGCGACGAAATTCCCGACCTTCCACGCGGCGCGAATTTCCGACGTCGCAACCGCGCGCCACGCCATCGCCGCCGGCAAGCTCGACATGGTCGGCATGACCCGCGCCCACATCGCCGATCCGCACATCGTCCGCAAAGTGATGGAAGGGCGCGAGCACGAAATCCGCCCGTGTGTCGGAGCCACCTACTGCCTCGACCGCATCTACGAAGGCGGCGAGGCGCTCTGCGTCCACAATGCGGCGACCGGCCGCGAGGCGGACATTCCGCATATCATCACCAAGGCCGAGGGACCAAAGCGAAAAGTCGTCGTCATCGGCGCTGGTGCAGGCGGACTGGAAATAGCGCGCGTGGCCGCGGAGCGCGGCCATCAGGTGACGGTGCTGGAGGCATCGGGCCAGGCCGGCGGGCAGGTCAGGCTGGCGACGCAGAACCCGCGCCGCAAGGAATTGATCGGCATCGTCGACTGGCGGCTGGCCGAACTCGACCGGCTCGGCGTCGAGATCCGCTACGACAGTTGGGCCGAGAAGGACGACGTTCTGGCGTTGTCGCCCGATGTCGTGGTGATCGCCACCGGCGGACTGCCGCAGAATCCGCCGCTGATGGCGGGCGACACTCTTGTCACATCGAGCTGGGACATCATGGCTGGCAGCGTCAAGCCGGCTGAAAACGTGCTGCTCTATGACGACAATGGAGGCCATCAGGGAATGGGCGCTGCGGAACTCGTCGCGGCTGCCGGTTCGAAGCTGGAACTGGTTTCGCCGGAGCGATTCTTCGCGCCGGAAATGGGCGGCATGAACCACGTACCCTACATGCGTGCCTTCCAGGAGAAGGGGGTCACCATCACTATCAACACAAGGCTGCGCTCGGTGCGCCGCGAGGGCAATCAACTGGTTGCCGAGCTTGCCTCCGATTTCGCCGACGGCTGGCGCGGCGAGCGGCGGGTCGACCAGGTGGTGGTCGAGCATGGCACGGCGCCGCTAGACGACCTTTACCTCTCGCTGAAGCCATTGGCGACGAACGGCGGCGCCATAGACTATGAGCGGCTGGTGAGTGGCGGCGACATTTTTCCCGACCGCAATCCGCAAGGATCTTTCGTGCTGTTCCGCATCGGCGATGCCGTCGCCTCGCGCAACATCCACGCCGCCATCTATGACGGCATCCGGTTCGGGCTAAGGATTTGAAAGGCTGCTGTCGCTAACAATTTCGAGGAGGCGCGCAACGGAACCTCCGCAAGGAGAGCCATCTGCTGCCTTGGTTCGTTGCGCGCCGCGTACGCCGCCTGCTTGCGCCGGCACCGTACGATCCGTGATCAGAACATTCTGGCGGTGGCCATGCAGAGCACGGTGAGAACCAGCAGCCAGGCGGCGATTCGCTCGCCTTGGGCCATCTTCGCGCGCAGGGCAGGTTCGGTGGCCGCGTCGGCGCCAACAAGCTGCGTGCTGGTGCGGCGGACCATGGTGCTGAGCACTCCAGCCGCAGCGAAGGCGGCAACGATGCCGAGGGCCAGCACCATTTCCATCGGGCCGAAATAGGCACCATGGAAAAAATACCAGAGCAGCGCACCGGTGAGAAACACCATGCCGGCCGCTCCCATTTGCGGTCCAATGAAGCGTTCAGCCCGGATCTCGGGGTCGCGCGCCAGCGTGATGGTGGTGCCGGCCCAGAACACCCCCGCCATGACGTGAAGACCGATGGTGATGATGTAGACATATTGCATACCAGCTCTCCTCTCTTGCCCGCCGTCGCCTAAATAGTTAGAGATCTAACTGTTAGATGTCAATGTATAAATGAGTGCCAGTTCCATCCGTGGAAAACACCGTCTAGTGTCCTGCCATGACGCCCTTTGAACGCCCGCCGGTCGGCATGAATCTCGGCCGCACCGCCAAGCTTGTTGCACAGGCCTTCGACACCGCGTTGGTTGAAGCGGGCGGCACGTTGCCCGTCTGGCTTACTCTGCTGTCGGTCAAATCGAGCAAGCTTGCCAACCAGCGTGAGCTTGCCGGAATGATCGGCATACAGGGAGCGACGCTCACCCATCATCTAAACGCGATGGAGGCGCAGGGATTGCTGACGCGCCGCCGCGACCCCGTCAACCGCCGGGTCCATCTGGTGGAATTGACAGAGGCCGGAGAGGCGATGTTCGAGACACTGCGCAAGGCGGCGCTTGCCTTCGACAAGCGGCTGCGCGTGGGCCTGTCAGACGACAGGCTGGCGGAGTTTGCGCAAGTGCTGGCGACCTTGCGGGCCAATGTGGAAAGCTGACGATGTCCAGGCGCGCCACGTAAATCTCTTTCGACACTACGCGCTCTAGGGATCGCCCGCTCAGTCGTCATAGCTCTGGATTGTCCCAAAAGCATAGCCGCGCTGCTTCAGCGCTGTAATCAGCCTGGTCAGTTTCGTCTTGCCGTCGAAGCCGTCCTGGAACATCTCGTCATGCATGAGCAGGATCATCTTTCCGCACTTGACGAAGCGGCCATAGCCGAACAGGTGATCGATCTCGCTGACCAAGTGGTCGACGCTCTGCACCGGCTTGCCTGTGTCGTCATGCACCCACTCATGGTCCCAGCCATAGAGATAGAAGCGGGAAGCGGCGACGAATTCATAGTCCGGCTCCTCACGGCCTTCCTGCGCAAGGCCGAGCGAGGTGTCGTTCTTCGACATTGAAGGCAGTCTGAACACGTCGCGCCCAGGCAGCCTCGCATGAACCGCTGGAGCGAGCCCGAGCACGGCGTTGGCCCGCAGCATGTCTGCCACCACGCCTTCCGTATCGGCATAGAAATGCTGGTAGCGGTTGTTGGCGTGGCTGTAGCTGTGATTGCCGACCGTCACCAGCGGCCGAGCTTTTGCGCGTCTGACTAATGCCTTGTTGCCCGCGCTCGCCTGCGCATGCATGCCGACCATGAACAACGTCGCCGGCACCTGCTGCGCTTCCAGCACGTCGAGGATGTTGCTGGTGCCGTTCAGCGGTCCGTCATCGAAAGTCAGATAGATGGTGCGATCCACTGCATAAGCGGGAAATGCGGCGAGCATGGTCAGCAAAGCAAGCAGAAGCGGCATCGGAACTACCCGTTTGCACAGGGCGCCATCTCGGTGATGAGTTGTCAAGCGCGGGTGAGGGCTGCCTACGCCAGGCTTCCCTGCAGCACCGTTAGCCTGGCCTTCTTCGGCATGCGGGCGCTCAGCCAGTCACGGGCTTTGTCCTGCGGCATCGGGAAGGCGATGGAGTAGCCCTGCACCTGGTCGCATCCGATGGCCATCAGTGAATCGAGTTCGGCTTCGGTCTCGGCGCCCTCCGCGACGATCGAGATACCAAGGCCGCGCGCGAGCTCGGTGATGGCGCGCACGATCTTGGAGTTGTCACCGTTCTCATGGATGTTCTGGACGAAGCGGCGATCGATCTTCAGCCGGTCGATCTCGTTGGGATTGACGTGGCTGAGCGACGCGTAGCCAGTGCCGAAATCGTCGAGCTCAAGATGGACGCCGGCGGCCCTGATATGGCGTAGCTTTGCCGCGATGCCTGTCTTCTCGTCATCGAGAATGACGGATTCGACGATTTCCAGCGACAGTTTCTGCGGCGGTAGGCCGGCCTTCTCAAGCGTCTCGAACAGGAAAGCATCGAAGTCGTGCTCGCGCAATTCGGTTCCGGATACGTTGACCGCAAGTCGTCCGAAAGCAATGCCGTCGCGGTTCCATTCGGCGGCTTCGTTGATCGCCTTGCTGATGACGATGCGGCCGATATCAGGCATGAAACCGCATTTCTCGGCGACGGGAATGAATTCGCCAGGCGAGATCATGCCGCGCTCGGCATGGTTCCAGCGCACCAGCGCCTCGATGCCACTGATCGTGCCGTCGCTCAGTGAAACCTGCGGCTGGAAATAGACCTGGAATGCCTGCTGTGAAATGGCAACCTTGATGTCGTGCTCGAGTTGCTTGCGATAATCGAGTTCGCGACGCAATTCCTCGGAGAAGAACGAGAAATTGCCGCCGCCCATCTTCTTGGCGGAGTAAAGCGCCAGATCGGCGTGAACCAGCAGGTCCTGGGCGTTGTCGGCGTCGATCGGATAGACGGCGATGCCGCCGCTGGCGCCCGGTAGAATGGTCGTGCCCTGGAAGACGATCGGCTCGTTGATGTGCGCAAGAATGCGCCGTGCCAGCATGTTGATGTCTTCGCTGCCGCCGGCGCCGTTGAGGATCATCACGAACTCGTCGCCACCGAGGCGCACGCACAGATCCGACGCCCGACAGGAATCGCGCATGCGCTGGGCCGTGATGACCAGCACATAGTCGCCGGCGGCGTGGCCGAGCGTGTCGTTGATCTGCTTGAACCGGTCGAGATCAAGCTGCACCACCGCAAGACGTTCGCGCCGACGATGCGCGCTCTTGATCAGCGTGTCGAAATGGTCGGTCAGGAATGTGCGGTTGTGCAGACCTGTCAGCCCGTCATGAACGGCGATGAAGGCCATCGAATTGCGCGCATCGACGAGTTCGCGCGTCTTGCGCAGGATCGCGTTTGACATGGGCCGGAAGATGAACAGCGCCACCAGAACGATGACGCCGATCGTGGCGTAAAACAGCGTGCGGTGCAGATCGAGCATCTTTTCGGATCGTTCGTCGGCGAAAGCGCTGATGCGCTGGCCCAGCGCCGAATAGCCCGACAATGTTGCGTTGGCGACCGAGGCGTCGAGGGTGACGCGCTCGTAACCGCCCTTGTAGCCGCCATTGTCGCCGAGTGCGAGTTGGGACGAGAAGGCCGATACCAGGCGTTCGCCATTGGCGACCAGCCCGACGGAAAAATAGTCGAGATGGAAAGGCTTGCCGAAAAGGACGTTCTCGATCGTCTTCGGATCGAGCCTGGCCGGCGACTTTGGATCGGCGGCCGTCTGCTTGAGCAGCAGGTCATAGTTGGTTTCGAACTCCGCCGTCGCCTGCTTGAGCGCGTTGACGAGCGCCGGCTGCTTGTCGCGCGAAGCAGCACCGGTCGCACCGGCGAGGAAGACGATGCGCTGCGACAGCGTCTTTTGCGTGCTGACGATATCGAGCAGCGTATGGTTGTGGCGTTGGGTGGCCATCACCTGCTGCAGCAGGATGAAGGAAGCCACCACCATGGCGGCGATGATCAGCAGCGCCAGCCAGTAACCAGCCTTGATCAGCAGTATGAGCTTGCCTGAAACGGTTTGCACCGGCTGCTGCGACATCTTGGGGGGCGGCCCTCTCGCCAACGGATTCCTGTATGAGCATCATTGAACTGCAAACATTAACAGGACTGGAAATCGACAGCTGGCCGACAAGGGGAAAGGCTTAAAGATCGCGAAATGGTTATCGGCCTCTTTCGCGGCCGGTCCGTATTTGAACATTCGCCGGCCCCACGTGATCCGGATCGTCTCTCGAGCCATGCCTGCGGCATCCGTTCGACATTACCCAGCCACCTGATCCGGTCGCTTTTGCGGTGGATTTTTTGTGCGTGCGGGACGACAGTCGGCCCACGTCAAACGAGGCACGATCATGACCGCAGCATTTCTCTCCCATATCGACGGTGAACTTGAGGGGCTCAGATCGGCCGGACTGTACAAGTCCGAGCGGGTGATTTCCTCCACGCAGTCGGCTGAGATCGATGTCGGCGGCGAGAAGGTGCTGAATTTCTGCGCCAACAACTATCTCGGCCTCGCCGACAGCCCCGACCTGCGCGAGGCCGCAAAGCACGCGCTCGACCGCTACGGCTACGGCATGGCTTCGGTGCGTTTCATCTGCGGCACGCAGGAGGAGCACAAGCAGTTGGAAGCGACGATATCGTCCTTCCTCGGCATGGACGACACCATCCTCTACGGCTCCTGCTTCGATGCCAATGGTGGACTGTTCGAGACGCTTCTGGGCGAGGAGGACGCCATCATCTCCGATGCGCTGAACCACGCCTCCATCATCGACGGGGTCAGGCTGTCCAAGGCCAAGCGCTTCCGCTACGCCAACAACGATATGGCGGATCTCGAGGCGCGGCTGAAGGAGGCGAAGGATTGCCGGTTCCGGCTGATCGCCACCGACGGCGTGTTCTCGATGGATGGCATCATCGCCAATCTCGCGGGTGTGTGCGATCTGGCCGAAAAATACGATGCCATGGTCATGGTCGACGACAGTCACGCGGTCGGCTTCGTCGGCAGGAACGGCCGCGGCTCGGCTGAGCATTGCGGCGTCGAGGGCAGGGTCGACATCATCACCGGTACGCTCGGCAAGGCGCTGGGCGGCGCTTCCGGCGGCTACACGTCCGGCAAGAAACAGGTGGTCGACTGGCTGCGCCAGCGCTCGCGGCCCTATCTGTTTTCCAACACGCTGATGCCGGCGATCGCCGGCGCCTCGATCAGAGTGTTCGACATGATCCGCAATGGCGATGCCCTGCGCGAGCGCCTATATGCCAATGCGGAACGGTTTCGGACACAGATGGGGAAGCTCGGCTTCACGCTGGCAGGCGCCGGCCATCCGATCATCCCGGTCATGCTGGGCGATGCCAGCTTGGCGCAGGAGATGGCGGCGCGCATGCTGCAACGCGGCATCTATGTCATCGGCTTCTCCTTCCCGGTGGTGCCCAAGGGCCAGGCGCGCATCCGCACGCAGATGTCGGCTGCGCATTCCAGCGCCGACATTGATCGGGCGGTCGAGGCTTTCGGTGCGGTTGGCAAGGAACTAGGTGTGATTTCCTGAGCGACCGGCGCCGCAAACCGCTTCCGGATCAAGAGATTCAAGGGACAAAAGAATGTCGAACATGATGAAGGCGCTGGTGAAGGCCAAGGCCGAGCCGGGCATCTGGATGGAAGAGGTGCCGGTGCCGGAAATCGGCCCCAACGACGTCCTGATCAAGGTGAAGAAGACTGCGATCTGCGGCACCGACGTCCACATCTACAATTGGGACCAGTGGGCGCAGAAGACGGTGCCCGTGCCGATGGTGACCGGCCATGAATTCGTCGGCACCGTCGCGGATTTCGGCGCCGCGGTCACCGAATACAAGGTCGGCCAACGCGTGTCGGGCGAAGGCCACATCGTCTGCGGACATTGCCGCAACTGCCGCGCGGGCAGGGGGCATCTGTGCCGCAACACGCTCGGCGTCGGCGTCAATCGCCCGGGCGCCTTCGGCGAGTACCTGGCGATCCCACAGCACAATGTCGTGCCGATCCCGGACGATGTGCCGGACGAGATCGCCGCGATCTTCGATCCCCTGGGCAATGCGGTTCACACCGCATTGTCATTTGATCTGGTCGGCGAGGACGTGCTGGTCACCGGCGCCGGACCGATCGGCATCATGGGCGCGCTGGTGGCGCAATGCGTCGGCGCCAGGAAGGTCGTTATCACGGATATCAATCCGGTTCGGCTGGATCTTGCGCGCAAGCTTGGCGTCCAGCACGTCGTCGACGCCTCCAAGGAAAAACTGAGCGACGTGATGCCGGCGCTCGGCATGACGGAGGGTTTTGATGTCGGCCTGGAAATGTCGGGGGCAGCCCCCGCCTTCCGCGACATGATCGACACCATGAACAATGGCGGCAAGATCGCCATCCTCGGCATTGCGCCGACCGGGTTCGAGATCGACTGGAACAAGGTCATCTTCAAGATGCTGCATCTCAAGGGCATCTATGGCCGCGAGATGTTCGAGACCTGGTACAAGATGATCGCGCTGGTCCAGGGCCCGCTCGACGTCTCAGGCCTGATCACGCACCGCATCGGCATCGATGATTTCCAGGTTGGATTCGACGCGATGCGCAGCGGCAGTTCGGGCAAGGTGGTGATGGACTGGTGATCGATGCGCCGGGAGTCTCAGGCTTCGAGGCTGGCGATGCTAGGGTCGCCTGGTTTTCAGCCATCGCACCTGTCGCCATGCGCGCCGCAACGCAGTTGCGGCGGCGCCGATGGCAATGGCGGCGAGCGCAAGCGTCAAGACTTCGTTGTGGCCATTCCAAAGGAATTCTCCGGTAGATAGCAGTGCCGCGACGGTTGCGACTGCCATGCGATGTGGCTTGGCCATCGGTCCGGTGAAATCGCTCGGCGTCTCGTTGGCCCGCCCCAATTCCCGCACATAGGCGGTGAGAACCGAAAAACAGGCCGCTGCCCAGCCAAGGCCAGGCATGCCGATGCCGTAACCTATGCCGGCCATGACGGCGATATCGGCGAGCCTGTCCGGGAACTCGTTCCAGAACGGCCCGTCGGCCGACGCCTTACCGCCCTCGACGGCGACCATGCCATCGAACAGATTGCACAGCAGCCGCAGTTGGCAAAACAGCGCCGCGCCCAGCAACAGCAGCGAACGAGAAGTGCCGCCGCTCTGCCCGCCAAGCCAGAAAGCCGTGCCTGCCAGCGCGCCGGCGAGGATACTGGCCTGCGAAATCTGGTTGGGGGTCACGGAGAGTGCGGCGAGACGTCTGGCCGTCGCTTGTGCCCAGCGCGTGTCGCGGCTTGCAAGTGGTCTGCGATCGCCCGTGTTCATCACTGCCTCATCCCGGTGACCAGAAATAACGAGTGAGATGGAAGAAGATCGGAGCGGAGAAAACCACCGAATCCAGCCGATCTATCAGGCCGCCATGGCCGTCGATCAGATGGCCCCAATCCTTCACGCCGCGGTCACGTTTGATGGCGGACATCACAAGGCCGCCGAAAAAACCCATCAGCGTGATCAGGAAGGCCATCGCGCCCGCCTGAAGCGGAGAGAACGGCGTGATCCACCACAGGCCAGCGCCGATGAGGCTGGCGCTTGCAACGCCGCCGAGGAAACCTTCAAGCGTCTTGGACGGCGAAAGCTTTGGTGCGATCTTCGTATGCCCGATCGCCTTTCCCCAGATGTATTGCAGTACGTCGCTCAATTGCACGACGATGACAAGGAAGGCTATCAGAAGCACATTGCGACCCTCGTAGCCGGGAATATGCAACGTCAGAAGAGCCGGGACGTGGGAGGCGCAGAAAACGCAGATCATCAACGCCCATTGCACCTCGGCAATTCGAACGAGGAAGTGCTGGGTGTCGCCCCGTGTGGCTGAGATGATTGGCATCAACAGGAAGGCGTAGACCGGGATGAAAACAGAAAAGATCCCGTAGTCCTCGATCCAGAGCAGCACATACTGTACCGGCAGCACGACGAAAAACGCCGTGGCCAGCGCCCAGTGGTCGGCACGCCGGGTGTTGGTCAGCGTCACGAATTCGCGAAGTGCGGCGAAGGAACAGAAGCCGAAGAGAAGCAGGACGCCGATCCGCCCGGCGATGAATGCTATGGCGATGAGGATCGCCATTACCCACCAGGCATTGATACGGGCGTTGAGGTTCTCGATGGCTGGGTTGGAGCCTTCTGGCGACAGCCGTCGCTCCAGGATATGCCCCACGAAAGAGGCCACGAGCAGGATCCCGCAGACGCCGAGCACGAGAACCATCATATCGAATTGGGTTGAGCTCATTCCGCTGCCTTTTTCGGTGCCAGCGCCAGCAGCGCCCCACGTGCCCGCTCGAGGAATATATCCTTGCTCTCGCCATCAGCCAGGTTCATTGGCTCGCCGAACGTCACGGTGCAGATCAGCGGGATAGGCACGAATTCCCCTTTCGGCATCACCCGGTTGAGATTGGCGATCCATACCGGCACCAACTCGAAATCCGGGTGCGATGCCGCTAAATGGAACAGGCCGGACTTGAATGGCTGCAAGGACGCGTCGGATTGGTTGCGCGTGCCTTCCGGGAAGAGAATGAGCGAAGAGCCTTCCCTCATCGCCTCTCCCATGCTTTCGACAGGATCCATCGTGCGTCCATCGCGATTGCGCTCGATCAGGACGGCATTGAAAACGTCACGGCCGATGAAGGCTCGGACTTTTGATTTCAGCCAGTAGTCGGCACCCGCTACGGGACGCACCCGCCGCCGCAGGCGCGGCGGCAGAACAGCCCAGATCAAGATGAAATCGCCATGGCTGGAATGATTGGCAAAGAAGATCGAGCGACGCCGAGGCAATCTGCCTTCATGCCAAAACGGCCGCACAGCGGTGATGGCTCTGGCAAACAGCAAGACGACCACGGCCACCGGCCTCGCGAGCAGCGACTTCATTCTTCCCCCAATTCGCCCGTCGATGATCACTGGCTGACATACAGCACTGAAAATCCGCCACCGAGCAAGCAGCGATCGAAAATGACCGCCAGACAGTCTCTGCTTCAAGGCGCTGTCGCGTCGAGCCACCGTCTCATATTCTATCGGCCGATAGCCGCTATCTCAGACCCAACGCGCTTTCCAATGACGCAACGCCTTTGACGATGGAGGCTTGCTGGTCGGCGCTCAGCTGGGCCAGCAGTTCCCGTTCGAAAGCCTTCGCCAGTGGCACCATCTCGCTATAGGCCGCAAGTCCGGCTCTGGTCAGCGCCAGGTGCTCGACGCGGCGATCGTTCTCGTCAGTGGTTCGGATGAGCCAGCGGCGACGCTCAAGCTCCGCCACGGCACGCGAAACCTTTGTCTTGTGCATCGCCGACTGCGCGCCGAGTTCCGTCGCGGTCATTGTGCCGCGCTGGCCAAGCCCCGAAAGCGTACGCCATTCCGGCCGTGTGAGGCCGTGACGCTCCTTGTAGATCCGAGAGAATTCGCGGCTCAGCGCATCGGCCAGCCGATACAGCCGGTAGGGCAGAAAGCTTTCGAGTTCCAGGATTTCGGATTCCATGACCAGCCATCGAGAAATGCCCGCGCACGGCATTGATAGTTACATTTTGGATGGTTACAAATGAAACCAATTTGGTCAAGCATTCGCGAGGAGGAAGCGATGGCCTTTTCCTACATGCCGGGTTTCGGTAACGATTTCGAAACCGAAAGCCTGCCGGGTTCGCTGCCGCACGGGCGTAATTCACCGCAGCGGCCGGCCTACGGCCTCTATGCCGAGCAGCTCTCCGGTTCGCCCTTCACCGCGCCGCGCGGCACCAATGAGCGCTCCTGGCTTTACCGCATCAGGCCGAGCGTCAGACATACCGGGCGCTTCAAGTCGGTGAGCTATCCCTTCTGGAAAAGTGCGCCCAATGTCGGCGATCATGAGCTGGCGCTCGGCCAGTATCGCTGGAGCCCGGTGCCGATGCCGAAGGAGCCGACCGACTTCATCGCCGGCATGCGCTCGATCACCACCGCCGGCGACGTGCTTGGGCAGACCGGCATGGCGGCGCATGTCTATGTCGCCAACAGGTCGATGGTCGACGACCATTTCTTCAACGCCGACGGCGAGTTGCTGGTGGTGCCGCAGGTGGGCGCCTTGCGCTTCGTCACCGAGATGGGAGTCATCGAGCTCAGGCCCGGCGAGATCGCGGTCCTGCCGCGCGGTCTCGTGTTCAAGGTCGAACTGGTCGATGCCGAAGTGCGCGGCTATGTCTGCGAGAACTACGGCGCCAAGCTGACGATGCCCGACCGCGGCCCGATCGGCGCCAACTGCCTGGCCAATCCGCGCGATTTCAAGACGCCCTGCGCCTGGTTTGAGGAGAAGGAGACGCACTGCCGGCTGATCGTCAAATGGTGCGGACATTTTCATGTCACGGAAATCGGCCATTCGCCCCTCGATGTTGTGGCGTGGCACGGCAACTATGCACCCTATAAATATGATCTGGCGGCGTTTTCGCCGGTTGGTGCGATCCTCTTTGACCACCCCGATCCGTCGATTTTCACGGTGCTGACGGCGCCGAGCGGCGAGGAGGGCACCGCCAACATCGATTTCGTCATCTTTCCGCCGCGCTGGCTGGTGGCGGAGGATACGTTCCGCCCGCCCTGGTATCACCGCAACATCATGAGCGAGTTCATGGGGCTGATTCACGGCCAGTACGACGCCAAGGAAGAAGGGTTCGTTCCCGGCGGCATCAGTCTGCACAATCTGATGCTGGCCCATGGCCCGGATGCACCTGGCTTCGAAAAGGCCTCGCGCGCGGATCTGAAGCCCGTCAAGCTCGACAACACCATGGCCTTCATGTTCGAGACCCGGTTCCCGCAGATGCTGACCCGCTACGCTGCCGAACTCGACACCAGGCAGGACAATTACATCGACTGCTGGGCCGATCTGAAGAAGCGCTTCAATGGCACGCCCGAGGGCGATTGGTCCTGAATGGATCGCTGCCGTCGGAAAACTGCCTTCAGGAAAGTTGAGCCGGCGGCTTGACGATCGCCCATAACAGCTTTGTTGTGGGCCAAGCGGCGCAAGGCCGCGTCAGGAGAGGAAACCGCATGAAGCTTGCTACATTGAAGAACGGGACGCGCGACGGAAAGCTCGTCGTCGTCTCGCGCGATCTTACACGCTTCACCGACGCCTCCTTCCTGGTGCCGACGCTGCAGGCGGCGCTCGACGATTGGCGGCGGATTTCGCCGCATTTGGCCGCAATGGCGGAGTCGCTCGAGAGCAATGCGGTGCCGTCGGCGCGCTTTCACGAACATAATGCCCATTCGCCGCTGCCGCGCGCCTATCAATGGGCTGACGGTTCGGCCTATGTGAACCATGTCGAGCTGGTGCGAAAAGCACGCGGCGCCGAAATGCCGGCAAGCTTCTGGACCGACCCGCTGATCTATCAGGGCGGCTCCGACAGCTTCATCCCGCCGCGAGACCCGATCCGCACGGCCGACGAGGCCTTTGGCATCGACATGGAGGCGGAAGTCGCGGTCGTTGTCGATGATGTGCCGATGGGCGCTGGCCTTGAAAAAGCGTGGGAGGCGATTCGCCTAGTGATGCTGGTCAACGACGTGACGCTGCGTGCCATTACCGGACCGGAACTCGCCAAGGGGTTCGGCTTCTTTCAATCCAAGCCGTCCTCGGCCTTCTCGCCGGTCGCGGTGACGCCGGACGAGTTGGGCGAGGCCTGGGATGGCGGCAAGGTCAGCCTGCCGCTGCTTGCCGACCTCAACGGCAAACCTTTCGGCCGGGCGAATGCCGGCGTCGACATGACGTTCGATTTCCCCGCGCTCATCGTGCACGCGGCGAAAACACGGCCGCTGGCGGCCGGCACCATCATCGGCTCCGGCACCGTCTCCAACAAGCTCGGCGGTGAGCCTGGCAAGCCTGTCTCGGCCGGCGGCGCTGGCTATTCCTGCATCGCTGAACTGCGCATGATCGAGACCATCGAGAGCGGCGAGCCGAAGACGCCGTTTCTGCGTTTCGGCGACACGGTGCGCATAGAGATGAAGGACAAGGCCGGGCATTCGATCTTCGGCGCCATCGAGCAGACGGTCGAGAAATATGAAGGGTGAGGGCGCAAGAAGTTGAAGGATGAACCTGCTTGATCATCTGCGCCGAATGGCCCGCAACAACCGCTGGTCGAACGACCGGCTCTACCGCGCCGTGCTTATGCTGGGGCCTGGTGAATTCGAAGCCAATCGCATCAGCTTCTTCCCGTCGATAAGGACGACGCTCAACCACATCCTTGCGGTCGATCTTCTCTATCTCGATTTTCTGGAGCAGGGCGGTATCGGCGCCGCGGTGTACGATGATTTCGTGCCGTTCGATAACGCAGCCGATTTGTCAGTGGCCCAGATCAAGTTCGACCGCAGGCTGATCACCTTCTGCGATGCCTTGTTGGAAGCCGACCTCGACCGCCATGTCATCACTGACCGGCGTGGAGACGGCATGATCCCGGAAAAGATCGGCGATATCCTCGCCCATGTTTTCCTGCATGACATCCACCATCGCGGCCAGGTGCACGCGATGCTGTCCGGCACGTCGGTCGCGCCGCCGCAACTCGACGAGTTCCTGCTCGATTATGATTTGAAGCTGAGGCAGGAGGAGGTTGGACGGCTGGGTTTGTGAGACCACTGCTTATGTCAGGGCGACGTCGTAGCGGGCGAAATGCGGGTCGGATGTCATGATGGTTAGTTTGTCCATTTGCGCCTGCGCAATCAGTAGTCTGTCGAATGGATCGCCATGGTGGTGGGGTAGGCCAGCGACAGCGTTCGCATGCTGGAAGGTGACGGCGAGCGGCTGAAATTGCATCCTTGGAAGCAGTGTTGGCAGATCATCCGGCGCATCGAGTTTTCTGATTGAGCGCTTGATGGCAATTTCCCAGACGCTTGCCGCGCTGGCGAACACCACCGCTTCCGAAGCCAGGATGGCGCGGTAGTGCTTGCTGAGACGTCGATCGTCCGAAATCGACCAAAGGATGATATGTGTATCGGCGAGAAACGGGCCGATCATCATTTGACGTACTCGTCCCATTCGGGGCCGAGTTCGTCAAAATCGTCCGCAATCCAGATCTTGCCTTTCAACGCGCCGATACGCGGCAAGGGTTCCGCCGTTGCCGGAGGCACGATACGCGCAGCTACCTTGCCGTGACGCGTGAGTACAATCTCTTCACCGGCTTCCGCGCGGCTGACGAGTTCCGACAATTTGGCCTTGGCCTCGGCGATGGAAACATTCATGGCTCGATCCTTTGTGACCATAATTTAGGTCATAATTTATCGAACCGCAAGCCGCCGGTCGGGATCGATCTACTCCGCGGCCTGCACCTTGATCACGCCGCGCTTGATCTGGTCCTGCTCGATCGATTCGAACAGTGCGCGGAAATTGCCTTCGCCAAAGCCTTCGTCGCCCTTGCGCTGGATGAATTCGAAGAAGATTGGTCCGATCAGGGTCTTGGAGAAGATCTGCAAGAGGATCTTCGTCGTGCCGCCGTCGACCACACCTTCGCCGTCGATCAAAATGCCATGCTTCTTCATGCGTTCGAGCGGCTCGTCATGGCCGCTCACGCGTGCATGCGACATCTCGTAATAGGTCTCCGGCGGGCCGGGCATGAATTTCAGCCCGTTGGCGGCAAGCTTGTCGGTGGCCTCGTAGATCGCGTCGGTGCCCACCGCTATGTGCTGGATGCCCTCGCCATTGTACTTCTTCAGATATTCGGCGATCTGGCTGGTGTCGTCCTTGGACTCGTTGAGCGGAATGCGGATCTTGCCGCAGGGCGAGGTGATCGCCCGGCTGACCAGCCCGGTGATCTTGCCGTCGATGTCGAAGAAATGGATCTGCTTGAAGCCAAACAGGTCGCGGTAGAAATCCCACCATTTGTCCATGTTGCCGCGGTAGACATTATGCGTGAGGTGGTCGAGGAAATAGAAGCCGACGCCTTCCGGCCTGGGGTCGCGTTTGCCCAGCCATTCGAATTCGGCATCATAGGCCGAACCCCTCTCGCCATAGGTTTCGATGAAGTAGAGCAGCGAGCCGCCGATGCCAACGATCGCCGGCACGTCAAGCGTCTTGTCGGCGCCTTCGTAAGGCGTGGCTCCTTTCGATACCGCGTGTTCGAAGGCATGCTTGGCGTCCACGACCCGCCACGCCATCGAGGAGGCGCATGGGCCATGCTTGTCGACGAACTTCATCGCATGCGAGCTGGGCTCGGCGTTGACGACATAGTTGATGTCGCCTTGCCGCCAGACGGTGATGTCCTTCGTGCGATGCCTGGCCACGGCTACGTAGCCCATGCGGGTGAACAACTCGGCCAGCTTCCGCGGCTCCGGATGCGCGAATTCGACGAACTCGAAACCGTCGGTGCCGGCGGGGTTGGTCTTGCTGATCTTGGCGGGCGGGGCGTCGTGCGGGAAGGGACCCATGATAATCCTCCGGAAGCTGGCTTGGCCTGCATAGGCCATCTCAACTCATCATAGCGCGGGCAGGTCGCACGGTGCTTGCATTCAAACGCTTGAAATGTTTATCTGATGCATGAAATGTGCATGGTTTTTGGAAGTATCATGAATGATACGCGTCTTGATCAGTTTGATCGCAAGATATTGGCGCTGTTGCAGTGTGACGCACGGCTCACCAACAACGACCTTTCGGAGCGGGTGAACCTCTCGGCCTCGCAATGCTCGCGCCGCCGCCAGCGGCTTGAGGAGGACGGCTATATCAAGGGCTATCGCGCCGTGCTTGACCGCGACCGGCTGGGCTTTTCGCTGGTCAACGTCATCTCGGTGACCTTGGCCACTCACAACCGCGACAATGCGCGGCGCTTCGGCGAACTGGTGGCGCGGCTGCCCGAAGTGCAGGAGGCGCACGCGCTGACCGGCGAAATGGATTATATCCTGAAGGTGGTTACGCCCGACCTGAAATCATTGTCGGAGTTCGTCAATGGCGTGCTCTTGCCCCACGAATCTGTGCAGCACGTCAAGACGGCGATTGTGCTCGAGACGCTCAAGGAGACGGGCGCGCTGCCAATCTAACCCTTCGACTGCTGAATCAGCCCATAGAGATTGGTGCAGCGGGCGCCGGAACGGCAGTAGGCGAACACCGGGCCTTCCAGCTCGTCGAGCGCTTGTCCCTGGTCCTCGACATTCTCCGCCGTGATCTGGCCGCTGATGACGGGGATGTAGCGGAAGGCAAGCCCGGCAGCCTCGACTGCGGCCTTGAGCGTGTCGGCCGAAGGCTGGCCGGGCTGCTCGTCGTCCGGCCGGTTGCAGATCACGCTCTTGAAGCCGGCTGCCTTGATGGCGGCGACGTCCTCGGGCTGGATCTGGCCCGAGACCGAATAGTCCTCGCTGATCTCGCGGTATTCCATTGTGGTGTCCTCGCAATCTGGTTGGGCAGTCTTGCCACTCCCCGGCACGGCCGGCAATCCACGCCGAGGGATTTCTCTGCCAAATAGCGAGTGCTGACCGGAAAATCCAACCGGGCCGCGAGGGCCCGGTTGGGTCGGAGCGGCTCAACTGCCGAGGATCGCGCCTTTGATCTGCGTGATGTTGTTGTGCATCATGTCGACATAGGTCGAGGCCGGGCCTTCGGGCTGCGACAGCGCGTCGGAATAGAGCGTGCCGCCGACCTTGATGCCGGTCTCGCTGGCGATCTGCTCGATCAGGCGCGGATTGGTGATGTTCTCGACGAAGATCGCCGCCGCTTTGTCCTGCTTGACCTGCTCGACCAGCTTGGCGACGTCGGCGGCCGACGGTTCGGAATCCGTCGAGACGCCCTCCGGCGCTAGGAAGGTCAGGCCGTATTCGTGCTCGAAATAGCCGAACGCGTCATGCGAGGTGATGACAACGCGTTTTGCCTCGGGGATGGACTGGATCGCCGCCTTCACTTCACCTTCGAGCGCGTCGAGCTTCTTTGTGTAAGCCGCGGCGTTGGTCTGGTAGCTGACGCAGCCATCATTGTCGGCCGCGCAGAACGCTTCGGCAATGTTCTTCACATAGATCTTGGCGTTGGCGATCGACTGGAAGGCATGTGGGTCGGTGACCGTCTTGCCGCCGCCGGTACCCGCGCCCTCCGCCGCGTCCGCATCGGCGAATTCCGGTTTGAAGTCGATCGCCGCCACGCCCTTGGTCAGGGTGACGATCGAGGCCTTAGTGGCGCTGGCATCGACCAGCCGCTGTAGAAAGCCCTCGAAATGCAGGCCGTTGACCAGCACCAGATCGGCGCCCGCCATGGCTACCGCATCAGCCGGGCTCGGCTCGTAGACATGCGCATCGCCGTCGGGTCCCACGATGGTGGTGATGTTGACGCGGTCGCCGCCAACATTCCTGGCGAAATCAGCAATGACGGTAAAACTTGCGACCACTTTCAAGGGCGCCGCAAAGGCCGACGACGCGTCGAGAGCAGTTAATGTTATAACGCTCATCGTAAGGGCGGCGCGGATCGATTTCAACATGGGCGGTCTCCTTGGAGGCTGGGGTGGATCAGGCCGTCCGATGACGGTGATGGATGATGCGGGCGCGCAGCGCGCCGCGTGTGCCGAACAGGATCGAGGCGAAATAGACGACGCCTGCCGACAGGATGATCGCCGGGCCTGAGGGCAGCGAGGCGTGGTAGGACAGAAGCAGTCCGGCGATGCAGGAGGCAAAGCCGATCAGCACGGCCAGCACGCACATCGGTTCGACGCGCACGGTCCAGAAACGGGCCGCGGCGGCCGGCAGCATCATCAGTCCGACCGACAGAAGCGTGCCCAGCGCCTGGAAGCCGCCAACGAGGTTGAGCACGACGAGGCCGAGGAAAATGAAATGCACCGGACTGCCCCACCGGCTGACCGAGCGCAGGAACAGCGGGTCGAGGCATTCGGCGATCAAGGCCCGCCAGAAGACGGCGAGACTGGCAAGCGTCACCAGCACGATGCCGCCGATCAGCGTCAGCGCTTCATCGTTGAGCGCCAGCACCGTACCGAACAGCACATGCATGAGGTCGACGCTGGAGCCACGGACCGAAACCATCAGCACGCCGACGGCGAGCGAAATCAGGTAGAAGGCGGCCATCGAGGCGTCTTCGCGCTGGATGGTGAATCGCGAGACGGCGCCCGCGCCGAGTGCAACGACGATGCCGGCGATCAGGCCGCCAATGGTCATCGGCAGGATTTCCAGCCCGTAAAGCAGGAAGCCGGCGGCGGCGCCCGGCAGGATCGCGTGCGCCATGGCGTCACCCGAGAGGCTCATGCGCCGCAACATCAGGAACACGCCGACCGGACAGGCGCCGAGCGACAGCATCAACGAGCCGAACAGCGCCCGCTGCATGAAGGCGAAATCGGCGAAAGGCGCGATGAAGAGTTCGTAGAAGACGTTCATCATGCAGCCCTTGGTCCGGCGCCATGATGGTGGTGACGATCCTGTGCATGGGCAGGCTCATCATGATTGTGATCATGTCCGTCATGGTCATGATCGGGTCCGCCCGGCTCGCACCATGGCGCGTTCTCTTCCCACGCTTCATGGAAGCGCCTGGCCCGCAGGAGATTCTCAGGCCGCAGCGTCTCCTTCGTCTCGCCCCAGGCGACAGGCTGGCGGGCCAGCAGCAGCGTTTCGGGAAAATTCTGCCGGACAAGGTCGAGGTCGTGGACGACGACCATGATTGTGCGTTCCTCGCCATGCCAGCGCTTGATCAGCGCAATAAGATCGCCCATCGTCTTTGCATCGACGGCGTTAAACGGCTCGTCGAGCAGGATTAGATCCGCATCCTGCAACAGCACGCGGGCAAACAAGGTGCGCTGCAACTGGCCGCCCGACAGCGTGTCGATCGGGCGGGTCTCGAAGCCGCCAAGGCCGACCGCCATCAACGCCTCGCTGACGGATTGGCGATCCTCCTTGGTATGGCGGCCGAGCAGCCCGCGTTTCGGCCACAGGCCGAGCGAGACCAGATCGACGACCCGGGCCGGAAAGCTGCGGTCGAGTTCCGACTGCTGCGGCAGATAGGCGGCGCGCACGCCAGGCGCCCGCGTCACAGCGCCGGCCATCGGCTTCAGCACGCCGACGATACCCTTCATCAACGTCGACTTGCCCGAACCATTGGCGCCAACGACGGCGGTCAGCGAGCCTTTGCGTATGATGCCGTCCAGATGATGGATCGCCGGATGGCTGTTATAGCCAAGCGTCAAGTCACGGAATGTCAGGCAGGTTTCGGTCATTTGACGGTCCGTGGGGCGGTAGTGCGGCTGCCGGGCAGCGCCGATTGGATATGTGATGTTATTACATTAGTCAACAAGCCAATCGAGCGGAATTGTGGCTGCCGGCTCAACTTGCCGTGACTCTCCGGCGCCGCTGGTCCAAGGGGATTTGGAACGCTCGGCCTTGCCCGAAGCCGGTGCCAACTTTAAAGAGGCGCGACCACAAAGGAAGGAAACTCCCATGAGCATTCGTCGCATCGATGTTGGCCCACGCATGAGCCAGATCGTCATTCACGGCAATACCGTCTATCTGGCCGGCCAGGTCGGAGAGCCGGGCGGCAATGTCGCCTCGCAGACCCGCGATATTCTGGCGACGATCGACGAATTGCTGGCCAAGGCCGGCACCGACAAGACCAAGATCGTCCAGGCGATCATCTGGCTGGCCGACATGGGCACCTTCGCGGAGATGAACTCGGAATGGGACAAGTGGGTGCCGCAGGGCCACACACCCGCACGCGCCACCGGCGAAGCCAAGCTCGCCGGTCCGGAATATCTGGTCGAGATCATTATCACCGCGGCCATCTGAGGCGCTGCGCTTTCCCTTCTCCCCTTCCTTGCGAAGGCAAAAAGGGGAGAAGGGAAGAGATGCTATCCGTGTGACGGCGTGAATCTTGCCACCAACGTGTGGCTCTCGGCTGCATAGGTGAAGCGCACATGGGTGACCGGGTGCTCGGCGCTCCATGTCCGGCGCTCGACCACAAGACAGGCCGCACCAAGGCCGATGTCGAGGGCATCGGCAACACGCTCGTCGGCGGCAACAGCACGAATGCGATGCTCGGCCTCGCTCCACGGCACACGGCCGATCAGCCACGGGCCCGGTGCAATGTCGAGGAACTCTTCCTCGCCGGCTTCCGTGACGGCGGAGAGATTGATCAGCCGCTCTTCGAGCGCGAACGGCCGCTCTCCGGCGAAATGCAGGCATTCCAGCGATAGTACCCAACCCGAGGCAGAAAGCCCGAGCAGCGACCGGTCTTGCGCGCTGCTGCGCCGTTTCAGGCGCGCCAGCCGCTCATAGCGATAGGGCAGCCCGAGCGCTTCGACCTCGATCCTGATGTCGTGGATTTCCAGCACCGCTGCTTGCGATTGCGGCTGACGCACGAAGCTGCCTGAGCGCCGGCGGCGTTCGATCAGTCCTGACTTGGCAAGCTGCGACAGTGCCTTGTTCACCGTCATGCGCGAGCAATCATATTCGGTCGTCAGCTCGTGCTCGAACGGGATGCGATGCCCCGGCGCCCAGGCGCCGGACAGGATTTTCTCGCTTATGTCGGACAGGATACGCTGATGCAGCGACACCGTCTCGCCGCCCTCCGTCTCCGCTGTCGCCACCATGCTCATGGGCTGTCCCTGATCAGCCTGCCGAAAGCGCGGTCATGACATTGCGGAAACGCGCCGCGATGGCGTCGCGCCTGGCGTGCCTGCCGCCGCTGACTTGCTTTTGGCCGTGCACCCAGACGCAATCGATCTTGGTGCCGTTGGCGAAGATCCAGGCGTCGAGGATCGCGTCTCCGGCCTTGCCGGCAAGCGAAGCCTGGCTGTGGTCGAGCGAGACGAGATCGGCGGATGCGCCAATGGCGATCCGCGAGGCGCCGGCGCCAAGGGCGACGCTGCCGCCGTCAAGCGCTGCGTCGAACAGCGCGCGGCCGGTCGAGCCGCCGGCGACCGCCAGCACGTTGCGGGCGCGGTGGGCAAGACGCTGCGAATATTCGAGTTGCCGAAGCTCGTCCGGCAGCCCGATCAGCACGTTGGAATCGGAGCCGACGCCGAAGCGGCCGCCATGTTGCGCGAACAGCGGCGCCGCAAAAATGCCATCGCCGAGATTGGCTTCGGTGATCGGGCACAGCCCAGCGATCGCGCCGCTTTTTGCCATCGCCATGGTCTCGGCATCGGTCATATGGGTGGCATGGATCAGGCACCAGCGCCGGTCGACATTGGCATGGCCAAGCAGAAACTCGACCGGACGCGCGCCCGACCAGGCAATGCAGTCCTCGACCTCCTTCACTTGTTCCGCGACGTGGATGTGGATCGGTCCGTCCGGCGCCATCGCAGCGACTTGTCGCAACTCCTCGACCGTCGCGGCACGCAAACTATGGGGGGCGACGCCGATGACCGCTTGATTCAAGGCGCGAACACATTCGCGACTTTTCTCAACCAGGCGTGAGAACCGGTTAACATCATTGAGAAATCTGCGCTGACCTTCGTTGGGAGCCGCGCCGCCGAAAGAAGAGTGTGCATAGAAGACCGGCAGCAGCGTCAAGCCTATGCCGGTTTCTGCGGCGGCGGCCGCGATGCGCTCGGCCATTTCGGCAATGTTGGCGTAGGGCTTTCCGTCGCGGTCGTGATGCAGATAATGAAATTCGCCCACACGCGAAAAGCCGGCCTCCAGCATCTCGACATAGAGCTGGGCGGCTACCGCCTCGACCTGGTCGGGCGTCATCGACAGCGCGAAACGGTACATCACCTCGCGCCAACTCCAGAAACTGTCGGCCGACGGGCCGCGCAACTCGGCAAGTCCGGCCATGCCGCGCTGGAACGCGTGGCTATGCAGGTTGGGCATGCCCGGCAGGACGATGGCGTGGCGTTCGTCGCCGGTGTTCGGCGCAACCCCGGCGTCGATTGCCGCAACGCGGCCTCCGCCCAGGGCGATGCGCACATTGCTTCGCCAGCCTTCCGGCAGAAGCGCCTGTTCCGCAAAGATCGCCGTCACGTTGTTCTCCGAATCCTGGCTTATGATGACAATAGCACTTGCGGTGCTTTTTAATATGTATATACATAACCGCCATCCTTTCAAAGGGAAAATATGATGGCTGGAGAAAGCAGGGGCCGGGCGGCGGCGGTTCGCATATGGCGCAATGCGCGCCTGGCGACTTTTGCCGAAGGGGCAGCAGGGCAGGGCGTCGTCGAAAAGGGCGCCGTCGCCGCGCGTGACGGCATCATCGTCTATGCCGGCGCCGAAGCCGATATTCCGGCGGCGTTCGAGCAGCGTGCCGAGATCGTCGATTGCGAGGGCCGCTGGATCACGCCCGGCCTGATCGACTGCCACACCCATCTCGTCCATGCCGGCGACCGCGCCAACGAGTTCGAGATGCGGCTGGCCGGCGCCACCTATGAGGAGGTCGCCAGGGCCGGCGGCGGCATCGTCTCGTCGGTTGGGGCCTTGCGTGCCGCGGGTGAGGACGAACTGGTCGCTCAGACACTGCCGCGTCTCGATGCGCTGATCGCCGAGGGCGCCACCACCGTCGAGGTCAAGTCCGGCTATGGCCTTGACCTGGAAAACGAGAAAAAGTCGCTGCGCGCGGCGCGCCGCCTGGGCGCCGAGCGCCCGGTGACGATCCGCACGACCTTTCTCGGCGCCCATGCCTTGCCGCCGGAAGCCAAGGGCGACAAGGACGCCTTCATCGATCTCATCACCGCCACGATCCTGCCGGCCATTGCTGCCGACGGGCTTGCCGACGCCGTCGATGGTTTCTGCGAAGGCATCGCGTTTTCGGTCGAGCAGATGGCACGGGTCTTCGAAGCCGCAAAGGCGCTTGGCCTGCCGGTAAAGCTCCATGCCGACCAATTGTCGAACCTGCATGGCGCCGAACTCGCCGCGCGCTATGGCGCGTTGTCGGCCGATCATCTCGAATACACCGATGAGGCAGGCGCGGCGGCAATGGCTGCATCGGGCAGCGTGGCGACGATCCTGCCCGGCGCCTACTATTTTATTCGCGAAACGAAGAAACCTCCGATCGAATTATTCCGCAGGCATGACGTCAGGATGGCCGTCGCCACCGACAACAATCCCGGCACCTCGCCGCTGACGTCGTTGCTGCTGACCATGAACATGGCGGCGACCTTGTTCGGCATGACGGTCGATGAATGCCTCGCGGGCGTGACCCGCGAAGCCGCCCGCGCACTGGGTCTGCTCGGACAGACCGGCACGCTGGAGGCGGGCAAATCCGCCGATCTAGCGATCTGGAGCATCGAGCGCCCTGCCGAACTCGTCTACCGCATGGGCTTCAACCCCTTGCACGCGCGCATCTGGAGAGGACAATGACCGAACTCGTACTGAAACCCGGCAACGTGACCCTGGCCGACTGGCGCGCCATCTATCGCGGCGCCGTGCCCAGGCTCGACGATGCCTGCCGGCCAAAGATCAAGGCGAGTGCGGAGGCTGTCGCACGCATCGTCGCCAAGGGCGAGCCGGTCTATGGCATCAACACCGGTTTCGGCAAACTGGCCAGCGTCCGCATTCCTGCCCAGGATCTCGAAACGCTTCAGCGTAACATCGTGCTCTCGCACGCCGCCGGCGTCGGCGAGCCGATGCCGGTCGCTGTTTGCAGGCTGATGATGGCCTTGAAGCTTGCCAGCCTGGCGCAGGGCGCCTCCGGCGTGCGGTCGCGCACCATCGAGCTGCTGGAAGCGATGCTGGCCAACGATGTTATCCCGGTGGTGCCGGCGCAAGGTTCGGTCGGCGCCTCCGGCGACCTCGCGCCGCTGTCACACATGACGGCCGTGATGATCGGCGTCGGCGAATGCTTCACGCCGCATGGCCGCTTCCCGGCCAAGGTCGCCTTCGTCTCGCATGGGCTGGAGCCTGTCATCCTTGGCGCCAAGGAAGGGCTGGCGCTGCTTAACGGCACGCAGTTCTCGACCGCCTACGCGCTGGCGGGCTTGTTCGAGGCCGAAGTTCTCTACCAGTCGGCACTGGTCGCGGGTGCACTGTCCACCGACGCCGCCAGGGGCTCGGACGCCCCCTTCGATCCGCGCATCCATCTCTTGAGGAAGCATCGCGGCCAGATCGAGACGGCGAATGCGCTGCGCAGTCTGATGGCCGGCAGCGCCATCCGCGAATCCCACCGCGTCGGCGACGAGCGCGTGCAGGATCCCTATTGCCTGCGCTGCCAGCCGCAGGTGATGGGGGCCGCTCTGGACGTGTTGCGCAAGGCGGCCGACACGCTCGGCACGGAAGCCAATGGCGTCACCGACAATCCCTTGATCTTCGCCGAGGACGACACCGCCTTGTCGGGCGGCAATTTCCATGCCGAGCCGGTGGCTTTCGCTGCCGACATGATCGCACTCGCCGTCTGCGAGATCGGCTCGCTGTCGGAGCGCCGCATCGCCATGCTGGTCGACCCTGCGCTGTCGGGCATGCCCGCCTTTTTGACGCCGAAGCCCGGCCTGAATTCCGGCTTCATGATCCCGCAGGTGACGGCGGCAGCGCTGGTTTCCGAAAACAAGCAGAAGGCCTATCCAGCAAGCGTCGATTCGATCCCGACCTCGGCCAACCAGGAGGATCACGTCTCGATGGCCGCACATGGTGCGCGCCGGCTGATCGGCATGGTCGAGAACGCCACGGCCGTCATCGGCATCGAGTTGCTGGCCGCGACCCAGGGCTGCGATTTCCACGCGCCGCTCGCTTCCAGCACCGCACTCGAAGCGGTGCGCAAATTGGTCAGGGCGGAGGTGCCGCATCTCGACAACGACCGGCATTTCCATCCCGACATGGAGAAAGCCATCGCCATGGTGCGCAGCGGTGCAGCGGTGAAGGCGGCGAGCGCGGTGGCGCTGCCGGGAATTGCCTCATGAGAATGCTTGGCATGGTAGGTTACGTTCCTTCTCATCCCAGCCGTAGAGCTCCAACCTGCGGAGGCCTCGCATGACACCTCCTTGGCTGACGGTAAAACAAGGCACCGCGCCGCTGCTGGTTTCCATGCCGCACACCGGCATCGATCTCGCCGGTCTCGACAACCGGCTGGTCTCGAGCTGGCTTGGCCAGCGCGACTGCGACTGGTGGATCGACAAGCTCTATGATTTCGCCGCAGGTCTTGGCGCCACCGTCGTGCACACCGCCATCTCGCGCACCGTCATCGACGTCAATCGCGATCCGTCAGGCGCCTCGCTCTACCCTGGTCAGGCGACGACCGGGCTGTGCCCGACCGAAACCTTCGACGGCGATCCGCTCTACCGTACAGGCGAGGAACCGGGGCCGTCGGAAATCGACGAGCGCCGCCGAAAATTCTTCATGCCCTATCATGCCGCGCTCCAGGCCGAGATCGACCGGCTGCGCGGATTGCATGGCAAAATCGTCCTCTATGACTGCCACTCGATCCGCTCTGTGCTGCCGCGCCTGTTCGATGGCACGCTGCCGGTCTTCAATCTCGGCACCAATGACGGCAAGAGCACGGATCCGGCGCTGCAGGAAAAGGTCGCCGGGATCCTGGCCGAGACCGGCGAGACCTTCGTGGTCAATGGCCGCTTCAAGGGCGGGTGGATCACGCGCCATTTCGGCCAGCCGCAAAACGGCGTCCATGCGCTGCAGATGGAACTGTCCAACCGCGGCTACATGCGAGAGCCCGAAGGCAAGGGCGCGCCCGACAACTGGCCGGTGCCTTACGCCGCCGCCTTCGCCGCGCCGATCCGCGCCACGCTGACATCCATCCTCGAGACCGCGATTTCGTGGGTCGAGAGCTGACGCCTCGCCGCACTCATCTGAAAGGGAAGTGACGACATGACCGATCCTCGCCACAACATCCGCGAAGTGCGCAGCCCCCGCGGCGACAAGCTCAATGCCAGGTATTGGACGACCGAAGCGCCGCTGCGCATGCTGATGAACAATCTCGATCCCGATGTCGCCGAAAATCCCAACGAACTGGTCGTCTATGGCGGCATCGGCCGGGCGGCGCGCACCTGGAACGATTTCGACCGCATCGCCGCTTCGCTGAAGACGCTTGGCGAGGACGAGACGCTGCTGGTGCAGTCCGGCAAGCCGGTCGGCGTCTTCCGCACTCATCCCGACGCGCCGCGCGTTTTGATCGCCAACTCCAATCTGGTGCCGCATTGGGCGACCTGGGAGAAATTCAACGAGCTCGATAGGAAAGGCCTGATGATGTACGGCCAGATGACGGCCGGCTCGTGGATCTATATCGGCACGCAAGGCATCGTGCAGGGCACCTACGAGACCTTCGTCGAAGCCGGACGCCAGCACTATGGCGGCGATCTCAGGGGCAAATGGATCCTGACTGGCGGCCTCGGCGGCATGGGGGGCGCCCAGCCTCTCGCGGCCGTCATGGCCGGCGCCTGCTGCCTGGCCGTCGAATGCGATCCCGACCGCATCGATTTCCGGCTGCGCACCCGCTATGTCGACGAGCGTGCCGATACGCTTGACGAGGCGCTGGAGAAGATCGCGCGCTGGACCAGGGCAGGCGAGGCGAAGTCGGTCGGCCTGGTCGGCAACACCGCCGATATCGTGCCCGAGCTGGTGCGGCGCGGCGTGCGCCCCGATATGGTCACCGACCAGACTTCGGCGCACGATCCGTTGAACGGCTATCTGCCCAAGGGCTGGACGCTGGCCGAGTGGCGCGAGAAGCGCACGTCCGACCCGAAAGCAGTCGAGAAAGCCGCCCGCGCCTCGATGCGCGAGCATGTCGAGGCGATGGTGGCCTTCTGGAACGCCGGCGTGCCGACGCTCGACTACGGCAACAACATCCGCCAGGTCGCCAAGGAAGAAGGCTTCGAGAACGCCTTTGCCTTCCCAGGCTTCGTGCCGGCCTATATCCGGCCGCTGTTCTGCCGCGGCATCGGCCCCTTCCGCTGGGCGGCCCTTTCCGGCGATCCGCAGGACATCTACAAGACCGACGCCAAGGTGCGCGAACTGACGCCCGGCAACACCCATTTGCACAACTGGCTGGACATGGCGCGCGAGCGCATCGCCTTCCAGGGCTTGCCGGCGCGCATCTGCTGGGTCGGCCTCGGCGACCGCCACCGGCTGGGCCTCGCCTTCAACGAGATGGTCGCCAAAGGCGAACTCAAGGCGCCTGTCGTCATCGGCCGCGACCATCTCGATTCCGGCTCGGTCGCCTCGCCGAACCGCGAGACAGAGGCGATGAAGGACGGCTCGGATGCTGTTTCCGACTGGCCGCTGCTCAACGCTCTGCTCAACACGGCATCGGGCGCTACCTGGGTGTCGCTGCACCATGGCGGCGGTGTCGGCATGGGCTTTTCCCAGCATGCAGGCATGGTCATCGTCGCGGACGGCACGCCTGAGGCAGCCAGGCGCCTGGAGCGGGTGCTGTGGAATGATCCGGCGACCGGCGTCATGAGGCACGCCGACGCCGGCTACGACATCGCCATCGATTGCGCCAGGGAGCATCAGCTCAATTTGCCCGGCATTCTGGGATAGTAGGCCGACCGATGCGCGTCCTGCGGGCAGCCGAATACAAATCGATGCCGTGGAAGAACGGCGGCGGCGTGACGACGGAAATCGCCGTCTCGCCGGCCGATGCCGGGCTCGACACCTTCGATTGGCGTGTCTCGATGGCCCGCGTCGAAGGCAGCGGGCCGTTCTCCAGCTTTGCCGGCATTGACCGCACCCTGTCGGTATTGGAAGGCGAGGGGATCATTCTTGATGTCGCCGGCGAGCCGCCGGCGTGCCTGACCGCCGCTTCAGCGCCGTTTTCCTTTCCAGCCGACCGGCCGACCAGTGCCGAACTGATCGCCGGTCCGATCACCGATCTCAACGTGATGACCCGGCGTGGCCGCATGAGGCATTCCGTCGAACGCCTCGTAATGTCGAACCCTTTGGAAATCGGGATTGAAAGCAGAGCGACCCTCGTCCTGTGCCTGGGTGGGGAAGTCTTGGTTTCCGCCGCAGAGCCTATTCGCCTTAGCCACCTCGACGCACTCCTGACTGCCTCAGCCACAGCTGGCCTGCGCATCAAGCCCATCGACCACCCGACAGTATTCGTGGTCCGGATCGATGGCATTCGACCCAACGATTAACGCTTGTTTCCAAACATGATCGTGATGCCGGCGAAATATAGGGTAAGCTCCAGCCGGGATCACGAAAAAGCCTGAATCCTTTCCGTCGATCGGTCTCGGCGGGAGTGAGGAGTGTTCGTCTTTGAAACTGTCGAAAGACGATGCCTTGTCGTGGTGCGGAAACAATTTTCGGCAAAAGCTGGGCATGCAACCAATTGCATTTGAATCGGTTTTAGGGCCATTGCCGTGGCGGTGACGCCGCTGAGTGCCCGCTTACGGAATTTTCAATGAATATTCAGACGAATCCAGCACAAATCGAAAAGACCAGCGCGAGCTTCCCGCCCATCACGGAAGAACCGATAAGATCCATTTTCCTGCCGGAGGAACGCCTTCGGCTGCTCGGTGAAAGCCTGGCCAAGGGCGATCTCGCGGATCTGTTCGGCCTGACGCCATTCGATTTCCAGGCCCGCATCCGCGACAGCGCCAAGAAGATCCTCGAAGTCTACCGTTCGACCAACGCCGCGCAGGCGAGGGGCGAGACCATCACGCCCGCGGCGCAATGGCTGCTCGACAACAACTATCTGGTCGAGGAAACCATTTTCCAGGTCAAGCGCGACCTGCCGCGCCGCTTCTATCGTCAACTGCCGACGCTGAAGCTGCCGGACGGCGGCGGCGTGCCGCGCGCGCTGGCGCTGGCCTGGACTTATGTGGCGCATTCCGACAGTTCCGTCTCCGCGACCATGTTCAAGGCCATCGTCCAGGGCTTCCAGTCGGTCGAGCCGCTGAAGATCGGCGAACTCTGGGCGCTGCCGTCGCTGTTGCGCTTCGTTCTGATCGAAAATCTTCGCCGCCTTGCGGTCAGGGTCAACCGCACCCGGCAGATGCGCCAGATCGCCAATGATGTCGCCGACAAGGTGCTGGCGACCGACGATACCCGCGACCGGCAAGCGATCCTGGCCAATTTCAGCGCGCACGCCCAGGACACCACCTTTGCCACGCAACTGCTCTACCGCTTGCGCGACGGCTCGCAGAATGCAGGCAAGGCGCTGGAGTGGCTGGAAGGCGAACTCGAGAAGACCGGCTCGGACGCCGAGGAAATCATCATTTCCGAGCATCATACGCTGTCCAGCGGCAATGTAACGACCGGCAACATCATACGCGGCCTGCGTCTCATCAACGATATCGACTGGACGGTGTGGTTCGAGGGCGTCAGCCGTATCGACACGGTGCTGCGCGAGCGCACCGACTTCGCCGCGCTCGATTTCTTCTCGCGTGACCAGTACCGGACCGCGATCGAAGAGCTGGCCCGCCGCTCGAATCTGTCGGAATATCGCGTCGCCGAAAAAGCGATCGAACTGGCCGGCCAGATCACCAACGAAATTGCATCCGCCGCCGACGGCGCAGATGGCCTTGCGGCTCCTTTAGCGCACACGGATGTCGGTTTTTTCCTTGTCGGGCCACGCCGGCTGGAGCTGGAAAAGGCGATCGGCTACCGACCGACCGTCAGTCAGACCGTCAAGCGCACCTTTGCCAAGACCGGATGGCTGGGCATCGTCCTGCCGGTCTTTGCGCTGACCGTGCTGCTGCTGGTGGTGTCCGGCAATGCCCTTGCCAATCTCGGCCTGTCTGTGCCTTCGATCGTCTTGATGCTGGCGCTGTTTGCCGTGCCGGCCAGCGAAGGCGCGCTCGCTTTCTTCAATACCGTTGTCTCGCTGTTCCTCAAGCCGACGCGCCTTATCGGCTATGACTACAGGCACGGCGTGCCGTCCGAGGCACGCACGCTGGTGGTGGTGCCGTCGCTGATCGGCTCGCGCGACGACGTCGAGGAAAACATCCGCAACATCGAAGTGCACTACCTCGCCAATCTGGCGGACGAGATCCACTTCGCCCTGCTGTCGGACTGGCCCGACAGCAAGACCGAGATCGACGCGGCCGACACCGAGATTCTCGAATTCGCCCGTGACGAGATCGCCCGCCTCAACGCCCGCTATCCCGCCGAAGGCGCGCCGCGCTTCTATCTCCTGCACCGGCGCCGGCTCTATAATGCCGCGCAGGGATGCTGGATGGGCTGGGAGCGCAAGCGCGGCAAGCTGCACGAGCTTGACCTGCTGCTGCGCGGCGACAGCGACACCACCTTCCTGCCGCTCGATGTGCCGCTGCCGGAAAAAGTCGTTCACGTAATGACGCTCGACGCCGACACGCGCACCACCCGCGATGCGGTCGCTACGCTTGTCGGCAAGCTCTGCCACCCGCTCAACCGACCGCATTTCGATGCCACCAGGCGCGTCGTCACCTCGGGCTACACGATCCTGCAGCCACGTATCACCGCTTCGCTGACCAGCGGCGACGAGGCGTCGTTCTTCCAACGGGTCTTCTCGGCCAATCGCGGCCTCGATCCTTATGTCTTTGCGGTGTCCGACCTGTACCAGGACGTCTTCGGCGACGGTTCCTTCACCGGCAAGGGCCTCTACCACGTCGATGCCTTCGAGGCCGCGTTGCAGGGCCGCATCGAGGAAAACACCATCCTCAGCCACGATCTGCTCGAAGGCGCGCTGGCGCGTTCTGCGCTCGTCACCGACGTCGAACTGGTCGAGGATTACCCGACCCGCTATTCGGTCGACGCCTCGCGCCACCATCGCTGGGCGCGCGGCGATTGGCAGCTCCTGGGCTTCATCCTCGATCCGCGCTCCGGCGTCCCGGCGCTGTCGCGTTGGAAGATGGTCGACAATCTGCGCCGCTCGCTGACGCCGATCTTCTGGGTGATGGCGGCGATCGCCGGCTGGACGCTGCTGCCCTTCACGCAGGCAGCACAATGGCAGGCATTGCTGATCCTCAGCCTGTTCATGGCGCCCACTTTCGACGTCGTCAACGCCATACTGCCCAAGAGCGGTGACCAGACGCCGCGCGGCCATTTCTCCGCGCTGGCGCGCGACGTGGCCTTCGGCACCGCCATGGTGGCCTTGAAGATCGTGCTGATGGCGCATAACGCCTGGATGATGGGCGACGCCATCGTGCGCACGCTCTACCGGCTGTTCGTCTCCCGGCAGAACCTGCTGGAATGGCGCACCGCCTCGCAGGCGCACAAGGCCGGCGACAACGACATCGGCTCCTACTACGGCATGATGTACGGCGCCGTGATCATCGGCTTCGTCGGCCTCGCCATTCCGGTGCTGGCCGATTCCACCGGCGCCTTCGTCGCCTTTTTCTTCGCTCTGTTCTGGATCGGCTCCCCGGCGATCGCCAGCTGGATCAGCCGCTCGGCCGAGACCGAGGACCGGCTGCGCATCTCGCAGGCCGACATCCATGCGCTGCGCACCGTGGCGCGCCGCACCTGGCACTATTTCGAAACCTTCGTCACGGCCGAGCATCATCATCTGCCGCCGGACAATTTCCAGGAGAGCCCGGCGCCAGTCGTTGCGCCGCGCACCTCCCCGACCAATATCGGCGTCTATCTCCTGTCGGTCGTCTCGGCCCGCGATTTCGGCTGGATCAGCCTGTCCGACGCCATCACCCGCATCGATGCCACCATGACGACCATCGAGAGCATGCCGCGCAACCGCGGCCATCTCTTCAACTGGTACGACACCACCACACTGAAGCCGCTCTATCCGCTCTACATCTCGGCTGTCGACAGCGGCAATCTCGCCGGCCATCTGGTGGCGGTGGCGGCGGCCTGCGCCGAATGGGCCGAGGCGCCGTCCGTTCATCTCCAGGGCGATTTCGAGGGCATCCTCGACACAGTGACCATCCTCGGCGAGAGCCTGGATGAGCTGCCCGACGACCGCCGTCAGCTGCGGCCGCTGCGCCAGCGCCTTGCCGACCGCCTCGACGGCATGCGGCGCGCCGTCGACACCATCAAGGCGCAGCCGGAAATGGCCTCGATCCGCACCATCAATTTGGCTGTGCTGGCCGGCGAGATCCGCAAGCTCGCCACCGCCATCCACACCGAGGCGGCATCGCCACAGAGCGATGTCATCGTCGACTGGGCGGCCAGGCTCGAAGCGACCTGCGAGGCGCATGTCCACGACGCCCACAGCGACGACAACGCGGTCGAGGCGCTGCGGGCCAAGCTGCTCACCCTGCGCGAGCGCACGCGCCGCTTCGCCTTCGAGATGGAGTTCTCGTTCCTGATGCGGCCGGAGCGCAAGCTGCTGTCGATCGGCTACCGGGTCGAGGAGCACCAGCTCGACGAGAGCTGCTACGATCTTCTGGCCTCCGAGGCGCGGCTGACCAGCCTGTTCGCCATCGCAAAGGGCGACCTGCCGACTGAGCACTGGTTCCGGCTTGGCCGGCCGATCGTCGAGATCGGCTTCCAGGGCGCGCTGATGTCCTGGTCCGGCTCGATGTTCGAGTATCTGATGCCGCCGCTGGTGATGAAGGAACCGCAAGGTTCGATTCTCAACCAGACCAGCAAGCTGATCATCAAGCGCCAGATCCAGTATGGCCGTCAGAAGAATGTGCCCTGGGGCATTTCGGAAGCGGCCTACAATGCCCGCGACCGCGAGCTGACCTACCAGTACACCAATTTCGGCGTGCCCGGTCTCGGGCTGAAGCGCGGTCTTGGCCAGAACACGGTGATCGCGCCTTACGCCACCGTGCTGGCTGCGCAATTCAACCCGCGCGAAGCGGTGCAGAACCTAGCGCGACTGCGGGAGCTCGGCGCGCTTGGCCGCCATGGTTACTACGACGCCGTCGATTTCACGCCGCAGCGCGTGCCGGAAGGCACCGATCACGTCGTCGTACAGAACTACATGGCCCACCATTCCGGCATGTCGATCGCGGCGGTCGCCGACGCCATTTTCGAGGGTCGCCTGCGCGACCGTTTCCACAGCGATCCGGTCATCGAGTCGGCCGAACTTCTGCTCCAGGAGAGGGCGCCGCGCGACATCCCGACCGCGACCGTCAGGACCGAGGCGGACGAACGGGCGAAGGACGAGACCGAAACCGAGAGTCCCGACACCCGCATCGTGCTCGATCCTGTGCGGGCGCTGCGTTCGACCAACGTGATGTCGAACGGCCGCTATTCGGTGATGGTCACCGCGACAGGCTCCGGCTACAGCCGGTGGGGCGATCTGTCCGTCACGCGCTGGCAGCCGGATCCGACCGAGGACCGGCTTGGCTCCTACATCTTCTTGCGCGACGCAGGCAGCGGCGACTGGTGGTCGGCGACGGCGGAGCCGAAGCGCGCGGCCGAGGAGCGCACCCAGACGCTGTTCTCCGACGACAAGGCGAGCTTCGTCAAACTGGTCGGCACGCTGCGCTCCGAGGTCGAATGCATCGTCATCTCGGAAGGCAATGGCGAAGGCCGCCGCGTGACGCTGTTCAACGAGGGACCGACCGACCGTCACATCGAAGTGACCTCCTTCGCCGAGCTGGTGCTGGGCCTGGAGGTATCCGACAACGCCCATCCCGCCTTCTCGAAAATGTTCGTGGAGACCGAAATTGCCCCCAACAATGGGGCGATCTTCGCCACGCGGCGCAAGCGCGAGACCAGCGAGCCAGACGTGACGATGGTGCATTTCGTCACCGACCCGTCCGGTCCGGCGCGCGACGCCGAAGCCGAGACCGACAGGCGCGCCTTTATCGGCCGTGGCCGCACCATCGTCGACGCTGCGGCTTTCGATCCGGGCGCCCGGCTTGGCGGCCATTCCGGCTTTACCCTCGATCCGGTCGCTTCGCTGCGCCGCCAGGTGCGCGTGCCCGCCAACAAGAAGATATCGCTGACCTTCTGGACCGTCGTCGGTTCCAACCGCGCGGAGCTGGAGGAGGCCATTGCCCGGCTCGACCACCCGGAGAGCTTTGCCCGCCAGGCCATGCTCGCCTGGACGCGCAGCCAGGTGCAGACCCGGCATCTCGGCCTCAGCCTGGCCGACGCCGCCAACGTACAGAAGCTGGCGCGCTACCTGATCTATCCGGATCCATTCCTGCGCCTGCCGGCAGAATCCATCGCTTCGGGACTGGGCAAGCAGTCGAGCCTGTGGCCGACCAGCATCTCGGGCGATTTCCCGATCTTCCTGGTCAGGATCGGCGACGTCGCCGATCTCGAAATCGTCGCGCAGGCACTGCGTTTCCAGGAATACATGCGCACCCGTGGCATGATGATCGATTTCGTCGTCGTCAACGAACAGGCCTCCTCCTATGTGCAGGACCTGCAGCGGGCGGTCGAATCCCTATGCGAGAACAGCCGTTTGCGCGGCAAGGAGCTCGGACCGCGCCAGCACATATTCGCCGTGCGCCGCGACCTGATGGACGAGACCACCTACAAGACGCTGCTTGCGGTTGCCCGCGTGGTTCTGCACACGCGCAACGGCACCATCTTCGATCAGATCGAGCGGGCCGAGGTGGCGGCCTTGCAGGCGCGCGATGCCCAGCAGCCGGCGGCATTGCCTGAATTGGCGTCTATGACACATTCCTTTGGCTCGCAGGCCCTGGCGGCGGACGGGCACGGGCTCAGCCAATGGAACGGGTTCGGTGGTTTCGAGGGCGACGGGCGGCATTATGTCGTGCGCCTGGCCGGCCGCAGCACCACGCCCCAGCCCTGGATCAATGTTATTTCCAACGCCTCGTTCGGCTTCCACGTCTCCGCCGAAGGCGCTGCCTTCACCTGGAGCCGCAACAGCCGCGACTACCAGCTGACGCCGTGGTCGAACGATCCGGTTTCGAACCGGCCCGGTGAGGGCATCTATATCTATGATCACGCCAGTGGCCGGGCATTCTCGCCGCTCGCCGCCGTGGTGCGCGATCCGTCGATGACTTACGAGACGTGGCACGGCCAAGGGTTCTCCACCTTCCGGTCGAAGCGCGGCTCATTGTCGATGGACCTCACCCATGTCGTCGACCCGGTCGACCCGGTGAAGATTTCCCGCCTGCGCATCCAGAATGCCGGCCCGACGCCGGCCAGGCTGCGCGTCTATGCCTATGCCGAATGGGTGCTGGGCGGACATCGCTCGCGCACGGCGGCGACCATCGTTCCGTCGCGCGATGCCGCCACCGGCGCCTTGCTGGCACAGAACCCCTACGGGCTCGATTTCGGGGAGCGCGTCGCCTTCCTCGCCGCCGATGACGGCGTGCATTCGGTGACAGCAGACCGGACTGAATTCCTGGGCCGGCACGGCACCAGCGAGTTTCCGCAGGCGGTGCTGAGCGGCGCGGGACTGTCAGGCCGCGTGGAGGCCGGCGACGATCCCTGCGCTGCAATCGCCCGCGACATCGATGTTCCGGCCGGCGGCGACGTCACGCTGTTCTGGCTGCTCGGGGACGCTGGCTCGGCCGCGGAAGCGAGCGCCCTGGTGCGCAAGCATCGGGGTAGGGATTTCGACCAGCGTCTGGCCGACAACGAGCGCGAGTGGCGCGGCTTCCTCGACACCATCCAGGTCGAAACGCCGGACAAGGCGCTCGACGCCATGGTCAACCACTGGCTGCCCTACCAGAGCCTCGCCTGCCGCATCCGCGCCCGCTCTGCCTTCTATCAGGCCAGCGGCGCCTTCGGCTTCCGCGACCAGTTGCAGGACACGCTGGCTCTGCTGGCGCACGATCCCAAACTGGCGCGAGACCAGATCCTCAACGCGGCGCGTCGGCAGTTCCCTGAAGGCGACGTGCAGCATTGGTGGCTGCCGCGCACCGGGGCGGGCGTGCGTACGCTGATCTCCGACGACGTAGTCTGGCTCGCCCATGCCACCGCGCGCTACCTGCTGGTGACGGGTGACGCCACCATCCTGAAGGAGCAGCTGCCCTTCATCGATGGACAGCCGCTCGGCGAGGGCGAGCACGATGCTTTCTTCACGCCCGAAATTTCGAAAAAGACGGCGTCCCTCTACGAGCATTGCGCGCGTGCGCTCGATCTTGCCATTACGCGCAGCAGTCCCGCCGGGCTGCCGCTGATCCTCGGCGGCGACTGGAACGACGGCATGAACCGCGTCGGCGAGCAAGGCAAGGGCGAGAGCGTCTGGCTCGGATGGTTCCTGCTGCGGACGCTGGGCGACTTCGCCGCCGTGGCCAAGACCGAGGGTGATGCCAAGCACGCGCAGGCCTGGGCAAAGCATGCCGACGCGCTGAAACGCGCGCTGGAGAGCACGGCGTGGGACGGCGAATGGTATCGGCGCGGCAGTTTTGACGATGGCACGCCGCTCGGTTCGCGCTCATCCCAGGAGTGCAGGATCGACTCCATCGCCCAGTCCTGGAGCGTGCTCTCGGGCGAGGGCGATCCGGCGCGTTCGACGACGGCGATGCAGCAGGCGACCAAGCTGCTCGTCGACGACGAACTCAAGATCCTCAAGCTGTTCACGCCGCCCTTTTCGAAGACGAAGAAGGACCCGGGATACATCAAGAGCTACCCGCCGGGCGTTCGCGAGAATGGCGGCCAGTATACTCATGCCGCCACCTGGTTCGTCATCGCGCTGGCCGAAATGGGGCTGAACGACGAAGCCTATCGCTGCTTCTCGATGCTGAACCCGGTCAACCACGCATTGGACGAGGCCTCGGCAGAGCGCTACCGCGTCGAGCCCTACGTGGTTGCGGCCGATATCTACGCCGGCGACGGCAATGCCAGCGACAACAAGGGCGGCCGCGGTGGCTGGACGTGGTACACGGGCTCGGCGGGCTGGCTGTACCGGGCGGCGGTCGAAGGCATTCTCGGCATCGAGCGGCGTGGAAAGCAGATCACGTTTAGGCCGAAACTGCCCAGCCATTGGGATGGCTACGCCGCCACGCTCAAAATGCTGGGGGCCGAAGTCACGGTGCGTGTCGTCCGCGACAAAAAGACCAAGTCGATCTCGCTTGAAGTTGATGGTTCGAAGACGAAATCCGCGTCTTTCCAACCGAAGGCTGGTAGCAAGGTCGAAGTTGTCGTGAAGATACCCTCGTAAAATCAACAGCTTCAACCCTGTCCCGCGCATCCTCCGGAATGCGCGGGATAGTCTTTTGTCTATTTGCAGATCTCCGCTTGGGCAGCCGGCGGATCCGGTCGGGCCATGCCGGGCAAGATCGCCGTGATTAAAAATGTGGCAGCGCTCAGCGGCTGCCATGATTTTGCCGCAAGGCTGACATTTCACCTTTTATCTCAACCCGTTAGGTGATCACGTGAGATTTCGCATCGTCGTCATCTTTTGTTCGCTAAACGGGAACGGAAGGGATAGACGGGCATTGTTTTGCGACGCGTTAACCGATACGTGTCAAGAAATGGTGCGGTGCACAATAAATGTTTTGGCGGAGTAGCTGAAGTGTCCCTTCTGCAAATCTACTGGCGAGCGCTCGGTTATTTGGCAGCTGACAGGAAACGCGTGGCGCTGATCTGCTCAGCCAATGTCGCGCTGGCCATCATCGCCATCCTGGAGCCGATCATGTTCGGTCGCGTGATCGACGCGATTTCCGCACACGGCTCCGTCTTTTCGACGCTCGCCCTCTGGGCCGGCCTCGGCGCCTTCAACATCATCGCGTTCGTTCTTGTGGCGCGCGGCGCCGACCGCTTCGCCCACGCCCGGCGCAGCGAAGTGCTCTGCGACTCCTTCGAGCGCGTCATCACCATGCCGCTCGCCTGGCATCATCAGCGCGGCACGTCCAATTCCCTGCACACGCTGCTGCGTGCCGTGGAGACCTTGTTTAGTCTCTGGCTCGAATTCATGCGCCAGCATCTGTCCACGGCCGTCGCGTTGTTCCTGCTGATCCCGACCGCGCTCAGCATGGACGTGCGCATGTCGATGGTGCTGCTGGCTCTCGGCGTGCTCTATGTCGGCATCGGCCGGCTGGTGATGAAGCGGACCAAGGCAGGCCAGGCCGCCGTGGAGCGCCACTATCACACCGTATTCGCCCATGTGACGGACTCGGTCAGCAACGTCGCCGTTTTGCAGAGCTACAACCGCCTCGGCCATGAGGCCGATACGCTGCGCCGCTACGTCAAGAACCTGCTCGATGCGCAGAACCCTGTGCTCGACTGGTGGGCCATGGCCAATGCGCTGCATCGCCTGTCGTCGACGATTTCGATGATGGTGGTGCTTTTGATCGGCGCCTATCTGGTCACCCACGGCCAGCTGCGCATCGGCGACGTCATCGCCTTCACCGGTTTTGCAACGCTGCTGATCGCACGTCTCGACCAGATGTCGGCATTCGCCAACCAGATTTCGGAGGCCCGCGCCAAGCTCGAGGATTTCTACCATCTCGAGGACTCGGCGGCCGATGCCGCCGAACCGGACGGGCTGCGCGATCTCACTAACGTCACCGGCCATGTCCGCTTCGAGAATGTCGGCTTCGAATTCGCCAATTCGGGGCAGGGCATCCACGACGTCTCCTTCGAGGTCCAGGCGGGCCAGACCGTAGCCATCGTTGGGCCGACCGGCGCCGGCAAGACCACGCTCATCAATCTGTTGCAGCGCGTCTTCTCGCCGTCCACCGGCCGTATCCTGATCGACGGCATCGACACCCGCACCGTGACCCGCAAGTCGCTGCGCCATTCGATCGCCACCGTGTTCCAGGATGCGGGCCTGCTCAACCGCTCGATCGAGGAAAACATCCGCGTCGGCCGCTCCGATGCGACCAACGACGAGATCCATGCCGCCGCCGACGCGGCTGCCGCACAGGACTTCATCCTGGCCAAGAGCAATGGCTACGACACGGTGGTCGGCGAACGCGGCGGCCAGTTGTCTGGCGGCGAGCGCCAGCGCATCGCCATTGCCCGCGCCGTGTTGAAGGATGCTCCGATCCTGGTGCTGGATGAGGCGACCAGCGCCCTCGACGTCGAGACAGAAGACCGCGTCAAGGAAGCGATCGACGAATTGCGCCGCGACCGCACCACCTTCATCATCGCCCACCGCCTGACCACCGTCCGCGACGCCGATCTGGTCGTGTTCATGGACAAGGGCAGGGTGGTCGAAATGGGCGGCTTCGCCGAGCTGTCGCTGCGCAACGGCCGTTTCGCCAGCCTGCTGCGCGCCGGCGGCCTGCTCAACGACGAAGAGGTCCGCCGCCTCAGCCGCTCGATACAGGGCGAGGCCGCCTGAGCGGGTTCTTTTACCTCCCCCGTGGGAGGTCGGACCGAAGGTCCGGTCGGGGAGCGCCGCCGTCCTCACCCCGCTGCTTCGCAGCAACCCCCCAAGGGGAGGGGACAAGGCCTGCGACACTCCCTCGATTGCCCCAGACGCATAGCCGGGCTATTTAAAGCGGCATGAGCGACAGCACTTCACGCCTGAGCGGCTGGACCGATCTTGCCAACCCGACACGGTTCGTGGCGCTTGCCGACCGGGTGGTGCCGTGGCTGGCGACGATTGCGGCGCTGACCCTTGCCGCCGGGCTCTATATGAGCTTCACCGCGCCCGAGGACTTCCAGCAAGGCATCACCGTCCGCATCATGTACATCCATGTGCCTTTCGCCTGGTTGGCCATGATGTGCTACACGCTGATGGCGCTCTCGGCGCTCGGCACATTGGTCTGGCGCCATCCGCTGGCCGATGTCGCGCTGAAATCGGCGGCCCCCATAGGTGCCGTCTTCACCGCGCTGGCGCTGATCACCGGTTCGATCTGGGGCAAGCCGATGTGGGGCACCTGGTGGGTATGGGACGCGCGGCTGACTTCGGTTTTCGTGCTCTTCCTGATGTATCTCGGCATTATCGCGCTGACCCGCGCGCTCGATGACGCCGGCCGCGCCGCCTGGGCCGCCGCCATCATCACGCTGGTCGGCTTCATCAACATCCCGATCATAAAATTCTCGGTCGATTGGTGGAACACGCTGCACCAGCCGGCCTCGGTATTCCGCATGGGCGGCTCGACCATCGACCCCTCGATGCTGTGGCCGCTGCTGGTGATGGCCATCGGCTTCACGGTGCTGTTCTTCGCGCTGCACCTGATGGCGATGCGTACCGAAATCCACCGGCGGCGGGTGATTGCGATGCGCAGGGTCGCGGCCCGGCAGGCTGAGCGTCAGCCGGCTTGAATCACCCGCGCCTGGCCAAAGAAGTCATCCCATCCGCCCACGTGCGGCCACCGGCAGGGTTTCCAGCACCGTCTCGCCGTCGATCAAATTGACCTCATTGAACAGGTTGGTGACGACGCAGCAATGGTCGGGCACCACGCGCACGCGCTCGCCGATGCGAAGCTTGCCATCGCCTGAGAGCGTGACCGTGCCGTGTTCCTCGCTCAGGCCCGTCACCCGCGCTCCCGCAACGCCGAGCAGCTCGCCGAAATCGGCGAGCCCCAGCGTATCGCTCGACAGCGCCTTGCTGCCGGCGTCGAGGATGGCACGCGTCCGCGTCGGATGGCTGACCACGGTCGACAGCACGCTCAGCGCGCAATCGTCGAGGCTGCCGACGCCCTTGGCGACCTGGTAGCGGTCGAGATAGATGTAGGTGCCGGGGCGGTATTCCGTGACGACGCTGTCTTCGCCGGAGCGCCACATGTCGGGCGTGCCGCCGCTGGAGATGCGCGCGCAGGCGAGACCGCAGGCGGCCAGCGCCTGCCTGGCGCCGGCGAGCCAGGCCTCGGCCTCCCCCGCACGGCCCGCGGCCGGATAGGTCATCAGCCCGCCGAAGGCGAGGCCCTTTGCCGTCTCGATCTGTCTTGCCAGGCCAACCGCTTCACCGGCCGTCTGCACGCCGCAGCGCCCCATGCCAGTGTCGCATTCGACCAGCACCGGCAGGGGATGGCCGGCATCGGTGAAGGTGGCGGCCAGTCCGTCGATCGTCTCCATGCTGTCCGCCGTCACCGACAGGGTGACGCGCCCATGCAGCGCCTTCAGCCGCTCCAGCTTGGCGCGGCCAAGGATGTTGTAGGGGAGAAAAATGTCGGTCAGCCCGGCATCGGCCATCACCTCGGCCTCGCCGATCTTCTGGCAGGTGATGCCGACCGCGCCCGCCGCCACCTGCTTCTTCGCCCAATAGGGCAGCTTATGCGTCTTGATGTGCGGCCTGAGCTTCAACCCGTGGCGGTCGGCATGCGCCTGCGCGCGGGCAATATTGGCTTCGGCGCGCGCGGCGTCGATCAGGATCGATGGCGTATCGAGGTCGTGAATGGTCGGCATCATCTGTCACCCTGTGGAATCCGCAGGGGTTATGGCCCTGAAAGCGCCTTATGTCACGCGGCCAGCCGAGCGGATCCGTGGTTCCATGCGTCCGCGCTGCAAGCCGGGGCGAGGCAATACGGATCGACACCGCATCGTCGTTCGGCTATGCGATTTGTCGGAAAAGTCGACACGAGGACCACGATCATGAAACGCTCCGCCATCAACGACATCATCCGCGAAGCCGACGCTTTCATCCGCTCGTTCGGTTACATCATGCCGCCCTTCGCCTACTGGTCGCCGGAAGAGATGAAGGCGCGCCAGGTCGATTCTTCGGCCATCTTCACCTCGCGGCTCGGCTGGGACATCACCGATTACGGCCAGGAAAAATTCAAGGAGCTTGGCCTGTTCCTGTTCACAGTGCGCAACGGCCGCTACGAGGACATGAAGAAAGGCATGGGCATGCTCTATGCCGAGAAGATCATGATCTCGCGCAAGGACCAGCTCTCGCCAATGCACCGCCACAACATCAAGGCCGAGGACATCATCAACCGTGGCGGCGGCAAGCTGGTGCTGGAACTGTTCATGCACGATCGCGACGGCGGCATCGATCCCAAGGCCGAGGTGTCGGTGCCTGTCGACGGCACCATCCACCGGTTGCCGGCGGGCGGGCTGCTGAAGCTTGATCCGGGCCAGAGCGTCACGCTGCTGCCCGGCGTCTGGCATGCCTTCTGGGCCGAAGGCAAGGACGTACTGATCGGCGAGGTGTCGACCGTCAATGACGATCTCACCGACAATGTATTTCGCGAGCCGATCGGTCGCTTCTCCAACATCGACGAGGACGTCGCCCCGCTGCACCTGCTGGTGTCCGATTATGAGAAGTGGCTGGGGTGATTTCGCCGTGAATCGAGGCGCCGGCCGGCTGACGGCAAGGCCGGCGGCGCCTCAATGGCAGCAGCCAAGTGAAAGTGAGTCCCCCGGTTGCCTCTACGGCGATCCCTGGTCGATCGATCCCACCGCTTCGCCGGTGAAGATGACCTTCGTGCCCTCGTGCACTTCGGAGGCGAGGTCTTCGGCGTCCCAATTGGTCAGCCTGATGCAGCCATGCGAGAAGGTTTTCCCGATCTTGCTCGGGTCCGGAGTCCCGTGAATGCCGTAACTTTCGATGGACAAATCGATCCAGACCGATCCCACCGGATTGTTTGGCCCGGCGGCGATCTTGAAGGGGCGTTTGGTCCTGACTCCCTTGAAGGCGAAGTCGGGATCGTAGTGATAGGTGGGGTTGTGCACCACGCGTTTGACCTCTGCCTGGCCGCTCGGCGCCGGCTTCTCCTGGCTGCCGATCGAGGCGGGGTACACCGCAAGCACTTTGCCGGACGGGTCGAGCACGCGAAGCTGGCGCGCGCCCTTGTCGACCTCGACCTCAGCAACACCCGCGGGCGGATCGCCTCGGGTGACGGCAGGCACCAGCACCTTTTGCCCGGCCTTCCTGAAGCCGACGCCAGGGTTGAGCCGTTGAAGCAACTGTTGGCTGACGTGGAAGCGCTCCGCTATTTTTTCCGCCGCGTTGTGGTAGCCGAGCCTGCGCAGGCGGGCCATTTTCTCCATGCGCGCCGGAATTCGCCTGGTAAACGGTCCGCGCACATCCTTACCCGTTAGCTCGTACGTCTCGAGCGCCGGGCTCGGGGAGGTCGCGACCAGCTTGTCCCAGGTCTGGCGGGTGAGCTTACCATCGGCGGGCAGCCCGTTGGCTGCCTGAAACGCCCGGACCGCCTTGGCGAAGTTCTCTGCTGCGCGGCCGTCGATCAGGCCCGGCGAGAAGCGCGCGCGATCCAGAAGGATCTGTGCCTTCAGCACGGTCGCACTGACGCCTTTTGCTTCGCTGTCGTCGAATTGCGCGTTGTTGACGGCTGCGACGTCCAGCTTTGCCGCCGCCGATACGTCACATGCCATGGCGAGCACGACAGCCGCGACGAGAAGGAGCCTGGTCATCGACGTCACACTCCTGCATGAGCACCTGCTTCTATGACGTTGCAGGGCCGATCTGGTTCCATTCCCCCTGCATTTGAGCCGCGATCACCGACCGCCAGTATGAGGAATACGGATCGGGACGTCCGGCGGTCGCGCGGATGCATGTGATGATAGACTTAACGGCAAGAACTCGGCGCCGGCTGCACGCTCGTCCTGCACAGGCATGACGAGCTGATTGGTACATCCGTCTTGGCCAACCTTGCTTGCAGCGCCGGCAACGCCTCGCTCTCGCCGCGCCGTGTCAGGCATTCCACCAGCCCGTGCAGCGCCTATGGCAACGCCGGGCTCACCCGCACCGGTGTCGAACGCCCTTAACTGCCGGACCTGGCCTTGTTTTGTTTGCGCGCATAGACGAGGCATGCGTCGACGGCGCTGACACACAGCCCATCGCGGCGGTTTGGAAGGTTGTTGTCGCCCGCATAGGCGACCTCCGCCACACGGCCATCGACGATGCGCACCTGTGTGTTGCAATAACCTCCCGGAGCGACATTCAACGACCCGCCGACGGAAGGGATAGGGCCCACCGCGAAGGTAGGAAGCACGACATTGACATTGCCCCGCTGCACCGCGCGCTCATAGCTCCAGATTTGCCCCGATGCTCCTTCGTCGGCGGTGGCGGTGGGGAACCCCGCGCACATTCGCAGGTCCGCTTCGCTGAGGCCGACCATTTCCTTTTGGGCGGCAGCCGTTGTGGGATCCTCTTTCGCAAGCTTGGACGTATCGTCGGGAACGACGCAGGACCAGAGCGCGCCCGTGCCGGTGAGAAGAAACAGGATAGCCGGTAGTCGAATCCCGCGAGACGCCAAAACCGCTCTCCGATCTGCTGGATTGTTCGCCCGCCCTTCACCGAGGTAAGAGGCCGCCCCGATATTTCAACCCGTGATGATCGGGCTGCCTGTTCGATCGCGAGACGGCGGATCAGGCTGGTTGGTCTGGTGCGGACGGTGGGAGTGAAGCTGGCTGGGGAACCTGGATTCGAACCAGGACTAACGGAGTCAGAGTCCGTGGGTCTACCGTTAACCTATTCCCCAGCAGGCGAGGTCATAAACCGCGCGGGCCGAGCGGGCGAACCGCTGTGAGCGCTGCCTTGTAGCCGCCAGCAGAAAATAGTCAAGCCTGCCGGTGTTTCAATTGTGATGTTTCGGCGCGGCTTTTCAATTGCCTGTCCGCCCGAACTGCGAGCGCTCGAAATAGAGCACGATGCCCAGGCCCAGAAACAGCGGGACGATGAGATAAAACAGCCGGAATACCAGCAGGGCCGCCAGCACGCCCACGGGGTCCATGTCGGAGAGCCCGGCCAGGAACACCACCTCGAACACGCCCAGCCCACCCGGCGCGTGCGAGATCTGCGCGATCGAGAAGGAGACGAGGAACACGCCGAGCACCACGAAATAGCCGGGGTTATGGGTCCCGGGGAGGGCAAAGAAGATGATCGCGGCTGCCGCCAGGAGTTCGATCGGGCCGATCAGTAATTGTCGCGCCACGATCGGCAGGGCCGGATAGTGAATCTGAAAGCTGCCGATCTTCAGCGGCCGCAGATGCAGCCAGCTGCCGAAGATATAGGCGGCGACGACGGCAAGCATGACGATGCCCGCAGCCCGCGACAGGCCGTGATGGGCTATGCCGGAGAAGCGGTCGATGATCTGCGGTTCGAGCACCAGAACGAGGCCGGAGGCAAGTACCGTCGACAGCACGAAGGTAATCCAGCAGATCGCCACCAGCACGCCGACGTCCTGTCCGCTCAATCCCCTCGTGCCATAGGCGCGATAACGGATGACGGCGCCCGAAAACACCGAGCCGCCGATATTGTGCGACAGCGCGTAGGTGGTGAAGGAGCACAGCGTGACGAACAGCCACGACACGCGTTTGCCGATATGCAGGAGCGCGATGTGGTCGTAGCCGGCGAGCGAGGCATAGGCGACAACCGAGCTCAGCCCCGCGAGGATCCAGCCGCGGGCCGGGATCGCCGCAATACCGTCCCAGACATCATCCAGCGAAATGCCGCGCAATTCGTGCCAGAGCAGCAGGAGCGAGAAAATCACCGCCCCGACGCCGACGACCGGCCAGAAATAGCGTCTCCAGTTCATTGCCTGACTGCCATGCGTTGCGGGCCCGTTGCCTTCGCTTCATCGCGGGAAAGCGGTCAGCGATTCCGATCGCTCTGCCCCCTCCATTTCAGAGATGCCTCATCGAAGCCGGCTATTCAACCGCCGGGCCTTGCCGCTATGGCAAGCCGCAATCGTAATCGTCGTTGAGAGGCGGAAAATCGACAGCCGAGCGGGAATATCGGCCCGGCCATGCGACCGTCCCCACACGCATTTGTGCTGAAAGTCGCTGTTTACCCCCACTTTGCGTAAGACGCGGCAGCGGGCGGTTTGCGGACAGCCCGGCAAAATTCGTGCCACGCGGCACTTGGTGATCCGGGCCGGCGCTGTTAGTCTGGCGGCAACTTGAAACAAAGAAGCGCCTGCTGCGTCCGTTCGCCGGTTCGCGCGGCGCCGGAAGGAACGACAGTGGAAGACCGCGACACCGGCGCCGGCGCGCCGGAGGTGGGCGCGTCCAGCGCTTCCCCGGGGCCGGCAGGCCTGGGGACCGCCAAATGGCAGCAACGCCGCCCGACGGAGCCACGCTCCGCCGACGGGCAGGCGAGCGACGCAAACCACCACCAAAAGGGCAAGGCCAAGAAAAGGCGCAAACGCCGGCGCGGGCGCAAGGTTTTTGCGCGCGACGATATCCGTCCCGCGGCGAATGGGGCGCCGGCGCCACGCGCCGCCGCGGCTGGCGCGGCGCTTGCAGGCATAGCCACACCGCCCATCGCGGTGGCTCGGCCCGAACCGGGGGCCCGTCGCCCGACGATGCCGGAATTGCCGGTATTTGCCGCGCTCGATCTCGGCACCAACAATTGCCGGCTGCTGGTCGCCGTACCGGCGCGTCATGGCCAGTTTCGTGTCATCGACGCCTTTTCGCGCATCGTGCGACTGGGCGAGGGGCTCACGACCAGCGGCCGCCTCGGCCAACCGGCGATGGACCGCGCGGTCGAGGCCCTGAAGGTCTGCGGCGAGAAACTGCGCAACCGCAAGATCAGGAAGGCGCGGCTGATCGCCACCGAAGCCTGCCGCTCGGCGGCGAACGGCGTCGAGTTCCTGGAGCGCGTCGAGCGCGAGGCTGGCCTCAAGCTCGAAATCATCGACCGACAGACCGAAGCGCGGCTAGCGGTGTCCGGCTGCGGTTCGCTGGTCGAGCGCGACACGCAGGGCGTCGTGCTGTTCGACATCGGCGGCGGCTCCTCCGAAATCGCGCTGATCGATCTCACCGGCCGCCGCTCACCGCGACTCGCCAACCATATCGTGTCGTGGACGTCGCTGCCGGTCGGCGTCGTCTCGCTGGCCGAGCGTTTCGGCGGCCGCACGGTGACGCGCGAGATTTTTGGCGCCATGGTCGACGACGTCGCCGCCCGGCTCGCCGCCTTCGATGGCCGCGATCGGCTTAGCCACCTCAAGGCCAGCCCGAAATTTCATCTGCTGGGCACTTCCGGAACGGTGACGACGCTGGCCGGCGTCCATCTCGATCTCGAGCGCTACGACCGCCGCCGCGTCGACGGCCTGTGGATGGACAGGGACAGCGTCGACCGCATGGTGGAAAAACTTGTCGGCTGGGATTTCCAGCAGCGTGTCGCCAATCCCTGCATCGGCGCGGACCGCGCCGACCTGGTGCTGGCCGGCTGCGCCATCCTGGAAGCGATCCGCGCTGTGTGGCCGTCGGAACGGCTGCGCGTTGCCGACCGTGGCTTGCGCGAGGGCATATTGAGCGAGCTGATGGCCGATGACGGCGTCTGGCGCAACGATGGGCGCGGCAGAGCATGATCCCCAACCGCAGGACCGCGTCAGCGAAAAGTGGCGACGGGTTTTCGCGGACAAACGGCTCCGTTTGTCCAGAAGTCACGCTCGGGCAAGCTGGCGCAAGCGTTGCTCCGGTGAGCAGTCGACCCCCACTCCGTCGAGCTTCGCTCGACACCTCTCCCCTGATCGACGGGGGAGAGGAATGGCGCGAGCTAGCCAATCTTGGCGCCCTTCCTCTCCCTCCGGAGGGGGGAGAGGTGGCGCTGCGAAGCAGCGACGGAGTGGGGGAAGCCGTTTGCCAAACGCGCTGCCGCCGAAAAACGGCCACAACCCGGCAAGCGAGAAAACTTGGACAAGAAGTCAACCAATGACCAAGAAACCGGAAAAGCCGGGCTCGGCCGGCATTCGCGTGCTGAAGACGCGGATCAAGAAGAAAAGCGGGCTGAAGGAATCGTCGCGCCGCTGGCTGCAGCGCCACATCAACGATCCCTACGTCCAGCGCTCCAAGGCTGACGGCTACCGCTCGCGCGCGGCCTACAAGCTGATCGAGATCGACGACAAGCACCATCTGCTGAAACCCGGCATGAAGGTGATCGACCTCGGTGCGGCCCCCGGCGGCTGGTGCCAGGTCGCGGCCGCGCGGACCAAATCGACCGCGGAAAATCCGCATGTCGTAGGCATCGACTATCTCGAGATGGATGCGGTGCCCGGCGCGCCGGTGCTGTTGATGGATTTCCTCGATCCCGAGGCGCCGCGGAAGCTGGCCGAGGCGCTTGGCGGCGATCCCGATGTCGTGCTGTCCGACATGGCGGCGCCCACCACCGGCCACAAGCGGACCGACCACATCCGCACCATGCATCTGTGCGAGGTGGCCGCCGATTTCGCGCTGTCGGTGCTGAAGCCGGGCGGCCACTTCCTGGCCAAGACGTTCCAGGGCGGCGCCGAAAACGAGCTGCTCTCGATGCTGAAGAAGAATTTCCGGTCCGTCCACCACGTCAAGCCGCCTGCGTCGCGCGATGAGTCGGTGGAGCTGTATCTACTGGCGAAGGATTTCAAAGGGCGAGAATCCGGTCCGCCATCAGGCGGATCGGAACGTCCAGTGAATGTCTCGAAGAACTTGAGCGCACGGAGCCATGGCGAAGGGCCGGCGGACGGCGACGGCTGAACCGTCTCACTCCCCCGGCGACCTCACCGGTTCCAGCGGCTTGGGCATGGTCAGGCGGCCGTGGCCCGATACGGCGTTGCCGGCATCGGGCGCCAGCCGCATGAACGACAGCGATGCGGCGGCGGAAATTGCCGCGACGATGAAGAAGGCGGTATGGAAGTCCGGCAATGTCAACGGGCCGCCGTGGATACCCGTCGATACTTCCAGGATGCCGCCGGCAACCGCCACGCCCAGCGCGATCGACAGTTGCTGGAACACGGCGGCGATCGGTGTTGCCTTGCTCGTGTCCTCGGCTGAAACCTCGGCGTAGGCGAGGGCGTTGATGCCGGTAAAGAACATCGAGCGGATGAAGCCGCCCACCAGCAGCATGGCCAGCATCAAGAGATAGGGCGTATCGGGCGTGAACAGGCCGTTGACGGCGATCGACGCGGCGGCCACCAGCGAGCCGACGATCAGCACGCGACGAAAGCCGACGACGCGGAAGATCAGCGCTGTGACGAATTTCATGCCGATGGCGCCGATCGCGGAGACGAAGGTAATCATGCCGGACTGGAACGGCGTCAGCCCGAAACCGATCTGGAACATCAGCGGCAGCAGGAACGGCACGGCGCCGATGCCGATGCGGAAAAGTCCGCCGCCAAGCACGGAGGAGCGGAATACCTGGTTGCGGAACAAGTCGAGCGCCAGCAGGGGGTTCCTGGCACGGCGCGCATGCATGAGGTAGAGAGCGCCCGACACCAGCCCGACGCCCACGGTGATGAAGCCGGTCGCCGGCGGCAGATAGGGCAAGCTGATCACTGACAGGCCGAACACGACGCCGGACGCCGCCAGCCCGCTCAGCACGAAGCCGACGAAATCGAGCGGCGGCGTCTCCATCGATTCGGTTTCCGGCAGGAAGCGGGTGGCCAGCCAGATGCCGATCAGGCCGATCGGCACATTGATCAGGAAGATCCAGTGCCAGGTGAAGTAGGTGGTGATGAAGCCGCCGATCGGCGGTCCGACCAGCGGGCCCACCAATGCCGGCACGGTCAGCCAGGACATCGCCGCGACAAGTTCGCTCTTGGGCGTGGCGCGCACCAGCACCAGGCGCCCGACCGGCGTCATCATGGCGCCGCCTATGCCTTGCAGGAAGCGCGACACCACGAAGGCAGGCAGCGAGCCCGAAACGGCGCAGGCGACCGAACCGACGATGAACACCGCGATCGCGGCGCGGAAAACGTTCTTGGCGCCGAAGCGATCCGCCATCCAGCCGCTGATGGGAATGAAGATCGCCAGCGACACAAGATAGGAGGTCAACGCCAGCTTGAGCGCGATCGGGCTGGTGTGGATGTCGAGGGCGATCGCCGGCAGCGATGTGGCGATGACGGTCGAATCCATGTTTTCCATGAAAAGAGCGACCGCCAATATGAGCGGAATGGTTCGGTTCAAAGGAACGCGTCCGGGCTTGATTCCAGATGTTGCCGACCGGGAGTTTGCCGGCAGGCAGCGCGGTTATCACGGCTGGACACCAATGTCGTGTTAAATTGCTGTCACTTTTATGCGACCGCAACCTCCGGTGGCGGCTGCGATACGCGATTGCTTGCAAAAAGCGGACACTATCCCTATTGTAGTGAAAATAACTACAGGACGTTATGATCATGGAAGAGGCCGTTTCGGCAGCCGATGCCAATCGCAGATTTTCTCGCATCCTGCGTGAGGTACGCGAGGGCCAGAGCTACGTCGTGACAAGCCATGGTCGGCCGGTGGCACGGATCGTGCCTGCGGAGAGGCACGAGGGTGTGGCCTCCCGCTCGCGCGCGGCATTGCTGTCGCGACTCGAACGGCAGCCGGTTGCCGATGCAGGACGCTGGACCCGCGATGAGCTCTACGAGGATGACCTGTGAGGGTCGCGCTCGACACCAACATTCTTGCCTACGCAGAGGGCGTTAACAACGTAGCCAAACGCGACCACGTTCTCGAACTGCTGCGCAAGGTTCCACAAGACGCTGCCATTGTTCCGGTTCAGGTGCTGGGTGAACTGTTCAATGTCCTCGTCCGCAAAGCCGGAAGGTCGCGCCAGGAGGCTCGGGATGCGCTGCTTAGCTGGCGCGACGCGTTCCCGGTTGCCGGGACGACGCCGGAGGTGATGACGATGGCTGTCGATCTTGCGGCGGACCATCGCTTCGGCATCTGGGATGCCGTCATTCTTTCGGCTGCATCCCAAACGGGTTGCCGGCTGCTTCTGTCGGAAGACCTGCAGGACGGCTTCACCTGGGGCGGTGTAACCGTCGTCAACCCCTTTGCATCGCCGCGTCACGCTTTGCTGGATGCTTTCCTTGGTTCGCAATAGAAGCTGAAGCGTCCGCAACGATCGGCTTTTCTTCCGTGCCGGGACGTGGTACCAGCCACCGCCAATCCTGAAAGGGAAGAAGAGAGTCGCGCTGTCCATCCCGGTCCAGCGCTTTTCCCGCATTCAAAGGGCTGGCCATGGCAAAAATCATCGAAACGTCCACCGGCGCGCTGGCGCTGACCTTTGACGACGTGCTTTTGCAGCCCGGCCATTCCGAAGTCATGCCCGGCCAGACCGACATCCGCACCCGGATTGCCGGCGACATCGACCTCAACGTGCCGATCCTGTCGGCGGCCATGGATACCGTCACGGAGGCAAGGCTTGCCATCGCCATGGCGCAGGCCGGCGGCATCGGCGTCATCCACCGCAATTTCTCGCCGGCCGAGCAGGCCGAGCAGGTGCGGCAGGTGAAGAAATTCGAATCCGGCATGGTGGTCAACCCGGTCACCATCGGTCCCGACGCGACGCTGGCCGACGCGTTGTCGCTGATGCGCACCTACTCGATCTCGGGTATTCCGGTGGTCGAGAATGGCGGCTCCGGCGGCCACAAGAGCGGCCGGCTGGTCGGCATCCTGACCAATCGCGACGTGCGCTTCGCCTCCGATCCGGCGCAGAAAGTCTATGAATTGATGACCCGTGAGAACCTGATCACGGTCAAGGAGAATGTCGACCAGGACGAGGCCAAGCGGCTTCTGCATCAGCACCGCATCGAAAAGCTCGTCGTCGTCGACAAGCAAGGCAATTGCGTCGGCCTGATCACCGTCAAGGACATCGAGAAATCGCAGCTCAACCCGCACGCCACCAAGGACGCGCAGGGGCGTCTGCGCGCCGCGGCCGCCACCAGCGTCGGCGACGACGGTTTCGAGCGCGCCGAGCGCCTGATCGAGGCGGGCGTCGACCTTCTGGTCATCGACACCGCGCATGGCCATTCGCAGCGTGTCCTCGATGCCGTCACGCGGGCGAAAAAACTCTCCAATTCGGTGCGCATCCTGGCCGGCAACGTCGCCACCGCCGAGGGCACCCAGGCGCTGATCGATGCCGGCGCCGATGCCGTCAAGGTCGGCATCGGCCCCGGCTCCATCTGCACCACCCGCATCGTCGCCGGCGTCGGCGTGCCGCAGCTGTCGGCCATCATGTCGGCGGTGGAAACTGCGCACAAATCGGGCGCCTCGGTGATCGCCGATGGCGGCATCAAATATTCCGGCGATCTGGCCAAGGCGCTTGCCGCCGGCGCCAGTGCCGCCATGATCGGCTCGCTGCTTGCCGGCACTGACGAAAGCCCGGGCGAGGTCTATCTGCACCAGGGCCGCTCGTTCAAGGCCTATCGCGGCATGGGTTCGGTCGGCGCCATGGCGCGCGGCTCGGCCGACCGATACTTCCAGGCGGAGGTTCGCGACACGCTGAAACTGGTGCCGGAAGGCATCGAGGGGCAGGTTCCCTACAAAGGACCTGTGTCTGGCGTGCTGCACCAGCTTGCAGGCGGCCTGAAAGCCGCTATGGGTTATGTTGGTGGCCGCGACCTTGCCGATTTCCGCGAACGCGCCACCTTTGTGCGCATATCCAACGCCGGACTTCGTGAAAGCCACGCCCATGACGTCACGATCACCCGCGAAAGCCCCAACTATCCCGGCGGAGCCTGATCGGCCCGACCAGTACACGTTCTGGCGCAATTTGGCCGCGACCATCTTGCGGCTATCGCGCCACGCTGCCGCCCTTTGCACCGCATCGGTGGCGGTTTTCATCGCCATGACACTCATGGAGTTCTTCTATTTCCGCCAGTTGAGCGGCGGTTTGCCGTCGCTCGACATGCGCGTTTTTGGCTTCACGCCGGACGAAGGCATGGCCTGGCTGACGGCGCTCGGCCGGCGCGGCGGCGAGATCATCCTGGTCTGGCACTATCTGACCTTCGATCTCCTGTTCCCCGCGCTGTTGTCGGTGACGCTGGTCAGCCTGATCCTGGCAACGGGAAGGCGGTTGAGGAATTTCCGCGTGCTTCCGGGCCAGATGCAATCGATCTTCGCACTGATCCTGGTGCTGCCCTACACGATCGCCAACTACGCCCAGAACATCGCCGTGGCCCGCCTTCTGTCGGATTTCCTGTCGGCCAATCCCGATTCCCTGGGTCTCGCCTCGGCGCTGATCGTCACCAAATTCGCGCTGCTCGCAATTCCGGTGATCGTCATCGCCGTCTTCTGGCTGGCGGGTCAGAAACAGAATTGATCTGACCCGGCACCGGGCGGGGAGGGTTCATGAACCAGACATCGATTTTCTGGCCTGTTCTGGCGCACGTGTTGCTGGTCTACATCGTCTATGGCGCCATGGCCCGGCGCAGGTATGTCGCCATCCAATCGGGCGAAGCCAAAGTCAGCCAGTACAAGGCGCGCTCGACCGAGCCGGCCTCCTGCGTGACAGTTGCCAGCAACCTCAGCAACCAGTTCGAACTGCCGGTGCTTTTCTATGTGCTGTGCCTGATGTTGCACCTGACCAACGGCGTCAACTATCTGACCTTGGCCCTGATGTGGATCTTTGTCGCGACCCGCTATTTTCATGCCTGGGTTCACCTGACCAGCAACAATCTGCTCCTGCGCAGCCGGTCTTTCTCCCTGGGGGCAGTGATTCTTTTGCTGGGCTGGATCTGGCTCGCGCTGCACCTGCTCCGGGTGGTTTGAGCAGTACTCCCCTTCGTTGGGGCGCTCCGCCTACAAATCGAACACCGCTATTTTGCGCTTGTCGAACTTGATGCCGACCTCGCCGCGCACCAGCTTCAGCGCCGCCTCGCCGAAAACGGCGCGGCGCCAGCCCTGCAGCGCCGGCACGTCGGCGGCTTCGCCTTCGGCAGCGATGCGGTCGATGTCGTCGCTGGAAGCCAGGACCTTCGATGCGACGCCTTGCTTTTCGGCCACGATCCTGAGCAGCACCTTCAACAGCTCCGCGGCGGCGCTCGATCCCTCGGGCGGCTGAAAACTCTTTGGCAGCTTCGGCAATTGCTCCTTGGGCAGAGCTAGTGCGGTGTTGACCGCGCCTAGCAGCGCCGCCGCGGTCGAGGAGCGCTCCCAGCCCTTCGGTATCGTGCGCAGCTTGGCCAGCGCGGCCGCGTCGCGCGGCGCCTGCTGCGCCACCTCGTAGATGGCGTCGTCCTTGAGCACGCGGCCGCGGGGTACGTCGCGTTCGCGCGCCTCGCGCTCGCGCCATGCCGCCACGGCCTGCACGATCGCCAGCTCCTGCGGCTTGCGCAGCCGCATCTTCAGCCGCTTCCAGGCATCCTCGGGGTGCGGATCGTAGGTTTCGCGCGAGGTCAGGACGTCCATCTCCTCGTTCAGCCAGTGGGCGCGGTTCTCCCGCTCCAGTTCGGCGCTGAGATGCTGGTAGACCTCGATAAGATGGGTGACGTCGGCAAGCGCATAGTCGAGCTGCTTTTCGGACAGCGGCCGGTGGCGCCAGTCGGTGAAGCGCGAGGACTTGTCGAGCCGCGCGCCGGTGACGCGCTGCACGAGCTGATCGTAGGAAACGCTGTCGCCGAACCCGCAGACCATCGCCGCAACCTGGGTATCGAACACCGGATGGGGAACGAGATCGCCCAGATGGACGATGATTTCGATGTCCTGCCGCGCGGCATGGAAGACTTTGACGACAGATTCATTGGCCATCAGCCTGAAAAACGGCTTCAGGTCGATGTCTGGCGACAGCGGATCGATCAGCGCCGTTATTCCGGGCGCCGCCATCTGGATCAGGCACAGGATCGGCCAGAAGGTCGTTTCCCGGATGAATTCGGTGTCGACGGTGACGAAATCCGATTTTTCGAAAGCGGCGAGAACGGTCTCGAGTTCTTTTTGGGTGGTGATGACGTGCATCAAATCGCTTTTGGCAGGAGTAGGGTCTTCCTAGATTTCAGCCGGGAAGGCTTTCGTCAAGCGTTGGCGCTCGCATCACGGCCCGTCCGGCCCGTCCGGATCGCCGTTTCTTCTCGCCAGCCGGGCGAAAACCGTCGAGGTGCGCAACAGCGCGGTGAAGCGGCTGCGCTTGCCAGCCGGCACGCCCGATCGTGCCCGCATCCGATAGAGGATGACGGCGATGAAGATTGCATAGACCAGCGCGCTGAACACGAACAGCGCGCTTGGGCCAAAATACTGCATCGCCGTCGATGCGGCGAAAGGGCCGCCAATGGCGCCGAAGGAATAAAACAGCATCAAGGCGGCGTTGATCAGAACGAACTCGCCCGCGCCGGCGCGGTCGTTGGAGTGCGCCGCCGACAGCGAGTAGAGCGGCATGGCGAAACAGCCGAAGATGAAAATGATGAGGAAGTTGAGAAACGGGTCGGCTCCCGCCACGAACGCAAGCGCCAGCGCTGCCAGCATGGCGCAGCATGTCGTCGCCAGCAGCACCGAGCGCCGGTCCCAGCGATCGGAGAGATAGCCTAGCGGGTATTGGATGAGTGCGCCGCCGAAGATACCGACGCTGACGAAGGTTACGACATCGGCGACAGACATGCCGATCTGCTCGGCATAGACCGGCGACAGCGTGCGGAACGCGCTGTTGGTGACGCCGACGGCGATGCAGCCGAAACAGCCGAGCGGCGAGATGCGCCAGACCCGCGCCAGGTCGAGCTTGACGTCTTCCGGCGGCGTCGGGTTGGAGCGATCGCCCAGCGATACCGGCACCAGCGACAGCGTGATCATCATCGACATGATGGCGAATATGGCGAAGCCGCCTGCTCCGAAGATCGGGATGAGGAACTGCGCGCCGGTGACCGAGCCGATGTCGACCATGCGGTAGATGGCAAGCACGCGGGCGCGGTCCTTGTTGCTGACCCCGGAGTTGAGCCAGGCCTCCATCACCGTGAACAGGCCGGCGAAGCAGAAACCGCCGGCAAAACGCACCGCGCACCACATCACCGGGTCGATGACCAGAACCAGGAGCAATGTGCCGGCCGAGGCGGCCGCGGCCAGTGCCGAGAAGGTCCTGACATGGCCGACCGCCTTCAGGATGCGGGTGACGGCCAGGCAGCCGAGCAGGAAGCCGGCGAAATAGAACGTGCCCATCAGGCCGATGTCGGAAGCCGAAAAACCTTCCTGCGCGCCGCGCAGCGCGATCAGCGTGCTTTGCAGCCCATTGCCGCCGAGCAGGATGCCTGCGGCGATGAGGAGCGGGATCAGCGGACGGATGGAGGACATTAAGAGGCGATCACATGTCTGTGATCCCTTCTTGAACCATCGCTTCCGTCAATACCAGCGGCAATTCCCCGCGCCAACAGGATGTGTCCGCCTTTCTGTTCAAGGAAGTCGGCGCCTGCCTCCTCGACGTCCCACGGCGAACCGCCCGGCTGCTCCCGACGCGATGGCTATTCCCGCGAGGACAGCGATGAGCCCGACAATTAGGTTTGCATTGATTTGCTCACCGAGAAAGACGGCGCCGAAGATCGATGCCGTCACGGGGTTCACGGCAACTGAAACGGCAACCAGCGTTGGCGGCGCACGTTCAAGCGCGAACGCCCAGAGGAAGAAGATCAGGGCGCCGCAAATTACGGCCAGGTATCCGCTGGCAACCCATTGCGACGCCTCAAGCGCGGCAAGTCGCGTCAGGCCTCCAGTCAAAGTCGACAGCGCCAACAGGCAGGCCGTGCCGACGGCCATGCCAAACGCGGCGAATGATGTCGGCGCGCAGCGGGTGAGAAAAGGTCGCGACCAGACATTGTAGAGCGCCATGCAGAATGCCGCCGCGATCATCAGGAGGTCTCCGCGCCAGGCGCCCTGGGGAGCTGTCGTCAGGCTGCTGCCAAGCGCGACAGCCACTCCGGCCATCGCGACCAGGACGCCGACGATCTTGCGCGTCGTCGGCGGTTCGATCCCTAGAACCGCGCCTGCGAGCATTGTGAGCACAGGCAGCGTCGAAAGCGCCAGAGCTCCTCGCGCCGCCGTCGTGTAGACAAGGGCTCCGTTGAAGAGCACCGGGAATAGGCCGAAGAACAGCAGGCCCAATGCGGCGGCGCCCGGCCAATCGCTTTTCGCAGGCCACTTGTCCCGCCGCAGAAGCGCTACGGCGGCGAGCACTAGAAAACCACCCCCGAACCGGATCGCGCCGATGGTGAGCGGATCCAGCGAACGCGCGAGATAGCGCGTTGCACCGACAGCGGTGCCGCCAAAGGCGCTGGAGAGAATCGCCGCGAGCACGCCTCCAGTTTCCATCGCTTCCCCTCTGCCAGTTCGGAGTCCAGCGGTATCGGGCAAACCGGGTAAAAGGAATCGAATAAATGCAATGAGCTTGATAAGCTTGCGCAATGAGCAGTCGGAGTCTCGATCCGGAATTGTTGCGGACTTTCGTCGTCGTTGCCGAGCGGCTCTCTTTCACGCGAGCCGCCGAGCAGCTCAATCGAACGCAAGCCACCGTCAGCTTGCAGGTGAAGCGCCTTGAAGAGCGCCTCGACATTTCGCTGTTCCGTCGATCGACGGCCCATGTCGAGCTTACGGCCGCCGGCGAGGGGTTTCTGATCGACGCACGCCGCATTCTTGCACTTAACGAGCAGGCGATTGCCCGTGTCTCCAACCAACGGGTAGCGGGACGCATCCGGATAGGCGTCATGGAGGACTACGGCACCAAGATCCTGCCACGCCTCCTCGCCGATATCGCCGTGCGATTTCCGCTCATGCAGGTCGAAATGGAGATCGGCCTCACGGCGCGGCTGCTGAAACGGCTCGGCTCATCATTTGACGCGGTCATCGCCATGCATCCGGAAGGTGTGGCCGAGGGCGATCTGATATGCCGCGAAAGAGCGATATGGGCGGCGGCGAGGACCCACTCTGTCGAAGAACTCGATCCGCTGCCCGTCGCGTTGTCGGACCCCGATTGCTTGTTTCGCGCATGGGCGATTGACGCGCTCGACAGAGCGGGCCGGCCGTGGCGACTGGCCTATGTCAGCCCGAGCCTTGCCGCGACGGAGGCGATCGTCGAGCAGGGCCTTGCGGTTACCGTGGTCAAGGGCAGCATGCTCGCGCCCGGCCTGCGCGATGTCCATCCTGGCCCTTATGTGCCGCCGCTGCCCGGGGCGGAGATCCGCCTTCATCGGGCCACAACGTCTTCCGCAAGCGCCGTATTGGTCGTCGATCACCTCGCGCATCGCCTGCGGCTGTCAAGCCTTGGTTCATAGGGCGACCTGCGCGCCGGCGAATGCTCCGAAAGAACCCGTCAACCCGGGTTCGTTGCCCTGGCCCTCCGCCCACTCGCCTTGACAAACCGGGCCTCCCATGCGCTTTTCGCGCAAATTTTTCAGGCCGGGCCGCGATGCTTCGGCCGGCAACCCAACATCCCGGACTTTTGCCCATGACAATGCACCGTTACCGCAGCCATACCTGTGCCCAGTTGAGAAAGAGCGACGTCGGCGCTTCCGTTCGCCTGTCGGGCTGGGTGCATCGCGTGCGCGACCATGGCGGCCTGCTGTTCATCGACCTGCGCGACCACTATGGCCTGACCCAAATCGTCGCCGATCCCGATTCGCCGGCCTTCAAGATCGCCGAAACAGTGCGCGGCGAATGGGTGATCCGCGTCGACGGCGAGGTCAAGGCGCGCCTGCCTGAAACCACCAATGCCAACCTGCCGACCGGCGAGATCGAGATTTTCGCGCGCGAGATCGAAGTGCTTTCGGCGGCCAAGGAATTGCCGCTGCCGGTCTTCGGCGAGCCGGACTATCCCGAGGACATCAGGCTGAAATACCGCTTCCTCGACCTGCGCCGCGAGACGCTGCACAGGAACATCGTGGCGCGCACGAAGATCATCGCCGAGATGCGCAAGCGCATGGGCGAGGTCGGCTTCACCGAATTCTCGACGCCGATCCTCACCGCATCGTCGCCCGAAGGCGCGCGCGACTTCCTGGTGCCGTCGCGCATTCACCCCGGCACTTTCTATGCGCTGCCGCAGGCGCCGCAGCAATACAAGCAGCTGATCATGGTCTCGGGTTTCGATCGTTATTTCCAGATCGCGCCCTGCTTCCGCGACGAGGATCCGCGCGCCGACCGCCTGCCCGGCGAATTCTACCAGCTCGACCTCGAAATGAGCTTTGTCGAGCAGGATGACGTGCTTTCCACCATGGCGCCGGTGATGACATCGGTCTTCGAGGCCTTTGCCAACGGCAAGCCCGTCACGAAGGACTGGCCGCGCATTCCCTATGATGTTGCGATGCGCAAATACGGTACCGACAAGCCGGATCTGCGCAACCCGATCGAGATGCAGGCGGTCTCCGACCATTTTCGTGATTCCGGCTTCAAGGTCTTCGCCAACATCCTGGCCAACGATCCCAAGGCCGAGGTCTGGGCCATTCCGGCCAAGACCGGGGGCAGCCGTGCCTTCTGCGACCGCATGAACAGCTGGGCGCAAGGCGAGGGGCAGCCCGGATTGGGCTACATCTTCTGGCGCAAGGAAGGCGAGAAACTCGAAGGCGCGGGTCCGCTTGCCAAGAACATCGGCGAGGAGCGCACCGAGGCGATCCGCCTTCAGCTGGGCCTTGCCGATGGCGATGCCGCCTTCTTCGTCGCCGGCGATCCCAAGAAATTCGTCTCCTTCGCGGGTGCTGCGCGCACCCGCGCCGGCGAGGAACTGAACCTGGTCGACCGCGACCGTTTCGAGCTGTGCTGGATCGTCGACTTTCCGTTCTTCGAGTGGAACGAGGACGAGAAGAAGATCGATTTCGCCCACAATCCGTTTTCGATGCCGCAGGGCGGCATCGACGCCCTCAACAACCAGGAGCCGCTCGGCATCAAGGCATTCCAGTACGACGCCGTGTGCAACGGCTTCGAGATTGCCTCGGGCGGCATCCGCAACCATTTGCCCGAAACCATGGTCAGGGCCTTCGAGATGGTCGGACTGGATCGCCAGACCGTCGAGGAGCGCTTTGGCGGCCTTTACCGTGCGTTTCAGTACGGCGCCCCGCCGCACGGCGGAGCGGCATTCGGCATCGACCGCGTCGTGATGTTGCTGGTGGGCGCCAAGAACCTGCGCGAGATCACCATGTTCCCGATGAACCAGCAGGCTTACGACCTGTTGATGAATGCGCCGTCGGAAGCCACGCCGCAGCAGCTTCGCGACTTGTCGCTGCGTGTCGCACCGATCAAGAAAGAGGCATGATGGCGCTTCGGACGGCGCTTTAAAGAAGCCTCCGAAGTGACTCGTTCGATTGAGAATCGCAGACAAAAGCCCGGCATCGCTGCCGGGCTTTTCGTATCTTGAAGCAAGTCGAGGTCGCTTCGATCAGTCTTCGTTGGCCTTGACGGTGACGCCGAGCGTCTTCGGCAGGTCGGTCGGATTGGACATGGCGCCCGCCATGATCAGTGCGAACGGCACCGACGCCGGCGGCTTAGCCGAGATTTCGAGGCTCTTCGGATCGTCGAGATATTTGCCGACCGCCGCCGTTACCTGCGCCGTCAGCTCGGGATTGTTGAGCTGCGCCATGCCGAACGGCACGATCGCCTTGGCCTGGTTGGCGATATCCTTGCCCGACATGCCTTGCTGCTTGCCGACATAGTCCAGCACCTTGCCCGTCAGAGAATCGTCGTCGAAACGGATCGAGGCGCTGTTGAAGGAAAGCTGCTGCAACAGGCCGAGCATGGCCATGCCTTGCGCCGAGTTGTCGGCCCCTTCGGGCTGGGCGGCCATCTTCTTCTGCATTTCCTGCAGCGACTTGATGAAGTCGAGCGTGTAGCCGCCGAGATCGAAGGTCATGCCGAGCGTGCCGGCATTCTTGACCGAAATGTTGTATTTCGACAGCTCCATCTTGCCGTCAGTGGGCTGCCAGGTGCCGGCCATCTCGAAATTGCCCGCAATGTTCTGGTAGCCGAGTGCGTTGATGACTTCCTTCGACTTGGGATCCTCGACCAGCGTCAGGTCGGCATTGAACTTCTCGGTGGTGCCGGTGAATTTCATCGCTTGGCCGTCGGCCGGCGGCGTGATTTCGATGGCAAGCCCGTCCATCGAGAAAGCGGTCTTGTCGGCGATCTTGACCCTCATGTTCGAGAGTTCGGCGGACTTGTACATCATCAGCGAGCCCAGCGGGCCGCTGGCGCCGCTGGCCGGAACCATCATGTCGTGGATGACGAGGGGGCTTAAATTGAGGGTGACGCCGTCCGTGCTATGTTCGAATGCCGAGGTCGACACGGTTGCGATATCATAGCCGCCATTGGCTTCGGTCACGCCTTCGAGTTTGACGTCGCCGATCGCAAGGGCTTCTTTTTCCGCGCCCGGTTTGATGGATACGCCCTGCAACACCATGCTGGCGTTGTCGCCGGTCACGCCGGTCCAGGAGATGTTGACGCCCTGCGCGGCAAGTGCCGCCTTCAGCCGGTCGGCGACCGCGGTGTCCTGGGCGAGCGCCGCGTTCAGCGGCAGTGTGAGCAAGAAGGTCGAAAAGGCGAATTTCCTGAGAGTCGAGCGTTTGATTGTCATCGCGAATGCCCCTGCGAGTGTCCTGAAAATTATTTTTCAATTTTTGGCGCCATCACCCTTCAGTGACGAACTGGACGGGAAAAAGGCGCATCCCGCCACAATGGTCAAAAATCGCGGCGAAAGGCAAACTCGATCCGAACATGCTGGAGACCGGGCCGCCCGGCGTCGTCGCGCTTCGCAATAGAGACGGCATGTAACGGATTGATGTTGGCTGGCGGGCTTGCCTGCGGCTTCGTGTTGCAGGGCAGGGCATGCACCCACTTCAAGGCTTGCCCTCTTGCCGCGAATCACCCGCTCGGCTAGTTCCAGCCCATGGGAAAAAGGCTTTTGCCGCCTGACAATGGTGGCGGCGATCACATCGAACCGGTCGATCTGAAGAAGGCGCTCGAAGAGCGCTATCTTGCCTATGCGCTGTCGACCATCATGCACCGGGCGCTGCCCGATGTCCGCGACGGGCTGAAGCCCGTCCATCGCCGCATCATGCACGCCATGCGCCTGCTGCGCCTCAACCCCGACCAAGGCTTCGCCAAATGCGCTCGTATCGTCGGCGAGGTGATGGGCAAGTTCCACCCGCATGGCGACCAGTCGATCTACGATGCGCTGGTGCGGCTGGCGCAGGATTTCTCGATGCGCTACCCCTTGGTCGACGGCCAGGGCAATTTCGGCAACATTGACGGCGATAACGCCGCCGCCATGCGCTACACCGAAGCGCGCATGACCGATGTGGCGACCGAGCTGCTCGCGGGCATCACCGAGGATGCCGTCGACTACCGGCCGACCTACAATGAGGAGGACGAGGAGCCGGTGGTGCTCCCGGGCGCCTTCCCCAATCTGCTGGCCAATGGCTCGTCCGGCATCGCTGTCGGCATGGCGACATCGATCCCGCCGCACAACGCGGCCGAACTTTGCGACGCCGCCCTTCACCTGATCGAGCATCGGGACGCGCCGGTGGCCAAGCTGATGGATTTCGTCCAGGGCCCGGATTTCCCGACCGGCGGCATCATCGTCGATAGCCGAGCCTCCATCCTCGAATCCTATGAAACCGGCCGTGGCGGCTTTCGCGTGCGGGCAAAATGGAGCCAGGAAGACCAGGGCAGGGGCACCTGGAGCATCGTCGTCACCGAAATCCCCTATGGCGTGCAGAAGGCGCGGCTGATCGAGAAGATCGCCGAGCTCCTGATGGCGCGCAAATTGCCGCTGCTCGAGGACATCAGAGACGAGAGCGCCGAGGACATCCGCGTCGTGCTGGTGCCCAAGAGCCGTTCCGTCGATCCCGGCATCCTGATGGAATCGCTGTTCAAGCTCACCGAGCTTGAAAGCCGTTTCCCGCTCAACATGAACGTGCTGTCGCGCGGCAAGGTGCCCAATGTCCTGTCGCTGAAGGGCGTGCTGCAGGAATGGCTCGAGCATCGCCGCGACGTGCTGATCCGCCGCTCGAAACATCGCCTCGGCGAGATCGAAAGACGGCTGGAGATCCTTGCCGGCTACCTGATCGCCTATCTCAATATCGACGAGGTGATCAAGATCATCCGCGAGGAGGATGAGCCCAAGCAGGTCATGATGGCCCGCTGGTCCCTCACCGACACCCAGGCCGAAGCCATTCTCAACATGCGCCTGCGCGCCCTGCGCAAGCTGGAAGAATTCGAGATCCGCAAGGAATTCGACGGCCTCACTGCCGAAAAGAAGCAGATCGAGGCGCTGCTTGCGTCCGAAGCCAAGCAATGGGGGACGATCAAGTGGGAGGTTGCGAGCCTGCGGGACAAATTCGGCCCCGAGACCGAGCTCGGTAAGCGCCGCACCCAGTTCGCCGATGCGCCCGAGCATGACCTGACCGACATCGCACATGCCATGATCGAGCGCGAGCCGGTCACCGTGGTGGTCTCGGAAAAGGGCTGGCTGCGTGCGATGAAGGGTCATCTGACCGATCATTCGCAGCTTGCGTTCAAGGAAGGCGACAGCCTGAAACTCGCCTTCCATGCGCAGACGACCGACAAGATCCTGGTGTTCACCACCGGCGGCAAATTTTACACCATCGGCGCCGATCGGCTGCCAGGCGGGCGCGGCCATGGCGAGCCGATCCGCATCATCGTCGACATGGACAATGACCAGGACATCGTCACCGCCTTCGTCCACGATCCGAAGCGCAAGCTGCTGCTGGTCTCGCATGACGCCAACGGTTTCATCGTGCCGGAGGAAGAGGTCGTCGCCAACACCCGCAAGGGCAAGCAGGTGATGAACGTCAAGGCGCCCGACGAAGCCAAGCGCTGCGTGCCGGTCGGCGGCGATCATCTGGCTATCGTCGGCGAGAACCGAAAGATGCTGGTGTTTCCGCTGTCCGACATTCCGGAAATGAGCCGCGGCAAGGGCGTGCGGCTGCAGAAATACAAGGATGGCGGGCTTCTTGATCTCAAGCCATTTACGCTGGAGACCGGTCTTTCCTGGCAGGATTCGGCCGACCGCACCTTTACAAGGTCGCGCGAGGAATTGGCCGAATGGATCGGCGCCCGCGCGTCGGCTGGCCGCATGGTGCCGAAGGGTTTCCCGAGGACCGGGAAATTTGGGTAATCTCCCCCCTCGAGGGGGAGATGCCGCCGAAGTCGACAGAGGGGGTCGGTTCGACTGGACGCAACCTCATTGCTTTGAACAAAGAATGCTAGCGCCTTACGCGCGGCTACCCCCTCTGGCCTGCCGGCCATCTCCCCCTCGAGGGGGAGATCCGCAGCTTCACCATCACCTTTTGAACTATCGTCACGATTGCTGCACTATGTCAGAGCATAAGCCGCGGGATGGCCGGGGAGAGACGAGCGTTTGAAGGAAGCGAAAATCCAGAAACCGGGGCAGCGCCTGTTCGGTCTGTCGACGCCGCTCAGAGCCGCCGTCATCCCACCGCTCTCGGCGGCGCGCTGGCTGCTGGTGCTGATCGTTGCCGCCGGCGTCTATTTCTTCCACGGCTTCCTGTTCCCGGTGCTGGCCGCGCTGGTCATCGCCTTCGCAAGCTGGCCGCTTTACCGGCGGCTTTTGGCCGGTGTCGGCGGCAACCGCACCATCGCCGCCACCTTCGCCATATTGTTCATCCTTGCCTTCCTGGTCATACCGATCGCGCTCGCGGGCACCTACGCCATCAACGAGGTGCGCGAATGGGTCGGCTGGGCGATCGAGACCAACCGGCACGGCGCCCCGACACCGCACTGGATCGCCACGCTGCCTATCGTAGGAGAATGGCTGAACCAGCAATGGACGACCAATCTCGGCCATCCCGGCGGCATCGGCGAACTGATCCAACTGGTCAGCGGCGCCAATATCGGCAGCATCTATCGCGGCGTCCTTGCCGCTGGCGGCAGCGCCTTCGGCCTGCTTTTGACGCTTTTGTTCATGATGATCGCGCTGTTCTTCGCCTATCGCGACGGCGAGCATTTCGCGGGCCAGGTCGATCGCCTGGGCGAGCGCATCCTGCCGACGAGGTGGGAGCGCATCTCGCGGGTCGTGCCGGCGACCATTTCCTCGACCGTGACCGGCATGACCGTCATCGCCATCGGCGAGGGATTGGTGCTCGGCATCGCCTACTGGCTGGCCGGCGTGCCGTCGCCCGTGACGCTTGGCGCGCTCACCGGGGTCATGGCGCTGATTCCCGGCGGGGCACCGCTGTCCTTCACGCTGGTTTCGATCTATCTCGCTGCCAGCGGCTCACCGGTGGCCGGCCTGGCTTTGTTCATCTGGGGGACGGTCGAACTGTTCATCGTCGACAAGACCTTGCGACCGAAGCTCGTCGGCGGGCCGATAAAACTGCCCTTCCTGCCGACCTTTTTCGGCCTGATCGGCGGCGTCAAGACGATGGGCTTTCTCGGCCTGTTCATCGGCCCGGTGCTGATGGCACTGCTGGTGGCGATCTGGCGCGAATGGCTGCGCGAGGTGGAAATGATGGACGAGATGCCTGCTTCCCCTGAACAGGAAGGCTCGCCGTCGCTGATCGAGATCGACGGCGAGGCGAAGAAGATTCAGGCCGGATGACGCACCGCAAGGGCGGCGCGGCGCCTGCGTCCGTCATGCAACTGCCACACCGAATGGACCACCAATGTGACGATCAGGATCGCGCCGCCGATCAGGCTGTTGCGTGACGGCGTTTCGGAAAAGATCAGCCATACCCACACCGGTGCCAGCACGGTCTCCAGAAGGTAGAACATCGCCACTTCCGGTCCGGAGATGTATTTGGGGCCGGCCGCCAGGCAGAAGAACGAAATCGGCATGATCACGGCGCCATTAAAGATGATCCACCAGGGCGCGCTCACATGGATGCCTTCACCTGACACCATGAAGGCCGCCAGCACGAGCGACGGAACCACCCCGACGAGCGCCGTGAAGCCCATGTCCTTGCCGCTGGCCCGCGAAATGGTGATGGCCACGGAAATGAAGAAGGCCGAACACAGCGCCATGAAATTGCCGAACAGGTGTCCGGTGCCGACAGATCCGCCGACGATTACCAGCACGCCGAGGATCATGACCAGCATCGCCGCGAGCGTCACCGCCCGCGGCTTTTCCTGGAGAAACAACCAGGACAAGAGCGCAGCGAACACCGTGTTGAAGGCCAGGATGAACACCAGGTCGGCGGTCGAGGTGTAGAAGACGGCGGTGACGAACGTGATCGAGGTCAGCCCGTAGCATATCGCGGCCGCAAGTCCCGACCAGCCTGGAATGAGCTCGGGCGCGTTTCGGCTCAGCGCCCGCCAGACAGCCCAGATGATCATTGCGGCGATGAAGGTGGCGGCCCCGCGCAAGAGCAGGATCGTCCATGCGCCGCCATCGGCGAGGCGGATCAGCGGAATGTCGAGGGTCAGCGTCAGGCCGCCAATGGCGGTTATCAGAAGGCCCTTCTGGTGGTCGCTGTGGGACGTCATTTGCAAACTTTCGTAATGAAATACAGATGGGACAGCCGATCGGCCAATGACGCACTCTCCCGCCAAGCGGCTGAAAGACCAGCATCCCCTGCGTTGAAACAGTTAAACGTGGATCTTGGAAAAACTCAGCGTGAGACCGCTTCGTTGGTGTAGCGCTCCCAGCCCTTCGGGCCGAGATGCTCCTGCGGCATGAAGCGCATCTTATAATTCATCTTGCGCGAGCCGTTGACCCAGTATCCCAGGTAGACATGGGGCAGCCCCATCGCCCTGGCGCGAGCGATGTGATCGAGGATCATGAACGTGCCGAGAGACCGCTCCTCGAAGTCGGGATTGAAGTAGGAATACACCATCGACAGGCCGTCGGCCATCTTGTCGGTGAGCGCCACCGCGATCAGCTCGCCCTGTCCCTTGCCGGTGATGAAAGTATCGGGCCCGCGCCGGCGATATTCGATGACCTTGGTGTCGACATGGGTGTCCTCGACCATCATGGCGTAGTCCAGAACCGTCATGTCCGACATGCCGCCGCGGCGGTGGCGGGCATCGAGATAGCTGCGGAACAGCGAATATTGTTCGGTCGAGGGCTCGGCATTGTGCATGGCGCCGACGAGATCGGAATTGTGCTGCAGCACGCGCTTCATGTTGCGGCTGGCGACGAATTCCTGCGCCAGGATGCGCACGGAGACGCAGGCGCGGCAGGTTTCGCAGGCCGGCCTGTAGGCGATGTTCTGGGAGCGGCGGAACCCGCCTTGGGTCAGGAGATCATTCATCTCTGACGCCTTGTCGCCGACCAGATGCGTGAACACCTTGCGCTCGAACTGGCCGTCGAGATAGGGGCACGGCGACGGCGCGGTCAGGAAGAACTGCGGCGACTGGGTCGGGTGCTGCGTCATCGAGTCTCGGAAACACTCCTTCGAATCGCTCTACCTTTGGCGCGGAAAGCGAAAAATTCAACAGGATTGTGAAGGCGTGGCCATGCGGACGCCTTCACATTTGTGCCGACGCCGCGGCGATGCCTGCGAAAATGCGCCTCAGCGGCCGGTGCGGCTGACCACCGTGCCGAGCAGCAGGTCGTGCAGCGTGCGCTTGCGATCGGAAAACAGCGTCACCAGCAGCACCAGCGGCGACAGGATGACGTTGCCGGCCCAGAACAGCACCGAATGGACCACTGCCGTGAGCCCGTCGATCGGCCTGCCGTCGAGCCGATCGAGCCGGATGCCCATCATCTTCATGCCCGTGGTCGCCTGGTTGGCGCTGCCAAGCGTGTTCCAGATGTAGAGAATCGCGACGGCCGGGACCAGGACGCCGAACAGCATCCAGCCAAGGCCGAGGGTCAAAAGCCCGAGGAAGAACACTAATATGGCGACAGGGATGATGAGCAGCGCGACAATGACATAGTCGATCATGACCGCCAGGACACGCCGCGTGCGTACGCCTTCATAGGCCCTCACGTCGTCGAGCCTGGTATTGATGATTTCACCGTCGAGAACGCGAGCGTTCATGTAATTTCCTCGTAACAGGGGCCTGCTTAGCCTGCGCCCCACCTGCTGGGAAAATGGTAAAGGCTGATGGCGGAATCAAGATCGAGCCTTTCCCGGTGCGCAAGGCGGGGGAAGCGGCCGGCGGGCCGGTTGAATTCGCGCCTGACATGGCGTTAGCTTGTTGCGGCGCACCAAAAGCGCCAAGGGGCAGGGACGGGCAGGATGGATTACGACATGCTGGTCATTGGCAGCGGCCCTTCCGGCCGTCGTGCCGCTGTACAATCGGCCAAACTCGGCAAATCGGTACTGGTCGTCGACAGGGGGCGGCGCCTGGGCGGCGTTTCCGTGCACACGGGCACCATTCCGTCGAAGACGCTGCGCGAAACCGTGCTCAATCTCTCGGGCTGGCGTGAGCGCGGCTTCTATGGGCGCGGCTATCGGGTTAAGCAGGACATCTCGGTCGGAGACTTGGTCGAGCGCCTGCACAAGACGCTCGACCACGAGGTCGAGGTGCTGCAGCACCAGTTCATGCGCAACACGGTCAAGAGCTCCCGCGCCGCGGTGAAATTTCTCGGGCCCAACAGGGTCAGCCTGACATCGGACAATGGCGACTACAGCGAGGTCGGCTTCGCCAATGCGCTGATCGCCGTCGGCACCAGGCCGCACCGGCCGGGCGACGTGCCGTTCGACAAGAGCCGCGTGTTCGACAGTGACGAAATGCTCGAGCTCGACCGCTTGCCGCGCACGCTGACGGTCATCGGCGCCGGGGTCATCGGCGTCGAATACGCGACGATCTTTTCGGCACTCGACGTGCCGGTGACGCTGGTCGAGCCGCGCAACACGATCCTCGATTTCGTCGACCGCGAGATCGTCGACGACTTCATCCACCAGATGCGCGACCGCGGCATGACCATCCGGCTGGGAAGCGCCGTGAAGGAGATTGCCTCCAGGCCCGACCATGCAGAGGTCACGCTGGCCGACGGGCGCACCATACGTTCCGAGATCGTGCTCTACGCCGCGGGCCGCACCGGCAATGTCGGTAGCCTCGGCCTCGATGCGGTCGGCATCGAGGCTGACTCCAGGGGACGCATCAAGGTCGATCCGCACACCTTCCAGACCAGCGTGCCCAACATTTACGCCGCCGGCGACGTGATCGGCTTTCCGAGCCTGGCCTCCACCTCGATGGAGCAGGGCCGGGTAGCCGCGTGCCATGCTTTCGGCGTGACATTGCCGCCGCCGCCGGAAACCTTTCCTTATGGCATTTACGCGGTGCCCGAGATCTCCACCGTCGGCCAATCCGAGGAACAGGTGCGCGAGAGCGGCGCCGCCTACGAGGTTGGCGTGGCCCGTTTCCGCGAGACCTCGCGGGGCCACATCATGGGCGTCAACACCGGCTTCCTGAAGCTTCTGTTCTCGATCGAGACACGCCGCTTGCTCGGCGCGCATATCGTCGGCGAGGGCGCCACCGAACTGATTCACATCGGCCAGGCGGTGATCAATCTGGGTGGCACGGTCGACTTCTTTGTCAACAATACATTCAACTATCCCACGCTGGCCGAGGCCTATAAGATCGCCGGGCTGGACGCCTGGAACAGGATGGGGCAGGGATAACCCTGTCGCCGGCCACTATTATCCTCACTCCGCCGCCTCCCGTTTGGCCGTGGGCAATCCGGTTGCGAGCAGCAGGGGCAGGCAGAGGACATAGAGGGTCGCGCCCGCGACCCACACCATGCCTGGGAAGACCATTCGAGTGCGAAAATAGAGCATGGCGATCACGAGTGGTCCGAACACCGAGACCAGGCTCGTCATGCTGGTGAGCACACCTTGCAATCGCCCCTGGTGATCTGCCGCGACACGTGACGTCAGCAACGATTGCAGCGCCGGGGCTCCGATGCCGCCGAGACAGAAAAGCGGCAACAGCGCGAACGCCATCCAGCCTTGCCAGGCCAGCGCGATCGACACATAGGCCGTGCTGTCGGCAAGGATGGCGACCATGAGCGCTCGCCTTTCGCCCCAGCGCTCGGCGATCGGTCCGGCGACGAAACCCTGGGCTCCGGCATGGAAGAGGCCGAACAATGCCAGCGAGATGCCCACAGTGAAAAGGCTCCAGCGGAATTTGTCCTGCACGTAGAGAACCCAGACGGTGCCGCCGACTTCGCCGACAAGGCCGAGCACGGCAAAGGCGCCGAGCAGCGGCAGGAGGGCCGGAAAAGTCAGGGCCCAACGCAGCGGCGCCAGCGGGTTGAACGACAGCGGCTCGCCTGTGCCGCCGACCCGCTCCGGCTCCGGCAGCAGAAGGAAGGCCAGCACCAGATTGATGCCGGTGAACCCTGTCGCCGCCAGGAACGGCGCGCGCAGCCAGACATCGCCGAGCAGGCCGCCGAGCGCCGGACCGGCGATGAACCCGACGCCAAAAGCGGCGCTCAGATGGCCGAAGGCGCGGGCGCGCCGCTCTTCGCTGCTGATGTCGACCATATAGGCGGAGGCCACCGCCATGCTGGCGCCCGTTAGGCCGGCGATCAGTCGGCCGACGAACAGCAGCGGCAGCGACGGCGCGAAGGTCATGAACAGATAATCCAGCATCGACCCGGCAAGCGACAGAAGCAGCACCGGCCGGCGGCCGTAGCGGTCGGACAACGCGCCGAGCAGGGGCGAAAACAGCACCTGCATTGCGGCATAGGCGGCGAGGAACGCGCCGAAAATCCAGCCAATGTCCTCGACATGGCCAACCCCGCGCAACAGCCCCGGCAGCACCGGCATGATCAGCCCGATGCCGGCCGCGTCCAGCGCCATTGCCGTCAGCACGACGAGATAGGCCCTTTTCATCGAGATGCTTCTTTCCTAAAGTTTATCGGTGATAAGGTAGCGTTTATCACCGATAAATTGGCTGGGCAAGCGAGGTGCATATGAAGCTGGACAAGGCGCTGATCGTGGCGCAGGCGCTCGAGCTGTTGAACGACGTCGGCATCGATGCGCTCTCGACCCGGCTGCTGGCGCAGCGGCTCAAGGTCCAGCAGCCGGCACTCTACTGGCATTTCAGGAACAAGCGCGCCCTGCTCGACGCAATGAACGAGGAGATCCTGCGGCGCGGCCATGGACATCAGGTACCGCTGCCGGGCGAGAGCTGGCAGGAATTCGTACGCAACAACGCCCGCAGCTTCCGCGGCGCCTTGATGGCCTATCGCGACGGTGCGCGCGTCCATGCCGGTACCGAGGCCGATCCGGGCGATCTCGAACATGTCGAACGGTTGCTCACTTTTCTGCGCGAGGCCGGCATGCCTTCCGTCATGGCCATGCGGTTGCTGATGATCGTCGGGCGCTACACGGTGGGCTGCGTCCTCGAGGAACAGGCAGAATATCCGGCCGGCCCGGGTCGAGGTGCGGCGCTCGATGCCAAGGCAAGCGGTTACCCGCTGCTCAGCCAGGCCCTGGCCGATTATCGTGCGGGCGGTCACGAGGCGCTGTTCGAAAGCGGCCTCGACTTGCTGATTGCCGGGGCGCAGGCCGGCATCGCTGAAGGAGGCTGAGCGCGGCGATCCGCGTCTTGCCCGTCAGGCGGCAGGAGCGGGCGGGGCAAGCCATTGCCGCACGATCGCGGCATCGGGGTCGCCGATTTCATGGCCCGAAGCGACGATACGCGCGTCGACCTCGGCGCCGCGCTGGCTGAGCAGCGTTACCAGGGCCGGCGCGAAGGGTCCGTAGGTCAGGTCGGCGGCGCCGGCGACAATCAGCGCCTTGATGCCGGTCAGATCGGTTGCCGGCGTCTCGTCCAGCACCGGCATCGGCCGCAGCAGTGCCGCCCGTCCGACAAGGCCGGGATGGAGCAGCATCAGGCTGGAAACCAGATTGGCGCCGTTGGAATAGCCGAGGAAAGCCGCGCGCTTCGGATCGATCCGGTGCCGCTTCATGGCCTCGGCCATGAAGCGTGCGAAAGCGGCCGTCTCGCGGCGGATGCTGGCCTGCTCGAAGCTGGTCGGCGTGATCCGCTCGAACCAGCGGAAGCCGTCGTCCTGGACGATGCGGCCACGCACGGCGACCAGGCAGGCATGCGGTGCGATCTGCCTCGCCAGCGGCACCAGGGTCGTCTCGTCGACACCTGATCCATGCAGCAGGAACAGGCATTCGTCGCTGGCCCCGCCGGATCCGAAGAAGCGATAGGGAAAGGCCAGATCCAGCCGCGGCAGGCTGTTTTCGACGCTTGTATCGCTCATGCCGTATCCTTTTGATTACATTTCGTTTCACTCAATTTGCCGGCTTCAAAACGCAATATTTTCATGCTCCGCGAAAGTTGATTGAACCGGGCGCATTTCAGTCCGTTTCTGCGCCGATATACTCCATCGCGGAGGAATCGAAGCGGTGCGCCGGGGGTCGCATTGCTGGGCATGAACAACCAGCTTTGAGGCCTTTTGTCGATGACCACCCCAGTTCCAACCGAGCGCGATACGCGCATCGATGTGCTGCGTGCGCTCGCGCTGCTGACGATCTTCGTCGACCATGTGCCGGGCACGGCTTTCGACACCCTGACCTACAAGAATTTCGGCTTTTCGGATGCGGCCGAGGCTTTCGTGCTGATATCGGGCATTTCGGTCGCGCTTGCCTATGGCACGAAGTTCCGCCCGGGAGGCCGGCTGCTCGCGACGCTGAAAATGTGGCGGCGGGCAGGCGTGCTCTATATCGCCCATATCGTCACCACGATGGCGGTAATGGCATTGTTCTGTGCCGCGGCGGTGTTCGGCCGGCGGCCGGAACTGCTGAAGCTGATCAACATCGAACCGCTGATGAAGGACACGCCCGAGGTGCTGGTCGGCATCGTCACGCTCGGCCACCAACTCGGCTACAACAACATCCTGCCGGTCTACGCGGTGCTGCTTTTGCTGGCGCCGGCCTTCTTGCTGTTCATCAGCCACAGGCCGCTTGCAGCGCTGACCGTGTCCGGCCTGCTGTGGCTTGTTGCCGGCATCTGGCAGATCGCCCCGCCGAACTATCCCGAGCCCGGCCTCTGGTTCCTCAATCCGCTGTCCTGGCAGTTCCTGTTCAACATCGGCCTTGCCGCCATGCTGCATGTCAGGCGCGGCGGCGTCATTCCAGCCAACCGCTGGCTGATCGGTGCCGCCGCGGCCTATGTGCTGGCCGCGTTGGCATGGGTGCATAGTCCGCTTTGGGGCCAGGTGACCTGGTTCGACCTGCCGGTGGTGCTGACCGGCTTCGACAAGACATTCCTGTCGCTCCCGCGGCTGCTGCACATCCTGGCGGTCAGCTATCTGGTGGTGGCACTGCCTGCGGTCTCGAACCTGTTCCGCACCGGCCCCGACCATCCGCTGGCGATACTCGGCAAGCGTTCGCTGCCGGTGTTCATCGCCGGCACGCTGATCGCCATGGTTGCCCAGGTGATGAAACTGATCAATCCCGGCGGCCTCGCTTATGACAGCCTGTTGCTCGCCGCCGGCATCGCCATGCAGTTCGCGCTCGCTTTCTATCTCGAATGGTTGTCGACCATCGGCGGTTCGGGGAAAGCCAGGACGACGCAAAAGGACGCCAAACCCGTCCAGGCGTCGTTCGGTATCTCGGCCGTGGCTAGAGCCAACCGCTGAGGTCGGCGAGCCGGTTCAGCGGCGCGGTGGAGCCGAGGAGGCGCGCACGATCAGTTCGACCGGCAGCAATTGCCGACTGACCTTGCCGTCGTTTTCCAGGATCGCCTTGACCGCAAGCCGGCCCATCTCGGCGATCGGCTGTGCGACGGTGGTCAGTGGCGGCTCGGATAGCGCTGCTTCGGGAACACCGTCGAAACCGATGACCGAAACATCATCGGGGACATTCAGCCCGCGCGCGCTCAGCCATTCAAGCGTTGCCAAGGCGATCCTGTCCGACATCGCCAGGATGGCCGTGGGTGGTTCGCCGGAAGCAAAGATCGTTTCCAGCCCCGCCTTTGTGGTGGCGGCATCGTTGGCGGTTTCGTAGACGGGCACTTTGGATGTATCGATGCCAACCCGCGAAAGCTCCCGGAAATAGCCGGTGAGGCGATCGCGTGTCCCCGCATAGGCCGCGGCGCGAAGCTCCTCGGGCGAAATGATGCCTGTCCTGCCGTCGGCGAAAGGCAGCGCCAGCACGGCAAAGCGGCGATGCCCGAGTTCCGTCAGATGGCGCGCCGCCAGGCTGGCGCCGGCGATGTTGTCGACGCCGATCGCCGCGACGGATCCATCCTCCGAATCCAGGTCCAGCGCCACGAAGGGCAGTTTGCGCTCACGCGCCAATTCGACAAGGCGCGAGCCGCCTTCGATACAGAAGACGATGAAGCCGTCGACAAGGGCGCTCTGGATATTCCAGGCAAGCTGTTCGGTGTTGGCGGCCGAGACTAACGAGATCCCGGCCCCGGTCGCATCGCAGGCCTGCGAGATACCCGCCATCATCACGCGCGCGAAGGGATCCTCGAAGAAATAGGAGAGGGGCTCCGCGGTGGCCACGCCAATGGCGTTGACCTTCCCGGCCCGCAGCAGGCGGCCCTTGGGGTCGGGGCCGGCATAGCCCATCGCCTCGGCTGTCGCGCGAACGCGTTCGCGGACCTCTTCGCGCACGATCTCGGGGCGGCTGAAAACATTGGAGGCAGTGCCATGCGAAACACCGGCGGCCTTGGCGATGTCGGCCAGCCGGACGGGTCGTCGATTGCCTGCGGTGAGTGACGCCATTTGCGCGTGCCTCCTGACATGCATTTAGCACGTTCCCGATTTGCATCTAGCACTTTCGTTGGATCGATTCAAATTTTGCTTGACCGGCGGCTTCCATAGGCCTATCTTTGAATCGATCCAACTAAGATCTGCCTGCTGGATTAAACCTAGATGGGAGGTGCGCCATGCATCCTGTTAACTATCTGTTCGAAGACATCTACCGCAACGACTGGAGCATCGGGTCGGCCGCCAAAAAGTCCAGCCGCCGCGGCGGAAGCCCGTGGATTCGCGATCTGCGCTTCCTGGTGGCGCGCAAGCGGAGCTGATTGGCGTGAAATTTTTTGCGTCGGCCGATTGGATCGATTCAATCTAAATCAAGAGGAGAAGAGCCATGCATCCCATGAAGCATCTGTTCGACGACATCTATCGCAATTATTGGGGCATCGGCCCGGCCGCGGAGCGGCCAGAGGCGCCGCGCCGCACGACGCTCTCGGCGCGCAACCGCGATCTTTGGATCCGGCTTGAACGTCGCCGGGATTGAAACCGGCCGCGCATCTCAGGGTCGCCGACGCACCACGGCGGAGACAGCTATGGTCAGCCAGCCTGCGATGAGCAGGGTGCCTCCGATCGGCGCCGACATCGGAAAAAGCCTCGATCCGAGGAAATCGCGGGCGAGAAGATCGCCCGTGAAAAGCACGAGCCCGACGAGCAGCACCAGGCTGGCTAACCGCAGCGGGCGATTCGCGTCGAGGAGACCGACGGCGAGAAACACCGGCGCATGCATCAGCAGGAAGGATGCCGCGGTTCCGGTGAAGGCGCCGCCGAGATGTGCGGCGGCCGCCGACAGCGCCACGCCGGCCGCGCCCACGATGCCGGCGGCGAGCACAAGCAGACGGCTGCCGGTCGTTTCGGCCAGGTTCATGTCGACGCTCCTTCGGTTGATTGGCTGGGCAGCTTGTCAGGGCTTGCTCGCTTCCATCAACATATGCCGCGTCCGCCGCGCCTGGACAATCCAGTTGTAGACCGCGCCGAGCGCCATCAGCACCGACGTGCCGAGAAACACCGCCCGCATGCCGAAATGGCCGCCGACGAAACCGCCGGCAAGCGGTCCGGCGACCTGGCCGACATATTGGGCCGAGATCGAAAGGCCGAGCACGTTGCCGCCGACGCCGTCGGGAATGTTGTGGCGGATGACGCTGGTGATGCAAGGCAGCAAACCGCCGAGCGCCAGGCCCATCAGGAACCGCAGCCCGATCAGTTGCCAGCCGTCGGTGACGAAGGCCTGCGGAATGAGCAGCAGCGCCGACACGGCCAGCGCGCCGACGACGACGTTCCAGTGACCGACGCGGTCGGCGAGCCTGCCAAGCCATGACGCCGACAGGATTGCGCCAAGGGCGGCCGCCGACATCACCACGCCGGCAACGAGCGTCACCCGGCTCTGGTCCTCGATCAGCTGCTGCACATAAACGGTGATGATCGGCTCGATCGACATGGTGGCGAAGGCCAGCAGCATGCCGGTCGTCAGCATGGCCACGACCGGACGCTTGTCGGCAATTTGCGACCAGCCGCTCTTCGGCTTTGCCGCCGTCGCGGCTTTGCTTGCTTGCGGGCGCTGGTTCTCCTTGATCAGGAATGTCGTCGCCAGGAAGGCAAGGAAGATGACGCCGCCGGACAACAGAAAGGTCGCGCGGATGCCGATTACCGGCGGCAGCGCGCCGCCGAGCAAGGGGCCGACCAGCGAACCTGCCGTGATGCCAGCGGACAAGACACCGAGCGCCCAGCCGGAGCGGTCCTTCGGCGTCTGCATGGCCACCAATATGGTCGAGCCGGAGGAATAGCCGCCGGCAAAGCCGATCAGCAGGCGCAGCAGCACCAATTGCCAGACCGTCTCGACCATTCCGGTCAGCGACATGCAGATCGCCATGCCGAAGGAGGCGCGCACCAGCATCAGCTTGCGGCCGTAGCGGTCGCCGAGCCGTCCCCATAACGGCGCAACGAGCGCCGCCGCGAAGAAGGTCGCCCCATAGGCGATGCCCGACCATTGCACGATCGCCGCATGGCCCTCGACGCCCAGTTGCTCGACATAGAGGGGCAGGAACGGCAAGAGCAGGGTCATGGCGATGAGCGTGCTGAACGAACCCGCGAAGCAGACGGCGAGATTGCGCCGCCAGTGGATATTGTAGCCGCCCTGTTCCGTATCGTTCTGCGTCATGCCGTGCCTGCGTGTGCCAGGGATTGTTGTGGATACCATTTTGGGATACCAAGTCGGTATCCGTCATGGACCCACAGCCCGACCGCTGTCAATGCGGGCACGTGAAAAGGCAACAACGATGTCGCAGATGCACAACGTCGAACGGCAGCTCCGCGAGATGATCCTTGGACTTGAGATCGGCCCGGGTGAGAAACTCACCGAGCGCTGGATCGAAAGCCGCTTCGGCGCCTCGCGCACGCCGGTCAGGGCTGCGCTGCTGCGGCTCGAAACCGAAGGGCTGGTCGGCAGGGACGGGCGCGGCTGGACGGTCTCGCCCATCAACCTGGCCGAACTCGAGCAGATCGCGGTCTACCGCGAAGCGGTCGAGGTCGCGGCCTTGCGGCTGACATGCGGGCTTGCCGACAGAAGTGCCGTCGATGTCATCGAGGCTATGCTCGTCTCCTGCGACGACGACACTCCGCGCGAGGAATGGCATCGCGTCGGCATGGATTTCCACATCGAGCTGGCGCGACTGTCCGGCAATGAATTCCTGTTTCGGGCCGTCCGCGACGCGATGACCAGGCTTTCGCGCGCCCGTTGGCTGGAGGTACGCGATGGAGCGGCCCTTGGCCGCGCCTGGGCCGAACATCACGCCGTCCTGGCCGCCGTGCGGAGCGGCGATGCACAGGAAGCCGCGCGCTTGCTCTCGGAGCATATCGTGGGCAGTCGCGACCGTCTGTTGACGTCGCTGGCCAATGATCGCCGCGGCCTTCGCGCCAGGGGATTTGCCGTCGTGGCGGCATAATGCGGCCTGCAGGGCAGGCCACTCGCCGCCGAAAAAAGGACCACCGGCCCCGAGCCCCACTTTCGGCCTCGCTTCGCGGACGCCGATGGCGTAGGACCGGGCGATGGAAAACAACCGATTTGAAGTACCCGTGACCGTCAAATCAGTCACGGCGGGAAGTACACAGCTCTTACGCTCGGCCCGCGAGGCTTCCGACTATCTCATGAACAGCTGGCCCGGCAAGCGCACCCCCAAGCATCGCGCGGCGCTGCAGGCCTGCCACGATGCGCTGGCCGGCGACAAGCCGGCCATGAACGCAAGGCGCGCCTTTATCGCGGCGGCGCGTGAAGTGGACGTCTTCGTCAGCGACAAGGCGCCGGCCTGATCCAGGCCGGATTGCCGCCGCGCGCCGTCATTCCTCTGTTTCAATCTCGGCGTCAGTCTCGGGTTTCTGACGCTCCCGCGCCGCAGCCTTGGCCGCCAGCTTTTCGGCCTTCTTGGCCGCCTTCTGGCGATCGCGTTCTTTGCGTTCCTGATCGTAATTTGGTGCTCGTGCCATAGCGGCTCCTTTTTTGCTGTTCTTGTGGGCTGACTACGCGTCGTTCGCCTTCCGACGTCTCGGAGCCGGCACCAGGGTTCCTATAAGCTGCTTCGGTCGATCACAAGGTCGGCGGCGCCGAAACGCTCCTTTGCCGTCAGCTGCTGATGCCAATAGGGATAGAGCAGGGGCGGGCGGCTGACCGCGTCGAGGCGATCACGTTCTTCGCCGGCCAGCGTCAGGCTGGCCGCCGCGATATTGTCCCTGAACTGGGCCTCGTTGCGCCCGCCGATCACAAGCGAGCTGATAGCCGGCCGGCCAAGCAGCCAGGCAAGCGCCACCTGTGCGGCGGACACACCGCGGGCCTTGCCGATTTCGACCAGCACATCGACGATCCGCCACAGCCGGTCCTCGTCGCGGATTGGCGGTTCGGACCAGCCGGCGACCTGGCGCGCGGTCGGGCTGTCACGGTGATACTTGCCCGACAGCAGGCCTCCCGCCAGTGGGCTCCACACCAGCACGCCCAATCCCTGGTCGACCGAGATCGGCAGCAGCTCGTATTCGGCTTCGCGTGCTTCGAGCGTGTAGTGGATCTGCTGGGTGACGAAGCGCGGCTGATGGCGGGTGTCACTGATGGAGAGCGCCTTCATCACCTGCCAGCCGGAATAGTTGGAGCAGCCGACATAGCGGATCTTCCCCTGGCCGACCAGCGTGTCGAGCGCGGCGATGGTCTCTTCGAGTGGCGTCACGCCGTCCCATTCGTGCAGGAAATAGATGTCGATGACGTCGGTCTTGAGCCGCTTAAGGCTTTTCTCGCATTCGCGGATCAAATGATGGCGCGACAGGCCTTCGTCATTGGGACCGTCGCCGATGCGCATGCGCGCCTTCGAGGCGATCAGCACGTCGTTCCTGCGCTTGCCGCCGAGTGCCTCGCCGATGATCTCCTCCGACAGGCCGTCCGAATAGACATTGGCCGTGTCGATGAGATTGATGCCGGCATCGATGCACAGATCGATCATGCGCTTCGCCTCGGCGAGATCGCTGTTGCCCACAGCCGCGAACGGGCCGGCGCCGCCAAAGGTCATGGTGCCCATCGTCAGCGCCGAAACCTTCAGGCCGGAACGGCCGAGAGTGCGGTATTCCATGTCAGTCCTCGCGATTGAGAAGAATGGCCCGATCAGGTTGCTGGATTTGTAGGACAATCCGTGCGGCTTGTCGCCCTCCGGCCCCAGCACACCGATGAGCGGCCGTGGCGTGCCCCTGCAATAAAACCGTCATTGCCGGCCTATACTCAGTCGATCAGGGCGTTGCGCGCCGCCGTCAGGACGCGACCAGTGCGCCCGGTCGTTGCCGGAGGCGGCAGCTTGCAGATGGAGGAACACCGATGAATGAATCCATACCCAAGTCCGGCGCCCGGGACTGGCTGGAAGCCGAACTCGCCGACACGCTCGACGAGGACTATGAACTGGAGATGTCGGAACCGGCGCTGTCGCTGGAGATCGCCAGGATCTACAAGAACGCGCATCCGCCTTCTATCGACCGCATGCAGTATTTTCGCGACCTGATCGGGCTGCAATCCGAGCTGATCAAGCTGCAATCCTGGGTCGCCTACCACAAGAAGAAGCTTGTGGTGATCTTCGAAGGCCGCGATTCGGCTGGCAAGGGCGGCGTCATCAAGCGCATCACCCAGCGGCTCAACCCGCGGATCTGCCGCGTCGTGGCGCTTCCGGCACCGACCGAGCGAGAGACGTCGCAATGGTATTTCCAGCGTTATGTGCCGCACCTGCCGGCCGGCGGCGAGATCGTTCTGTTCGACCGCTCCTGGTACAACCGTTCCGGCGTCGAGCGGGTGATGGGTTTCGCTGGGCCCGATCAGGTGGAGGAATTCTTCCGTGACGTGCCGGAGTTCGAGCGCATGCTGGTCCGTTCGGGCATCACGCTGGTCAAATACTGGTTCTCGATCACCGACGAGGAACAACAGATGCGCTTCCTGATGCGCATCCACGATCCGATGAAGCAGTGGAAGCTGTCGCCGATGGACCTGCAGTCGCGGGTGCGCTGGGAACAGTACACCAAGGCCAAGGAAGAGACCTTCGCCCGTACCAACATTCCGGAGGCGCCCTGGTTCATCGTCGAGGGCAACGACAAGAAGCGCGCCCGGCTGAACTGCATCGACCACCTCTTGCAGCAGGTTCCCTATGAAGAGGTGCCGCACGAGGAGATCACGCTGCCCGAGCGGGTCTTCAATCCCGAATACGAGCGCCAGGTGCTGCCGCGCGAGCTCTACGTGCCCGAGAAGTATTGAACGAGAGTTTGTCCTTCTCCCCGTATAGTGACGGGGAGAAAGGATCTGCACCAAGGGTTGCCAATTCCCACTGTCGCAGACAACTAATTCCTAAGTCCGCTTGATGACGACATGCGTGGCAAGCGGCGTCGCTACTTGTTCGCTGCACGCGTAGCCGAGCTTCGGCATATCAATCCCGGCGAAGAGGTGCTCGCCGGAGCCGAGCAGCACCGGCGAGATCGCCAGATGCATCTCGTCGATGAGCCTCTCCTGGAGGTACTGCCGGATGGTGGCGACGCCGCCGCCGACCCGCACATCGCTGCCATTGGCCGCTGCCCTTGCCTGCTCGAGCGCCGAATGGATGCCATCCGTAATGAAGTAAAAGGTCGTGCCGCCCTCCATGACGATCGGCTCGCGCGCATGGTGGGTCAGCACGAAGACCGGCACATGATAGGGCGGGTTGTCGCCCCACCAGCCCTTCCAGTTTTCGTCAGGCCATTCGCCGCGGATCGGCCCGAACATGTTGCGGCCGAGGATCCAGGCGCCGACATTCTCGAAGCTGCGCGCCGCGAACGCCTCGTTGATATCGGTTGTGCCGTCATCGTCTCCGAGCACCATCTTGCGGAAGGTGCGGGTACCGATCATCCATTTGTGCAGGGCTTCCCCACCGACGCCGAGCGGGTTTTTCAAATCCTGGTCGGGACCGGCGCCGTAACCGTCGAGCGACAAGGTGAATGCGTTGACGCGAAGTCTGGACATGGAAAGCCTCCTCAGACCAGTTGTGTTTTGCAAGCAGTTACTTTCTAGCAAACCGATTGCAAATTGCAAGTGGTATTTTCCCCCATCGAAAAGATGCATATCCGTACTTCGCCTATGCGATGTCCAGAGTGTTGCCTGATGGTTGGTGCGGATGCCAAAATGGCGGTTGCCGAGACAGCCGCTATACCGGCTCATTTGCCGGTGGGTCCATGAAGAGCATATGGTTTGAAGGCGCTGGGGAAACTATGCTCTCAGCATCTCCGCCACCTCAGGGGCGAAATAGGTCAAAATGCCGTCGCAGCCGGCGCGTTTGAAGGCAAGAAGCGATTCCAGCATGACCTTTTCGCCGTCGATCCAGCCATTGGCGCCCGCCGCCTTGATCATCGAATATTCGCCCGACACCTGGTAGGCGAAGGTCGGCATCGCAAATTCGTCCTTCAGCCTGCGGATGATATCGAGATAGGGCAGGCCGGGCTTGACCATCAGCATGTCCGCGCCTTCGGCCAGGTCCTGCTCGGCTTCGCGCACCGCTTCGTCGGAATTGGCGTGGTCGATGTAATAGGTCTTCTTGTCGCCCTTGAGCAGGCCGGCCGTGCCGACCGCCTCGCGGTACGGCCCGTAGAAGGCGGAGGCGAATTTCGTCGCATAGGACATGATCGCCACGTCCTGAAAACCGTTTGCGTCGAGCGCGTCGCGGATCGCTCCGATGCGGCCGTCCATCATGTCGGACGGCGCGATGATGTCGGCGCCGGCCGCTGCTTGTATGACGGCCGCCGCGGTCACCTGTTCCACCGTCTCGTCATTGACGATGAGACCGTCGCGCAGAATGCCGTCATGACCATGGCTGGTGAACGGGTCGAGCGCGGCGTCGGTGATGACGCCGATCTCAGGCACCGCGTCCTTGATCGCGCGCGTGGCGCGGTTGATGACGTTGTCGGGATCGAGGATATGCGAGCCGGTCTCGTCGCGCAGCGAAATGTCCACATTGGGAAAGGTGGCAAGCGCGGGAATCCCTAGCTTCGCCGCGCGTTCGGCCTCCTTGACGGCAAGGTCGATCGACAGGCGGAAGACGCCCGGCATGGCGGCGATCGGCTCGCGCACTTGTCTGCCGTCGACGACGAAGATCGGCCAGATCAGGTCGTCGACGGAAAGCTTGTTCTCCTGCACCAGGCGCCGCGACCAGTCGGCCTTGCGCATGCGTCGCAAGCGGCGGCTGCCGGTGATGTCGTCGACGCTGCGCGCGCCGGCAGGTTTTGCGGGGGTGAATCTGTTCATCGCCAAAACTCTCGTTTGGCCGGCTTTTATCACGCACCCGTGGTGCTGACCAATGCGACACGTTTGTGCCAGCAATCCGGTCGGGTCCTTATTCGGGTTTCCCGTTGCCCGAAAGGATCTGCGCCGCACCGCGCATGCCGACACGGAACGCCTCGTCGAAGCCGACGCCGCGCACTTGCCAGGCGTAGGTCTTGCCGGCCTTCCCCAGCCGCCAGTCGGCGATCCAGCCCAACTCCTTGTCGCTCCAGACGATGCTGCCGGAAAGCGCTTGGTCGGCGCCGGCCATTTTCGCAACCGTGTCCAGCTTCGCCATGTCGGCGTCGCGCATGATCCTGTCGTCCAGCCCCGCCTTCGACAGCAGCGCTGCCGTGGGGAAGGTTACCTGCATGGCGATCGGCGCGGCGGCATTGCCGAACGACTCGCGCATCAGCACGCCGCGCTCGTCATCGGCATCGAGCGCGAAATGCTTGACGCCGCGCTCGGTCGACAAGAACACCGCCAGCCGTGGCCTTTCGGTCAGCCATGGCCTGCTGCCGAGCGAAGCCAGCACCGGATCGATCATCGCCGGGCTGTACTGGCAGTAGAGATTGTGAGGCCGATCATACGTGCCCTGATCGTCATGGTTGGGAATGCCTTCCATGCGATCGCGGTAGCGAAAGGCCGCCACGAAGCTGCCGGCCTTGTCGCGCAGCGCCGCCATCTCCGGTTTCGCCGGCAGGCGCTGGTCGCCGGAAACCCGGACCAGAACCGCGTCGAGGCAACGTTTGAAGCCGGCCTGGCGGTTCTTCTCGTACCGACCGTTGACGATGGTCTGCGACTGGTAAAGATCGGCGAGGCTTGCCGCCAGGGTCGGTTGCAAAGCCAGGCAAATGATGATCAGCCCGATCGTCATCGGCACGAGGCGCGCAAATCCAGCCATGAGCAACACCCCGTTGGAAACCCGCTACAGCTGCGCAGTCGCCGTGGTTCTCGGCGTTGCGGCCACAACGGCTCTTTTAGCACTAGGCTCCGGCACGAGCCAAGACGCGCTGCCGGCATGCCGGCATTGACGCGGCCATGGGCCACGCTTTAGCACTTCAGTCCCGGCGGAGCGGGGGAGGGATTCTTTCACGATGGATTTTGGCGGAGGCGACGAGATCCGCTTCGAACATCTGGGCCGGGCCGGCATCGTCACGTTGACGCGGCCGCGGGCACTCAATGCGGTGACGCACGGCATGGTCAATGCACTCGCCAAGGCATTGCACGCTTGGGAGCGGGACTGGAGCGTCGACGTCGTCGTCGTCAAGGCCGAGGGCAGGGCGTTTTCGGCCGGGGGCGACATTCTCCACATCTACGAGGCCGGCCGGGCCGGCAAGCCGCCTGTCGAGTTCTTCGCCGACGAGTATCGGCTGAACGCCCAGATCGCGCGTTTCAAAAAACCCTATGTGGCGCTGATCGACGGCATCGTCATGGGCGGCGGCGTCGGCATCTCCTTTCATGGATCGCACCGGGTGATGACGGAAAATGCGCAGTTCGCCATGCCGGAGGTGGGTATCGGCTTTTTCCCGGATGTCGGCGCCAGCCATCTGCTGCCCGATCTTGGCGGTTCCTTCGGCATGTACCTGGCGCTGACCGGCAATCGTATCCGCTATGGCGACGCGTTGTGGTCCGGGCTGGCCACGCATACGATCAAGGCGCAGGACCAGGCTGGCTTTCTCGACCAGCTCGCCGCCACCGGCGATCCCGAATCGGTGCTGCGCGGCTTCTTCATCCCGGCGAAGCGCGAGACGGACAGGCAGGTGCTGGAGGCGATCGCCCATCACTTCGCGCAGGCGTCGCTTGCCGATATCATCGGCAGCCTGGAGCAGGCGGCAGGGAGCGATGAGTTTGCGGCAAGGACGCTGGCGACGATCCTGACGCGCTCGCCGACCAGCCTTCGTGTCGCCTGGCGCCAGATCACTGCCGGCCTGACGCTGCCGATGGATCAATGCATGAAGATGGAGTTCCGCATCCTCAACCGGATGCTCGCGGGCCACGATTTCTACGAAGGCATACGCGCCACCATCATCGAAAAGGGTTCCAAGCCGCAATGGCTGCCGGCAACCCTCGATGCGGTCGACGACGCGGATGTCGATGCCTATTTTGCCTCGCTCGGTGAACGGGAACTCGCGCTATGAGTGAGGTGACGTCCAGACGCGTCGTGCTTCAGCCTTCAGGGGTGGAGGTTATCTTCGCCTGGTTCCAGCGAATCATATCAGGATACTGCCTGCTGTTCGGTATCCTGTACTGGATCAGGCTTATCGGCTTCTATCCCGGCTCGCTGTGGCGCTTCGACCTGATGCCGGTCCACTGGCAGGTGACAGCGGTGATGCTCGCCGTGTTTTTTCCCTTTGCCGCAGCCGGCCTATGGATGCTGGCTTCCTGGGGGCCGGTGATTTGGTTCATCTGCGCCGCGACGGAGATCGTCATGTATGCCGGCTTTCCCGAACTCTTCGGCCGCCGCCCGCTCATCGTCGTCTCGCATGCGGGGGTGGCGCTGCTCTATGTCGTTTTCCGCCTCGTCATCTATCTGCAGAAGCGGTCGCCCCGGACCTGAAGCCGGCACGCGCCGCCGGCGATCCGGCGGATCGGATTTCGCCCTGAAATCATTGGCTAAATCTTTAGGTTAATTATCCTTGCTCGAGTGACCGTTCGTTAAGCGTCTTGCGAAACCTATTACCGGTAAGCTCTTGTTAGCCTTGGCGTTTAAGTCGAATTTTATGAGTATTCGATAGTGTCGCGATCAAGGTGAAAAACAAAAAATCACCAGGGCGACAAACGAGAGGCAAAGACAATGATCAATTCGCGTCCGGCGGCAAAGACCGCCAACGTTTCCGACGATCGCCGCGAGGCAATCCGTTCCCTTTACATGGAATCGCTCCAACTGGTCGAGCGCCTGCACCGCCGTCTGCTCGACGTGATCAAGGACGAGTTCGACCGCAATGGCCGTTCCGACATCAACGCCATCCAGGCGCTGCTGCTCTTCAACATCGGCAATTCGGAGCTGACTGCCGGCGAGTTGCGCTCGCGGGGCTACTATCTCGGCTCGAACGTCTCCTACAATCTCAAGAAGCTTGTCGATCTCGGCTTCATCAACCACCAGCGCTCGCGCATCGACCGTCGTTCGGTCCGCGTCTCGCTGACGCCGAAGGGCAACGAGGTGGCGGACGTGGTCGCCGGTCTCTATGAGCGCCATGTCGGCTCGATCGAGCAGGTCGGCGGCATCAACACCGACGAATTCAAGCAGATGAACCGCGCCCTCCAGCGCCTCGACCGCTTCTGGAACGACACCATCGCTTACCGGATGTAAGCCACATCCCCAATCAGAAGCCGCGCCACAGAAGCGCGGCCGCAACAGCGACCTCCAGTCAGGGCCGGTGCCGAAAAGCATCGGTCTTTTCTTTTCGTTGCGCTGGCCGAAGCAAATTGGGGGCCAAGGCCACGTTGCCGCCATATTCCAATGGAACCGAAGATGGCAGTGATGCTGTGGTGAAGACCATGAGTTCACCCGCAGCCGCGGTAGCCTTGCGCGTTTTCACACCGAGGTGATGCGGACCATGGTTGGCTAATTGTTAAGATTGCCAATTTTAGAGTGCGGGCGAGATCGCCCGATGATCAACGCAGCAAGTGTTCGAACTGCTACAAATGTCTGGAACGTCCATGAGAACCAGCCGCCGTTTCTTCCTTTCCGGAGCCTCCGCGCTCGCAGCCGCCGTTGTTGCCGGCCGCGCCAGCGCGCAGGACGTGATCGGGGACATCCTGAAGTCCTCGGCGCGCGGCAACTGGGACGATCAGTTCGACGCCCGCGCCAGCGCAGGCGGCAAGGTGGCCTCGACGCTGCCGATCTTCAGCCCGCAGACCGTGGCCTTCACCGAGCAGGCTGTGGCGCAGTACCAGAACATTGTCGGGCAGGGCGGCTGGGTCGAGGTTCCCGCGACCAAGAAACTGCAGCTCGGCGTCGACGATCCCGATGTCGTGCCGCTGCGCAAGCGCCTGATGGTCGCCGGCGACCTGTCGCAGAGCGCCGGCATCTCGACGGCCTTCGATTCCTATGTCGACTCGGCGGTCAAGCGCTTCCAATTGCGCCACGGCCTGCCGGCCGACGGAGCGCTGGGCAAATATACCTACGCGGCGATGAACGTTTCGGCGCAGATCCGGCTCGGCCAGTTGCAAACCAATCTCCAGCGATTGAAGGAGAAGGCGGGCACGCTTGGCAGCCGTTATGTGCTGGTCGATATTCCGGCAGCGCAGGTCGAGGCGGTCGAGAACGATCGCGTCGTGCTTCGCCATACCGCGATCGTCGGCAAGATCGATCGCCAGACACCGATCGTCAATTCCAAGATCAACGAGATCATCGTCAATCCATATTGGAACGCGCCGGTGTCGATCGTGCGCAAGGACATCATCCCATTGATGCGCAAGGACCCCGATTATCTCAAGAACAGCCATATTCGCCTGTTTGCGCCAGATGGCAGCGAAGTCGATCCGATGAATGTGGACTGGTCGACCGACGACGCGGCCAAGTACCGTTTCCGCCAGGATCCCGGTTCGGACAACGCCATGGCGTCGGTGAAGATCAATTTCCCGAGCCCGGACGGCGTCTACATGCACGATACGCCGCAGCAGAGCCTGTTCGGCAAGATGATGCGCTTCGATTCCTCGGGTTGCGTACGCGTGCAAAACGTGCGCGACCTCGTCACTTGGATCCTGCGCGACACGCCCGGCTGGGACCGTCAGCATTTCGAGGCTGCGATCAAGACCGGCGAAAACACGCCGGTCCAGGTCACCAACCCGGTGCCGGTGCATTTCCTCTATCTCTCGGCCTGGTCGACGGGCCCCGGCGTCGTCCAGTTCCGCGACGACATATATGGCCTCGACGGAAACAACGAGCTACAGATCACTTCGTCGCTCTAAGCAATTGATTATTCAGGGAAAAGGCCGCTCTTGAGCGGCCTTTTCTGTCGTCGCCGCCAGGCCATTCACACCGCCGCTGACCTCCAACTCTGCGTAGGCGCGCTCCGGCTGGACGAAGCGCGGGCGATTGCGCATGGTCGGCAAAACTGCCGGAAATCGGACCATGCAAGTTGCCGTCTTCATCCTCGTAGTGCTCGTCCTGGTGGCGCTTTCCGGTGCATTGGTGCGGCTGGTGCGGCTGCCGCTGCCGGTGCTGCAGATCGCCATGGGTGCTGCGCTGGCCTGGCCGGCGCGCGGGCTGCATGTCGAGATCGATCCGGAACTGTTCCTGCTCGTATTCATTCCGCCGCTTCTGTTCGCCGATGCCTTTGCTGCGCCCAAGCGCGAGCTTGTCGCCTTGCGTGGCCCCATCCTCGACCTTGCCATCGGATTGGTCTTCTTCACCATCGTCGGATTTGGCTACGCCTTGCATTGGCTGGTGCCCAGCATCCCGCTCGTCGTCGCTTTCGCGCTCGCCGCGGTGCTGTCGCCGACTGACGCGGTGGCGGTGTCTTCCATAGTCGACAGGAACATCGTTCCGGCGCGGCTGATGCATATATTGGAAGGCGAGTCGCTGCTCAACGACGCCTCGGGCCTGGTCATGTTCCGCTTTGCCGTGGCGGCGGCATTGACCGGCAGCTTTTCCTTCGCCGCGGCCTCGCTGAGCTTTCTCTATGCCGTGGCTGCCGGCATCCTCGCCGGCATGGCGGCGCTGTTCGTTGCCGCCAAGGCGCTGCAACTGCTCAACCGCATCGGCGGCGTGCCGGCGGAGGCGCAGGTTCTGGTCATGATCCTGGTGCCTTTCGTCTCCTATCTCGGCGCCGAGCATATCGGCGCCTCGGGCATCCTGGCGGCGGTCACCGCCGGCCTGTTGACCGGAGTTTCCGGCATGTTCCGCTTTCTCGGTGTCTCGGCGCGCATGCAGACGATGTCGCTGTGGTCGACGCTGTCCTTCGTCTTCAACGGCGCGCTCTTCATCCTGCTTGGCCTGCAATTTCCCGATATCATCCGTAAGGTGCCGCCGGAGTTGTCCAGCCGGCACTGGATCATCGAGCCGGTGCTGACAGTCCTGCTGCTGACCCTTTGCCTGATCGGCCTGCGTTTCCTGTGGATATGGATCGGCGACATGGCGGGCGCCATGGCGGCGCGGCTCGGCAAGCGAAAGGCCGAGCCGTTCGGCCTGCGCGTGCGGCTCGCCGGATCGGTCGCCGGCGTGCGCGGAGCGATCACGTTGGCCGGTATCCTGTCGCTGCCGCTCACCTTGCAGGACGGCTCGCCGTTCCCGGCCCGCGACGTGGTGATCTTCCTCGCCGCCGGGGTCATCATCTGCTCGCTGGCCATCGCCAGCCTCGCGCTGCCGAAGATCGCTCGCGGGCTGGTCGAACCGGGCGAGGACCCGGCAGCGGCCGAGGAGCGCCGGGCGCGGGTCGGCGCAGCCAATGCGGCGATCGCCAGGATCGAGAGCATCGCCAATGAGGCAGGCGAGGGCGGGGCCGTCGAGGCACGGCTCGCCGTTGCCGACAGCATCGTCGCCGGCTACCGGCGCCGCATCGCCGCCTCCGACGAGGCCGACGAAGCGCGTGCCGAGGCGCGTGAGGCGAGCCGTCTGGAGCTTGAACTCAGGGCGGCCGGCATAGAAGCCGAGCGCGCCGCGCTACGCGCCATGTTTCTCAGCCGCGAGATCAATGACCATACGATGCGGGCGCTGTTTTCCGAGATCACCTTGACCGAGGCTCTTCTGAAGCAGCGGCGCGACAGGAAATAACGGTTCGCCGCTCTGCTTGCCGCAATCGGGCCAGCAAATTTCGCGCCGCAAACGTGGCGAGGCGAAAACAACTGTGTTAATGGCGCGGCGAACCCAATCCTGTCACACAAAAATGTGCAGGGGTTTGGGACAACGGCATGCGCAAGACAAAACCGACCTCCGGACCTAAGGAATTCAGGCCATGGCAACAGCAGCGGCAGCGTCGAACAAATTCGAATCCTTCTTCGAAACCACGCTGGAAGATGCCGATCCGGAAATTTTCGGCGCGATCCGCAACGAACTCGGACGCCAGCGCCACGAGATCGAACTGATCGCGTCTGAGAACATCGTCTCGCGCGCCGTGCTCGAAGCGCAGGGTTCGATCATGACCAACAAATACGCCGAGGGTTATCCGGGCAAGCGCTACTATGGCGGCTGCCAGTTCGTGGATGTCGCCGAGGAGCTGGCGATCGAGCGCGCGAAAAAACTATTCGGCTGCAACTTCGCCAATGTGCAGCCCAATTCCGGCAGCCAGATGAACCAGGCGGTGTTCCTGGCTCTCTTGCAGCCGGGGGACACCTTCATGGGCCTCGACCTCAATTCCGGCGGGCATTTGACGCACGGCTCGCCAGTCAACATGAGCGGCAAATGGTTCAAGGTCGTGTCCTACGGCGTGCGTAAGGACGACCACCTGCTCGACATGGACGCCATCGAGAAGACGGCGCATGAGACGAAGCCGAAGCTGATCCTGGCCGGCGGCACCGCCTATTCGCGCATCTGGGACTGGAAGCGCTTTCGCGAGATCGCCGATGCGGTCGGCGCCTACCTCATGGTTGATATGGCCCACATCGCCGGCCTCGTCGCCGGCGGCGTGCATCCCTCGCCGCTGCCGCATGCCGATGTGGTGACGACCACCACGCACAAGTCGCTGCGCGGCCCGCGCGGCGGCATGATCCTGTGCAACGACGAGGAGATCGCCAAGAAGATGAACTCGGCGGTGTTCCCCGGCCTGCAGGGCGGACCGCTGATGCATGTCATCGCCGCCAAGGCGGTTGCCTTCGGCGAGGCGCTGAAGCCGAGCTTCAAGCTCTATGCCGAGAGCGTCGCCGCCAACGCCAAGGCGCTGGCGTCCAGCCTACAGGAGACTGGCCTCGACATCGTGTCGGGCGGCACCGACAACCACCTGATGCTGGTCGACCTGCGCCCCAAGAATGCCACCGGCAAGCGCGCCGAGGCAGCGCTTGGGCGCGCCAACATCACTTGCAACAAGAACGGCATCCCCTTCGACCCGGAAAAGCCCTTCGTCACCTCCGGCGTGCGGCTCGGCACGCCCGCCGGCACAACGCGCGGCTTCGGCCAGGCCGAGTTCCGCGAAATAGGCAAGCTGATCGCCGAGGTGCTGGATGGCCTCAAGGCCGCCAATTCCGATGAGGGCAATGCCTCGGTCGAGGCCGCGGTCAAGGCCAAGGTCGTGGCGCTGACCGATCGATTCCCGCTCTACCCTTATCTCGGTTGACCTCGCGCCACGCGTCATCTCTTATCCGCCAGCGGCGCGCCGACCCCCGATCGGTCGACGCGCCGAACTGGAGACCAGACGATGCGTAATTTCCGTCCCGCCATCCTTGGCGCCCATGGCTTGCTGGCCGTTTCCCTGACATTGCCCGGGACTGCCCTTGCGCAGACCGCCCCTGAAGTGCCCGCCACCGCTACCTTCGGCAGATGGACAACCATCGTCGATACGCTCGACACCGGGCAGGATGCGCGCAAGACCTGCGCCGCTTCGACTGCCTTTTTCGATGCCAGCGGCAATTCGGGCACGCTGACGCTGTCGATCTCGAACGGCGACGCCATGCCGCCGGACGCCTACCCGGCCATCATGCTTATTGTCGACAACCGGAACCTGCCCACTGGCAAGAAGATCGCCGCGACTTTTGGTGATCCTGGCGTCAAGGTTTCCGCCACCGTCTATTCGAACGATGCCGTGAACGGCCGTCCCAGCTGGACGGTCGACAACCAGCCCAAGACCAGTCTCGCGCTCTTGCGAGCCATGCGCAAAGTCACCTCGCTCGATGTCGCTTTCGGCAAAGAGGCTTTCGCCAGCATTCCGATGGACGGCTTCACCAAGGCCTACCGCAACCTCGGCACATCATGCGGCTTTCCGACCAAGGACGTTGCACCCTAGCCAAGCGCGCGAAGGCGGGTGCTGGCAATCTGCCTCGCGGCTCGCTATCTCTGACGCGAAAGGGTCTGCGTGCCTTGCCATCGTGGCAAAAGGCTCTAAGCCTTTTCGCCTCACCAGATTCGTGAACCCAAGGCTCTCAATGCGCTGTCCCTATTGCCAGTCCGAAGATACGCAGGTGAAGGATTCGCGCCCCGCCGAGGATGGCGCGGCGATCCGCAGGCGTCGCGTCTGCCCCGATTGCGGCGGCCGTTTCACCACCTTCGAGCGCGTGCAGTTGCGCGACCTCGTCGTGGTCAAGAAGTCGGGGCGAAAAGTGCCTTTCGACCGCGACAAGCTCTTGCGCTCCGTCGAGATCGCGGTGCGCAAGCGCAATGTCGATCCCGAGCGCATTGATCGTGCCGTGACCGGCATCGTGCGCCAGCTGGAAAGCTCCGGCGAGACCGAAGTGGCCTCGGGCGAGGTTGGGCGGCTGGTCATGGAAGCGCTGAAGTCGCTCGACGACGTCGCCTACGTCCGCTTCGCCTCGGTCTACCGCAATTTCCGCGAGGCCAAGGATTTCCATGAGCTGCTGGGGGAATTGAAAGGCGACGAGGACAAGAGCGAAGAGGACGCTGGCTGAGCATGGCGGAACACAGCGAGGCCGGACAGGCAGCCCTTGACCGCCGTTTCATGGCAGCCGCACTCAGACTGTCGCGCAGGAATGCGGGCCGGACCTCAACCAATCCTTCCGTTGGTACACTCATCGTGCGCGACGATGGCTTGGGCCCGATGATTGTCGGCACCGGCGTCACCGCTGTCGGCGGCCGCCCGCATGCCGAGACCGAGGCGCTCGCCGAAGCGGGCGAACTGGCGCGCGGCGCCACCGCCTACGTCACGCTGGAGCCTTGCGCGCATCACGGACGCACGCCGCCTTGCGCCAACGCTCTGGTCAATGCCGGCATCGCGCGCGTCGTTGGCGCCGCCAGCGACCCCGATCCGCGCGTGTCAGGCCAAGGCTACGCGATCCTGCGCACCGCGGGCGTCGATGTTGTGGAGAATGTCCTGGCGGCGGAGGCCGCCGAGCAGATGGCCGGCTATCTCATTCGATCGCTTAGGAAACGGCCGGAAGTGACTCTCAAGCTAGCGCTTTCCAGCGACGGCAAGATCGGCATGGAAGGTGTTGGGCAGGTGTCGATCACAGGCGACATTGCGCGCCGCGAAGTCTATTTGATGCGCGCCGAGGCTGATGCCATCCTGGTCGGCATTGGCACGGCGCTGGAAGACGACCCGGCGCTGACGGTGCGTCTGCCGGGATTGGAGAACCGGTCGCCGGCGCGCATTGTGCTCGACAGGCAGATCAGGCTGCCTGAGACTTCGAAACTGGTGTCCGGTGTCGACCGGGTGCCGCTCTACGTCGCGGCTTGCCTGGAAGCCGATCCTCTGCGGCGGGCAACGCTCGAACGCGCCGGCGTGCGTTTCATCGGCACCGAGACGCATGAAGGCGGCGTGGCGCTGCCGGAACTGCTCGAGGATCTTGCCGCGCTCGGTATGGCCAGCGTGCTGGTCGAAGGTGGAGCCAGGGTGGCCAGCGCCTTCCTGTCGGAAGGCCTGGTTGACCGCATCGTGCTGTTCCGAGGACCGGAGGCGATTGGCAAGGGGGGCATTGCATCGCCCATCGATGCCAACCATGTCCCGGCGGGATTTCGCAAACTGCGCGAGATGCGGTTCGGCGAGGACAGCTACGCCGAGTGGATAAGAGACTTTTAGGATCAACACCGATGTTTACCGGCATTGTTACCGACATAGGCACCGTCGCGGCCGTCAAGCCGCTGCGGGAAGGCGTGGGATTGCGTATCGACACCGCCTATGATCCCGAAACCATCGCCATCGGCGCCTCGATATCATGCGGCGGCGTTTGCCTTACCGTGACGGCCTTGCCCGACAGCGGCTCGAACGCGCGCTGGTTCGAAGTCGAGGCCTGGGAGGAGGCGCTCCGGCTGACGACGGCGATGGGCTGGAAATCGGGCACGCGGATCAATCTGGAGCGGGCGTTGAAGATCGGCGACGAGCTTGGCGGCCACATCGTGTCGGGCCATGTCGACGGTACGGCCGAGATCGTCGAGCGCAAGGATGAAGGCGACGCCGTTCGCTTCACGCTGGAAGCGCCGCGCGGGCTGGCGAAGTTCATCGCGCCGAAAGGCTCCGTCGCGCTCGACGGTACCTCGCTCACCGTCAACAAGGTGGAAGGCACCCGCTTCGACGTGCTTCTGATCCACCATTCGCTGACCGTCACCACCTGGGGTGAGCGCCAGGTCGGCGACCGCGTCAATCTCGAGATAGACACCATGGCCCGCTATGCGGCCCGCCTGGCGGAAGCGGCGAAAGAGGGGCTTTGAGCATCGCCGAGCTGTTCATGAGGAACTAGCGGTGATGGAAAACAGGAATTCCAAAGTGCAAGCGCGGCTGGGGTGGCCGATGTAGATGCTGGCCGAGTAGTGGCCCACGCCATTGTTGCCTGGGCTCAAAGCCTCGCTACAGACTGTCCGATCTCGGTACCCCGTCCCAATGAGGCAATCTTGTGCTTGCGATCAATCCGGCTTCGGCCTAAGTCACCGGCGATCCCGGAGACATTTATGGCTGGCACATCCCAACACGGCAAAGCGTTCATTCGCCCGAAGAAGAAGGCCCACCTTCTCGTTATCGAGGCACGCTTCCACGACGATCTTGCCGACGCGCTGCTCGAAGGCGCGACGAGCGCGCTTGACGAAGCGGGTGCGACCTACGACGTCGTCACCGTTCCAGGTTCGCTCGAAATTCCCGCCGTCATTACCTTCGCGCTGGACGGCGCGGCGGAAGGCGGCATGAACTATGACGGCTTCGTCGCGCTTGGCACCGTCGTCCGCGGGGACACCTATCACTTCGATATCGTCGCCAATGAATCCAGCCGCGCACTGATGGACCTGTCCGTGCAGGACTCGGTCTGTATCGGCAACGGCATCCTGACCACGGAAAACGACGCGCAGGCCTGGACGCGAGCCAAGCGTTCGGAGGGCGACAAGGGTGGCTTTGCCGCGCGCGCGGCGCTGACCATGATCGCGCTCAAGGAACGACTGGGAGCGCGATCGTGAGCGACCCCGCTTCGCCCGGACAGCCCACGGTGCGACACGCCAACAAGCGCGGCGCGGCGCGGCTTGCCGCCGTGCAGGCCCTCTATCAGATGGATGTCGCCGGCAGCGGCGTCTTCGAGATCACTGCCGAATACGAAGCGTTTCGCCTTGGCAAGGAAGTCGATGGCGCGCTTTACCGCGAGGCGGATGCCCAATGGTTCCGCGCCATCCTCACCGGTGTCGTCGAGGACCAGAAAACCATCGATCCGGTTATCCGCCAGGCGCTGACCGATGACTGGCCGCTGTCGCGCCTCGATTCGACACTGCGCGCAATCCTGCGCGCCGGTGTCTACGAACTGATGAAGCGCGAAGACGTGCCGGTGGCGGTGATCGTTTCCGAATACGTCGATATCGCCAAGGCTTTCTACGAGGAAGACGAGCCGAAGCTGGTCAACGCCGTGCTCGATCGCGTCTCCCGTCGGGTGCGTGGCGAGGGACGCGGCAAGGACGCTTCATGACGGCGGTCGCCATCGAGGCGGCCAGGGAGGCGCGGCGCACCGCGTTGATCCTCGCCGCCTCGCAGGCGATCATCGGTTCGGCAGCGCCCATCGCCATCTCCATGGGCGCGCTTGCCGGTCAATATCTGCTCGGCCCGGACAAGTCGCTGGCGACGGCGCCGATCACCGGCTTCAATCTCGGCGTGGCACTCGGTGCGCTGCCGGCGGCGGCCATCATCCGCGCCATGGGCCAGCGCGGCGGCTTCGTGACCGGTACGATCGTCACCGCGCTTGGCGGTCTGGTCGCGACGCTGGCACTCTTCCATGGCAGTTTTTGGCTGTTTGCCTTCGGCCTGACGGTGATCGGTGTCGGTGGCGCCTTCGTCCAGCAGTTCCGCTTTGCCGCCGCCGACAATGCGCCGCCGCAGTTCAAGGCGCGCGCCATCTCCTTCGTGCTGGCGGGCGGCATCATCACCGCCATTCTCGGACCGCAGATTGTCATCTTCACCCGCGAGTTGTTCGCACCGGTGATGTTTGCCGGTTCGTTCGCATCCATCCTGGTGCTAGCCGCCGTCGGCGCGGCGATCCTGTCATTGCTGCGCCTGCCGGCGAGGGCCGCCGCCGGCGGAACGGAAATTGCCGGCAGCGATGCCCGGCCCTTGGCCGAGATCGTCACGCAGCCGCGTTTCGTCGCGGCACTCTTCTGCGCGGTCGGCAGCTATGCCCTGATGAGCTTCGTCATGACCGGCGCGCCGCTCGCCATGGTCGGCTGCGGCCTGTCGGAGGACGATGCGACGCTCGGCATTTCGTGGCATGTCATGGCAATGTTCGGGCCGAGCTTCTTCACCGGATCGCTGATTCATCGCTTCGGTGCTGAACGCATTGTCGCGGTCGGCCTCCTGCTGCTGATCGGCTGTGCGGTCGTCGCGCTGTCCGGCTTGGCGCTATGGCAATTCTGGACGGCGCTGATCCTGCTCGGCCTCGGCTGGAATTTCGGCTTCATCGGCGCCACGGCCATGGTCGCGGCCAGCTACCGGCCTTCCGAAAAGGGCAAGGTGCAGGGGTTCCACGACTTCGTCCTGTTCGGCTCCGTGGCCTGCGCCTCGCTGATGTCGGGCATGGTCTACAATGCCTGGGGCTGGACCATGCTGAACTGGATGATCTTTCCCGTCACCGTGCTGTGCTTCGTCGCGCTCGGCGCGCTGAGGATGGCGAGCTTGCGTCTGGCTTGACGCCCCAATTTGAATTTATGCGTCCGGCGGCAGAACCTGAAGCACTCGCGCTATGAACATGTGAAACTCAGCCATGTAGTTGCGCAGGAACTCCTCAGTGGATTCGACCGTCACCTCGCCGTCGTCGGTGATCAGCCCCGGCGTGAACTGTATGTAGGCTTCAGGCGCATTCATCTGGGGCGAATTGCAGAAACTCAGAACGCTTCGAAGGCTTTGTTGGGCGACGGCGGTCGCGATGGCGCCCGGCGATGTTCCGATGACAGCCGACGGTTTGCGCGCGAACGAATTCTTGCCATAGGGCCGACTGGCCCAGTCGATTGCGTTCTTCAATCCACCAGGGATCGAGCGGTTGTACTCCGGGGTGACGAACAATACGGCCTGGACGGAGGCGATCGCCTTTTTGAAATCCCGGGCTGCCGGTGGGAAGTCGGCGTCATAGTCGTAGCTGTACAGTGGCAGATCCTTGAAGGCGATTTCGGTCATGTCGAGTTCGGGAGGGGCAAGTTGAACGAGGGCCTTCGCGAGCTTGCGGTTGATGGATTCCCGGGCAAGACTGCCGATGAGGTAACCGACTTTGTGTATGGCCATGACACGCTCTCCGTGTTTGCCACCCGCACCCTCACCGCATTATCCGCCAGATGGCAGCAGATCGCCAGCGTCGCGTCGCAATTGGCCTTCCGAACAAAAATATTGCGTCTGTACCACTTGTTATGAAACCGTGTGCCCCGACGAGACGTTGGAGCCGTGCTCATATGCGGCACCGAATTCCGGTTCACAGCAAGGGATTTTCACAATGTTTTCAATCAAGCTTCTGGCTGGCGCGGCGCTCGCGCTCGGTATTGCGATAGCATCGGCGAATGCTCAGGTGGTTGTTTCCTCAAAGATCGACACCGAGGGCGGCGTGCTAGGCAATATCATCCAGCTCGTCCTCAACGCCAACAACATCAAGACCACTGACCGCATCCAGCTCGGCGGCACGCCGGTGGTGCGCAAGGCGATCACCGCCGGCGAGATCGACATCTATCCCGAATACACCGGCAATGCCGCCTTCTTCTTCGAGAAGACCGACGACCCGGTCTGGAAGGACGCCGCCAAGGCCTATGAGACGGCCAAGAAGCTCGATTACGACGCCAACAAGATCGTCTGGCTGTCGCCGTCGCCGGCCAACAACACCTGGGCGATCGCACTGCGCAAGGAGGTGGCCGAAACCAATAAGCTCGCCACCCTGTCCGACTTCGGCAAATATGTCGCCGGCGGCGGCAAGGTGGTGCTCGCGGCCTCGGCCGAGTTCGTCAATTCAGCCGCGGCCCTGCCGGCGTTCCAGACCACCTACGGCTTCACGTTGAAGCCTGACCAGTTGATCACGCTCTCCGGCGGCGACACGGCCGCGACCATCGCGGCGGCAGCCAACCAGACCAATGGCGCCAACGCCGCCATGGTCTACGGCACTGACGGCGGCATCGCGCCCTCCGGGCTGGTCGTGCTCGACGACGACAAGGGCGTGCAGCCGGTCTACCAGCCGGCGCCGATCATCCGCGAGGCGGTGCTGAAGGAGCATCCCGAGATCGAGACGTTGTTGAAGCCGGTCTTCGCCAAGCTCGACCTCATCACGCTGCAGGAACTCAACGGCCGCGTCCAGGTCGGCGGTGAGCCGGTCAAGGGTGTGGCGGAAGACTTTTTGAAAAAGAACGGGTTCTTGAAGTAGACAGCGCTTAGCTGACCGTGATGCTGGTGCGAGGCGCCCCCCTCTGGAAGCTGCCGATCTCCCCCCTTGCGGGGGAGATGTCCGGCAGGACAGAGGGGGGTGCTGTCCCGCCGACCTCTCAACTCGTCACAGCTGCGCGCTCGGACAGGACCGTTTTCGAACAAGCCGACGCTCGAAAGTTGGCGATCCTTCACACCCCCCTCTGGCCTGCCGGCCATCTCCCCCGCAAGGGGGGAGATCGGAAATCGCGTCGGCTTTCGCCAGTCGCCAGCCAACTGTGTACCTCGTGGCAGATTTCCCTCTTTGAGGGGCGGCCATGACCCTCCGCTTCGACAAGCTCGGCGTGGTCATCGCTGCGATCGCTGCCTATGCGGCTTTCGTAGCACCCTTCGCCACGTTCCGCGCCAATCGCATCGTGCCCGGCCAGGCGCGCTCGATCGTAGAGGCACTTCCGGCAATGGCCGGCCCGCTGCTTTTGGCCATCGTTGTCGCAGCCGCGCTTGTCGCGCTGCTGAAAACGCCGCTCGTCCTGCGCCTTGCCGCCAGCGTGATCACGCTGGCGGCTCTCGCGCTGTTGATCGGCGTCACCGGGACATTCCTGACCCCGGCAGGCAATACCTTCGCGCGCGTTTCGCCGGCCTCCGGGTTTTGGCTGCTGATCTTTGCCTTTACCCTCCTGCTGGCCGACGTGCTGACGAGAATGAACCTGTCTCCCTGGTCACGTGTCGGCGTGCTTGTCGTTGCCGCGCTCGCCATCGGGCTGCTGCTGATATCGGGATCCTGGGACAGCCTTTCGATCCTCAAGGAATATTTCAACCGTGCCGACAGTTTCTGGGCCGAGGGCGCCAAACATGTCACGCTGGCGCTCGGTTCGCTGGCGGCGGCGGTGATACTGGGCCTGCCGCTCGGCATCCTGTGCCATCGCGTCGAGCGCCTGCGCGCCGGCGTGCTCAACGTGCTCAACATCGTCCAGACCATTCCCTCGATCGCGCTGTTCGGCCTGCTGATCGCGCCGCTCGGCTGGGTGGCGGCGCATGTGCCGGGAGCGGCCGCGCTCGGTATCCGCGGCATCGGAACGGCACCTGCGTTCGTGGCGCTGTTCCTCTATTCGCTGCTGCCGGTCGTCGCCAATACCGTGGTCGGCCTTGCCGGTGTGCCGCGCGGCGCCAATGACGCGGCGCGCGGCATGGGCATGACCGATCGCCAACGCCTGTTCGGCGTCGAGTTTCCGCTGGCCTTCCCGGTGATCCTCACCGGCATCCGCATCGTGCTTGTGCAGAACATCGGCCTCGCCACCATCGCTGCCCTGATCGGCGGCGGCGGCTTCGGCGTGTTCGTGTTCCAGGGCGTCGGCCAGACCGCGATGGACCTGGTGCTGCTTGGCGCCGTGCCGACGGTCGCGCTCGCCTTCGCTGCTGCCATCATTCTCGACGCGGTGATCGAAATGACCTCAACCAAGCGCAGGGCGGACCCCGCATGATCGAGATCGAAGGCATTACCAAGCGCTACGATGCGATCACGGTGGTCGATGAAGTCTCGATGATCATAGAGCCCCGCACGCTTTGCGTCATCGTCGGCACCTCGGGCTCCGGCAAGACGACGCTGCTTCGCATGATCAACCGGCTGGTCGAGCCGACTTCCGGCGTCATCAAGCTCGACGGCGCCGACAACCGCTCGGTGCCCGGCTACGAGCTGCGGCGCAGCATCGGCTACGCCATCCAGGGCCACGGCCTGTTCCCGCACCGAACGGTGGCGCAGAACATCGCCACCGTGCCGGTGCTGCTTGGCTGGGCCAAGGATCGCATCAAGGCCCGCGTCGACGAACTGATGACGCTCTACCAGCTCGACCCGCAGGCCTACGGGCCGCGCTATCCGCACGAGCTCTCCGGCGGCCAGCAACAGCGCGTCGGCGTCGCGCGCGCGCTCGCGGCCGAACCCAACGTGCTGTTGATGGACGAGCCGTTCGGCGCGCTTGACCCGATCATCCGCACCAAGGCGCAGGAAGATCTGCTTGCGATCCAGAGGCGCTTCGGCACCACCATCATTCTCGTCACCCACGACATGGAAGAGGCCGTGCATATGGGCGACAAGATCGCCGTCATGGATGCCGGCAAGCTGGTACAATATGCCAGGCCGGCGGAGATACTGGCGAGGCCGGCCAGCGGCTTCGTCGAGACCCTGGTCGGCGCCAGCGAAAAACCGTTCCGGCTGCTGTCGCTCGGCCGCGTGCGCGACGCAGTCGAAAAGGGCGCGGCGGAAGGTGAGGCAATCCCCGGCGACGCCAGCCAGCGCGACGCGCTGGCCGAACTTCTCTGGTCCGGCCGTCCGGCGCTGCCGGTCAAGGATGCCGACGGCAAGCCGCTCGGCCGGGTTACCGTCGACGGCTTGGTGAAGCGTGCGGCGAGGCCGGCATGAAAGCCTGGCTGCCGTTGCTGCTCAGGCTTGCGCTGGTGGTGCTGCTGGTCGCTTTCGTCACCAGTCCCGGCTGGTTCGAGCCGCTGCTCAAGCCGCTGACCGAGAACGGCGCGCCGGTGATCTACAATCAGGGCAGCCTGCTGACGCTGATGCTGCTGCACCTGCGCACCGTGCTGATCGCCACGCTCGCCGCCACCATCGTGGCGGTCGCGCTCGCCATCCTGGTCACCAGACCTGCCGGCGCCGAATTCCTGCCGCTGTCACGCAGCCTGGTCAATATCGGCCAGACTTTCCCGCCGGTGGCGGTGCTGGCGCTTGCCGTGCCGGCGGTCGGGTTCGGCGAGAAGCCGACGCTGATCGCATTGTTCCTCTATGGTCTGCTGCCGATCTTCGAGAACGCGCTGACCGGCCTGACGACGTTGCCCGGCAATGTCATGGAAGCGGCGCGCGGTGCCGGCATGACCGGTTGGCAAAGGCTGCTAAAGGTCGAATTGCCGCTCAGCGCGCCGGTCATCCTCGGCGGCATAAGGCTGTCGGTGGTTATCAGCCTGGCCACCGCCACCATTGGCTCGACGGTTGCAGCGAAGACATTGGGCGAGGTGATCATTGCCGGGCTCTTGTCCAACAATCTCGCTTTCATCTTGCAGGGCGGCCTGATCGTCGCCGCCTTGGCCGTGCTGATCTATGATGGATTGTCGGCGGTCGAACGCTATGCCGCGCGGCGCATGGGGCGCCAGGCCGAGTAGGCTTCTGTCCCGGTGCTCCGATCTTTCAACGTCCACTTGAACGGGCAGGGTGGTCGAGCGTCAGTTCGAGTTCGATGCCTTGCTCTTTGCAGATCCAGCGGCGGCAGATGACGGCAAAGTCGTGTTGTGTGCCGGCTTTCACGAGCGAGACAAGATCACCCACGGCGCAATCGCTGCCGAGCTGGAGCGCCTCGATGGGTTCGGCGATGACTTGCTTGCCGGCATAATGTCTTGCGCTGGCCGTGAGCGTAATCAACACCCGCCTGCCAGTTGCGCGATCTTCGGGACTCGGCGATTGATTGGGCCGATGCCCCGATCCTTCAGCAGGAGTTCTTGCCATGACCTTGCGCTTCTCCAAGATCGTCATGTGTCTCTGTCTGGCGGCTTTCGCCTTTCTTGTCGCTTTCGGCAACGTCACCGATTACGGCTCAAACTTCGCCTTTGTCCAGCACGTGCTGAGCATGGACACGACCTTTCCCGGCAACGCGCTGATGTATCGCTCGATCACCAACCCCTCGCTATGGACGACGGGCTACTGGCTCATCATCGCCGGCGAGGCGCTGACCTGTCTGCTCTACCTGATCGCGGCCTGGAACCTGTGGCAAGCGCGCAATGCCAGCGGAGAGGTTTTCAACGATGCCAAGAAATTCGCCGTTATCGCCGCGACGATGGGATTCCTGATCTGGTATCTTGGATTTATGGTGGTGGGCGGCGAGTGGTTCGCCATGTGGCAATCGAGCATCTGGAACGGCCAGCAGAAGGCATTCATGTTCTACATGACCATGCTGGCGGTGCTGATCTTCGTCATCCAGCCAGACGGTGATCTGCGCCAAACCTGAGTGCTGATCCGTGATTTCAATCGATATAAAGCAGCAGCGGCATGGCGACACCTGCCGCCGTCTGGCTCTTTTGGGCGAAAGCCGGGCAAAAACCGAACAATATCTTGACGTTCGCGGCCCTGTTTCGCATACACCGCTGCGAAGAGGGGGATTCCGCGCACGGGATTCCGTCTTTGTCTCAACGGCCCAGGGAGGGGTTCTTTTGGGCCAGCAATCGAGGAAAACCCGGCATGACCATAATTTCCGCCGTCATCGCCTGCGGCCTGCTTTCTGTCCTTTACGCCATCTGGGCGACACGTTCGGTCCTCGCGTCGGACCAGGGCAATGCACGCATGCAGGAAATCTCCGCCGCCATCCGTGAGGGCGCGCAAGCCTATCTGGCGCGCCAGTACACCACCATCGCCATCGTCGGCGTGGTCGTGCTGCTGCTCGCCTGGTGGCTGCTGTCCATCACCGCCGCGATCGGCTTCCTGATCGGGGCCGTGCTTTCGGGCGCGGCCGGCTTCATCGGCATGCATGTTTCGGTGCGGGCCAATGTTCGCACGGCACAGGCCGCTTCCAACAGCCTTGCCGCCGGCCTCGACATCGCATTCAAGTCGGGCGCCATCACCGGCATGCTTGTTGCCGGCCTTGCCCTGCTTGGCGTGTCGATCTACTACCTGATCCTCACCCATTTCATGGGGCTTCAGCCCAATGACCGTATCGTCATCGACTCGCTGGTTTCGCTCGGCTTCGGCGCCTCGCTGATCTCGATCTTCGCCCGTCTCGGCGGCGGCATCTTCACCAAGGGTGCCGATGTCGGCGGCGATCTGGTCGGCAAGGTCGAAGCTGGTATTCCCGAGGATGATCCGCGCAACCCCGCCACCATTGCCGACAATGTCGGCGACAATGTCGGCGACTGCGCCGGTATGGCGGCCGACCTGTTCGAGACCTATGCGGTGACAGTCGTCGCCACCATGGTGCTGGGCGCCATCTTCTTTGGCGGCACCGCGGTTCTGAGTGCCGCGATGCTCTATCCGCTCGCTATCTGCGGCGCCTGCATCCTGACCTCGATCGTCGGTACTTTCTTCGTCAAGCTCGGCTCCAACGGTTCGATCATGGGCGCGCTCTACAAGGGGCTGATCGTCACTGGCCTGTTGTCCATCGTGGGCTTGGGCGTCGCCACCTCGGCCACGCTTGGCTGGGGCGAGGTCGGCACTGTCGCCGGCATGGTCATCACCGGCAAGAACCTGTTCATCTGCGGCCTGATCGGCCTCGTGGTGACCGGTCTCATCGTCGTGATCACCGAGTACTACACCGGCACCAACAAGCGTCCGGTCAACTCGATCGCCCAGGCGTCGGTGACCGGGCACGGCACCAACGTCATCCAGGGCCTTGCGGTCTCTCTGGAATCGACGGCACTGCCGGCCATCGTCATCGTCGGCGGCATCATCTCGACCTATCAGCTCGCCGGCCTTTACGGCACGGCGATCGCCGTCACCACCATGCTCGGCCTTGCCGGCATGATCGTCGCGCTCGATGCCTTTGGCCCGGTCACCGACAATGCCGGCGGCATCGCCGAAATGGCCGGCCTGCCCAAGGAAGTGCGCCACTCCACCGACGCGCTCGACGCGGTCGGCAACACCACCAAGGCGGTGACCAAGGGCTATGCCATCGGTTCGGCGGGCCTCGGCGCACTGGTGCTGTTCGCGGCCTATTCGAACGACCTGAAATTCTTTGCCGCCAATGGCGACAAATATCCCTACTTCCAGGGCATGGGCGAGGTCTCCTTCGATCTTTCCAACCCCTACGTCGTCGCCGGCCTGATCTTCGGCGGCTTGATCCCGTATCTGTTCGGTGGCATCGCCATGACGGCCGTCGGCCGCGCGGCGGGCGCCATCGTCGAGGAGGTGCGCAAGCAGTTCCGTGACGACCCGGGCATCATGGCCGGCACGTCCAAGCCGAACTATGCGCGCGCGGTAGATCTTCTGACCAAGGCGGCGATCCGGGAAATGATCATCCCGTCGCTGCTGCCGGTGTTGGCGCCGCTCGTCGTCTATTTCGGCGTGCTGCTGATCTCGGGCTCGAAAGCGTCGGCCTTTGCGGCTCTCGGCGCCTCTCTGCTCGGCGTCATCGTCAACGGCTTGTTCGTCGCCATCTCGATGACTTCGGGCGGCGGCGCCTGGGACAACGCCAAGAAGTCGTTCGAGGACGGATTCACCGACAAGGACGGCATCAAGCACCTGAAGGGTTCCGAGGCGCACAAGGCCTCGGTGACCGGCGATACGGTCGGCGATCCCTACAAGGACACGGCCGGCCCGGCGGTCAACCCGGCGATCAAGATCACCAATATCGTGGCGCTCCTGCTGCTGGCGGTGCTGGCGCACGGCTGAGCGGCAAAGCTCGACATTGAAAACCCGCGGGGAGCAATCCCCGCGGGTTTTTATTTGACGGCGGTTTTGGAACGCGGAAAACGAATTTCAACGGCTGCGTCCGCGTCCTGCCGTCGCTGTCTGCCCATCGCCCACGAGCCGGCCTCTCCCGCCCCATGATAACAAAAACCCGTGGGATCGCTCCCACGGGTTTTTGGTCGCCTGAGATGGTGCTGCCATCCCCAAGGGGAGGCGGGTCTGAGATCAGGGAGTGCCGCCGCCGGGAATGCCGGGCGCCAGCTTGCTGGCGCCGTTGATGATCTGGCTGAGGAAGTTCTGGTCCTTGCCGCCAGTCGGCGTGGTGCGCGAGATGAAGTCGAAGATCTTGCCGTCCTTCAGACCGTAATTGGCGATCTGGGTGACCCGCCCATCGGCCCCGAAATAAACCGCCAGCACATGCTGATCGATCAGCCGGGGCTTGTCGAAGGCGACATAGCGCTTGCGAGTCTGCGAGATGTAGTAAAAGGCTTCATTGTCGAAGGTCGCCGTCGTCGAGGGCGTGCCGAGCGCGAGCAGCACCTGCTCGCGGCTTGAGCCGACCGGCACCGAATCGATCGCCTGCTGATCGATGACATACCCCTGCGTCAGCGTTTCGCTGGGGTTCAGATCACCGATCATCTTGGAACTGTTGCAGGCCGAAAGCGCCGCAATGATGGCCAGCAGCGAGATCGCGCCAGCGGGCCTGGAAGAGAAGGTCGACTTGAAATTCAGCGCGCGCAACAACAATTCTCCATTATATCGCCGCAACTTGCGCTGGGCCGCAAAACCGGTAAACCAGCTTGCTTGCCGATGCAACAAGGCCAATTCAACAAACGGTCCCCGGAGACCATCCCCATGTTCCAGCGCCTTTTTGGTCGCGAACGCCACGCCAACCGCGCCATCACCGACGCGCTTTACGCACAAATCGTGGCGGCCGCGCGGCAGACCGTATTTTATTCCCACTGGAATGTGCCGGACACGCCGCTTGGGCGTTTCGAAATGCTGTCGCTGCACATGTTCCTGGTCCAGCACCGGCTGCGTGGGGAAGACGGCGTGGCGCAGGAGATCGCGCAGGTGCTGATCGACGAGTTTTTCCTCGACGTCGACCATTCGCTGCGGGAACTCGGCATTGGCGATGTCGGAGTGCCCAAGCGCATGAAAAAGCTGGCGAAGATGTTTTATGGCCGCACCGCCGCCTATGACGACGCATTGGAGCGCAATGATCATGATGGGCTCACCGCCGCCCTTGCACGCAATGTCCGGCCCGACGCCGCGGCCTGGGCGGAAGCGTCACGACTGTCCGACTATGTCGCCGATGCCCGCAATCGGCTGGCCACGCAGCCGTGCCGGGCGATCGTCTCCGGTACGGTGACCTTTCCGCTCGCCCAGGAGGCAGATCGATGAAGCACGCCGATCCGCAGAGTCCGGTATCGTTTTTTGCCAACGTCGCCCGCCTGCCGCAGAAGGGCTTGCCGGTGGTCATCGAGGCCGATGCCACCCAGCGCGCGACACTCGCCGAAGAGCACAGCTTGCTCTCGGTCGAAGCCTACCGTGCTGAATTCCTGGTGACGCCGTGGAAACGCAATGGCGTGAAGGTCAGCGGCCGGGTCGAGGCCGACATCACCCAGGCCTGTATCGTCACGCTCGATCCGGTTGGGGCGCATATCGATGAATCATTCGAGGCTCTGTTCCTGCCCGAGGATTCCAAGCTTGGACGACAGGGATTCGAAGGCGGCGGCGAGATCCTGCTCGACGCGGATGGACCTGACAGTCCCGAAACATTTTCAGGCGACACGATCGATGTCGGGGCACTCGCCGAGCAGTTCTTCGGACTGGCCATCGATCCTTATCCGCGCAAGCCGGGTGCGTCGCTTGATGCCGGCCGCGAGGCCGAACCGGTGGAGAATGAATTTCAGCAGAAACTGCGGTCGCTGTTGGGAAAATCCTGAAAACCTCACCCGCGACGGAAAAGTCGGTTGTGCGAATGTCCAAAACCGCTATTTTCGCCGAACCTTCGCGATCACTAAAACGATCCGCCGCCTAAGCAAAACCGTGAGATGAATACCGCGTGATCAGGATTTCCATCGATGCCATGGGCGGCGATCACGGACCAGCCGTGGTCATTCCGGCGCTCATGACGGTCGCGACCCGCCGTCCCGACGTCCGCTTCGTCATCTACGGGCGGGAGGAGGCCGTACGACCCGAACTGGCCAAATTTCCCAAGCTGGCCGGTGTGAGCGAATTCTTCCACTGCGAGGTGGCCGTCAGGATGGACGACAAGCCGAGCCAGGCACTGCGCCATGGCCGCTGGAAGTCATCGATGTGGAAGGCTGTCGAGGCGGTCAAGTCGGGTACGGCGGACGCCTGCGTCTCGGCCGGCAACACCGGCGCGCTGATGGCGATGTCGAAATTCTGCCTGCGCACCATGGCCACCATCGACCGCCCGGCGATCGCGGCACTTTGGCCGACGCTGCGCGGCGAAAGCGTGGTCCTCGACGTCGGCGCCACCATTGGCGCGGATGCGCACCAGCTCATTGATTTTGCCATCCTTGGAACCGGCATGGCCCGATCGGTCTTCGGCGTCTCGCGGCCCAGTGTCGGCCTGCTCAATGTCGGCGTCGAGGAGATCAAGGGCCAGGAAGAGGTCAAGGAGGCTGGGCGCATGCTGCGTGAAGCCAATATGGCCTCGATGAACTATCACGGTTTCGTCGAGGGCGACGATATCGGCAAGGGCGTGGTCGACGTCGTCGTCACCGAAGGCTTCGCCGGCAACATCGCCCTGAAGACGGCGGAAGGCACGGTGCGCCAGATTGGCGGCTACCTGCGGGCGGCGATGAGCCGTACGCTGATGGCCAGGATCGGCTATATCTTCGCCAAGGGCGCGTTCGATCGCCTGCGCGAAAAGATGGATGTCGGCCGCTCCAATGGCGGCGTTTTCCTGGGGCTGAACGGCATTGTGGTGAAAAGCCACGGCGGCGCCGATTCGGATGGTTTCGCCGCCGCCATCGAACTCGGCTACGATATGGTGCGCAACAATCTGCTCGACCGCATCGAGGCCGACCTGGACTTGTTCCATGCGCGCAATCCGCATGCCCAGACATCTAGGAAATCCGACGTCGTCAGCGACGCAAAGGAATAGGAAAGAACTTTGATCAGATCAGTCGTGCGCGGCATGGGCGCCGCGCTGCCCCGCCGCATCATGAAGAATGCCGACTTTGAAGGCATGGTCGAAACCTCGGACGAGTGGATCGCCCAGCGCACCGGCATCCGCCAGCGCCATATCGCGGCCGACGACGAGACCACCGCTTCGCTGGGTGAGGCGGCGGCGCGCGCAGCGCTCGCCGATGCCGGCCTGACGCCCGGAGACATCGACCTGATCGTGCTGGCGACCTCGACGCCCAACAATACTTTTCCGGCCACGGCCGTCGAGATCCAGAACCGGCTCGGCATGCATCACGGCTTTGCCTTCGACCTGCAGGCGGTATGCTCGGGCTTCGTCTATGCGGTAACCACGGCCGACCTCTATATTCGCGGCGGCTTGGCCAAGCGCGTGCTGGTGATCGGCTCGGAAACCTTTTCGCGCATCCTCGACTGGACCGATCGCTCGACCTGCGTACTGTTCGGCGACGGCGCCGGCGCCCTGGTTCTTGAAGCCGGCGAAGGGGGCGGCAGTATTGCCGACCGCGGCGTGCTAGCGATGAGCCTGCGCTCCGACGGCGCGCACAAGGACAAGCTCTTTGTCGACGGCGGGCCTTCGACGACGGGAACGGTGGGCTACCTCAGGATGGAAGGCCGCGAGGTCTTCAAACATGCGGTAGGCATGATCACCGACGTCATCGAGGCGACGTTTTCGCAGGCCGGCATCACCGCCGACGACCTCGACTGGTTCGTGCCGCATCAGGCCAATAAACGGATCATTGACGCTTCCGCCAGGAAGCTCGGGATAGCTGAGGAAAAGGTGGTGGTGACGGTCAATCTGCACGGTAACACCTCGGCTGCTTCCGTGCCGCTGGCGCTTTCCGTGGCTGTTGCCGATGGCCGCATCAAAAAGGGCGACCTTGTGCTTCTGGAAGCGATGGGCGGCGGCTTCACCTGGGGCGCGGTTCTGCTTCGCTGGTAAGTGCCGAACGGTCCGGTTCGGTCCTTGACCTTGCCGGATCAATTACTTAGGCTCTGCCGCTGTTGTGTCGATTTTATGTTTGAGCTGATGGGACGGTCGCATGGGGGGAAAGACACTTACGCGCGCCGACCTTGCCGAAGCCGTTTACCGCAAGGTAGGTTTGTCGCGCACTGAATCGGCGGAACTTGTCGAGGCGGTGCTGGACGAGATCTGCGAGGCGATCGTCCGTGGCGAGACGGTGAAACTGTCGTCTTTCGCGACGTTCCACGTCCGCTCCAAGAACGAGCGCATCGGGCGCAATCCCAAGACCGGCGAAGAGGTGCCGATCCTGCCGCGTCGGGTGATGACCTTCAAGTCGTCGAACGTGCTGAAGAACCGCATCTTGCGCTCCCACCAGAGCGGCAAGGCGAAGGGCGGCAAGTAGGCTCGCTGCAAATGCACGGTTGAAAACAGGCCTTGCGATGATGCCGGGCTTGAATATTGCCTCACAAACCGCTGAAATGAGACCCGATTCGGCAACATGGCCGGATTGGTGTTCCGCGTGATCGTTACGCGCAGCCGGAATGAGCTCCCCTCCTGTCGAGGGAATCTCGTTCGAACGCCGGTTCCCATGTCCCGGGATCATGCTCCAGTGTGAGGATTTCGCCCATGGACAAGAGCCCTGACGCCTTTCGCACCATCAGTGAGGTCGCCGAAGACCTCGATCTGCCGCAGCACGTGCTGCGCTTCTGGGAAACGCGTTTCAACCAGATCAAGCCGATGAAACGCGGCGGCGGCCGCCGCTACTACCGGCCGCAGGATGTAGAACTGATCAAGGGCATTCGCCATATGCTCTACGACCAGGGCTACACCATTAAGGGCGTGCAGAAGCTGTTGCGCGAAAACGGCAACCATTTCCTGGTTGCCATCGGCAATGGCGATATGGCCGCCGTCGAGGCGATCTCGCAACGAAAGCAGGCCGACCAGGTGCCGTTGACGGCGGCAGCGCAGCCGCGCGGCGGAGATGACGAACTGGTTGGCCAGCCGAGGGTCAAGCCCAGCCGCCGTTTCTTCGGTCTTGGCAAGAGCGACGAGGAAGGCCCGGTCCAGCCGGACGCTTCGAAACTGTCCCGGGACAATCGCGCGCTGTTGCAGGAAGCGTTGTTCGACCTCCTCGAATGCAAGCGCCTCCTCGACCAAGTGCGCTGACGGGCAACCGGCCGGCGCCTGAAGAACGGGAACCCGCCTTTGGGTGATGCGTTACGTTTTCTTGAGCAAGACAAGGCTTGAGCAGACAAGGAAACGCATCATGGCATTATTCTCGACCCTCTCGGACGTCGATCTCGACAGGCGGGTCGCTGCACTCTCCAGGGAATTGGCGGCCCTGAAGAAGGCTGCGTCCAGGCGGGGCGGCGCCTATTACGAAGACGGTCGCGACGCGGCGCTTGACACGTATTCCGACCTTGCGGAACGTCTGCACGATGCGTTGCCGGCGATCCGCGAGCGGGGCAGGGCGATCGAGAAATCCGCCCGCGAGCATCCGGCGGCGGCCGCGGCGATCGGCTTTGTGGTGCTTGGTCTGGTCGCCAGTCTGCTGTTCAGCCGGCGCTGACCTTTATTTATTCCTCGGTTCCGCTGGATCGGTGCGCGGGCGATTCATGTTGCCCGAAAGTGCACCCGGTTTAGGACAGCGGCGCCTGTGGGTGCCATGAAAAAAGGGCCATAGCCCCAGCTTGTCGGTCTGCAGCACGAACAGGGGTTTTTTCGTCAGAGCAGGCGCTCGTTGTAGCGCTGCGAGATCGCGCTGATACGGCGCGTATCCGGAGGAAACCAGGAGAAGACCGGCTTCGAACAAGAAGCCAAAGCCGGTCTTCTCATTGGCAGTCGGTTAAGCTCAGGCCTTCTTGCCCATAACCTTGTGGTGGTGGTGATGATGGTAGTGGTGGCTGCGATGGTGCTTGCTATGATGACGATGATGCTTGTGCATCGGCGCGGCATCAGCGCTGGTCGCGCCGAGGATTGGCATGGTGAATGCAAGTGCAACTGCAAGCCCGAGGGCCGAGAGGAGGGACTTCTTCATGGATATCTTCCTTTTTTCGCAGGCAATCTGAATCAGGCCAACAGCCTGTTCGCCGCGAGCGGGATTACGCTCCCGATTTTTTTCGTCAGTATTTCCCGAATATAGAATTTTGTTTCTGGAATGTGTCTGGCGGCGCAGGCTGTGGGCTCCGCCGACAGGCTGAGCCCACAGCGCCGATGAGCGGGAGAAATTTCGGTACGGGGCCGCAGACGCAACCGGCTTACATGGGCGGGACCACGCCATTGTTGCCGACCACGACGCGGTTGGCACTCAGCGTGCCGTCGGCGCCGCGCGTCGCGGTGACCACGACGGGCGCGCCGGGCTTGAGATCGGCCGGCGTGGCCGGCGCAAAGGTGACGACCGGCGTCTTGTCGGGGATTGAGATCTTCTTTGTCTGGCCGTTGTCATAGGTCAGCGTCACCGCGCGGCCATTCACGTCGGTCACGTCGGCGACGGTGCCGTTGGTCATGCGGCTGTTGGGCTTGAGGTCCCAGGCGCGGTCGCCTTCGCCCGTGCCTTTCAAGGCTGCGGGAAACACCACGACCTCGAGCGCGCCGCTGCCGCCATCGGCCTTCGACACGGACGCTATGCCGAGGAAATCGCCGAGCTTGATGTCCTTTACCGACGCGCCCGCGACGCCCGATATCTTCCATCCGGCGGCGAGCTTGATCTTATCCATGCCACCCTGGCGGTTTTTCACCGTCAGCTGGGATTGGTCGGAACTGGCCACGACGCCGCGCACCCGCACCGTGTCTGCCGCCGGCGCGCTGGTTGCAGCAAGGCCAAGGCTGGAAAGCGTGCCGAGCACGATCATGATTGTCCGCAATTTCATCGCATCGATCCTTTCAGGAAAATGACAGCCGCGCCGGCAACGGTCCTGGGTTTCGCGCCGGCGCAATTGAACCAACGAACGGGGTCGTAAAAATCATCGAGCGACGAGGTGATCAGGTGTTCAAAAGAACTTGATCGAGAGCGGTTGCGAGCGGCGTGCGCCAGGCATGGTTCACGATGCTGTGACGGCCAGTTTGTGACTTGGCAAATCACCCGCAAGCGGGCATGTTCTCGCCGTCTCAGGCAACACCATTTTCATCAAACTCTTTCAGCCAACGGAGTTGCCAATGCCATACAGTGCAAAGCGCGAACCCCTCCCGGAACTGGTTGCCAGCGAAGCCGGGCAAGGCCATAGCGCCCTCAGAACGATTCGGGAAACCAAGGGATACAGTGTCGAGGAGCTTTCCCTGACAACCGGTCTGGCGGTCGACGAAATCGAGGATATCGAGAACGGCAGGACGGCCGATCCGTCGCAGCTGCGCCGTATTGCGTCGGCGCTTCGGCTTCCTCAGGAGGCGCTGCTCGGCACGGCCGTGCAGGCGCGGGCCGCGCAAGACCGCCCCGCGCTGTAGCGCCAGTGCCATGCATGTTCGAAAACCCGCCGGGGACCTTGGCGGGTTTTCTGTTTGCCGTGACTGAAGGCCTTGGCACGTGTTTATGGACGCGCCGGCCTAGCTTGCTGCTTCGTCATTTCGATCCGCGGGGGTTTCGATGAGCCTGGAATCCGTTCGTGCCTTTTTCGCCAGCAAGGCGCCCGATATCGACGTGATCGTGACCGAGGCGAGTTCGGCGACCGTAGCATTGGCTGCGCAGGCACACGGCGTGTTGCCGGCGCAGATCGCAAAGACGATCTGCCTTCGCGTCGGCGAACGCACCATGCTGGTCGTGACCAGCGGCACCGCCAGGCTGGACAATCGCAAGTTCAAGGATCGGTTCGGCAGTAAGCCGCGCATGCTGGAGGCCGCTGAGGTTATCGAGGCAACCAGCCATCCGGTCGGCGGTGTCTGCCCGTTCGGCCTGCCGGCGCCGCTGCCGGTCTATTGCGACGTGTCGCTGCGCGGTTTCGAAGAGGTCGTGCCTGCCGCCGGCGCCACCAACGCGGCGGTGCGGATCGCACCGCAACGCATGGCTGATCTCACCGGCGCCGAATGGGTCGATGTGTGCCAGGGGTAGATGGCGATAGATGAGACGGACTTTGGGGGTAAGTCCTTGTTTAAAATGGTCGGAGTGGCCGGATTCGAACCGACGACCCCTTGACCCCCAGTCAAGTGCGCTACCGGGCTGCGCTACACTCCGGACCGCGCAAAGCCATATATATTCGAGGCTTGGCGCGCAAGCGCTAAAACCGCCTCCGGAAGCAGAACCAACCATCGCCGATAAATCGCGTCAAACCTGACCGGAAGTCCCACGGGCGTTCCCGGGTCGCTCCGTGGACCATGCCATGAGCAAGGCTTCCTTCAGAGTAAATGCCTCCACCTGTCGGGGCCCTCTTGGCCGGGAATTGCTTTCCAAACGTGGCGTCGCCGTTCGAGGCGGGGAAGATGTCGCCCTGCATTCAGAGATGACGGGCCCGGCGATGGCTCAATCCGGTGGCGGAAATAAATTCCCTTTCGCCAACTCCCGCCTTGGAACAAACCGCCCCCGGTCCGGTTTGGCAACCGTCCGGGGAACTTAGGAGGGACGAAATGACCGGCAAACTCCATATCGGCCTTCCGTGCGCGATCATCGTCGCGGCGGCCAGCATCAGTGCGTTCTCGGATCCGCTGCCTCCTGACATCACCTATCGGCCATTGCCGAGCCAGCCCTTTTCCGCGGTGAAAGCCGATGACGAGGCGCAGAAGCCTGGCGTGATGGAGCGTCAGAAGAAGCTTTTGGAGCAACGTTATGATCTGGCTGACCGTCCGATACCGGGCGTGATGATGACCGACGGCAAGAAGCCGGTCCAGGGTGGCGTCAGGGTCAAGCTGGCGGGTGGCTCGACCTGGGACAGGCTAAGCTCGATGAGCCCCGGCGATATTCGTGACCAGGGTCTTCTGCCGGCTGGCTTCCTGCCGCTACCTCATGTCAAGCAGGCTGCCGGAGGCCAAGTGTTTCCCGAGAAGGAAATCCGCGAGATCGGCCGCCAGGAAGGCCGTGATCTGCGCCGCTTCGACGTCGATTTCGATCTTCCCGATCACCTGACGCCCGAATTCCCGCCACCGATTTTCCTGACCACCCACCCTGAACTCGGCGATGTCTCGCGCGGCGAACTGCTTACCATCCGCAATTACTACGAGATCATGAACGGCATCATCACCCCAGTACAGATGGAGGGTTTGCGGCTTCTGCTGACGCCATTCCCGCAGGAAGAGTTCAATCAGACCGAGGACCGCAAGGTCGCTGGCCAGAGCATGGGTGTCGCCTGCCTTGATTGCCATTCCAATTTCAACACTAACGCCGCCTTCCATCAGACACCCGACATCAGGCCGCAGGCGGCGCGCTTCCGTCTCGACACCACCAGTCTGCGCGGCCTCTTCAACCAGCAGATACATGGATCGAAGCGCTCATTGCGGTCCGTGGAGGATTTCACCGAATTCGAGCAGCGCACCGCGTATTTCAATGGCGATCATGTCAGTGCCACCCGCAAGGGCGTCAACCTGCCTGACCGCCCGAACCAGGTGGCGATGATGGCACAGATGCAAAACATCATCGATTTCCCGCCGGCGCCTAAGCTCGATCCGTTTGGCCGCCTCGATCCGGCACTGGCGTCAGCAGAGGAATTGAAAGGGGAAGCGGTGTTCATGGGCAAGGGCCGCTGCTCCCAATGCCACAATCCGCAGACGTCCTTCATGGACAACAACATGCACGATCTGAAGCTCGATCGTTTCTACAAGCCAGGACAGACCGTCAACGACATGGTCGAGCTTCCCGACGGTCCGATCAAGACGTTCACGCTGCGCGGCATCAAGGACACGCCGCCCTATTTGCATGACGGCCGCCTGATGACGCTCGCCGACACGGTCGAGTTCTTCAATCTGGTGCTGGGCACCAAACTCGACCAATCGGAAAAGGACGCGCTGGTCGCCTATCTGCTCGTGCTCTGAGAAAGCGCGCCGTGATATCCGGCGCGATACGCTTCCCGAGGAGGTTCGCATGCGTCTACTCGCAACTGTCGTGGGGCTTGCGCTTCTGCCTGCCGCCACCGCCTTCGCCCAGTTCGGCAATCCGGCTGGCATGGCGCCGGACACGATGAAGGAATCTCCCGGCAAGCCAATGCCTCACCAAACCAACTATCAGGACCGGCTGTTCGCGCAGCTTACCGCTGCTGGCGGTCTGGCCGAGGTCCGCTTCGGCGAGCTTGCCGGAAAATCCGAAAATGCCGCGGTGAAAGACTTTGCCCGCAGGATGGTTGACGACCACCAGAGGGCGAACGACAGGCTGAAGTCGCTCGCCGAAGCGGCCAAGATGCCGCTTCCGCCTGGGCTGGATGCCGAGCACGAGGAGATGCGTACCAGGCTGGAAAAGCTTACAGGCGTCGAATTCGATCTGGCTTACATCAGCGGCCAGATCGTCGAGCATCAGAAGACTGTGCAACTCCTTGAATGGGAGATCGGCTCCGGCCAGGATCCGGATGTCCAGCATTTCGCCTCGGATATCCTGCCGGCCGTACTGGAGCATCTGCGAATGGCGCGGGACGTCCGCAGCAAGCTGGTGAACCCGGCATTGGCCGATGCCTCGGGCCAGAGCAAGAAGTGACCGTCGCGTCGGCGGCCAATCCGCGCGTTGGCAGCGCCTCTGGCCGAACCTGCCATAGCCCGGGCGGAACAATGCTCTCCACTCGCGGTTTGGGCGAGCAACCCAAGGGAGACCTTCATGACACAATCGCGCGACTGGTTGATACAGTGGCTGAGAGACGCTCACGCCATGGAGGAGCAGGCCGAGACGATGCTCTCCGGGCAACTGTCACGCCTCGAAAGCTATCCGGAACTCGGCGACCGCATCCGTCAGCATCTCGACGAGACGCGGCAGCAGGCCTCGCGCCTCAAAAGCTGTCTTGACCGGATCGGAGAGGGATCCTCCGCGATGAAAGACGCAGGCGGCAAGCTCACCGCCATGGCCCAGTCGATCAGCGGCGTGTTTGCCGGCGACGAGGTGATGAAGGGCTCGCTCGCCAGCTATACTTTCGAGCATATGGAGATTGCCTCCTACACGATGCTCATCGCCGCGGCCAACGCCGAAGGGGAGGCCGAGGTGGCGCGTGTGTCTGAGCAGAATCTGCGCGAAGAGGAGGCGATGGCGGATTGGCTCAAGAGCCATCTCGCCGAGACGACGCAGATGTTCCTGTCTCGCGCCGCGGCCGACAGCGATGCCGCAAAACGATAATCGGGCCTGTCATCGCGTCGAATTTCGCCGGCCATGATCGTGCGACAGCGGCAGCGCGCGCTGCCTGTCGGCGGCGGCGACTATCGAGCCGATAGCGCTCCGCGGTCACGTGAAGCTTTCGGCATCGCCAGCCGTAATTGCCGCTGATGACGGTGTTCCAGCGCGATCGCGCCCCAGACCAATCCGAGCAGCAGGTAGACGTGGCGCCAATGGTCGATATCGATGAAGGTGCCGAGCCCGACATTGCCGATGAAGGCGACATAGGCGCACAGGAGATAAGGCTGCCATGGCCGGTCGCGCAGCAGGATGCGGAATCCGGCACATATCGTCCAGATGACGAGCGTCAGGAACGACACGAAGCCGAGCCAGCCATAGTCCATCAGCATCTTCAGCCAGATATCGTGGGTGTCCTCGCCGAAGATGGTGCCGAACACCAGAGGCCCGATGCCGAACGGATGCTCCATCGCCATCTGGAAGCCGATCGCATAGCGGGCGAAGCGGCCGAGGCGGGCGGTGTCGTAGCTCTGTTCGAGATGGGCACGGTTGGAGAACATCTCCGCCACGCCGGGCAGCTGCAGGATGACGATCATGGCGATCGCCAGCAGCGACAATGCCGCGATGGTCATCACCACCACGCGCAGCCGGAACATGCCGCTGTTGCTCTGCAGGAACAGGCAGCCGGTGAGCAGAACGGCAGAGACGGCAAACATGCCCCAGGCGCCGCGCGAGAAGGAGAAGAAGATGCCTGATGTGATGATGAGCAGCGGCACCGCCAGCAGCGGCATGCGCGAGACCGGCCCGGTCAGCAGCAGATAGAGCAGATAGATGCCGGGCAGAACCAGGAACGGCCCGAACACGTTCGGGTCCTGGAAGGCGCCTGCGGCGCGGTCGTATTTGGTGAACATCTCCGCGCCCGGGAAGGCATGGAAATACCCTGCTATGCCGAGGAGCGAAGTCATCACCGCGGATATCACATAGGCAATGAAGATCAGCCGGTAGAGGCTCGGCTGCGTGGCGGTGACCGATGCGAAGAAGACCGCGCTGAAGGCGAGAAACAGCGACACTGCAAGGTAGAGCGGCGTGTTGGCGAGGTCCGACATCTGCGTCATGGCGATCATGCCGCCGATATTCATCGTCACCAGAAGCACCAGCAGCGGCGCGGCCGCGTGCGAAATCCTCAAACCGAAAAGCGCCCAGATGGCGATCAGGCCGGCCATGTAGATTTCGTAAGGAGCCGGCTCGCTGATGACGAAGCCGGAAAGCAGGATGCCGAGCCCGACCGCGCCCGAGGAAATCAGTGCGATCAGCTTGGCATTGACCGCCGCGCGCGGCAGGTCATGGGTGACCGCGCTCAATAGGCGTTTTCCGTGTTGAGCAGCCGGATCGGCGTCAGGAACAGGATCCGCAGGTCGAACAGCATCGACCAGTTCTCGATATAATAGAGGTCGTATTCCGTCCGCATGCGGATCTTCTCGTTGGTGTCCATCTCGCCGCGCCAGCCATTGATCTGCGCCCAGCCGGTGACGCCGGGCTTGACCTTGTGGCGCGCGAAATAGCCGTCGACCACTTCGTTGTAGAGCAGGTTGTGCGACTGCGCGGCAATCGCGTGCGGCCGCGGGCCGACCAGCGACAGCGAACCCAAGAGCGAATTGAAGAACTGCGGCAGCTCGTCGATCGAGGTCTTGCGGATGAAGCGGCCGACGCGGGTGACGCGCGGGTCGTTCTTGGTGACCGTCTGTCTGGCGGTCGGGTCCGACCGGTCGGCATACATCGAGCGGAATTTATAGACTTCGATCACCTCATTGTTGAAACCATGCCGCTTCTGGCGAAACAGCACCGGTCCCTTGCTGTCGAGCTTGATGGCGATAGCGGTCGCCAGCATCACCGGTGAGAACACGACGATGCCGATCAGGCTGAAAACGATGTCGAAGGCGCGCTTGGCCACCGAATCCCAGTCGTTGATCGGCTTGTCGAAGATGTCGAGCATCGGCACCGAGCCGATGTAGGAATAGGCGCGTGGACGAAACTGCAGCGCGTTCGAATGCGCCGACAGCCGGATGTCGACCGGCAGCACCCACAGTTTCTTCAGCAATTGCAGCACGCGCGATTCGGCGGTCAGCGGCAGCGACACGATCAGCATGTCGATGCGGGCGATGCGGGCGAATTCGATCAGCTCCGAGATTGTGCCGAGCTTGGGATAGCCGGCGACGATAGGCGGCGAGCGTTTGTCGCTGCGATCGTCGAAAATGCCGCAAATGCGGATGTCGTTGTAGGGCTGCCTCTCGACCGAGCGGATCAGGACCTCCGCTGCCTTGCCGCCGCCGACGATGACGGCGCGCCGCTCCATGTGGCCGTCGCGCGCCCAGCGCCGGATCAGCTTCGACATCACCAGCCGCAGGCCGAAGATGAGAATGAAACCGACGGCGAACCAAGTGCCGAACAGCAATCGTGAATAGTTTTCAGATATCTTCATCACGAATGCCGTCAGCGCCATGAGGGCGAACGTGCCGGCCCAGACCAGCAGCAAACGGCCAAAATTGGCGATCGGCCGCATGAGTGAGACGATCTGGTAGCAATCGGTGACGTCGAGCAGCACCACTGCAAGGAACGACGCGGCGGCGATCGTCAGCGGATATTGCCAGGCGAAATAGTTGAAGAAGCCGACAAAGTAGAAATAGACGCCGAGGCCGGAAAGGAACAGCACTGCGAACTCGACCATCCGCAGGACGCCGCTCACCATGATCGGCGACATCGTATCGCGCCGGTATTGCGAGGCGACCTGACGGGCGACATCATTCATGCCGCCCGGCATGCCGCCATCGGTCGGGGTGTCGAGTTTGCGCACAGCCTCTGCCGAAAAGCGGTGCACGGGATCGATCTCGTTCATGGGATTTCCGCAAGCTTCCCCCAGGCAATAGCAAAAGAGAGCTAAGAAACCCTTGAAACAACGCGTGGCTTTGGAAGGGCTTGGGCTTGTGGTTTATTTGGCCAGCGCCGCGAAATACGCTTTCTCGATCTCGGCGGCCATGACATCGGCTCCGAAGCGTGCCTCCAGATCGGCGCGATCGGGCATCAGTTTTCGATAGGCGGCGGGATCGGCCAGCGCTTCGGCCATCTTGTCGGAAAGCTGCAGCGGATCAGGCCTGATCAGGGCAGGGGAATCGGCACCGAAGATCTCCGGTATGCCGCCAACGGCCGTGGCGATCATCGGTTTTCCCGCAGCCAGCGTCTCCAGCACGACATAGGGCAATGCTTCGGCGCGCGAGGGAACGACGACCAGCGCGCCCAGCGCAAAGGCATCCCTGGCCGGCATCGGCGGCAGGAAACGCACATTGCCGTCAAGCCCGAGCCGCCTCACTTGCGCGCGGTACCGAGGCAGGTTGTCGCCGTCGCCCACCATGACCGCGCCCAGCGGGCGTCCGAGCCGTGTCCCCGCAAGGGCCAGCGCGTCGATGAAGATGTCGGGTCCCTTGAGGTCACGCATCATGCCGATGTAGAGCAGGTCCACCATTCCGGGCTTCTCCGGAACGGGGTCGAACTCAGCCGCGCGCAGGCCATTGTAGATCAGCGCGTTCGGAATGGGCGCCTCGCCGACCTTCCTGCGATAGGTGCGTCGCTCATAGTCCGAGACGAACAGCAGACAGTCGGTGAAGTGAGCCATGGATCGCTCGAGCGCGAAGAACAGCTTTCCCGTGAACGTGCTCTCGTCATAGTGGAGAGAACCGCCATGCGGCGAATAAAGGCGGGCTACGCGAGACCTTGATACCCGCAACAGTGAGCCGAACAGACGGGCATAGGCGCCACCCTTGGCGCCGTGCCCGTGCAGCACGTCCGGCCGCAATTCCTTGATGATTCCGTAGGTGCGCGAGGCCGAGGCGAGATCGCCCAGTCCGACATGGCGCTGCATCGGCGTGCGATGGATGCCGAGCGCCAGCATGGCCTTCATCCGCTCGAACAGGCGCTCCTCGTATTCCCCGCCTGTGGTCGAATCGCACACGATGCCGACCGAATGGCCGGCGGCGACCTGAGCTTCCGCGAGGTCCCGCACATGCCGAAAGATCCCGCCGACAGGTGAACGAAAGCAATGGACGATCCTGAGTTTGTCCGCCACGTGTGTTCGTCAGAACAGACGTTCACGCACATAGACAGTATCTCCGGGCAGCAGCGGGTCTGACGTGACAACCCGGCCGGTCATCACCTTGCCGTTGATATCTCGGGTGATGTCGACGCTTTCCTGGTTGGCGCGCGGCGTGAAGCCGCCGGCAATGGCGACGGCTTTCTGAACGGTGAGGCCGGGCACATAGGAATACTGGCCGGCGGCGCCCACTTCGCCCATGACGAAGATAGGCCTGTAGCGGTCGATCTCGACGGAAACATCGGGATCGCGCAGATAGCCTTGGCGCAGTTTGTCGGCGATTTCCTTTTCCATCTGCTGGGCGGTGTGGCCACGGGCCGGCACGGCACCGACCAGCGGGAAGGAGAGATAGCCGGACTGGTCGACACTATAGGTGTTGGTCAGCCCGTCCTGCTCGAACACGGTGACGCGGACGCGGTCGCCGGCGCCCAGGCGATAGGGTTGATCGAGCACCTCGTGGAAGGCGGCCGGCGTCGGCCGGTAGCTGGAGCAGCCGGCAAGCATCGACACGGCAAGCAGCGCGCGAAAAAGGGAAGCAGTGCTTTTCATGACAGGACACATACCTTCGACTGGCCGCTGCGGCGTCGCAGCAAACATCTGAGAGCGCGTCCGTTATCGTCCTGTTAGGGTTAATGGCCGGTAAAGGGTACGACCGATACGGCATCGATCTACAGGAGTTTTACAACTTTGGCGATTTTGCTTGGCGCCTCCCAGTAAGTCCTAGCGGAAGCTTGCTGTGATCTTAACGGCTGAGTTACCATAGTTGTTTACGGTGCACGCGATCCGTATCGGAGTAGGATGCATGTCCGTTCAGTCCACGGCCGCAGACGTTGACGTCGATCTTGGGCAGCTCTTCGCCAGCCTGGCGAGGAACTGGCTGCGAATATTGGTCGTCTCCCTGGTGGTCACCGGGTTGGCGTTTGCTCTCGCTTCGCTGGCAACCAAGCACTACAAGGCCCAGACGCAGGTTCAGATCGATACGCGTGAATCCGTCTACACGCGCCCCGCCGGCAGTAATGACAGCGACAAGCCGATCCTCGATGAGCAAGGCGTCGCCACCCAGGTCCAGATCATTTCGTCCAACGAAATCCTGAAGCGGGTGGCGCAGAAGCTTGATCTGTCGCGATTGCACGAATTCGATGAAACTGTCGATATGTCGCCTCTCAGCCGCCTGCTGATCCTGGTGGGGTTGAAGAACGATCCCCTGGATATCCCGGTCGATGAGCGCGTCCTGAAGAAGATGCGCGAGAAGCTCAACGTCTATGGCGTCGAAAAGACGCGTATCATCGCCATCGAGTTCTCCTCGGAAGATCCCAAGCTCGCGGCTGCTATCCCCGATGCCATTGCCGCCGCCTACATTGCCGGGCAGGGCGCGGCCAAGCTCGAATCCAACACGGCCGCGGCGGACTTCCTGGCTCCCGAGATCGCCGATCTGCAGAAGCAGGTCAGGGATGCCGAGGCCAAGGTCGCCGCCTATCGCGCCCAGTCGGACCTTCTGGTGGGCGGCAACAATTCTGTGCTCGCCACCCAACAACTGGCCGAACTGTCGACCGAATTGTCGCGGGTGCGGGCCAACCGCGCCGCCGCCGAAGGCACCGCCGACAGCGTGCGCAAGGCGCTGCAGAATGGCGGCTCGCTGGATTCGCTGCCCGAGGTGCTGTCATCCGATCTGATCCAGCGCTTGCGCGAACGGCAGGTCGAACTGCGCGCCAACATCGCCGACCTGTCGACGACGCTGCTCGACAATCATCCGCGCATTCGCGCGGCAAAATCACAGCTGGCCGATCTCGACGCGCAGATCCGCAGCGAAGCTCAGAAGGTGATGAAGGGGCTGGCCATGCAGGCCGATGCCGCCAAGTCACGTGAGAGCCAGCTCGTCGCCGACGTCAACACGCTGAAGGCGGCTTCCGCGGAGGCAGGCGAACAGCAGGTCGGTCTCGATGCGCTGCAGCGTGACGCTGCCGCCAAGCGCCAGCAGCTCGAACTTTACCTGACCAACTACCGCGAGGCGGCTTCGCGCCAGGATCGCAATTACGTGCCGGTCGACGCGCGTGTCATCTCGAAGGCCGTAGTGCCTTCCGAGGCCTACTTCCCCAAGATCGGGCCGATCGTCGGTGCTGCTTTTGCCGCCTCGCTTTTGCTCATGTCGGTGTTCACGCTGCTGCGCGAACTCTTTTCCGGCCGCGCCATGCGCCCGGCCAGCGGCGCTCGCTTCGAGCCGATCGACGAGGTGGCGATGCCGGTCGCGGCCAGGGAACCGACGATCATTCCAGAGTCCGGGCCTGAGCACCACGCTGAGAAAGCGGTGGAACCGGAGATGATGGTGGAGCCGGATCTGCCCTCGCCGGCGGAACCTGCCATGGAGGTCGAACCCGCCGCCGGCGCACCGGTCGCCGAAACCGTCCCTGTTGCCGAGGCCGTCCCGGTCGCCAAAACCAGGCCACGTTCGGTGCTGGGCGAGATCGACGTTGAAAAAGCGGCGGAAAAGCTGATCGCAAGCGGCGCCGCGCGCGCCATCTTCGTGTCGCCCGAAGGTGACGAGGCGGCCGCGTCCGCGATCCTGGTGGCGCGTGAGGTCTCCGACGCCGGCCTGCGCGTGCTGCTGCTCGACCTCACGGCTTCCGGCGCCGCCTCGCGACCGATGCTCGACAGCGGACTGTTCCCGGGCATCACCAATCTGCTCGCGTCGCAGGCGCAGTTCAGCGAAGTCATCCACCCCGACCTCTATTCCGACTGCCATGTCATTCCTGTCGGCACCGCCGATCCGGTTCGCGCCATGCGCGCCGCCGACCGGCTGCCGATCATCATGCAATCGCTGACCACCGCCTATGACCTGGTGGTGGTCGAATGCGGTCCCGCCGACGCCCAAGGCATCAGCCGTCTGGGTGGCGATGCGACCGAGGTGTTCCTCTCCATGCTGGAGCCGGATGATGAGGTGACGCAGGCCGCCGTCAAGCTTATCGAGAATGGCTATCCGGAGTTGACGCTGGTGACCCCGCTCGGCCACGAACCGCCGGGCACCCCGGTGCCAGGAAGGCGCTCGGCGGCTTGAGTCCGATGAGCGGCGCTTGTGGTCATCACGTTGGAAGGTGGGCGGGTTAGCTACCGTCCTCGGCGGGCGCCGGCGCCTGGCCAGCGGCCTTGCGACGCAGCAGCTTGGTCAGCTTCCAGATCGTCGGACTGTTCTTGACGACGGCTTTCAGCCTGGCGCTTTGCCGCAGCCCCAGCGCCAGTGCGCGGCCTTTCGACGTCAGCGGAACCAGCACCTCGAAGTGCTGCGTTTCGATATCGCACCATAAACGCTTGTACGGCTCGTCGCCGACCGAGAAATCATAGACGTCGAAACCCGCCTCGCAGGCTTCCTGGATATTGTCGAAGAACAGGAAGTCGCCGGGGCTGGTGTGGGCGAGGTCATCCTCGGCGATCGCGCCGAACTCGCAGATCAGCCGTTTGCCCGAGCGGCTCGATCCGGTCACGGCGCGAAGCTTGCCGGCGACCTCGAGCCCGTGCAGCACGAAGGAGGGCTTATCCTCGGCAAGCGCCTCGGTGAACAGAGCACGGAAGAACGCGCGCACTTGATTGTCGCCGAAGACGTTGGCGATGCCCATCCTGCGGAAGCGGGATTCCTTCATCTCGAAAAAGCCGTCGAGCAGCCGGCCGACCTCGTCCACGGTCCGCGCCTCGATGCGCCGATGGCTGCCGATGGCCTCGAACTTGCGCGTCTGCGAGCGGTGCTTCTTGCGTTTGCGCTTTCCGTTTGCGCGAGAGAGCAGTGCATCGAAACCGCCGACCAGGTCGACGGCGAGCGACAGGTTCGGGCTGTCGAAATAATCGAACGAGGCGAGTGGGTTGGCTACGCCATCGAGGTCGGGCAGCAGGCGTTCGAAGGCGACGAGATCGATGTCGGGGCGAGCCTCGGCTATGGCCGCCAGGGTCGAACGAATAGCCGCGCTGTCCGCCCTGGCAAGCCATTGCGGGTCGGCGGCGACGAAATTGCCATTGGCGTGGCGGCCGCCCATGAAGCGCGCAACGCGGAACGGCCCACGGCCGACGACCTCCAGCGCCAGTGCGAAAACCGGTCTGCCTTCGCAATTCAGCATCGCCACGACCGGGTCCGGCTCGACCTGCGCGGCCCAGTTGCGGACCCAAACCGCGCTCTGCGCCGGCGCGAACACGGCGGAGCGGCAGAACGCGGCATAGGCCGCGAGCCCATCGGCGGAAGCGGTGGAAACCGACAGCCCAGCCGGCCCTATTGGCGGCACACTGGGCGGGGCTTCGATTGCCGCCAGGCGATTGCCGTCAAATGACGCGGCCGCGTCAACCATACCTCAATCCTTAGGGCGTATTGCTGCCGATTTGGGGGCGCTCAGGCGTATCCGTGCTTGGTTCAGCCTAGGCGCAAAAGGTGAAGGAATGATCGACGGCGGGGAGGCAATCCGAAAGCTGGCGCTCAACGTCGCCCGCTATACCGGCCTCGCACCGCTGGCCAAACCGCTGGTCGGCGGTATTGGCGCCATCCTCATGCTGCACCGCGTTACGGCAAAGCCCGAAAAGCCCGACAGCGTCAACCGTCATCTCAACATTGCGCCCGGCTTCCTCGACGCCATGATCGCCGGCCTGAAGGCGGATGGCTACGCCTTCGTCTCGATGGACGAGGCGGTGGAGCGTATCGCGGCGCGCGGCAAGGGCGGCCAGTTCGCCGCCATCACCGCCGACGACGCCTATCGCGACAACATGACCGAGGCCTTGCCGGTGCTGGAAAAGCACGGCGCGCCGATCACCATCTATGTGGCTCCGGGGCTTATCAACGGCACTGCGGATCTGTGGTGGGACGTGGTCGAGGATCTCGTCAACGCGGGCGATCGCCTGACCCTGACGACGTCCGAAGGGAAAACGACGATCGACTGCACCAGCCCGGCCAAAAAGCTCCAGGCCATCGCACGGCTGCACACCTATCTCACCAGCGAGGTTCGCGAGGAGGACCTGCGCGCCGTGCTGCGCGAACTGGCGCATGCGAACGGCGTCGACGCCGGCCGGCCGCGCGTCGACACGCTGATGACTTGGTCGGAGATCCGCGCGATCGCAGCGCATCCGCTCGTAACGATCGGTGCTCATACGATCAACCACAGCAATCTGAAGCGGCTTTCAGAAGCCGACGCGCGGCACGAAATCGTCGGGGTGAAGTCCATCCTGCGAGCCGAGCTGGGCGAGGAGCCGCGCCATTTCGCCTATCCCTACGGCTATGCCAGCGCTGTCGGCTGCCGCGAAGTGGGCTTTGTCCGCGATGCCGGCTACACCTCGGCCGTGACCACCCGTCATGGCGTGCTGCGCGCCGAACACGCCGGCTTCCTGCACGCATTGCCGCGCATCTCGGTCAACGGCCGTTATCAGAACGTCGCCCACATCCGCACCATGCTGTCTGGCGTGACGACGCCGCTCGCCAACGCCGGAAAGATGGTGGTCACCATCTGAGGCCGGCCGGCAACGGTTCAGCGCTTGGGCCGAGGCTCCAGCATCAGCCATTTGATGATGCCCATGGCCGGCAGCACCCAGAGCAGGCCGCTTAGCAGGAAGAACAGGAAATGTGTCCACGGGCCCGCCTCGGACAGCCGGGCGACCGCGAAGATCGATGCGACCAGCGCGTAGATGACGACAAGCGCCACCAGCAGGAACATTCCGATCAGCTTTTTCAGGCGCACGGGCATGGTTGGCCTCCTGGAGCCGGGGTAAAGTGCGGCCCAGCTCAATGTGTCGGCTTGGCCATAGGCCTTGACGCGAAGCTGTGCAACCCGACAGACGCGGCGCGACGGCGTGCCGCGCCGCCCGGTCTTGCATGCGGGAATGCGATGGTCCACCAATCCGCGACTTCAACCTGCCGGGATAAATCCATGGCCGCCATTACTGCCGCGCCTTACGAGGCGCGTGACCGCGATCTGCACAACCGCGCGCTGGTGCGCGGCTGGCTCTACGTCGTGCTTCTGGTGCTGTTCGCGCTGGTGCTGGTCGGCGGCGCCACAAGGCTCACCGAGTCCGGCCTGTCGATCACCGAGTGGCAGCCGATCCACGGCGTCATCCCGCCGCTCAACGACGCCGAATGGCAAGAGGAATTCCAGCGCTATCAGCAGATCCCGCAATATGCCGAGCTCAACAAGGGCATGAGCATCGAGGCATTCAAGTCGATCTTCTGGTGGGAGTGGGCGCATCGTCTCCTGGCGCGCAGCGTCGGTCTGGTTTTTGCCTTGCCGCTGCTGTTCTTCTGGGCGGCGCGCCGCATCGAGCGCGGACTGGGGCCGAAGCTGGTCGGCATCCTGCTTCTCGGCGGTCTGCAGGGCGCCATCGGCTGGTGGATGGTTGCCTCCGGTCTGGTCGACCGCGTCTCAGTCAGCCAGTACCGGCTCGCCACCCATTTGACGCTTGCCGCGCTGATCTTCACGGCGACCATGGTCGTCGCGCGCGGCTTGGCGCCGCATTCGGAACCTGCGGCCGATCGTTCGACCCAGAAACTGGCTGGTCTCGTAGTGCTTCTGGCGCTGATCCAGATCTATCTCGGCGGTCTGGTCGCCGGGCTCCACGCCGGCCTGAGCTACAACACCTGGCCGCTGATGGACGGAAAGATCATTCCCGGCGATCTGCTGATCCTGGAGCCGGCATGGCGCAATTTCTTCGAAAGCCCCAAGACGGTGCAGTTCGTGCACAGGATCGGCGCCTATACGGTGTTCGTCGTCGCCTTGTGGCACATGATCGCCGCGCGTCGCCGTCTGCCCGGTTCAACGCATGCTCGTCGCGCGACGCTGTTGTTTGCCCTGGTGCTGGTGCAGGCCTCCGTCGGCATCGGCACGCTGTTGATGCATGTGCCGCTGCACATGGCGCTGATCCACCAGGGACTCGCGTTGATCGTGCTGGGGTTCGCCGCCGCGCATTGGCGCGGCACCAAGGGCGCATATCCCTTGCCCCACGAGATCGCCCTCGGACGCTGAGTCTCTCCGGTCACATCCAGAACGTTCGACTGCGCCATCGTCTTGTCGCCGTCGAATTCCGCCTGACGCAAGGCGGCACGGATCAGAAGCCGAGCCGTACCGTTCGGATCGCTGCTGCGACCGACAGTTCGCGGTTCTCCTCGATCGCGTTGTCGTCCTCATGGTGCCAGGAAGCCGACAGGCAGCCATAGGCGATGGCGTGATCCAGTATTGCCGCCGGCGTCTGGCTCAGCGTTCGCGCAAAGACTTCAGCCATCCCGGCAATCCGTGGGGGATCGAGACAAAGGTCGTCGCGATCAAGAGGATTGTAGAACATGTTCGCGGCATCGAATCCCGGGTCGCCGAGAACGCCCTTCGGATCTATCGCCAGCCAGCCGCGTGCTCCGTGCATGATGTTGTCGTGATGGAGGTCGCCATGCAGCGGCCTGACATCATGCGGACCACCCAGCAGCCGGTCGGCGATTTCCGCCGCTTCGACATAAAGGCTGTTCCGGCCAACGACACGGTCGGCCTCCGCTTTCTTGAACAGGCTGGAAAATCGTTCCCGAAGCGGCTGCAGGTCGGGCGGAGCGGGGTGATCCGATGGCGAAAACAGCTTTGCCATCACCTCCGCCGCGATTTCCGTGGCGGCCAAATCTCCCTGCTCGGCAAGAACATGCGACAGCATGGTCTCCCCGGCATATTCGAGCAACATGGAATGCCCGTCGCGGCCCAGCAGCCGCACGGCGCCTTCGCCGCGCCGCCAGGCAAGGAAATGCTCGCCGCGCAACTCGTCTGCGACGTCATCGAATGGCTTCAGCGCCTTGACGATCGCCGGCGAGCCGTCCTCGCGCCGCACCTTCCAGATGCGGCTCGAAAAGGTCTCGGCGATGAGCTCGGGCGCGCTGATCTTCCAACGGTCCGGAAATGCCGGTGCCGCCATCAGAGGCCGAGCATCAGGTCCATGTTCTGTACGGCAGCCCCCGATGCCCCTTTGCCGAGATTGTCGTAAACGGCGAGCAGCAGGGCCTGCGCGCGCTTGTCATTGGCAAAGACGTAGAGCTTCATTCGGTTGGTGCCATTGTAGATTTCCGGATCGATCTCCGGAATGCGCTCCACATGCGCATAGGGCGCCACTTCGACCACGCCGCCCTTGATGGCGGCGAAATGGTCGGCGATGGCTGCATGGAGTTCCGCACCGGTCGGCACATGGTCGAGGCCACCGAGCTGCAGCGGCACCACCGTGATCATGCCTTGCGCGAAATTGCCCACCGCTGGCTGCATGATCGGATCGTGCGACAGTTTCGCATAGGCCCTGAGCTCCGGCACGTGCTTGTGCTGGAGGGTGAGCCCGTAGGGCAGGAATTCAGAGGCGTCCTCGCCCTTGGCGACATAGTCCTCGATCATCGGGCGGCCGCCGCCCGAATAACCCGAGATGCCGTTGACTGTGACCGGGAAATCCGCAGGCAGCAGGCCGGCGGCGACCAGCGGCCGCAGCGTCGCGATCGGTCCCTGCGGCCAGCAGCCGGGATTGGCGACGCGTTTCGCCGCCCCGATCTTCTTCGCCTGCTCCTTGTCCATCTCGGCAAAGCCATATTCCCAGCCTTGCGCTACGCGATGCGCGGTCGAAGCATCGATGACCCTGGTGGTCTCGTTGGAGATCAGCGACACGCTCTCCTTCGCCGCATCGTCCGGCAGGCACAGGATCGCAACGTCGGCGGCATTGAGGAATTCGGCTCGCGCCGCCGTTTCCTTGCGGCGCTCGGCGGGAATTGAAATGATCTCCAGGTCGCCGCGCTCGGCAAGCAGCGCCCGGATCTGGAGACCGGTGGTGCCGTGCTCGCCGTCGATGAAGATTTTCGGTTTCATTGGCTGATCAAATTCCCTGATATCGAAAACTATATGCCGTTGCCTTGGTTCACCGCGGCACCGTTGTGGCTGCCGTTGTTCAGCTCTTCGAGCCGTGCTTTCCGCTCGGCCAGCAGGCCGAGATACTGCATGGCGATCATCGAGCCGGCAATCGCCGTTATATCGGCGTGATCGTAGGCCGGCGCAACCTCCACGACATCGGCCCCGACAATATCGATCTGGTTGAGCTGGCGCAGCGTCGACAGGATCTTTGCAGAGGACGGCCCGCCGGCGACCGGCGTGCCGGTGCCGGGTGCATAGGCGGGATCAAGGCAGTCGATATCAAAGGTGAGATAGGTCTTCTTGCCGCCCGTCCTGTCGACGATGGCGTAGGCGATGTCGGATGCACGCATCTCCTCGATCTCGTGACCGTAGAGGATCTTGATGCCGAACGTGTCGGGCGCGTGGGTGCGGATGCCGATCTGGATCGAGCGGTCGGGATCGATAATGCCTTCCTTGACCGCGCGGCCGACGAAGGATCCATGGTCGATGCGTTTGCCGTCATCCTCCCAGGTATCCTGGTGCGCATCGAACTGCACCAGAGCGAGCGGGCCATGGATTGCGGCATGTGCCTTGAGCAGGGGCCAGGTGACGAAATGGTCGCCGCCCAGCGACAGCAGGAAGGCACCTGACTTCAGGATCTTGGCCGCCTCGCGTTCGATCGTCCCCGGCGCCTTCTGGTGGTTGCCGGTATCAAGCAGACAATCGCCATAGTCGACCACCGCGAGGTGCTCGAACAGATCGCGCGAAAAGGGATATTGCGGATCGTTGTCGAGGATTGCCGAGGCGCGGCGGATCGCCTGCGGCCCGAAACGCGCGCCGGGCCGATTGGTGACGGCGGCATCAAAAGGGATGCCCCAAACCACAGCGTCCGCGCCCTTCACATCCTTCGTGTATTTGCGTCGCATGAACGACAGCGCGCCGGCATAGGTCGGCTCCAGCGAAGCGCCCGTCTTCGAGCGGGCTGTGAAGGCATGGTCGATGTTCTTGTTCGCCATTACGGATCCTTGGTTTTTATCGGGGTGCAACAACTACAGAACCGGCACGCAACATGCCAGTCACAGCTTGGGGAAACGAAACGGCGCGGGCGCGGTGCCGCCGCGAGACAGGATTGTATCATCATGACGCAGACCGCGTTTCTTGATTCTCCCCACGGCGCGGTGTCGATCCAGGCCGGCACGGTGGCGGGTGAGCGGTTCCTGGTTCTCGATTCGTGGCGCGGCATCTGCGCCCTGCTGGTTGCGCTGTTCCACTTCCCGACCGCTTCGACGATCTCGCAAAGCGCCTTTGTCGGTTCGTCCTATCTGTTTGTCGACTTCTTCTTCGTTCTCTCCGGTTTCGTCATCGCCAGCTCCTATGGCTGGCGGCTGAACCAGCCGCGGGAGGTCGCACGCTTTGCGCTGGTGCGCTTCGGCCGCATCTATCCGCTGCACCTTCTCATGCTCGCCGCCTTTGCCGGCTTCGAGCTGCTGCGGCTGATGCTGCCGCGGGTGCATGGCGCCGGTGCCGCTCCCTTCACCGGCGGCTTCAGCTTCGAGAGCCTGCTTGCCAACCTGCTGCTGCTCCAGGGGGTCGGCTTCGAGGACCAATTGACCTGGAATGCGCCAAGCTGGAGCATTTCGGCGGAGTTCTTCGCCTATCTGTCGTTCGCGGGAGTGGTCTTCACCGCAGGCGCACGCGCCTGGGTGTGGTTCGTCGCCGCCGCCATCACCGCGCCGCTGTTCCTGCTTGGTTACTCGACCCACCACATGGATGTGTCCTTCGATTTCGGCTTCATACGCTGCCTGTACGGCTTCTCACTCGGCGCCTTGCTTGCCTGGTTCCAGCATGATTCCATTGCAGGCGGGCGACAGGCGCTTGCCCGGACCGGCCCGCTGCTGAGCTGGACCCTTGCCGAAATCGTCATGGCGGCTGTCATTGTGCTTTTCGTTGCACTGGCGGGCGACAATGATGCCGGGATAGCAGCACCGCTGGTGTTCGCGCTGGCGCTGTTCCTCTTTGCCCATGAGGGCGGCTGGATCAGTGTCTTCCTGAGAACCCCTTTCATGCTGACGCTCGGCGCGCTGTCCTACTCGATCTACATGGTCCACATCTTCGTCCAGGCGCGCATGATCAACGTCGCCGGCTTGGTCGAGCGCAAGCTCGGCCTCGGTCTTGTCGGCGACATCGTCTTGCGCGGAGAGCCGGCGACCGGCTTCGGCGCCGGCTGGGCGGGGGACGTTGCGATCCTCGTCATGCTCCTTGCCACGATAGGTGTCTCCTGGATTACCTGGCGTTTCGTCGAGATGCCTGCGATGGCCTGGTTCCGCCGACTGTCGAAACGCATCTGAGGCGACATATCGCTGGCAACCGCTAGCCGGCTTCGTTCACCTAGACGTCACGGGCATCGCCTATTCCCGGTTCGATCCGGAATGGAGCGATTCTCGATGCGGACCTTCTGGCCGAGCCTTCTGTTTTCCGTCACGCTGGCGGCTTCCGCCAGCCAGTCAATCGCGGGCGAAACCCGTGCGAGGCAGATCCTCGACCGCTTCGAACATGCCAACCGATGGCGCGACCACGTCATGGTGGCCGCGCATCGCGCCGGCAGCATGCAGGCCGGCAAGAGGCTCTATGCGGAAAATTCGCTCGCCGCCGTCGAAGGCTCGATCGCGATCGGCGCCGAGATCGTCGAGGTCGACATCCGGCGCTCGAAGGACGGCGAGTTTGTCGTCATGCATGACAGCTGGCTTGATCGCACCACGACCTGCAAGGGTGAGGTGGTTAAGTACACGCTGGCCGAACTGAAGAGTTGCCGGCTGGTGATCGAAGGCACGGGCGCCGTAACCGACGAGACAGTCTCGACGCTGCGCGAGATGCTGCTGGCGACCCGGGACCAGATCCTCATCAATCTCGACAACAAGCTCGAGGTTGGGGACCTGTCGGGTATGGTCGCGGTGGCGCGAGATCTCGGCATGGCCGACCAGGTCATCGTCAAGGAAAACCTCTGGAGCCAGGCCAGGATCGACATGGTCAAGGCCGCCATGGCTGCAATCGGCGGCGGCTTCCAGTTCATGCCGATCATCGCCGACGACGCAGTGCATGACGCCGGTTTCGCCGCGACGGTCGACCATGCTTTTGCGCCGCGCGCGATCGAGCTGATCAACTGGCGCGCCGGCGCGGAGACGTTGACCGAGACTGGCGGAGCGCTGTTCAGCGCGCGCATGCGCGCGGCGGCGGTGAGGGGCGACTGGCACATCTGGGCCGACACCTACGCCATCGTCAACAAGCCCGGCGGCTTCCTTGCCGGCGGCCGGGGCGATGAACTGGCGGTTCAGGCCAGCCTGCCGCGTGAAGCCTGGGGCTTTTGGGCCGATCGCGGCGCCACCATCATCCAGACCGATGAGCCGAAGGCGGCGATAGGCTGGCTGGCGGCAAATGGGTTTCGCGTGCCCTATGCGGGGACGGGCGAACGCGTCGAACCTGCCGCGATCGCCAGCATCAATTGATTTGCGCGGCTGAAGTTCCGGCCTGGTTGTCGCAGGCCGGCGCCTGCTGACGCAACGGTGTCAGCGGAAACCCGTTATCCATGGGCATGCCCGATACCATCGTTATCAAGCGCCCTGCCGCCTATGCCGCCACCGTTGCTGCGACCAGCCTCGGCTTCGTGGTCGTGCAGCTCGATGTCTCCATCGTCAACGTCGCGCTGAACAGGATCGGTACTGGGCTGTCGATGGGGGTCGGCGGCCTGCAATGGGTCGTCGACGCCTACACGCTTGCCTTCGCCTCGCTGCTGCTCGCCGGCGGCGCCCTCGGCGACAGGGTCGGCGCTCGCCGCGTTTTCGTTGGCGGCATGGCGCTGTTCAGCATTGCTTCGCTGGCTTGCGGCCTGGCTCAGAGTGCCTGGTTGCTAATTGCGGCGCGCGCTGCACAAGGCGCGGGTGCCGCCTTGCTGATGCCGTGTTCGCTGGCACTCCTCAATCGCGCCTACGCATCCGACAAGGCGCGCCGGGCACGCGCCGTTGGGCTGTGGACGGCGGCGGGCGGCATCGCGCTGTCGGCAGGGCCGGTGCTCGGCGGCTTCATGGTCGCGTCGCTTGGCTGGGCCAGCATCTTTCTGGTCAACCTGCCCATTGGCGCTCTCGCCATCTGGATGGCTTATCGGTTTCTGCAGGAAACGCCGCTCAAGGCCGAGCGGCCGCCGATCGACTGGGTGGGGCAGGGACTTGTCGTGCTGGCGCTGTTTTCGCTGACCGGCGCCTTTATCGAAACCGGTTCATCGGGCTGGACCTCGATGCCGGTCATCGGCGGACTGGTATTGGCGGCGGTGGCCGCAAGCCTGTTCCTGCTGGTCGAGAGCCGGACGAGGGCGCCGATGTTTCCGCTCGGTCTCTTTGCCAGCCGCGTGCCGGCTGTGACGAGCCTTGTCGGACTGGCCGTCAACCTGACGCTCTACGGCACGATCTTCATGCTCAGCCTGTATTTCCAGCAGGAAAGGCATTTTTCTCCCGAGATGACAGGGCTCGCCTTCCTGCCGTTCATGGCGGCGGTCACCCTGTCGAACATTGCCGCCGGGCGCATTGCCGCAAACCATGGCCCACGATTGCCTATGGCGGTTGGCCTGTTCGTCGGAGCAGCCGGTTTCGGACTGATGGCGCTGATCCAGGCCGATACATCCTACCTGTCGCTGCTGTGGCGCCTGCTGTTCCTGCCGGTCGGCATTGGCCTTGCCGTACCGGCCATGACCACCGCGCTCTTGTCTTCCGTTCCGGCGGAGATGTCGGGAACGGCATCGGGCGTGCTCAACACCGTGCGCCAGTCGGGTGGCGCGATCGGGGTGGCGCTGTTCGGGTCCGCCTTGGCGCTGGGCACGATCGATGGCATGCAATTGGCATTCCTGGCCTCGGCGCTCGCGGTGGCCGGCTCGGCACTTTGCGCGTTCCTGTTCATCCGCGACGCCGACCATTCCGCTCAATAGTGATGCGCAACGCAAAAAGGCCGCCCGGAGGCGGCCTTTCGATTGTGAAGCTGCCTGCGCCTAGCGCTTCGAGAACTGGAACGAACGACGGGCCTTCGCCTTGCCGTACTTCTTGCGCTCGACGACGCGGCTGTCGCGGGTCAGGAAGCCGCCCTTTTTGAGCACGGCACGCAGCGCCGGCTCATAATAGGTCAGCGCCTTGGAGATGCCGTGACGCACAGCGCCGGCCTGGCCCGAAAGGCCGCCGCCGATGACCGTGGCGACGATGTCGTACTGGCCCGAGCGGTTGGCGGCGATGATCGGCTGGTTGAGGATCATCTGCAGGACCGGACGCGCGAAATAGGTCGCGAATTCCTTGTCGTTGACGACGATCTTGCCCGAACCTGGCTTCACCCAAACACGCGCGATGGCGTTCTTGCGCTTGCCGGTGGCATAGGCGCGGCCCGACTTGTCGAGCTTCTGGACATGGACGGGTGCCGCGGCCTGCGTATTGGTGTTGCCGGTGGCGGCGCCCAGTTCTGCGAGCGAGGAAAGCTCAGCCATCTTATGCGACCTTCTTGTTCTTGGAATTCAGCTTGGCCACGTCGAGGACTTCTGGCTGCTGGGCGACATGCGGATGCTCGGCGCCTGCATAGACGCGCAGGTTCTTCATCTGGCGACGGCCGAGCGGGCCACGCGGAACCATGCGCTCGACGGCCTTCTCGACGACACGCTCGGGGAAACGGCCTTCAAGCAGTTGGCGCGCGGTGCGCTCCTTGATGCCGCCGGGGTGCCCGGTGTGCCAGTAATAGACCTTGTCGGTGAACTTCTTGCCGGTGAACACCACCTTGTCGGCATTGATGACGATGACATTGTCGCCGTCGTCGACATGCGGGGTGAAGGTCGGCTTGTGCTTGCCGCGAAGATGATTGGCGATAACGGTGGCGAGACGGCCGACGACGAGACCTTCGGCGTCGATCAGGATCCACTTTTTCACCACATCCGCAGGCTTCTGCGAAAAGGTTGTCATGTTTTCTGCTTTCGGTTCGGACCTTCCCCAATCCACAAACGATAAGGAAGGCGTTTCTTGTTGCTTGGATTGGCGAAAAGCGCTTGCCCGCCGCCAATAACAAAACGGCGGCCTTTGCGGGCCGCTGCTTCGTGAGGGCTTATAGGGGAGAGAGTAGCCCTCGTCAAGCATCATTGGGAGTCAACGAAAACGAAAAGCCGTTAAATTTCAAGCGTTAAACGAGGTGGTATTATTTTACAACACGGCCTACCGCCAAAACGGCTGGTATTTCGCTCACCGCCGGCCACTCGCCACTGCAAGCAGGAGTCTGATGCCAACGCCGACCATAATGGCTCCGGCCAGCCTTCCCTGCCACACGACGAAGCTGCTTCGGCGCGACAGCCAGCCGCCGACCGCGCCGGAGGTCAGCGCGACAGCGCCGAGGACAAACATTCCCATCATCTTCATAGTCGTGCCGAGAATGACGAACTGCAACGCCGCTGGACCGGCCCAAGGGTGAACGAATTGCGGCAGCACCGCTAACATGAAGGCAAGCGTCGTCGGATTGGTGAGATTGCAGATCATGCCCTGCCGGAAAGCGGCTGTAGTGCCACCGGTGTTGGCAAAGGCAAAGGTACGACTTTCATCCTGCCGGCGCGCCAACAGGAATTTGACCCCGATGGCGATCAGATAGATGGCGCCGACGATTTGGAGAAAGCTGTAAAGAGGCGGCGAGGATGTGATCAGCGTGGCAAGTCCCATCGCAAGTAATGGAATTTGCACGACGCCGGCCGATACGCAGCCCGTCGCGGCCGCCAGCGCGTGGCGCCAGCCCTGTCCGACGCCGCGACTGATCACAAGCATCATATCGGGCCCGACGCCGGAAAGCTGGTAGGCAAGCACGGCGCCGAGAAAGGCAAGGTATGTGCTCAGATCGGGCATGCCGCAAAACGGACGTGTCGATCGGGAGTTCCGGCCAGGATGCCGGATCGGCCTTCTCCGTGTCAGCGTTTCGGCGGGATCGAATAGGTTCCAGTGGCGTGCGCCACTGTCTGCCCGTCCGGGCCAGCGACGATGTCGATGTCGAAGACCATCAGGTTCTTTCCGAGCTTCAGGATGCGGCAATGGCCATCGATCGGTCCTGCCTCGGCCTTGCGGACGAAATTGATGTTGAGATTGGTGGTGACCGAGAGCGCATCCGGCCCGGCATGGCTGAGCACGCAAACATACCCGCCAATGTCGGCCAGCGTGAACAAGGCAGGGCCGGACACCGTACCGCCGGGACGCAAATGCCGTTCGCCGGCATTGAGCCGCACGGTGCAGCCGCCGGGGAACACGTCGGTTGCCTCAAAGGCCGCGCCCTTTTCGTTGAGCTGCGGAAACACGGTTTCCATCAGCGCATTGACCTGGGCTGCTGTCAGCACCGGCTCGAGCTTGGTCTGGGCGGGCATCTCGGTCCTCATTCTGCGCCAAGCCTGTATGGGCGAAGCGGCGCGTTTCTGGCAACACCTTCATCCTACTGGCGCAAGCGATACGGTGTTGATGAAACCCCAGCCGATATTAGATACGCTGCCAGCGGAATGGAATCGCGGAGACCTTAGCCATGGCCGAAATCCTTGCCATCAAGCCTGTCGCAGTTGAAGGGCCGGTTGCGGCTAGCCGCGACGAGGGCGTGCTGCGCCTGACGCTTGCCAATCCCCCCGCGAACGCGCTTTCCCTGGCGGTGATGGCGGCGCTGACGGAGGAACTGGACCGTGCCAGGGCCGACAAGGCCGTTCGCGTCATAGTGCTGTCGGCGGCCGGAAAGGTATTCTGCGCCGGCCACGATCTGAAGGAGATGACAGCGCGCCGCGCCGACGCCGATCGCGGCAAGGCCTTCTTCGAAGAGACGTTTGCCGCCTGCGCCACGCTGATGCAGGCGATCGTGCGCCACCCCAAGCCGGTGATCGCCGAGGTCGATGGCCTGGCCACCGCCGCCGGCCTGCAGCTTGTCGCCAGTTGTGACCTCGCCATCGCCTCGCATGAGGCGACGTTCTGCACGCCGGGCGTCAATATCGGCCTGTTCTGCTCGACGCCGATGGTGGCGCTGTCTCGCAACGTCTCGCGCAAGCACGCCATGGAAATGCTCCTGACCGGCGAAACCATCGATGCCGCGACCGCCAAGGAGTTCGGCCTGGTCAACCGCATAGTGCCGCGCGAGTACCTGAATCAGATTGTCAACAAATACGCGCAAACCATTGCTTCAAAATCACCTTCGGTGCTGAAGACCGGCAAGGAAGCGTTTTATGCGCAGGCCGAGATGGGGCTGGCGGATGCCTATGCCTATACCGGCCGGGTCATGGTCGAGAACATGCTGGCGCGTGACGCCCAGGAGGGCATCGGCGCCTTCATCGGCAAACGCAAGCCGGAATGGATCGACGAATAGGGACGAAAGTCATGGAGCCGCGCATCTCCATCATCACCATCGCCACCGACGATCTCGATCGTGCGGTGCGCTTCTACGAGACGATGGGCCTGAAGCGTCATGCCGGCATCACCGATGGCGTCGCCTTCTTCCAGATGGGTGGTGTTATACTCGGCCTGTTCCCGCGCGTCAGCGCCGAGGAGGATTCCGGCATCACCTTCGCCAAGGCGCCTTCCGCCGTCTATCTCGCCTACAACACCCGCTCCGATGCCGAAGTCGACGCGGTGCTTGCGATGGCTGAAGAGGCCGGCGGCCGCATCGTCAAGCCGGCAGGCCGTGCCTTCTGGGGCGGCTGGTACGGCTATTTCGCCGATGCCGACGGACATGTCTGGGAAGTGGCGCACAACCCGGCCTTTCCGATCGCGGAAGACGGTACGATCTCGCTGCCCGATTGATGGCTCACCGCAGGCAGTTGACGCGGCTCAAGGCGCCCTATCTCAAGCGCATTCTGCTCGATTCCGAGCGGGTGACCGATTGGGAAAAATACCCGTGGAACCTGCCGCTGTTTCGCGGTCACGCCTTCGAACTCGAATTCACCACACCAATTACCATCATCGTCGGTGAGAACGGCACCGGCAAATCGACATTGCTCGAGGCGATCGGCGCGCTCGCCGGTTACGACGAAGCCGGAGGCGGCAAGGGCTACCGGCCTGTCGACCATTCCGGCGCCATCGACAGGAGTGGTGCCGCGCTGGCAGATACCTTCCGTGGCCATTGGTTGCCAAAAGTCACCGCCGGCTGGTTCTTTCGCGCCGAATCCTTCTACTCGGTGGCTCGCTATCTTGACCAGGTGGCCCTGGAAGATCCGTTCAAGCCACCTCCGCCCGACTTTCTGTCCTGGTCGCATGGCGAAGGGTTCATCCGCTTCTTCGAGGAACGTTGCCGCAGGCAAGGCATCTACATCCTCGACGAGCCCGAAAGTGCGCTGTCTCCATCGCGCCAGATCGAACTTCTCAAGATGCTGCGGCGCATGGATCGGTCGGGCACTGCGCAAGTGATCATGGCGACGCATTCGCCGCTGCTGATGGCCTGTCCAGGCGCGCGGCTGTTCCGCATCAGCCGGTTCGGGCTAGATTCGACCGATTTTCGTGATACGGACCACTTCCGCATGATGCGCGATTTCAGCAGTGATCCTGATGGCTTTCTCGCCGAGGCGTTGTATGAGGACGAGCCATGAATCACGATAGCTATGACAACGCCTACATCGCCGGCATCCTCAATTCGGTGAAGACCATCGCCATGGTCGGCGCGTCCGCCAACGACGTTCGTCCAAGCTATTTCGTGTTGAAATACCTGCTGGCCAAGGGGTTTGAGGTGTTCCCCATCAATCCGGGCCATGCTGGCAAGGAGATACTCGGCCGTACGGTCTATGGCAGCCTTGCCGAGATTGCCCAGCCCATCGACATGGTCGACATCTTTCGCGCCTCGGCGGCGGTGGCCGGCGTTGTCGACCAGGTACTGAAGCTCGATCCCCTGCCGAAAGTGATCTGGATGCAACTCGGCGTGCGCCACGACGAAGCCGCCGCACGCGCCGAAGCCGCCGGCGTTAAGGTGGTGATGAACCGCTGCCCCAAGATCGAATATGGCAAGCTGTCCGGCGAGATCGGCTGGACCGGGGTCAATTCCGGTGTGCTGTCGTCGAAGAAGCCGCTGATGCGGTCGGGATTCCAGAGTTTCGGCGTGCGGCAAAAATAGACAAGGGGAAGGCGCAAAATTATTCCGGCAGGAGCCGTATTTTCCTGCTGCCTGGTCGAAGATGACACGCCGAAGGGTATTTTCTTCTTTGCATTCGTGGTTGAGCTTGGCCAAGAATGGCCGGCGAATTTCAGAAGTTTTTTCGAGGGAGGTTTCAGTGACCCGCACGCCCGGTTTCAACACGCTCGCCGTCCATGCCGGCGCCAAGCCCGATCCGGCCACCGGCGCACGCGCCACGCCGATCTACCAGACGACCTCCTTTGTTTTCGACGACGCCGATCATGCTGCCTCGCTGTTCGGGCTGAAGGCCTTCGGCAACATCTACACCCGCATCATGAACCCGACGCAGGCGGTGCTCGAAGAACGCATAGCGGCGCTCGAGGGCGGCACGGCCGCCCTTGCGGTGGCGTCCGGCCACGCCGCCCAGGTAATCGTGTTCCACAATCTGTTGCAGCCGGGCGACAATTTCGTTGCCGCCAACAAGCTCTATGGCGGTTCGATCAACCAGTTCGGCCATGCCTTCAAGAACTTTGGCTGGGAGGTGCGCTGGGCCGAAGCGAACGATCCGTCAACCTTCGAGAGCCAGATCGATGACAAGACCAAGGCGATCTTCATCGAGAGCCTGGCCAATCCCGGCGGCACCTTCGTCGACATCGAGAAGATCGGCGACATCGCGCGTAAGCATGGCCTGCCGCTGATCGTCGACAACACCCTGGCCTCGCCCTACCTGATCCGGCCGATCGAGCACGGCGCCGACATTGTCGTCCATTCGCTGACCAAGTTCATTGGCGGTCACGGCAACTCGATCGGCGGCGCCATCGTCGATGGCGGCACGTTCGACTGGTCGAAATCAGGGAAGTACCCGATGCTGTCGGAACCGCGCCCCGAATATGGCGGCCTGGTGCTGCACGAAACCTTCGGCAATTTTGCCTTCGCCATCGCCGCGCGCGTGCTTGGCCTGCGCGATCTCGGCCCGGCGATTTCGCCGTTCAACGCCTTTCTCATTTTGACAGGCCTCGAAACCTTGCCGCTGCGCATGCAGCGCCATTGCGACAATGCGATCACCGTCGCGGGCTGGCTGTCCAACCATCCCAAGGTGGCCTGGGTCAACTATCCCGGCCTTCCCAGCGACAAGAACAACGCCCTGCAAAAGAAATACTCGCCGCAAGGCGCCGGCGCGGTCTTCACCTTCGGCCTCAAGGGCGGTTACGAGGCCGGCGTCAAATTCGTCGAAGCGTTGGAGTTGTTCTCGCACTTGGCCAATGTCGGTGACACCAAGTCGTTGGTCATCCATCCGGCGTCGACCACGCACCGACAGCTGTCCGACGAGCAGAAGGTCAAGGCGGGTGCGGGACCGGACACGGTGCGGCTGTCCATCGGCATCGAGGACGTCACCGACATCGTCGCCGATCTCGAACAGGCACTCGCCAAAGTTTGATCTAGCCTCCCCCTCGTAGGAGGGTCGGCGCAAAACGCCGGGGTAAGGCGAGCCGGCCCGGGGCCGGTTCTTCATGGAGGCAAATCCTGTCCGAGCATTACCTGACGATATCGACGGATTCTGTCGACGCCGAAGAAGGCGCGCCGGCGCCCGATCGCCTGATCTCAGGCGATCCGAAATTCCGCACCTGGAACGTCGAGGAGCGCGAAGGCGGTCTTTATGCCGGTATCTGGGAATCGACTCCGGGCAAGTGGCGCATCGTCTACGACGAATGGGAATTCTGTCACATCCTTTCCGGCGTTTCGGTGATCGAAGAGGAGGGTGGCGAAGCGCGCACCGTCAGGGCCGGCGACAGCTTCGTGCTGCGACCTGGCTTCAAGGGAAGCTGGGAAGTGCTTGAAACCACCCGCAAGGAGTATGTGATCAGGCTGTGAGCTGCGCGCAGCTCACAGCTCAGGCCTGCGCTCCTTCAGAAGCCGACGGTGAGCGCTTCCAGCCCATGGAAATGATACGTGTCACGGAAGCTTGGGCTTTGGGCAAGACGGAGCTTTGGGTGCCGCTCGAACAAGGTTTTCAGCGACACCTGCAATTCGAGCCTGGCCAGGGGCGCGCCGATGCAGAAATGGATGCCGGCGCCGAACGACACGTTCTTCTGGTCGACACGACCCGGCCGGAAGGCCCGCGGCTCGGCAAAGGCATGAGGGTCATGGTTGGCCATGCCAAGCAGCAGACCGATCGTCTGGCCGGGCGGCACGACGATCCCGGGAGCGATTTCGATCTCCTGGTAGGCGTAGCGGGTGAACATGTGCAACGGCGCGTCGAAGCGCAGGCATTCTTCGACAGCGGCCGCTGTCGCCTCGGCTGAGGTGAAGAAACGGCGCGGGTCGCCACCTTGCGCCAAAATCGAGCGCACCGCATTGCCGGTCTGGTGCACGGTCGCTTCGTGGCCGGCATTGAGCAGCAGGATCGCCGAGGACACCATTTCGTCTTCCGACAATTTTTGGCCGTCCTCCTGCGCCGAGATCAGCAGCGACAGCAGGTCGTCGCCGGGATTTTTGCGCCGTTCGGCGATGGTGCCGCGCAGGAAATCGGCGAAATCCTGCGCCGCGCGATTGGCCGTCTCCTCGATCTCGCGAGTGCGGCCATGCACGTACATGGCGACCATTCGATGTGACCAGTCGAGCAGTTGCGGTCCCATTTCGACCGGCACGCCGAGCATCTCGGCAATGATGGTGATGGGCAGGGGAGAAGCGAAGGCGGGCAGCAGGTCGACTTGCTTGCCCGGCTCGAAACGATCGATCAGTTCGTTGGCGAGTGCCTCCACGCGCGGCCGCAGCCGCTCGACCTGGCGCGACACGAAGGCGCGGTTGACCAGTGTTCGAAGCTGCGTGTGTACCGGCGGCTCCAGTTCCAGCATGGAATTGGCTTCGATGCCGTCGAATGCCTTGAGATGTGTTCTATCCCGGCCGATGCCACGACTGTCGGGAATGCCCGCCGGGTTCTGGCGGCCGAAGCGGCGGTCGCGCAACAGCTTGTTGACGTCGTCGAAGCCGCCAAAGCACCAGAATCCGAATTCTTCCCAGAAAAAGGCATTCGATGCATCGTGCAGGAACGTGTAGGCCTCGTACGGATCCTGGAAGAAAGCCCGCTCGTGCGGGTCAAGCCTCAGGTGACGGGTCGCTGGATCAAAGGCGAGGTAGGATGGCGTCGATTTGGTCATGCCAGACCAATAGCGCGGCTTGCCAGCCTGGTTCCAGACCGTATGTTGGCGGCCGCAATCCAATGCGTTGAGCCAGCCGCAACGGCTGCGGAAAGTCTGATTTGATGAATGTGATCGTTGTCGGCGCGGGCATCGCCGGTCTCTCCACCGCATGGTCGCTGGTCAAGGCTGGCCATAGCGTTTCCATCGTCGAGCAGGGGCCGATCCCCAATCCGTTGGCGGCATCCGGCGACCATCACCGCATCATTCGCCGTGCCTACCGGGCCGGGACCGGCTACGGCCGGCTGATCAGCGAGGCCTATGAAGCCTGGGACGAAATGTGGGCCGACCTCGGCGAGAACCATCTCGATTCCAGGGGCTTCCTCTGCGTCTCGCGCGAGCCGGGCGACGAAGCCGAGGAATACCGGGAAGGGCTGGAGGAGGGAAACTATCCGTTCGACCTGCTGGAACCTGATGCCGCGGTCGAACGCTGGCCTTTCCTGGAGCCGGGCTCGTTCCGCTACGCCTATTTTTCGCCGGAAGGCGGCGCGCTGCATTGCCGCAAGATCGCGTCCGGCCTGGCCAAGTGGCTGCGCGCCAACCGCGCCAACGTCTACGAGAACAGCAAGGTGACGGCGGTCGACTCCGAGGCAGGGCATATCGTGCTCGCGTCCGGCGAGACGATGCAGGCCGACCGCATCGTCGTCGCTGCGGGCGCCTGGGTGCTGAAATTGTTCCCCGAACTCGGCGGCGAACTGAAGACGTACCGAACCGCGCTCGCCTATGTCGAACCGCCGACGGACCTCAAGGCCGTCTGGGAAGTTGCGCCCGTAGTCCTCGATGTAGGTGGCAAGACCGACGGTTACATGATCCCGCTGACCCGAGGTGCCGGCATGAAATTCGGTTCAGGCCTGCACAGGGTGCCGACCAGCGACGCCGACTGGAACCGGCAGCCGGTGCCGGGCGAGGGCGAGGCGATTCGCAACCTGTTTTCGCCGCCGATCGCCCGCATCGAGGAGTATGAGGTGACCGAAGTGGTCACCTGCGCCTATACATTCACGGACGATGAGAAATTCCTGGCGCATGAGACGGGCAAATGCCTGATCGTCTCGGCCTGCTCGGGCCATGGCTACAAGTTCGGCGCGGCGGTCGGCCGGCGCGTGGCGGCGGCTGTCGATGATGGCGATATTGCCGGCCTGAAACGTTGGTTGCGAGCCGAAATCGCCTGAATTCAGTCCTGGCAATGCCTGGGAATATGCACGCGCCGCCAGCCGGATGAGCCTTCGCGCACCAGCACGCGCCGCGCGACGGTCTGGTAGGCGGCGGGAATGTCGACGACGCGCCTTTGCTCCGGTCGCACCAGCACCTCCTCGGCGATCCTGTCATATTGCGCCGGGATGACGGTGCGCCTCGTGCGCTCCGGCCGGATCACCACCGTTTCGGCGACGCGTTCATAGCGCGCCCCGTGCCGGACCTTGCACAGCACCTTGCGGCCGTGGATGACGCGCCATTCCCAGGAATAGCCGCCATCGTCGACCTTGACTGTGTGGTAGACGGTGCGGGTGATTGCGGGCACCACCTCATAGGTCACCTGTGCCGGAACCGTCATCACCACGCGCTCGCGCGTGCCGTAGATCGGCGCTTCATAATCGACCTGCTGGCTGGGCGGACTGATCATCACGTCCTCATACACGGTATCATAGACATCAGGCGTGCGGACCGGCTCATAGCATTCGACGGCGCGGCCGCCCGCGGCCGTCTGCGAAATCGAGCTAAGCATGGTCAGCCCGGCCATGGCGAAGCATGCGGTTTTCCTGGACATGACATTCCCCCTGTTGAACCGTGGACACAAGTTCAACGTTGAATTGTAGGGGAAGCGGTCCGCGAGAAAAGCAGTTTCGGCGCATTTCGTTAAGTGATGCGTTAAGAAACTGCTACCTGTCTTCGGCCGCAGGTGCCGTCGCGAGCCTGCGGAAGCGCCCGCCGCTGCGAATCTCGCCTGGAAAGCTTGATTCGACTTACCCAGATGGCTAGGAGGGGTCGGCCTTGCACAAGGATGAGCCGGCATCCTATTTACACAATAACGATCCAGAACCGATTCTGCCCGAGTTGCCAGCATGTCCGGCGCCGGAATCCCACCGCGAGACAAGAGATAACGAATGAAGAACCCCGTCGAAACCTACATGAACCTCGTTCCGATGGTGGTCGAACAGACCAATCGCGGCGAGCGGGCCTACGACATTTTCTCGCGCCTCCTCAAGGAGCGCATCATTTTCATCACCGGTCCGGTCGAGGACGGCATGGCGACGCTGGTCTGCGCGCAGCTTCTGTTCCTGGAAGCCGAGAATCCGAAGAAGGAAATCAACCTCTACATCAATTCGCCCGGTGGCGTCGTCACCTCGGGCATGGCCATCTACGACACCATGCAATTCATCAAGCCGGCCGTGTCGACGCTGTGCATCGGCCAGGCGGCCTCCATGGGCTCGCTGCTCCTGACCGCCGGCCACAAGGACATGCGCTTCGCCACGCCCAACGCCCGCATCATGGTTCACCAGCCGTCCGGCGGCTTCCAGGGCCAGGCGTCCGACATCGAGCGTCATGCCCAGGACATCATCAAACTGAAGCGCCGCCTCAACGAGGTGTACGTCAAGCACACCGGCAAGAGCTACGACGAGATTGAAAAGACGCTCGACCGTGACCATTTCATGACCGCGGACGAGGCCAAGGACTTCGGCCTGATCGACAAGGTCATTTCGTCGCGCGAAGCGGCCGAAGGGGCGCTGGCATAACGGCATATTGGCAGTTGGATGGCGGCATCACGCGCTTTTGGCGCGTCTTGCGGCATTTCGGCCACAATTGGCTGTTCCCTCGACGATCGGGATTGCCTACGTTAAGGCTATGTTGATTTTCGACGGCTTAGCTTTGTGTGGGGTTGCTGCGAATCATTGCCACGTTTTCTGATTTGTGTTTCGTACGGAATACGTTGCGGGAGCCGGGATACTGGCGGCGGCGGATTCCCGCGATAAATAGAGTATGCGCCCTTTCAGCCAGACCATCGGCGGGCGGCCATGAAAGGACATGAAAATGAGCAAAGTCGGCAACAACAGCGGCGATTCCAAGAACACGCTTTATTGCTCGTTTTGCGGCAAAAGCCAGCATGAGGTGCGCAAGCTGATCGCCGGCCCGACGGTCTTCATCTGCGACGAATGCGTCGAGCTGTGCATGGACATCATCCGCGAGGAGAACAAGACCTCGATGGTGAAGTCGCGCGAGGGTGTGCCGACCCCGCAGGAGATCCTCAAGGTTCTCGACGACTACGTTATCGGCCAGCCGTACGCCAAGCGCGTGCTTTCGGTGGCCGTCCACAATCACTACAAGCGCCTCGCCCATGCCGGCAAGAACAACGATGTCGAACTGGCCAAGTCCAACATCCTGTTGATCGGCCCGACCGGTTGCGGCAAGACGCTGCTGGCGCAGACGCTGGCCCGCATCATCGACGTGCCCTTCACCATGGCCGATGCCACGACGCTGACCGAGGCCGGCTATGTCGGCGAGGACGTCGAGAACATCATCCTGAAGCTGTTGCAGTCGGCCGACTACAATGTCGAACGCGCCCAGCGCGGCATCGTCTACATCGACGAGATCGACAAGATCTCGCGCAAGTCCGATAACCCCTCCATCACCCGCGACGTGTCGGGCGAGGGCGTGCAGCAGGCGCTGTTGAAGATCATGGAAGGCACTGTCGCCTCGGTACCGCCACAGGGCGGCAGGAAACATCCACAACAGGAGTTCCTGCAGGTCGACACCGCCAACATCCTGTTTATCTGCGGCGGCGCCTTCGCCGGGTTGGACAAAATCATATCGGATCGTGGCCGCAAGACCTCGATCGGCTTCGGCGCCACCGTGGCATCGCCCGAGGATCGCCGCACCGGCGATGTCTTCCGCCTTGTGGAGCCAGAGGATCTCTTGAAGTTCGGCCTCATTCCCGAGTTTGTCGGCCGTCTGCCGGTCCTGGCGACGCTGGAAGACCTCGACGAGCCGGCGCTGATCCAGATCCTGACCGAACCGAAGAACGCACTGGTCAAGCAATACCAGCGGCTGTTCGAGATGGAGAATGTCGACCTGACCTTCCACGAGAACGCATTGTCTGCAATCGCCAAGCGCGCCATCGAGCGCAAGACCGGCGCGCGTGGCCTGCGCTCCATCATGGAAGCGATCCTGCTCGACACCATGTTCGAACTGCCGGCGCTCGAAGGCGTGCGCGAAGTGGTGATTTCGGAAGAAGTGGTGACCGGCAGTGCCCGGCCGCTCTACATCTATTCCGAACAGAAGGAAAAGAAGGGCAATGTCAGCGCCTGACATGCCACTTGAACCCATATTTTTGTGGAACGGCGCCCTCGGGGCGCCGTTTTGCCATGAGAGGCATGCGACCTTCGCGAGGGAATGGAAAGCCGGCGATGTTAACTCTTGATCTTTGGCCCTCCTGCATCCACCTAACACGAGAAGGCCGAGGTGCCCGATTTCTGTGCTGTAAAACTCCCGTCACAACGGTGGTAGGCGGAACGATCCCCGGTCGTTAATATAAGATTCGCGGTTGGCCGATTGGCGGCCGCGACATGAAAGGTTGGACAATGGCCAAAATAACCAAGGCTCCCAGCGACGGCGTCTTCGCAGTCCTCCCACTGCGCGACATCGTGGTGTTCCCGCACATGATCGTTCCGCTCTTTGTCGGGCGTGAAAAGTCGATCAAGGCGCTGGAAGAGGTGATGGGTCAGGAAAAGCAGATCCTGCTCGCCACCCAGATGAATGCCGCCGATGACGATCCGGAGCCCGATGCCATCTTTGATATCGGCACGCTCGCCAACGTGCTGCAATTGCTGAAGCTGCCCGACGGCACCGTCAAGGTGCTGGTCGAAGGCGCCTCGCGCGCGAAAATCACCGCGTTCACCGACCGTCCCGACTTCCATGAGGCCCGCGCCACCGCGCTGGTCGAGCCGGAAGAGGAAGAGGTTGAGGTCGAGGCGCTGGCTCGTTCGGTCGTCACCGACTTCGAGAACTACGTCAAGCTCAACAAGAAGATCTCGCCCGAGGTGGTTGGTGCCGCCAGCCAGATCGACGACTATTCCAAGCTCGCCGACACGGTCGCTTCGCACCTCGCCATCAAGATCCCTGAAAAGCAGGAGATGCTGGCCACGCTCTCGGTCAAGGAGCGGCTGGAAAAGGCGATGGGCTTCATGGAAGCCGAGATATCCGTCCTGCAGGTGGAGAAGCGCATCCGCTCGCGCGTCAAGCGCCAGATGGAGAAGACGCAGCGCGAATACTACCTCAACGAGCAGATGAAGGCGATCCAGAAGGAGCTCGGCGAAGGCGAGGACGGCCGCGACGAGGCCGCCGAGATCGAGGCCCGCATCAAGAAGACCAAGCTCTCCAAGGAGGCCCGCGAAAAGGCGGAAGCCGAATTGAAGAAGCTGAGGACGATGTCGCCTATGTCGGCGGAATCCACCGTGGTGCGCAATTATCTCGACTGGATCCTGTCGATCCCGTGGGGCAAGAACTCCAAGGTCAAGCAGGACCTGGCGTTCGCGCAGAACGTGCTCGACACCGACCATTTCGGTCTCGACAAGGTCAAGGACCGTATCGTCGAGTATCTCGCCGTGCAAAGCCGCCAGAAGAAGCTCAAGGGGCCCATCCTGTGCCTCGTCGGCCCTCCCGGCGTCGGCAAGACCTCGCTCGGCAAGTCGATCGCCAAGGCGACCGGCCGCGAGTTCATCCGCATGGCGCTGGGCGGCGTGCGTGACGAGGCCGAGATCCGCGGTCACCGCCGCACCTATATCGGCTCGATGCCCGGCAAGGTCATCCAGTCGATGAAGAAGGCGAAGAAATCCAATCCGCTCTTCCTGCTCGACGAGATCGACAAGATGGGCCAGGATTTCCGCGGCGATCCGTCGTCGGCTTTGCTGGAGGTGCTCGACCCCGAGCAGAACTCGACGTTCATGGACCACTATCTGGAGGTCGAGTACGACCTGTCGAGTGTGATGTTCGTGACGACGGCGAACACGCTGAACATCCCTGCGCCCTTGATGGACCGCATGGAAATCATCCGTATCGCCGGCTACACCGAGGACGAGAAGATCGAGATCGCCAAGCGGCATTTGCTGCCGAAGGTGGTGCGCGATCACGCGCTGCAGCCGAAGGAGTTCTCCGTCAGTGAGGACGCGATCCGCGCCATCATCCAGACCTACACCCGTGAAGCGGGCGTCAGGAGCCTGGAGCGCGAGCTGATGAAGCTCGGGCGCAAGGCGGTGACCGAGATCCTGAAGACGAAGAAGAAGACTGTGAACATCACGGCGGACAATCTCGCCGATTATCTCGGTGTTCCGCGCTTCCGCTTCGGTCAGGTCGAGGCAGACGACCAGGTCGGCGTCATCACCGGACTTGCCTGGACGGAAGTCGGCGGCGAGCTGCTGACGGTCGAAGGCGTCATGATGCCCGGCAAGGGCCGCATGACGGTGACCGGCAATCTGCGCGACGTGATGAAGGAATCGATTTCGGCGGCGGCCTCCTATGTCCGCTCGCGCGCTCTCGATTTCGGCATCGAGCCGCCGCTGTTCGACAAGCGCGACATCCACGTCCACGTGCCGGAGGGTGCCACGCCCAAGGATGGGCCGTCGGCCGGTGTGGCGATGGCGACCGCGATCGTCTCCGTGCTGACCGGCATTCCGGTCAGGGCCGATGTCGCCATGACCGGCGAGATCACGCTGCGCGGCAGGGTGCTGCCGATCGGCGGTCTGAAGGAGAAGTTGCTTGCCGCACTGCGCGGCGGCATCAAGAAAGTGCTGATCCCGGAAGACAACGCCAAGGATCTGGCGGATATTCCTGACAACGTGAAGAACGGTATGGAAATCATCCCGGTCTCGCGGGTCGGCGAGGCGTTGCGCCACGCGTTGGTGCGTATGCCGGAGCCAATCGAATGGGTCGAACCGGTCAATCCTCCTGCCGCGACGGACACTGCGGATGACGCCGGAAAGTCGCTTGCGCATTAGTTCTTGCTAAAGTTGCAGCGCACAAACAGAAAGCCGGGCCTCGCGCCCGGCTTTTTCATGTGAAAAACCCCGGAATTCCGGGCTTTTTTCCATTCTTTCCCGGCTTTTCGACTTGGTTGCGCGAGCGCTTCTTTCTAAAGTCCGTTTCCTGCCGGATGAGTCGTGAGTTCCGGTGTTCTCATGGAAGGGAATTTTTATGAACAAGAACGAACTGGTGTCCGCTGTTGCCGACGCCGCGAGCATTTCGAAGGGTGACGCGCAGTCGGCTGTCGATGCGGTATTCTCCGTCATCACCGGCGAACTGAAGAAGGGCGGCGATGTCCGGCTTGTCGGCTTTGGCAATTTCACCGTGTCAAAGCGCGCAGCCTCGACCGGCCGCAACCCTCAGACCGGCGCCGAAGTAAAGATCCCGGCGCGCACCGTGCCGAAGTTCTCGGCCGGCAAGGGTCTCAAGGACGCCGTCAATTAAGCGCCTTTTTTAAATTTCAAAATATCAGAAAAGCCGGGCAAGCCCCGGCTTTTCTTTTGCGCTCCTACTGGTCGATAGGTTCGTGATTGCGAGCTACCCGGTCGGCGCGTCCGCCCGCATCAGGCCGTCCTTCTTCAGGTCGGCCCAGAGTGCCGCCGGCAGTCTAGCATCGAGCAGTGACCGATTGCTTTCGACCTCGCTTGGCCGCTGGCCACCGGGGATCACCGACACGACGGACGGATGCAGCAACGGGAACTGCAGCGCTGCTTCGATCAAGCGCACGTCATGCCGTCGGCAGACCGCCTCGATGCGCGCCACCCGGTCGAGCACGTCCCGCGGCGCTTCGGTGTAGTTGTAGAAGGCACCCGGCTTCGGCCCCGTGGCCAGGATTCCGGAATTGTAGGGGCCGCCCAAAACGATGCCGATGCCGCGCTTCTGGCAGAGCGGCAGGAAGGATGTCAGCGCCTCCTGCTCGAGCAGCGTATAGCGGCCGGCGAGCAGGAACAGATCGAAATCACCGCGCTCGGCCAATGTCTGGGCAACCTGCCATTCGTTGATGCCGCCACCGAAGGCCTTGATGACGCCCTGGTCGCGCAAGGCAAGCAGCCCGTAATAGCCGGAGCGCATAAACTCCTCTATGCGCTGGTCGGACGCTTCCTTGCTGCCATGGGTGAAGATGTCGACGTCGTGCACGAACAGAATGTCGATGCGGTCGACGCCGAGCCGTTCCAGGGACGCTTCGAAGGAGCGCATCACGCCGTCATAGCTGTAGTCGTAGACCTCCTTGCGCGACGGCGTGTCGAAGAACTTGCCGATGCCGGTGCGCTCTTGCGGCGGACAGGCGCGCATGATGCGGCCGACCTTGCTCGACAGCACGTAGTCGTCGCGCTTCTTGCCGCGCAGGAAGGGGTTGAGCCGCGTCTCCGACAAGCCAAGCCCATAGAGCGGCGCGGTGTCGTAATAGCGGCAGCCGGTCGCCCATGCAGCCTCCAGCGTCGCATTGGCGTCCTCGTCGGAGACCGCGCGGTAGAGGTTGCCGAGCGGCGCCGTGCCGAAGCCGAGTTCGGTGAAGCTGATGCCGCCATTGCCGATGCGGTCGAAATGCCGTGTCTTCATATCCTGCCGTTTGCCTCATTGATTTGTCTGACATGACACTATCACGCTCGTGGCACAGCAAAAGCGCGCAGGGGCGTTGGACACGGATTTTGGCGGTGATAGCATGAATAAAAACAAGCTGTTCGGGGAGAGACGTGACCGGGAATTTCCACTCTTCTTCGACCTCGGATCGTTGGACGGCACCGTCGTGAGCGATGGGGGCTCGCAGATGTTCAGGACCGCTCTGGACGAGCTCGGCACTGTGCTGGCGCGCGTCGACGACGGCCGGATCGATGCCGCCTGCGAGATGCTTGCAGGAGCACGGCAGATCGTCGTCTACGGCTGCGGCCGCGAGGCCTTGCAGGTCAAGGGCTTCGCCATGCGGCTCCATCATCTGGGCCTGCCGGTGTCGGTGGTCGGTGACATGACCACGCCGCCCGTGGCGCAGGGCGATGTCTTCCTGGTCAGTTCCGGGCCTGGAGAAACCGCGACCGTGCTAACCCTGATGCAGGTGGCGCGCCAGGCCGGCGCGACGGTTCTGCTTCTGACCGCTCAGCCCGGCGGCAGTGCAGCGCGCTTGGCCGACTTCACGCTGCTCGTGCCGGCGCAGACCATGGCCGACGACCAGGGTCCGCAAAAAACATCGGTCCTGCCGATGGGATCGGTGTTCGAAGGCGCGCTGTTCCTGCTGTTCGAGGTCATGGTGCTGAAACTCAGGGGTCTGACCGCGGCCTCGCCGGAGGCGATGCGGGCCCGTCACACCAATATGGAGTAGTGCGATGCGCTACGAGTTGATGCTGCCGCACCAGATCCGCAAGGCGATCGCCCAGAACTGGCCGATCGCCCTGCCGCTCGGCGTGCTCGAATACCATGGCGAGCACATGGCGGTCGGCATGGACACGCTGGCGGTCGTCAAGACGCTGGAGCTGTTTGAGAAGGAGCGGGAGATCGTCATCCTGCCGCCCTTCTACTACGGCGCGGCGAGCTACGCCGTGGCGCCGCCGGAGGGCACAGGCTCGGTGCAGGTTGGCGGCAATCAACTGGCGCCCTTCGCGGAGGAACTGTTCTACAGCCTGCTGCGCATCGGTTTTCGCAACATCCACGCCATAATCCACCACCAGACCGAGAATTTCGCCGCCGGCATGCCGACCGATCTCGCCTTCAAGGCCGCCGGACGTCAGGCGATCTTCCGCTTCCTTGAGAAGGAACGAGGTGAAGGCTGGTGGGGCTCCGAGGCGATGGCCGCCTACTATGCCGAGCATGCCGAGGGCAGCAATTTTTTCAACTGGGTGCAGGTGCATCCGCTGATGCCGGCCGAGATGAACGGCAAGTACCCGTTCGATCATGCCGGCATCGGCGAGACCTCGCTGATGCTGGCGCTATGCCCTGAGGCTGTCGATGCCGGCCATTTCGCCGACAATACGAGCTGGTATACGGCCAGCGCTCCGGATGCCTCGGCTGCGCTCGGAGCAGAGGGCGTTGCCATGATCATGGATCACCTGCGCACGATCCTGAGGGGCTAGCGCGGTTCTCCTTCTCCCTTGTGGAGAAGGTAAGGACGGCGCCGCCTATTTCACCGCTCCCGCGGTCATACCCATGATCAGGTAGCGCTCCAGCGCGATGCCGATGACGGCCAAGGGCGCGATTGCCGCCGTGGCAAGCGCTGCCATCGACCACCAGTTGATGCCTTGCGAACCGGTCTGGCTCGCCACCATGACCGGAATTGTCTTGGCGTCGGTCGAGGTCAAAAGGGCGGCGAAGAAATACTCGTTCCAGCACAGCACCATCGCCAGGATGAAAGCCGCGACCATGCCGGGCAGGGCGATCGGCATGACGATGCGAAAGAACGCGCCCCAGATCGACAACCCGTCGACGAGGGCCGCTTCCTCGAGCTCGACCGGGATGGAATTGAACTGGTCGCGCATGATCCAGATGACGATCGGCAGCACCATCAGCGTGTAGAGCAGGATCAGCCCGATGCGCGTGTCGAGCAGTCCGACTTCGCGGTAAAGCACCAGGAACGGCAGTGCGAGCACGACCGGCGGCAGGATGAGCTGCGACAGGAAGAAGAAGGAAATGTCCTCGTTCTTGAACCAGGCGAAGTGATAGCGGTAGCGCGTGAGGCCGTAGGCGGCGAGGCTGCCGATGACGATGGCGAGGCTCGACGCGCCGACCGAAGTGATGACCGAATTCATGAAGCGCTTGAAGAATTCGTCGCGGACGGTCGACGTCTGGAAGATCGAATCCGGCGACAGGCCAAGCGATCGCCAGCCCTTCCAGTCCGGCTGGAAGTCGACGAAGGGGATCAGATGCCCCTGGGTCACGTCTACCGCCGACTTGAACGAGGTCGTGATCGTCCAGTAGATCGGAAAGAGGCAGATGAAGGCCCAGAACACAAGCGCGCCATAGATGAAGACGCGGCTGGTGATGAAGCTCGCCGGTGAGCGGATTTCGGAGACGGTATAGTCGGTGGTCTGAACGCTCATGATCCCTGCCGCACTAGTTCACATTGCGCACGAAGCGGTTGGCGACCTTCAGCAGCCAGGTCACGAACACCACGATGATGACGAGATAGGCCATCGCCAGCATCGTGCCGTAGCCGACATTGGAACGGTCCCGGTACTCGCGATAAATAAAGCTCGACACGGAATCGGTGGCGCCGCCGGGACCACCCGAGGTGACCGTGATGATGATGTCTGCCAGTTTCAGCTTGAAGATGATGCGCAACACGACGGCGGTCACCGACACCGGCAGCATCAGCGGGAAGGTGACCTGCCAGAAGGTTTGCCAGGCCGTGGCGCCGTCGACGCGCGCGGCCTCCAGCACCTCGCGCGACATCGCCTGCAAGCCGGCAAGCAGCATGATCATCATGAAGGGGATGAAGGTCCAGGCGTCGAGCATCATGATCGAGATACGGGCGGTGATCGGGTTGGAGAAGAAAGCGGGGTTGTCCCAGCCGAGATGCCGCGCCAGCGTCGCCGCCGGCCCGAACCGGTACTCCATCAGCGATTTGCCAATCATCCACGAGACCGCGACCGGCGACAGCATCAGCGGCATCAGGAAGACGACGCGAAAGAATTTGCGCGCCCGGATCTGCGCATTGAGCAGCAGCGCCAAGCCGAAGGCGATGACATATTCGACCAGCACCGCCAGCACATAGAGCACCATGTTGAACAGCGCGTTGCGGTAATAGGGATCGCCGAGCATCTGCCAGAAATTGTCGAGCCCGTTGAACTTGCGGCCCGAGAACGAACTCAGGTTCCAGTCGGTCAGCGCGATGTAGAAGCCGAACAGGGTCGGGAAGATCACCATGGCGATGGTGAACAGCAGCGCCGGCAGCAGGAACAGCGCCCGCTGGCCGTCTTCGCCGCGCGTCAGCACCTGGCCGACGCCGAGTGCCACGCCCCACAGCACATAGGCGTAGACCACGGGCCGCCATGTCTCGAAGCCGATCGTGTCGACCTCGCTCTTGTAGAGGATTTGCACCAGGATCGTTGCCAGAAGGCCGAGCGTCGCGACGGCCATCAGGGCCCAACCAAGCCGTTTGCGGCCGGGCGGGATCAGATCGGTCGGTACGGAATTTGCCGGCCACGCATTCGTGGTCGAAGTCTGGTCAGCCACGCCTCTTGCCTCTTTTGCGCAAATGACCGGCCGAAGCCGGCCAAGATACGGCCCGGCGACGACGTTCCGCCGGGCCGTGATCCATCATAACGCCTGCCTACAGGCCGAGCGAGGCCTTGTAGAGCTTGATCTGGTTGTCGCGGCCGATCTGGTCGGTCAGCTTCTCCCAGGCCGCGGCAATGGCATCTGCGCCCTCCTGGGCCTTCATCTTGCCGGCGAAGGTGTTAGCCAGAATGTCCTCGGCGGCTGAATAGTATTGGAAGATGCCGGGAATGCGTGGCTCGATCGCCGCGTTCGGGTGGTTGTAGCTGTCCGATTCCGACTTGAGATAGGAGGTGATGAAGGCTTCGTCATAGCCCGCCGCCACCCATTCCGGAATGTCGAAATGCGAGTTGCGGTAGGGCTGGAAGCCTGACGGGTACATCGCCGTCCAGATCGACAGGTCCTTGCCGCCGAGATGGGCGGCGGCGGACCATGCCGCCTTCTTCTTCTTCTCGTCGCTATCGACGCGGGCCATGACGTATACGCCCCAGCCGAGATAGGCGCAGTTCGGCGCATAGTTCGGTCCGCTGGCGAGTTTGTCCCACTGCCCGGTCTTGGAGTTGTAGACATCGTCGGAGCCGGGCAGGATCGAGAAGCCGGTGACGTCGCCTACGACGGAGGAGTCGTTGGTCTTGACGTTCGAGCCGACATCGCCCCACCAGGTGACCATCGAGCCGGTGCCGGCCAGGAACTGCTGGAAGGCGGTGGTGTTTGGATCGGCGTTGATCTGGTCGGCAGGCTCCGAAGGCAGCGCGTCGATCACGTCCTGTATAGCGCGCACCCAGGCCGGATTGTTGATGCGCGGCTTCATCGTGTCGGCGTCGAACAGCCAGGCCTTGTCGTCGGGGTGCTTGGCGTAGGCGGTGGCGCGGCTGCCAAGGAAATAGAAGCCGAATCCGCCCCAGGGTTTCGGCGCGTCGAGATAGCCGTAGACGTCCTGACCCTTGACCTGCTTGCCCTTGAGGAACTTGGTGACAGCCTGGACCTGCTGCCAGGTCTTCGGCACGCCCCATTCACCGCCGCCGCCGCCGTCCTTCCAGGCCTTGGCGAGGTCGGCATCGGAAAACACATCGGTGCGGTAATTGAAATTATGCGCGTCGCCGTCGACGGTCACGCGGTACTGCTTGCCGTTCCAGGTGCCGACAGGCGGCTTCAGATAATTGACGAGGTCGTCGAAATCGATCTGGGTCTTGACCCAGTCGGGCATCTCGGACGTGAGGCCCTTGCCGCAGACGTCGCCCTCGAACGGAGCGCCCATCTCGATGATGTCGAAGTCGACCGTGCCGGTGGCGATCGACTGCTGCAGGCGGGCATTGTAGTCGGCCTGCGCCAGATCGATCCAGTTGATCTTGGCGCCGGTATAGGTTTCCCAGGGCTTCAGGAAGCCGCGGAATAGCACATTGTGCAGGTTCTGGTTGTTGAGACCCATGAAGGTAAGCTCGACGCCGGCGAATTCGCCTTCCTTGACATTGGCCTTGGTCGCCTCGAGGCAGAGCTCGCCGACCTTCTGGAAGTCGGCGTCGGTCGGCTGACCCTTGCCCACGCCGGGGATCTGCAGGATTTTCGAGCGCAGCTCACTGGCGGCGGAGGCCGGGCGCGTGAGGGCGCCGAGCCCGGCGCCGGATGCGGCAGCGATCGCGGCCATCGAGGCCGCGCCCTTCAATATGTCGCGTCGGGTTGCCCCCGCGCGGACCAGCGTTTCGTAGAGACCTGTTTTCATCGATGTTCCTCCCAGAATATCTGTTGTGAATGCGGCCAAATTTCTCAGGCGCTGGAGCGCCAAACGATTCTCCCGGTTCGGAAACGAACGACGCAGGACCCCACCTGCTCGATTGAAGTTCCGTTTTTTTGGTTCGGGCAACCGGTATTCGGACCAGCGCCCGTCACTATTCTCGCAACCAAACGCCGTGTCAACGAGACCGGGTTTTGTCGGGAAGAGACCGGCTTGCCCTGGCAGGTCGCGTTGGTTAGCTTCTGCGCATACGGCAATGGAGCCGATGGGGGAGATATGGCTCAAGTCGCGATCAGCAAAGTGGCCAAGGCGTTTGGAACCGTCAAGGTTCTGCACGAAGTCAGCGTCGATATATCTGACGGCCAATTCGTGGTGCTGGTCGGTCCTTCGGGTTGCGGCAAGTCCACGCTGCTGAGAATGGTGGCGGGGCTGGAGACCGTCTCCGGCGGCACGATCGCCATCGGCGACCGTGTGGTCAACCACTTGCCGCCGGCCAAGCGCGACATCGCCATGGTGTTCCAGAACTATGCGCTCTATCCGCACAAGACAGTCGAGCAGAACATGGCCTTTGCGCTCAAGCTGCGCAAAACCGATCCGGCCGTGGTTGCCGAGCGGGTCAAGCGCGCCGCCGACATCCTCGACCTCAACCCTTATCTGAAACGCTATCCCCGGCAGCTTTCCGGCGGCCAGCGCCAGCGCGTCGCCATGGGCCGCGCCATCGTGCGCAACCCGCAGGTGTTCCTGTTTGACGAGCCGCTCTCAAATCTCGACGCCAAGCTGCGCGTGCAGATGCGCACCGAGATCAAGGAATTGCACCAGCGGCTGAAGACCACCACCATCTATGTCACGCATGACCAGATCGAAGCCATGACCATGGCCGACAAGATCGTGGTGATGCGCGACGGCCGCATTGAACAGGTCGGCGCACCGCTGGAACTGTTCGACCGGCCTGCCAACTTGTTTGTCGCCGGCTTCATTGGCTCTCCGTCGATGAACCTGCTCAAGGGCGTCGCGCGCAAGGGCGGTGTCGACATCGCCGGCGCTCTGTTCCCGGTCACGCCCGGCAGCGCCGTGGAGGAAGGGCGCGCCGTCGTCTATGGCGTGCGGCCGGAGCATCTCGAGATTCATGCCGATGGCGTGCCTGCCAAGATTTCGGTGGTCGAGCCGACTGGCTCGGAAACCCTGGTCTTCCTGCGTTTCGGGGACGGCGAGATGGTGGCGCTGTTCCGCGAACGCCACGACTTCAAGCCCGGCGATACGCTCAAGCTCAGGCCGCGGCTCGACCACATCCATCTGTTCGATGCCGAGACCGGCAGGCGTCTCTGATCTCAAACTCATTTCACGAGGAATATCATGCTCAAAGGGATCAATCCGCTCCTCAATGCCGACGTGCTCCAGGCATTGCGGGCGATGGGACACGGCGACGACCTGATTGTCGCCGACACCAACTTCCCCTCCGATTCGGTGGCGCGCCAGACGGCGCTCGGGCGGCTGCTGCGCATCGACGCGCCGGCGGCGCAAGTCGTGAAGGCGGTGCTGTCGCTCTACCCGCTGGATACGTTCGTCGACGATTCGGCCGCGCGCATGGAGATCGTCGGCAAGCCGGACGAGATCCCGCCCGTCCAGCAGGAAGTGCAAAAGGAGATCGACGCCGCCGAGGGCAAGCCATGGCCGATGCTGCCGGTCGAGCGCTACGCTTTCTACGAGCGCGCCAAGCAGGCTTACTGCGTCATCCAGACCGGCGAGCGCCGTTTCTACGGCTGTTTTGCCTTCCGCAAGGGCGTGGTCCCGCCGGATGCGGAGTAGCGGCATGCTGGCCGGCAAGCCGATCGTCATCCTCGGAGTCTTTGTCGCCGACACGGCCTATCGCGCCGCGCGGCAGCCGCGCATGGGCGAGACGATCCTTGGAACGTCCTTCACCCTCGGTCCCGGCGGCAAGGGTTCGAACCAGGCGGTTGCGGCCGGTAAGCTCGGCGCCGATGCAACCTTCCTCACGCGCCTCGGCGTCGATGCCTTCGCCGACATGGCCAAGCGCACCTGGAAGGACGCCGGCGTGAAGAATGCCGTGATCGACACGCCCGACAGCTATACGGGCGCTGCCTATATTTTCGTCGAGGAGGGCACCGGCAACAACGCCATCATCGTCAGCCCCGGCGCGGCGATGCTGATCTCGCCCGACGACATCGAGGCCAATGCCGCCCTGATTCGTGGTGCCGGCGTCTTCGTGACGCAACTCGAACAGCCCATCGAGGCGGCGCTGCGGGCGTTGGAGATCGCGCGCGGGGCAGGGGTGACGACCATCCTCAACCCGGCTCCAGCGGCCAGGCTCCCCGACCGCATCTATTCGCTCTGCGACTACCTCACGCCCAACGAGACGGAGACGGAGGAGTTGACCGGCATGAAGGTCGCCTCTGTCGATGACGCCCGCGCAGCCGCCGGCAAGCTGCTCGAAAAGGGCGCCGGCGCCGTCATCGTCACGTTGGGAGAGAAAGGCGCATTGCTGCACACGAGGGATCGGTCCGAACATGTCGCCGCCGTCAGCGCCGGCCCGGTGGTCGAGACCACGGGAGCCGGCGATGCCTTCAATGGCGGCCTGGCCGCCGCGCTGTCGCGTGGGGTGGAGCCCCTGCAAGCCGTGCGCTTTGCTTGCGCCGTTGCGGGCATTTCGGTGACGAGGCCAGGCACCGCGCCGTCCATGCCGGACTTGCACGAGGTCGAGGCGCTGCTGGCGAGGGGCTGAGGCGTTTGAATGAAAGGCGCCTGAATGGTGGGCGATGACGGGCTCGAACCGCCGACATCTTCGGTGTAAACGAAGCGCTCTACCAACTGAGCTAATCGCCCGCTCCGGGCCGGACCTTTAAGCGGTCGGGGCCAGCTTCGCAAGGCCAAATGAGCGTGGGACGCCGTGGTTGCGGGCCGTATTTGCGAACAAAACGCCGGCTGTCAAAAAACCTTCTCCAGTTTGATGTTATGATGGTTTCGTGCGCTTGACACCCGGTGGCGAACCCCTTATCCAGCGCCCAACGACGAACGCGGCTGACACGTGCTCGTCAATGCGCGGGTGTAGCTCAGTTGGTTAGAGTGCCGGCCTGTCACGCCGGAGGTCGCGGGTTCGAGCCCCGTCACTCGCGCCATTAGTTTCAAGGGGTTAGCTACCGTCCCTTGAAAAGTTTCAACTCTCATTTTCCGGAGAGTTTCAACTTTTTGTATTCATTCCGTTCCTGGCCGAGCAGCTGGCGCCCCTTGCGGCGGCTCTCGTCGGCTGCGCGCACGGCTACCAGGTTAACTGGCATGTAGGTCTTCTGGAGCGCCTTGTTCTCGTCGATCGAGTTGCCCATCTTCGCCGAGATCGCCTCGACCGAGGCGCCGCCGGCGTTGGCCTCGACCGCGCCCGAACGCCGCATGTCCATCAGCCGGCGCTTTTCGCTCTCGCCGAACACCAACTTGCGGATGTCGGCGAAGTCGTCGACCAGCGAATCCTTGGTGTAGGGCACGCCGGCGCGCGGCCGACCGCCCTTGGGGCCCGGCGCAAAGCCGCGCGAGCGGAAGATCGGCGCGTCGTCGAGCAGGGTGACGCCGAGCTGCTCGACATAGGCCAGCACCAGGCGCTGCGTGCGTGGAGACAGCGTGCCGAACGCGGCCTCGCCGCTCTTGGTGCGCGCGATGAGAAAGCCCCATTCCTGCGCCGTCTGCATGGCCTGCGCCGGGTTGAGCGTGCGCACGTCGACCGGGGAGAAGCTGGTGTCCCAGGCGACGGCAATGATGCAGGCCAGCCCCTTGAAGCCGCCGCGCCAGGCGCCCTTGACCAGCCGCACGACTTCGCCTTCGCTCCACGTCTGGTGCCGCGGCGCTGGCGTCTGGCGGCGAATCGCCTGCGAGGGGTCGGCCTTGGGCGGGCAAAGCTTCATGCCGGCCATGACGGTGTAGAGCGATCGCCACGTCTTCATGGCCCGGTAGGCGATGTCGACGCCCTTGACGCGCAGCAGGCGGGCATACCAGTCATCCAGCAGCTCGAGCGTGATGTCGGCCGGCGGCAAGTCGGCGAAGTACGGCTCGATGAAGGTCCAGCCGCGCTCCCAGTCCTCGCGGGTGCGCGGCGGCTTGCGCTTCCATTCCTGCATGCGGCGGTAGCGGGTGAAGGCATCGCCGATGGAATCCTTGGGCCACACATGCAGGCGCGGCGGCTCGCGCCCCTTGCGGAACGCCTGCCAGCGGTCTTCCCATTCCTTGGCGACCGCCCAGGCGTCCGGCCCGTCGACGCCGCAGGAGATGCATTCGAAACCGGCCGCGACCATTTTCGGGGTCGGCAGCCAGTAGCCGTATTTGCCCTTGCGGATGACGTAGTGCTTCAGCTTGATCTTAGCCAAGGGTCGCCAGCCTCGCTCTTGCGATCTCGGCGCTAGACTGCGCGCCGGATCCTGATCCGGCAAGGCCGGAGCGCTTGTCCTGCCATGCGTCGATCGCCACCAGGTCGTAATTGCCGGTGATCGGGCAGGCCCTGGGAAAACCCTGATGCTGCAAAGCCGGCAGCAATTCCATGAATTCGGGCAGCGTCAGGTGCAGGTAGCGCGCCGCCTTGGTCGCCGGCACCAGGCGCGGCTGCACCGGGAAGCGGACGGAGGACGGCTGTGGCCCATGGGTCTGGGTCACGGCTTTGCCTCACGGTTGGCAACCGTCAGCAGCACGTCTGCGTGGCAGGGTGCGCCTGGCTTGCACCAGCAGGCGAGGTTTTTGCCGGTGAGCTCACCGGCATTTTCGGCGACGAACTGTCGGGTGCGCTTGAGCGCCTCGATGTCGGGATCGGTGCCGACGCGCAGCAAGCCGGCCAACAAGGCCTTGTAGAGGTCGACGCAATAGGCGGCGTCGCCATGCTTGCCGACGATGAACGGATTGCCCCATGGGCCAGGGCGCGCCACGGTCACGGTGTTTTCTGGCATGCGCCAGCCTTTTCGGCGGGATAGCTGGATGCGTTTCGGCACCGTCATGGCCGCACCACGCGCGCCAGGTGGCGGAAGTAGACACTCCATCCCTTCCAATAGACGGCCATCGGCGCCCCGGTTTGGCCCTTGGCCTGCAACGCGGCCGTCATGGCCTCGATACGGCCGGCCATCTTCATGGCGTAGCAGTGCGTGCAACCGGGCGAGAGGATGGAACAGCCGACGATGGGATTCCACGTCGCGTCGGTCCATTCAATGGCGGATTTGTCAGCCATGGTTCACGTCCTTCGCGATCTTGATCTTGAGGACGGTGCCGACGTGGCCGGCTTTCACCGCCTTGGTGGCGGCTTCCTTCGGCGTCTCGGCATCGACGAGGAGGCGCTTGCCGTCGGCATAGTGGATGCGGAACGCGGTCATGACCACAGCCCAAGGATGATCAGCCCGACGCCGATGGCGAGGGTGCCGGTGATGAAGAGGCCGAACAGCAGGCGCACCATCCTGATGTCGCTGCGGTCGGTGCAGTCGTCGCCGCAGCGGCATTCGGGGAAGTTCGGGCAGCGGATGATCGGCTTGCCGCGCCTGATGGCGATGAGGTCGCCTTTCATCAGCGCACCCCCACGGCGAGGCAGGCAACCGTCATGCCGAAGGTGAAGGCGGCGGCCAAGGCGAGGCGAAGGTCGACAGTGGCAAGCGCGTTGCAGGCGCGCTCCACCATCCCGGCAAGTTGCCGGTTGTCGTTGTCGCCGGCCGATTTCACGCCCTTGGGCGCGAAGCTGACCACGTTGACAGCCTCGATTGCGGCGAGGATCTGCGACGGTCTCTGGCCGGCCATGAGCTGGCGCGAAATCCAGGCTTCGGTCTCGGGAGACATGGCGGCTGCGGCGATCAGCCGGTCAGCGAGCGTGCTCATGGCCGTCAGCCCTGGTGGCGGACGGCGCGGGAGCGCGCCAGGTCCGACGCCTCGGGCCCGTGCTCCTTGATCTCGGCGCGGGAGAAGTCGGAATGCTCGAACAGGCTTTCGGCGGTTACCGCCGTGCCGTTCATGCCCATTTCCAGCATCTTGTCGGCCATGCGCTCGACGATGTCTTTGGGCATGGCGGCGGGCGAGATGGCCGGCGCCGGGCGGGGCTGGGTGGTGATCATGGGATTGCCTCCATCGCGGGATTGCGATTGGAAGCGGATAATATGCGCAAACGGATATTAATCAATAAAGAAAATGCGCAAACGGATAGAAATTGTCGCTAGGGCGGATAACTTCGAACGCCAGGCCGCTCTCATTCGCAAGCGGAAGCCTCCTAGGCTCGATGTTCCGGTTCGGTAACTATATCGCAACAGCGCTGTTAACTTCCGTTACCAGCCGCAATCCGCGCTTGCATTCTTTCCCTGCCGTTCTACCGTCGAGTCGGGCTTGATAACCCGGCTTGAGATAGGCGCAGCACAGGCGCCGAACCGCGCGCCTGCTTGGCGGCATCGCGCACCCTGGCTTTGGCCGGGAGCGGCGGTGCTGTCCAAGCCTCGGCTAAAAGCCGTCGGCCTGTTCTCAACAGGTTATCAACTCCCGGCTCGCGCCACAGTAGCGCGCAGCCGAGAAAAGCATTGAAATTCAGCCTCGCGCTACTTTTAGCGCATCCACAACAGCATTGGTCTACAGCGACTGCGACCATGCGGGCCGCAGAGTGATTATTGACAGGGCTAGGCATTTGTTCCTAGTCTGTTCTGGCAGGGCTTGGGAGTTAGAATTGGCGATCCAGCATCAGGTGAAGCAGCGCAACAAGACGCGGAATGAGACGACACTGGCGGAATTGCGAGATATGGCGGGATGCGAACTAACGCTCGATCCACCGGCGAAGGTTCGGAAATATGCCGACGCTATCGCCGCCGAGATGGCTCGGATTCATGGGGGCGGCTGGCGAGTGCAGGTTGATCACCTGGCGGGACTGGTGATGGTTGTACGCCATTGACCTGCTGGAATCCCTGAATCGCCGAAAGCAGGACAGTGATGTTTTCAGGCTTCAGGCCATCGATCCGCTCAAGCATCACGCGGACTTCATCGATATCCCGGACCAATGACGGCTCGGTCGTGGGCTCAGCCACATCGACGTGCACGGCGTAGGTTTCATTAATCGCATCCCGGCGCGGCCCTTCCGGTTCGGATCCGGATAACCAGCGGTTGACGGTTGATTGAGAGACGCGGAAGTGCTCGGCCAGCTTCTGTTGCTTCCAGCCGGTAGCCTTCATAATCGCTCGTATTTTGTCCTCGATGGTCATCGCGCGGACGCTGCCACGGTCGGCGGATAAATAAAAATCCGCTTGCGCATAAAATTGCGCTTGTAAACTATCCGTTTGCGCATAATATGCGCCGCTATGAGCGCTATTCGTCATATTCGCCTCGACATTTTTGGGGTCACACAAGCGGATTTTGCCGTCTTGGCGGGCGTAACCCAGGCAACCGTCTCGCGATGGGAGGCCGGTGTTGCTCCCTCGCTTGACGATATGCGCGCCATCCGCGGAGCAGCCATCGAGCGCGGCATCCAATGGAACGATGCCTGGTTCTTTGAAATCCCGACAGCGGCGGAGGACGCCGCATGAAGCCGCGCCTCGCCAATCCCGTTCTTGCCGATCGTGGCGCGCGCCTTGCCGGCGTCGGTTTTGCCGAGCCGCGCCAGGTCGGCGCCATCGATTGTGAATTCCCCACTGCGCTGTCCTCCCAAGCACATCGCGCAGAGCCTGCCGCGCCGTCCGGCTCCTCCCTGGGCGGCGCGGCTTTTTCCTCCTTCGCCAAGGCTACGGAGGACAAGTCCCACTTCACCGAATCCTGTCCGCTCGCCGCCTCCGGCGGGCAGGAGCATGCGCCGGCGGTCGATGCCCCTTCCGCCGGCGCGCCCTTCAACGCGATCGTGCTGCCCGACCATGTGATGGTGCTGGTGCGCGCGATCGCTGCCTATGAGCGCTGCGGCAACGAACGCGCGGTGGCGCTGGCGCTGACCGAATACGCTACGTTGATCGGGGCAGGGGCGCTGGCCCGTGCGGTGGCCGATCTCGGCGACGAGCTGGCCGACGTGCCGCGTCACGCGCGGGCAGCGGCAAACCGATTCAGGAGCGGCGGACCATGAGGACATCGAACTGCGGGCCTCCTTGAGGACCCGCTAATACTGAACCTTTCCAGACCGTCCCACCACGGGAAACGCCGGCGGTAATTCCCGCCGCGTGAATGCTTTTGCCTGAGGAGGCGCAATTGAGCGAATTCACGAAGAAGTGGCAGCAACGGTTGCTGGCTGCGCAAGAGGATCTCATCGACGCAAGCGGCGGCGTTGCACGCGTGATGGAAGTCACCGGCTATTCGCGCGGCCAGGTCGGCCGCTGGCATGGCGGCATGGATCGCGCCTTCATGCCGATCCCGGTGGTCTTGGCGCTCGAAGAAAACAGGCGGCCCTTCATCACGCAGGTGATGGCGGAGTTCAACGGCCGCGCGCTGACCGATGCCGCCGATCGCGGCGAGCGCATTGCAAACCTCTCCGAGCAGGTGGCCGACCTGGTCGAGCAGGCCGGCCACCTCGTGGTGCAGACGGTGAAAGCGCGTGCCGATGGCGTCGTGACACCGACCGAAGCGACGCTGCTGCGCGGCATCTCCACCAAGATTGCCAGCCTCAACGCCGACATCGACGACGCGCTGGCCGGCGTCGTCGCCGGCGGCGGGCTGAAGGTGGTGGGGCAGTGATGCGCAGCGTCCTCGACATGATCGCCGGGCGCGACGCGCCACAAGCCGACGGCAAGCCCGGCCTCGGCAGGATCCTCGCCGATCTCGACAGCCATCAATGCCGGTTCCCGCTGCGCGGCGACGGCGCCGCGACGCGCTTCTGCGCGGCAGATGTGAGCGAGGCCGACTGGATGCCGGGGTTCCCGGGCCGTTGCTACTGCACCTTCCATCGCAGCCTCAGCGTAGGGCGCGGCACGCCGGCAGAGCGTGCAGCGCCGCGCGTGCTTAAGAGGCTGGCGGGATGACGCTGCCGCTGACGCGCCGCGAGGTCATCCGGGCCAAGATCGCCGCCAATATCGAGGTGGTCGACACCGGCTATGAAACGCCTTGCCACCTGTGGATCGGTCCTGATTCCGGCAATGGGCGCGGCGGCGACTATCCGCGCATGAAGCTCGACGGCCAGACCGTCGCCGTGCATCGCGTCAGCTTCACCAATGAGCACGGCTACATCCCCGGCAAGAAGCAGCTCGACCACAAGTGCCGCACGCGCCGCTGCGTGCGCGACGACCATCTGGAGATGGTCACCCACAAGCAGAACCAGAAACGGCGCGACGAAGCGCGCGGCCTGACGCCCAAGCGCAAGCGGCGCCGGAAGGCGGTGGCAAGGTGAGCGACGAATACGATCCCTACACGCCGCGCGGCCCCGCCCGCGAGCGCCCCGGCGCGAAGATGGCGGCGGATGCCGACGAGGCGAGCGGCCCGCAGACGGTCGCCGCCGGTCAGCTGAGGGCCTTCATCGAACGCATCGAGCTGGTGCAGGAGGACATCGACGCGCTCTCCGACGACCGCAAGGAAATCTTCGCCGAGTGCAAGGCCATGGGTTTCGACACGAAGGCCGTGCGCACCTTGGTCAAGCTCCGGAAGATGGACCAGGCGGAGCGGCAGGAGGCCGAGGCGATCCTTGAGCTCTACAAAGCCGCGCTGGGGATGGTGTGATGAAATACCAGCTCCTGCCGCGCCTCTCCGCCGAAGAATACGCCTCGCTCGAACGCTCCATCATCGCGCATGGCGTTCTGGTGCCGGTCGAATATGACGAGGCCGGCGAGATCATCGACGGCCACCATCGTGTCGAGATCTGCGAAAGCCTTGGCCTGGTCGACTGGCCGCGCTTCGTGCGCAAGGGCCTGTCCGAAGTTGAAAAGCGCACGTTGTCGCGCGAATTCAATTTCGCCCGCCGGCATCTCAGCACCGCGCAAAAGCAGGAGGTCATCGCCGACCAGCTGCGCGACACGCCGTCGATTTCGTCGCGTGCGGTTGCCGCCATGCTGGGTGTCGACCACAAGACCGTGTCGGGCGTGCGCAAGCGAATGGTCGACGGTGGGGAAATTCCCCACCACGACGAGGTCGAGGGTAAGGACGGCGTGCGCCAGCCGGCACGCAAGACGATCAAGACCGCCTTCGTCCCCGACCGCGAAAACGTCGGCGAGTTCCTGAAGGGCGCCAAGGTCATCCGCGCCGAGCGGCAGAAGGTCGCGCATGCCGTTCGGGTCGAACATCTCGGCCTGATTGCCAAGCGCGGCGAAGCCACCGCTCCGATCTGGTGGAAGGATGGCGGCGAAGGTCCGACCTATCCGATCATCTACGCCGATCCCCCGTGGAAGTTCATCGTCCATTCCGAAGTGACGGGACGGGAGAAGAGCGCCGAAAACCACTATCCGACGATGGACCTGGCCGACATCCTCGCGCTCGGCTGCCCGGCGACAAAGAACGCGGTGCTGTTCCTGTGGGTGACAGATCTCGCCAACGGGCTGGCCTGCATGCAGGCTTGGGGCTTCGCCTTCAAGTCCTACTGGGCGTGGGAGAAACAATATCCCGGCGAGCAGCACGGTACCGGCTATTGGGGCTTCGACAATTGCGAGCTGCTGCTGATCGGCACGCGCGGCGATTTCCCTGCGCCGCTGCCCGGCACGCAACCGCGCAAGCTGACCGCGCATCCAGTCTCGGCGCATAGCGCCAAGCCCGATTGGTATGCCGAGCAGATCGAGCGGCTATATCCCGGCGTGCCGAAGCTCGAAATGTTCTGCCGCAATCCAAGGCCGGGTTGGGATGCTTGGGGGTTTGAGGCGGGCGAGGCGCCGGAGCAGCCGTTCTCCTCACTTGAGGGGGAGATGCCCGGCAGGGCAGAGGGGGGCGCTGCCCCGTTGGGGGCTGACGTTGACCCCAAGCTGATCGAAACCGTCGCCAAGGGCATGCAGACCGAAACCGGCCGCAAGGCACTGGTCAAGGCGCTCGACATGATGATCGCGGCTGAAGAAGCGCCGAAGCCCAAGCGCGGCCGGCCGCGCAAGGCGGTGCCGGCATGACGACGTCAAGCTTTAGCTTTCGCTCGCCTTGGAGGACTTTTCGGTTTGCCCATGTGGAAATGCTGCGACCAATCGACTGCCCGGCCATCGGCAGCGATCGGCGGATTTTCAGGATCAAACCAATTCCTGCCCTCGCGCAGATCGGGAACTACAGAGCTGCTGATCAAGGCGCCGGAGAAATCGCATTTTACGAATTCATGACTCGTCACGTGATCAATACTGTTGATCCGGCAAAGGTTAAATTTGCACTTAAAGAAGTTGCCGTCGACCCTCAATGTCGAGGAAATAAATCGGCACTCAAGAAAGTATATGCTGGCGTCCTGTTCCGTGATGTTGTTTGCACGTCTGAATGTGCCTTCATCATAACTGGCCGATATCGCACCCCTTACAATCCGCCAGTTGGTGATTTTTGGCGTGCCGTCGTCAATGGTTGCCATTTCGAAGCCGAGTTCGCGTTCAGCGATCAGGTTGGTGGCTCGCCAAGCCTTTTCGAGTGCGGTGATCGCGAGCTGAACACCGGTATCAGAGTGGCTCGTTTTGCCCCGCTCGTCGATAAAATCAGCGATCAGGTTCATCGCCTCAACAGCGAAGGGCGATTTAGGCGCTGTTGCGACGGCTTGGAGAGTCATGAGACCGGCACTGATATGCGAACGTTTCCCGTGTTCGCCCAGCAACTCAGCTCCCTTCTGAAGGCGAAGAGCGGTGTTGTTTTCATCTGTGGCCGCTATCTGCGCGGACAGCCGATCAATTTGAATCCGTTGCAGCTTCGCCTGTTGAGTCGCAATCGTCCCCCTCCAAACCACCGTACAGAACGTAATCAACGCTATTCCGAACGCCGCACCTGCCCCGACTATCTGCACCCTATGCAGCATGCTTTCGTCAGTCGCGGCGGCCCATATCCAGGGAAACGAAAAAGCGCTGACAACGGGCGTGATTACCGCGATGGCAACTGCGCCCGCCTTCCAACTCTCGGCGCTCTTCCAAACCTCATCATCTTTATCCTCGGCCATGCAATGTCCCTCCCAAGTTGTGCTGGTAGCACGACGCGTCAAGATTTGGCGAGGGCGGCATGAGCGCCATCCGCCGCGAGGAAACCATCGGCGACTGCCGGCTCATCCTGGGCGATTGCCTGCAGGTGTTGCCGCTATTGGCGGGCGGCATGGCTGTCGTCAGTGATCCGCCCTACGGCATGGATTGGGACACCGATTCCACGCGCTTCAGCGGGGGGCATCGGACCCATAGGCTGCGTCGCAAAGAAGGGCGCGACGACTGGGGTGCGGTCAAGAACGACGACAAGCCGTTCGACCCTGCGATTTGGGCGGCGTTTCCCGAATGCATCCTGTTCGGGTCGAACCATTTTGCCGCCCGCCTGCCTGTCGGCACGACGCTCGTCTGGATCAAGCGGCTCGATGCGGCCTTCGGGTCGTTCCTGTCGGATGCCGAAGTGGCGTGGCAGAAGGGTGGTTATGGCGTCTATTGCAAGCGCGATCTGTCGAATTATGCACTGACGGATTCACGCAAGCACCCAACGCAAAAGCCATTGGACCTGATGGTCTGGTGTGTCGAGCGGGTGAAGTCGTCGGTCATCCTCGACCCGTTCATGGGCTCGGGCACCACGGGCGTCGCCTGCATCAAGCTCGGCCGCAAATTCATCGGCATCGAGATCGACGAAACCTATTTCGACATCGCCTGCGAGCGCATCCGCAAGGCCTATGCCCAGCCTGACATGTTCGTTGAGCCTCGTGCTCCTGATCCGAAGCAGGAGGCGCTGGAGCTATGACACAAAGCTTCTTCGGCTTCGAAACGATCTATGGCGTCGACGGCGAACATGCGACGCCTTTCCTGACGCGCTTCCGCGCCGGCCGGCTTCGCATCCATGTCTTTCATCGCGGCGACGCTGACCCGGACCCACACGATCATCCATGGGATTTCTGGACCTTTCCGCTGACGTCCTATGTCGAGGAGGTCGCGACGCGGCAGCGCGATACTTGCGCGGCTGACGCACCTGAGCCGGCGGCCCGATACATGTTGAGCCGCCACGTCGTCCCATCGTGGCGATGGTCCTACCGGCCGGCCGAGCACACGCATCGCGTCATCGGTCGCTGGACCGGCAACAAGCATGTGCCTTTTGCCGACGTCAGCGACGCCGGCCCTGGCAAGATCGTGACCATCGTCTGGCAGGGCCGCTCGAACCGCAAATGGGGTTTCCTGCGCAACCGGGACGGCAATTGGTGCTGGACGCCCTGGCGTGAGTACGTCTTTGGCGGCGGCAAATATGCGCCTTGCGCACCGGCTGACTATGACGCGGCCAAGAACTCCGCCGGCTGCTACGCCGCCGCGATCGAGGCCAAGCGGCTGCGCGGGGACACGCATTACCCCGAGCATCAAGAACGCGCGCCGGATCCTGAGACCGAACGCGAGATAAAGCGGCTGAAGCGGGCACTGGACCGCAAGCTGCGGGAGGCGGGCCGTGGCTGAGGTCTCCTTCCTGCGCTTCGCCAACGACTTTCAGGACCGGCTGAACGCGCTCGGCTATTCGCTGCGGCGGGCGGAAGAGCAATGGCCCGACACCGACCGCGCCATGCTGTCGCGCGCCATCAACGGCAAGACGCTGTCGGCCGGCAATTACCTGCTGCTGTGCGAGATGGCCGGGCTTGACCCCTACGCCTATCTGGAGCGCCCGCCGCACCGCCGCGTAACGCTCAAAAGCATTTCTGACCAGTGGGTTACACCACCTGTCCCATGTGAAACAGGAGACGGCAGATGACCGATTCCATGCTGCCGATTTTGCGCCAGCTGCACGATGCCGACGGCGACCGGGCACGGGCGGACACGCTGCTGCGCATGCCGGATTCGGTGATGCTGAAGTATCACGACGTGATCCTTGCCGCGTGCCGGCGCGGCGGGTTCGAGGTCGGCATGGCCTTCGTCGAACTGCGCGTCTCGGTGTGCCTGGCCGTGCGGGATGCCACCGGGCTTGCGCCGGTCGACCTGTCCAAGACGCTGGACCACTATCGCGATGTAATGGCCGAATTCGCCAGGGGTGGCGCATGACGGCGATCGGCAAGCAGGTCGATCCGCTTGCGCGCAAGCTCGCGCCCGTGGTGCGCGAGATGCTGATGGCGGAAGTCGAGCGCATCGCCGCGTCGATACCGTCGAGCAGGGCCAAGGCCGGCGAGGTCGACGCCGACATCATGAAAGCCTGCCGTGTGGTTGCCAGCGCCGCCGACCGGCTGGCGCAGGCGAAGTATGGCCCCGGCGAGATCGCCGCGCGCAAATCGCTGGAGAACGCGGCCAATGGACTTCGGCGCGCTATGTGCCGCCACGGGCGCATGCCATGAACGCGCTCTCGCCGGGCGCCCGGAAACTGAAAGACATCCGCGCCGGCTTCGCGGCAGTCGCGCCGGCCAACTGGACGCGCGTGCACAGCGCTACCGGCGCCTTTATCGAAGCGCGCGGCGAGATGGGCGAGTTGTTCGTGCTGGCGCGCTTCGACATGGCGACGCCGGACGAGATCGCCTTTCTTTGCGATGCGGCGGACACGGTGCGGTTCCTGCTGCGGCTGCTCGACGAAGCTTTCGGCACGATCCGCGCGCTCAAGGGCGAGCCGGCGCGCCACAACGCCCCGGCCGGGCCGCCTGCGGCCAGCGAGCCGAAGAACTTCGCCGCCGAATGCGCGATGAAATGCCAGGAGCCGGCTTTCAAGGTGTTCCTGGAAGAGCGGCACGGGCTTGAACGCCCGCTGAGTGACAAGCGCGTGGCGCAAAAGGTGCGCTCGATCCTTGGCGTCACCTCCCGAAAAGACATCAACGAAGGCGGCCGGGCCAGCGAAGCGTGGAAAGCGCTGCGCGCCGATTTCGCCGCATGGCTGAAGGCGGAACGATGAACGTGGCCCAAGCATTGCGAAAGAGAGAAAACAATGGTTCAGCCGCCCCTTCCGTTGGCAAGATTGAGTACGCTGGAAATGAGAGTTGGTGGCTCACCGCTATCGGCCTCATAGCCAGGCGTAGGTCTAAAGAGAGCCGCAAGCACCTGGGCTCTATCCTCATCCTTCGCCGCATCTTTTGCTATCATGCGGTAGTAGGTTTCGAGCATTGTTGCACGAGCTCGACTGTCGTCCATCAGCATCATGGATCGAGAATTGAATTTGACGGCAAGCCGGATAATCCAGAAGTAAAGGACCAACGGGACGCCAATCAGAGCAAGGCGGGTAGCTGCAACCACGGCTGCAAGGCCTGCATTGGGGTTTTCCCCGAGTTCCTCTTTTGTGAGAGAGCCCACTTCCTTGAGATAATCCATCACGTTGCTGTAGCTAAAGCTAAGGTACACGACAGGTGCGGCAATAAGAATCAGCACAAGGGCGTACGACAGCGACACCGCCCATGTGGCCGCATTCGCCCGGTTGTTCCACTCGATCTTGAGCTGATCAAAATTGCCGCGAGCGCGTGCCTCGTTCACAAAAGAATTCAGGTTCAATTCGGTGATCTTTGTTTGCTCATTGATACTGTTAGCGAGCTTGTGCCCCGCCTCTGCCTGCTGAACTGCCGTGTCCGATTTAGCAACGGCCAATGCTACACTTTCCGATGCCTCGTTCACTATCTTGCGAATTTCGACGACTGCGGCTGCAAACTGCGAATTCGCTTCGGCTATTGTTTTCTGGAAGTCGCTTTCGATTTCCCGGATGCCATCCGTGATCCGTTTGCGTTCTTCACTCAACAGCCTAACAACGCTTTTTTGTACACGCTGTTCGTCGAACGGTACACTTCCGCCTTGGTCGGACACCGCAACCATTCTGGTGTAAAGTCCCCGGTCTCTAGCTATTTTGTCATTGTCGGCAATTGGTGGAAGAACAGGTCCGAATTCACATTGAATTCCTGCAATATACGCGTTCAATATCTCTGCGCTGCTAGCTTTGATATCGTTAAATATATCATTTTCGTCTTTGGCGATTCTGGGAAGGTCGCGAGAATTAGCGTCCATTCTAAGGTATTGCTCAAGATTTCTGTTGAAATCCAGAATCGTGTCCATCCACGGGCCGGGAGTCATCACTTCAAATACCTTGGCTCGGATCGCGCTCGCCAAACTGAGCAGTCGTTTTGCGTTTCCGGCCAGATCTTCACTCAGAGCGTCACCAATCGGCTGATTGTGCAGAATATTGAAAATAGTCTCGACGTCGGATGCCGACATTTTGTTCCCCCTGACTTTCCAGGCCTGAGCTGCGCAGGCGACGGACAACTATCATGACTGGCCCCCGCCTTTCCATCATCCCGGCGCGCGCTGCGACTGACAGGTCGCTGAAGCCACGCGACCTGCAGGTGCTTTGCGTGCTCGGTCGCCACACCGACGATCTCGGCTGGTGTACGCGCAGCCAGGTCAAGATGGCGGCGGAAATGGGCTGCGCGCGCTCGACCGTGTTCGAGGCGATAGAGCGGCTGATGGCGGCCGGCTACCTCGAACGGCACGTCGTCGAGCAGAGCAACGGCCGCGACGCGCCGCACCTCTACCGCGTCATCCTCGACCCCGTGCACGCCGCGCTTTCGACCTTGCTGCCGGAGCCGGAAGAGGATGTTTGCGAGGCTTCCGACCCTGCCGACCAGCCGGCACCCCCTGCCGGTATATCGGCACCCCCTGCCGGTCCTGGACCGGCACCTAAGAACGACCCTCTTAGAACGAATCTGAGAGAGCGCGCGCGAGAGGTTACCGAAAAGGACGGGGATGAAAAGAAGATCGAGGCCGAAGGCTGGGCGCTGCTGAAGAACTGGCCGGGCTTTGACGGCATGCCCAAGGAACCGGCGATGCGGGTGTGGCGCACGCTGGATGCCGAGGAGCGGGCGACGGCGCGGCGTCGTTTCCTGCCCTGGCTGACCTTGCTGCGGTCGCAGAAGAAATCGCATACCCCGGCGCCCTCGACCTACCTGTCGGAGAAGCTGTGGGAGGCGGTGCAGGATCCGGCCGACGCGCCGGCGGCTCCGGTGCTGGCGGCGCCGTTCGGCAAGGCATGGGGCGCCCGCCGCATGGTGGTGCTGCTGTCGGGCGCTGGGCCGCTGCCGGAGCCGAAAGGGTTCTCGGCAAAGCTGATCGAGCAGGGCGGCGAGATGGGCCGCCGCGAGCTCCTGTCGCGCCAGGCGACCTTCGGCTTTCCCGAGGTCAGCCGCATGCATCAGCTCGCCGCCGACGCCAAGGGCTGGACGCTCGTCCCCGAGGCCGAGCCTGCCGAGGCGGTGCTGACGATGATGGCTGCATGCCGCGTGGGCTCGGACGAATACCGGGCATGGAAGGCGCTGCACGACGAGCGCGGCTGGCCCTGGCTTCCCGACCCCGGACGGCAGGAATGGGTCTACTTCCCGGCAGGCGGGCCGGATCGATTGGCGGAATTCGAACAGGCGGTGCGAGGGAACCATGATGCGGGCGGACGTGAAGCGGCTGAATGAGGCGGACCCGATCAACCTCGACCGCTGCCATGCCGAATCAGACAGGCAGCGAGGGCTTAGCCGAAGGGCACAGGCGCTGCTTGCTGCTGCGGGCGAATCAGGTCCGGCGATGCGGTGGTTCGTCGTGCGTGTCGTTCCCAACAGCGAGAAAGCTGTGGAAGAATCACTCGGCGCTGTCGGCATCGAATGCTGGCGGCCGATGGAAAAGCGGCTGCGCCGAGCGCCTCATGCCAAGCGTCAGGTCGTGTTTCAGGCGCCTGTCTTCCCTGGATATCTGTTCGTCAGAGTGGTCAACCAGGATGCCACATGGTCCGGCATCCTGTCGGTCGAGGGCGTTCTTTCGGTGCTTGGCGGGCGTGTCGGCCCGGTGCCTGTGCCGGAGGTCAACCTTATGGAATTCAAGAAGAAACTTGGCGAGAAGTCGACCGACAAGGATGTGGTCGAGGCGGCGTTCCCGCTGGGTGCCGAAGTGCTGATCGAGGAAGGGCCATTCGCGTCGTTCACCGGCGTCATTGAGAGCGTGCTCGAGGAGCGCTCGGCCGTCGTGCTGGTCGAGATATTCGGGCGCTTCACACCGGTCGAGCTCTCCCTTGCGCAAATCACCAAAAGGGATTAGCGAGTCCGTCCCAGGATGATCCGTTGACCTGAAGCGAAAGCTTCTGAGACCGAGTGGCAGCCGACAGGCCGAGCCCCGAACGGACCCAGGCGAAGCGCCCCAGCTTCGCCGCGATGGATGAGATTCCAGACAGGATGCGGCTGTGATCGACGTTTCGTTCGAGAGCAATATCCGTGAGTGGACGGCGGGCATGGTGGCGTTCGAACGGCAACAACTGCCCTTCGCCACTGCCAAGGCCTTGACCGATGTAGCGCGCCTTGACGTCAAACCAGAGATCGAGCGCCGGATCGAGGTCGTCTTCGAAAAGCCGATCGAGTTTACCAAGCGTGGTGTTGCCTACAGGCCCGCCAACAAGAGCGTGCTGGCATCCAAGGTGTTCATCATGGATGCGCAGGAACGCTACCTGAAGATCGAAGAGCATGGTGGGGTCCGCACACCGCTCAAGCGTGCGCTGGTCATACCTGCTGCCCAGAAGGTCAACAGCTACGGCAACCTTCCACGCGGCACGGTCCAACGGCTGCTTGCGCGCAAGGATACGTTCTCGGGTCGGGTCAACGGCAAGGGCGGTATCTGGCAGCGTACCCGCAAGGGATTGAAGCTGTTGATCGCATGGGCCGATCAGGCCAGCTACTCACCTCGCTTCGGCTTCCATGAGACTGCGAGATCGGTGGCCGAGCTGCATTTCCCCCGCCGCTTCGATGCCGCGTTCAGCCAGGCCTTGGCCTCGGCCAGATAATTCGAAGGTACTCCCAGAGAAATAGCAGCCCCACGGGTATTTCGCGCGCGCAGGTCATGGCGATGCGAGGTGTCCGGCTTGGGTGGCGGATGGCCTTGTTGTTGTTGTTCCGCTTGCTCGCATTGCAGAAAGCCTATGGACACCTCCGACCTGACGCAGTTGCAGATCGATGATCTCGTGGCGCGCTATCCCTTGCCGGATGGCGTGGGCGATTGCGTCATGAACCGGGAAGAGCTGGCCGACGCGCTGGCGACTTCGATGAACACTGTCACGGCATGGATCAATTCCGGCATGCCGGTGCAGCAGACGGGCGGGCAGGGCAAGGCCTATGAGCTGCGGCTGTCGCATTGCTGGGCCTGGCGGCAGTCGAAGAAGGCCGACGAGGATCTCCGGTCCGCCGAGGTCAAGACCGCGCAGATGGCGATGCGCCTGGCGCTGGTCGGCGGCGGTACCGGCGACTCGATCGAGGCGCTCGACCCCAAGACCAGGCGCGAGATCCTCGCCGTTCAGATCGAACAGGAGCGTTTCAGCGCGCAGCGCAAGCAGCTCATGCGCCGTGCCGATGTCGCCGAGATGCTCGACCAGATGTTCGCGATGGTGCGCGACACGATGGAGGCCGCGCCCGACCGCGTCGAGCGGATCGAGGCCATGCCGCCGAAAGCCGTGCAAGCCTTCATCGGCGTCTGCGATTCGCTGATCGACGAACTGCGCGGCCGGATCGAAAGCTTCTGGCTCGACCATCGCGAGGTTACCGCGGTGGAAAAGCGGGATCTGTTCGATGCGTGAAATGTCCTGGCTCCGGTTCTTGCCGGCGTTGCCGCCGCCAGAATTCGCGACGGTCGAGGAAGTCGTGCGGGGATCGCTGCCGACGCTGACGCCACAACGTCGCATCGATGTCGCCGAATGGGCGGAGACATCGAGGCGGATTTCGCTGCCGACCTTCCAGGGCAAGTGGTCGAACGACTTCGCGCCCTACATGACCGAGCCGTCGCGCATGATCACCTCGAGGCGGTACGGCGCGGAAGTGTTCGTCGGGCCGGCCCGCACCGCGAAATCGGAAAGCCTGATCCTCAATCCGATCGGCCATGCGATCGAGTGCAAGCCGCGCGACATGCTTGTCGTCTGCCAGACCAAGGATTCCGCCAAGCAGTTTTCCGAGCGCAAACTCGGGCCGATGCTGCGGGCCAACCCGCACCTTCGCGTCAGGCAAAAGAGTGAACGCGGGGCGGACAACATCCACGCCAAGAAGTTCGACGGCGGCATGGATCTCCAAATCGGCTGGCCGGTGATCGGCTATTTCTCGCAGAACGAATACTTCACCGTCCTGCTCACCGACCGGGACCGCATGCCCGACGATGTCGACGGTGAAGGCGATCCCTTCATGCTTGCCCGCAAGCGCGTTCAGCATGCCGGATCCCTCGGCATGGCAGTCTCGGAATCATCGCCCGGCCGCACGATCGAGCGCGACGATTGGGAGCCGGCGACGCTGCACGAGGCTCCGCCATGTGCGGGCATCCTGTCGGAATACAATATGGGCACGCGCGGCCAGTTCTACTGGATGTGTCCGAGCTGCAAGACGCCATTTCGTCCGCTCTTCGACACCCTGCACTGGGAAGCGCGCGAGACCCATGGCGAGATGGCCAAGACGGTGTTCATGGCCTGCCCGCATGGCTGTGTCATCGGCCATGATCGCAAGCGGGAACTGAACAAGGGCGGCATCTGGCTGCACGAGACAGGCGACGGCCAGAGTCTTGTCGAGATCGACGACGACAATGTCCGCGACACGGACGTCGTCTCCTACTGGTGTGAGGGTCCGGTGGCGGCGATGCAGAGCTGGGAGCAGCTCGTGCTGCGCTATCTCCAGGGCAAGGCGCAATTCGATGAACGAGGCGATGAGACGTCGCTGAAAGCCACGATCAATCTCGATCAGGGCCGTCCCTACCTTCCCGCGGTTCGCACTGTCGGCGAAGGGCTTGGAACCGAAACTCTCAAGGCTCTGTCGCAGCGCTTCGCCATGGGTGTGGCGCCGGAGGGCACGCGTTTCCTGACATTGCAGGTCGACGTCCAGGGCAACCGCTTCGTGGTGTCGGTCGAGGCGTGGGGACGCGACCTTGAGCATTGGTTGATCGATCGGTTCGACATTTCGGAACCTCCGGCCGGAGCGCCCGGTGCCGAGCGCGATAGTGCGGGCAAGGGCCGGGCGATCGATCCGCCGCGGTACAGCGAGGATTGGGCGGCTCTCCGGCCCTTGCTGGATCGCTCATACCCGGTTGCCGGCAGCGGCTACGAACTCCTGCCGCGTGCGATGATCGTCGATTCCGGCGGCGCCGCCGGCGTCACGGCGAACGCCTATCGCTGGCTGCGGCTGATGCGGAAAATTGGTGTCGGCCATCGGGTCTACATCTCGAAGGGCATAGGCGGTCTGAAGCGGCAGCGTGCGCTCTATGCCACCCCCGAGAAAGTGCTCGGGACCAAGAGCAAGCGGACCACCGACATCCGCATCGTCCAGGTCGGCACCGATCTTCTCAAGGATGAGGTCGCGTTGGCGCTCACCCGCAAGGATCCGGGGCCGGGCGCTTTTCACCTGCCGGATAGCCTGTCGGATGCCGTGTTCGCGGAGTTCTGCGCCGAGGTCAGGACCGACACCGGGTGGGAGCCACGCAAAAGCGGCCTGCGCAACGAATCCCTCGATCTTGCCGTGTTGGCCAAGGCCCTGGTGATCGTGCTCAAGGCCGAAAAGCTGGACTGGGACCGCGCACCGGTCTGGGCCGTGCCTGTTGCCGAGAACAGCTACGCCGTCCGCGTCACCGACATCGCCGCTCCGACCGCCGCAAGGGTCGAGCCCGTCACTCCCGCCAGGCCTCGCGGCCGGCGCGTTCGCTCAAGAGGGGTTTGAAATGGCCGGGATCACGCTCGCCACCGCTGAGGCGCAATTGCAGCTGTGGCTGGACGCCTCGATGAAGGTGGCGGCCAAGCAGTCCTATTCGATCGCCGGCCGCTCGCTGACGCTGGCCGACCTCTCCGACATCAACCAGCAGATCAAGTTCTGGGATGACAAGGTCAAGCTGCTGTCGCGCGCCGCGACTGGTCGTGGCCGCGTCCGCTACGTGGTGGGTGAATGATGCGCGTCCGTGTCGCCAAGCCGAACCTGATTGATCGCATCGTCGGCTACGTCAATCCCGGCGCCGGCCTCAATCGCATCCGCGACCGCACGATGCTGGCGTCGGCGATGTCGCCGGGCGGTTACAAGGGCGGCAAGCTCGACCGTCGTGCGACCAAGAACTGGCGCCCGACCGGCACCTCGGCGGACGCCGACCTTCTCCCGGAACTCGACGATTTGCGCGCCCGATCGCGTGATCTCGCCCGCAACCTGCCGGTCGCGACCGGCGCCATTGCCACTAACAAGACGCATGTCGTCGGCGACGGGCTGGTGTTGAGCGCGCAATGCGCCCGCAAGGTGCTCGGCCTGACGCAGGAGCAGGCGACGGCTTTCAACAGGACGGCGGAGTGGGAATTCGAGATCTTCTGCAAGAGCGCCGATTTTACCCGCGTCCAGCACTTTGCCGAGATGCAGGCCCTGATGCTCGGCGGGGCGCTGGAATCCGGCGACATCTTCGCTCTGCGGCGCTACCGGCTCGACCCCGGCGACACCTACGGCACCAAAATTCAGGTGATCGAAAGCGACCGTGTCTGCAATCCGTTCCGCATGTCGGACACCGACACGCTGATTGCTGGCGTCGAGCACGCGCCGAACGGTGTACCGATTGCAGTCCACGTCGCCGATCGGCATCCGGGCGATCTCCTGCGCAAGCCGACGGCGTGGCGACGCGTGCCGATGCGCTACAATGACGGCCGCCCGATCGTCATCCAGCTTTTCGACCGTCTGCGGCCGGACCAGACGCGCGGCATTCCCTATCTGGCGCCGGTCGTGGAAGCGCTGAAATCACTCGGCGACTATACCGATGCCGAAGTCCGCGCCGCGGTCGTGTCCGCGATGTTCACCGTCTTCGTCAAGAATTCGCCGGATGCGGATTCGAGCCCGCTGCCGACATCGGACACTTCCGGCACTGCCGGCAAGGAAGAAATCGAACTCGGCTCCGGCGCGGTGATCGACCTGGCGGAAGGCGAGGACGTGACCTTCGCCAATCCGATGCGGCCAAATCCGCAGTTCGACGCCTTCGTGACCGCGTTCCTGCGTCAGATCGGCGTTGCGCTCGAACTGCCGTTCGAGCTGCTGATCAAGCACTTTACGGCCAGCTATTCGGCCAGCCGGGCGGCGCTGGAGATGGCCTATCACTCGTTTCGCCGCCGGCGCACATGGCTCGTGCGCAACTTTGTCCAGGTCGTCTACGAGTGGTTCATGGAAGAGGCCGTCATCCTCGGCAGGATCGAGGCGCCCGGTTTCTTCGACGACCCGCTGAAGCGGGCGGCCTGGCTCAACGCCACATGGACCGGTCCAGTCCGCATTTCTCTCGATCCGCTCAAGGATGCCAACGCCGACGAAAAGGACCGCAAGAACGGGTTCAAGACGTCGCAGCAGATCATGACCGAGCGCACCGGCGGCGACTTCGAGGACAAGACCGAGCAACTCGCGACCGAAAACAAGGAGCGCGCCGCAGCCGGCATCAATCCGGACGCGGTCGCGCCAGCAGCGCCAGCGGTTGAACCCGCCGATGCGGAACAACTCGAGGAGGATCTCGCCGATGCCTGATATCAATCTTTCGGCGCTGGCCATGCAGTTCATGCAGGGCCTCAATCTCGCCACTTCGGGCAGCCTGTCGTTGTGGGCGGTCCGTAAGGATGCGCTGTCCGAAAGCCTCGGCATGGTGCGCATGGTCCGCACCGATGCCAGCAAGAACCTGCGCGCCGGAGAGCCATTGGCCCCTGGCAGCTTCGCGACGCGGATAGGAACGACGGCTGTCGTTCCGATCTTCGGGCCCCTGATGGCGCGCATGAACCGCGAGTACTGGTCTTACGAAGAAATCATCAGGGATCTGCGGCTGGCAGCTGCTGATCCGGGCACGACATCCATCCTGCTCGACGTGGATTCGCCGGGCGGCACTGTGTCAGGCATCGACACGGCGGCAGCCGAAATCGCGCGCACCGCATCCTTGAAACCGATGGTCGCACATATTGGCGGCATGGGCTGTTCCGCGGCCTACTGGCTGCCTTCCGCCGCGGGCGAAATCGTCGCTTCCCGCACCTCTCTTATCGGTTCTGTCGGCGCCCTGATCCGCTATGCAGACCTGGAAGGCATCCTGACCAAGCTCGGCGCCAACATCGTCGAAGTCATCGCCTCGCAATCGCCAAACAAGCGGCTCGATCCGAACTCCGAGGAGGGCCGGCAGGAGTTGCAGGCGATCGCCGATCACGGCGCGGAAATGTTCATCTCGGCACTTGCCGAGGCGCGGAATACGGACCGTGAGACGATCATGGGCCAGTACGGCCAGGGCCTCGTCTTCACGGCGCCAGACGCACTGGGTCGCGGCATGATCGATCGCATCGCATCCTTTGAAGAAACGCTGGCCGATCTCGCGGCACGGCCAGCGCTATCACGTCCCGCGGCTGCCGCCGCCGCATCAGCCGAAACCAAGGAGGTCTCCATGACCACGGCAACATCCGCGTCGGCATCGCCGGCGCTCACCCTGGAAGCCCTCCGGGCCTCCAATCCCGACCTCGTCGCGGCCATCGAAGCGTCCGCGCGCGAGCAGGCGACGTCCGCCGAGCGGGAACGCCTCGCCGGCATCGAGGCCAACCTCGTGCCCGGCCAGGAGGCGCTGATCGCGGCTCACAAGGCTGATGCCAACATGACGCCGGCGGCTTCCGCGCAGGCCGTGCTCGCGGCTGTGAAGGCAAAAGGCACCGATGTTCTGAAAGGTTTGCAGGCTCTTGACCGCGCTGCGGAAGGCGTCGCGTCGAGGCCGTCTGAGCATGGCGATGCCGGCGCCAGTGCCGGTGCCGCAGCTGCCGCCGCAACCACTCCGGACGGCTGGAAGGCCGAATGGGAAGGCAGCGACAAGTTGAAGGCGGAGTACCCCAGCGCCGAAAGCTACGTCGCGACCAAGAAGCGGGACGCGCTCAAGGGCTGACCGCTTCACCGCGCTCCATCAACCGAAACACGAAACCCAGAAGGACCGCCGCAATGAAAAGGAACATTCTCATCGCGGCAGGCGTAGCGCTGGTCGCGCTTGCCTGTCTCGCCATCGCCATGCCTGACGCTGTCACGCACCTGGCCAACCTGCAGCACCATGGAACCGGCGTCAGCATGGCCATGGCGACGCTCGCCGCCAACCAGCTGCGTGACTACCAGCTGGGCGACAAGGAAGAATACCCGGTCATCGCCGCCGACATCATCTACCAGGGCGCTGCCGTCGGTGAGAACGGATCCGGCTATTCCCGTCCGCTCGTCGCCGGCGATCCGTTCCAGGGCTTTGCCGAAGCCATTGCCGACAATTCCGCCGGGGCCGCCGGCGCGATCAATGTCAACGTCAAGAAAAAGGGCAACATCGTCCTGCCGATTTCCGGTGCGGCGATCACCACCAATGATCGCCCGCTCGTCTACGCGTCCGACGACAACACCTTCACCTTGACCGCAACCAGCAATTCGCTGATCGGCACCGTGTCGCGTTGGGTCTCGACCGGCATTGCCATCGTCGAGTTCGACGCGGGCCTTGCCGCCTGCACCACGGCCGGCCTGCTCGCGCCGGCGGCCTGATCGCCTTCCCACTCTCCGAACATCAACGTCCGGCACATAAGTGCCGCCTCGCCGTCGATGCCCGACGGCGAGGGTCCGACCGCAACCCAATGAAAGGAGCGGACCATGCTTCCGCAGCAGTTCCAGAAAATCACCCACAATGGCGTGCGCGGTATGATCCTCGCCCGCCTCGACACCGGCGGCAGCGCGTGGATCAACGACATCGCCATGCGCATGCAGTCCGACCAGGCCGTCGAGGAGTATGCCTGGCTCGGCACGGCCCCGGCGCTGCGCGAATTCATCGGCGGGCGCACCCCGGCCGAACTTCGCGAGCTCTCCTTCACCGTCTCCAACAAGGACTATGAAGGCTCTATCACCTTCAAGTCCAAGGACATGCGCCGCGACAAGCTCGGCATGATCCAGATCCGCGTCAACCAGCTCGCCGATCGCGCGCTCGACCATCCGGCCAAGCTGCTCTCGGCGCTCATGATCGCAGGCGAGTCGACCACCTGCTACGACGGTCAGTACTTCTTCGACACCGACCACGTCGAAGGCAACAGCGGCGTCCAGGCGAACTCGATCGTCTATGACATCTCCGACGCCGGCACCGGCGGCACGCCTACGGCCCCGGCCGTGGATACGGTTGCCGGCGCCATCCTGAAAGCGATCCAGCAAATGTATTCGTTCAAGGACGATCGTGGCGAGCCGATGAACCAGGGCGCGGCCAAGTTCACCGTCCAGGTGCCGATCACCTACATGGCGGTTGCCCTGCTGGCCGTGACGTCGCTGCTGGTCGGCGGCGGCAACACCAATCTGCTGCCGGCTCTGAAAGGCAAGTTCGAGATCGACGTGGTGCCCAATCCGCGCCTGACCTGGACCACGAAATTGGCGGTGTTCCGCACCGACGATGCCGCCAAGCCCTTCATCTTGCAGGAAGAGACGATCCCGGATGTCGTCGCGCTCGGCGAAGGCTCTGAATATGAACAGCTGAACAAGGAACAGCTGTTCGGCATCGACTGGACCGGCAACGTCGCCTACGCCTACTGGCAGCATGCCTGCCTGGTTACGCTGCAAGCCTGATTTTTTCCTCCCGATCGACAAGACCGCTCCCCGGCTCCAGCCGGGGGGTGGCCTGACCTGACCGCAGTACAGCTGCCGTCCGGCCATGCCATCAACCCAAACCGAAAGGAAACTTCCCATGCGCATGTACAAGGTCGAAGGCGGCGTTGCCCATGTCGGCACCGACATGGTGCTCGAACTGTCGCAGGCGCAGGTCGCCGCTCGCGCTCACCTCCTTGAGAAGGTCGAAGGCGGCTACCGCGCCCAGGCTTCGGTGCAGTTCAAGGAAGGCGAAATAATCGGCATCGACTGCGCTCCGGAAAATCTGCCGCGCCCGCTTGCCGTCTGCCTTGTCAGCGAAGGCGATGACGTGACCGTCAGCAGGAAACCGAAGGCGGTAGCCAGGCGCCGCGGCAACGCCTGACCATGCCGGTCGAGACAGCCGCCGATCGCGCCATCTTCGTCGACGCCGACGAGTTCGGCGCCGCAGTGAAATGGACCAGCGTCGCCGCGGTGGCGAACTTTTCGGCGATCTTCGACGCCGAGTACCAGCTGCTGACGCTGCCGGATCTCGATGCCGGCGTCGAGGCGTCGGGACCGCAGATCCAGTGCCGAACCTCCGATCTGCCTGCCGATGCGGCGCATCAGGACAGCGTGCAGGTAACCGATCCGGAGACCTCGGCCCTCTCGAACTTCGTCGTGGTCGAGATCAAGCCGGATGGAACGGGTATGACGGTCGTACGCTTGCAGGAGGCTTGAGCCGTGTCGCACGTCCGTAATCAACTGCGCGACTGGCTGGCGGCCAATCTCGTCGGCTCGCCGCAGGCAGGATCACGCGTCGAGCAGCGCCGCAGCCTGCCCTTGGCGAAGGATCTCCGGCCGACCTTCCTGTTTGAGGTTTCGAACGAAACCTCGACGGACATCGACATGGATGGGCACCAGCAACGTGTCATCGGCGTTCGGGTGACCGCCTGCGTAAAGGATGATTCCAGCGATGGCGAAGACACGCTCGACGCCATGGCTCTGTTTGTCGAGGGCGTCTTGTCCGACGATCCGACGCTGGGCGGGATCGCCCAGGACTACGCCTACCAGGCCACCGAATTCAATTTCACCGGCAACGCGGAGCGTACGCTTTGCACCGCCGCCCTGACCTTTGCCGTGACGGTATTTACCGCACGCGCCGATCCTGAAACCGCTCTTTAGAGCACAACCCCGAACTGGAGAAGCACCATGGGTGTCAAGCATGGCAAGAACGGCAAGGTGAAATTTGCCAACAACGCGGTCGGGCAAGTGACCTCGATCGCTTACAGCGAGACCGTCGATACCGGCGACACGACGGTCATGGGCAGCACTGCCAAGACCCATGTCCCCGGCATTCCTGGCTGGAGCGGCAAGGTCGAATGCATCTATGATCCGGCCGATGCTAACGGCCAGGCTGCCGCGCTGATCGGCAGCAGTGTCACCATCGGCTTCTATCTGCAAGGTGACACGGTCGGGCTGACTTATGTCTCCGGCACCGCCTCGATCACCAGCGTCGACGGCGCGGCGGACTTGTCGAAGGCGTCTACCTTCTCGTTCGGTGTCACCGGCAACGGTGCGCTGACCTATGACGAGGTCGCGGCATAATGGCCAAGCTCAGCTCTGTCCTGGAAGCCGCCACTGCCCATTATGGCGGCCAGCAACGCAAAGACATCAAGGTCAAGGAATGGGGAACCCCCGGCAAGCCGCTGGTCATCACCTGGTCGCCCTGGACCGTTGCCGAGCGCAACAAGGTCTACCGCCGCGACGACAATGGCGTCACGCCTGACGGCGGGATCATCCAGGTGCGAGCGTTGATCGCCAAGGCCTGCGACGAGGCCGGCAAGCGCCTGTTCGACGAAATGGACGAGCATGTGCTGACGCACAAGGTCGATTCAGACGTCGTCGGCCGCATCGCCGCCGCCATCCTTTACGGCTCGATGCCGGGAGGCTCCGCCGTCGGCAACGTGGTGGAAGCGGAAAAAACGGCTGAAGGCGGACCCCGAGCGCATGCTGATCCACGCGCTCGCGCTCCGCCTCGGCAAGACCTGCGGCGAGATCGGCGCCATGGAGTATGCCGAGTTCATCGCCTGGTTCGCATTCTTCGAGCTCCAGAGAGACGGTCGGGAGTAGATGGCGAAAGACCTGGAATTCCAGATCCGTGGCAAGGATGCGTCGAAGCCGGCCTTTGACAGCGCGCGCGCCAATGCGCGCGAGTTCAACGGCGAGCTCGACCGCACCGGCAAGATGCTGGCGCTTGCCGGCACCGCGGCGAAGGCCTTTGCCATCGGGTTTGCGGTGGAAGGCGTCCGGCGGTTCGCCGATGCCGTCCATGGCGCGGTTGTCGAATATGCCGATCTCGCCGACAGCGCCGATCGGGTCGGCGTTTCGGTCGAGCAGCTACAGCGCCTCCAGTTCGGCCTGACGCAGGCCGGAGTCGACGCCGGCGCCATCGACACCAATCTGGAACAATGGTCGAAGCGGCTTGGTGCTGCCGTCACCTCCGGCGGCCGGCTGGCCGATATCTTCAAGGCCAACAACATTTCGCTGACAGACAGCAACGGCAAGCTGCGCTCGAACGTCGACCTTCTGCGCGACTACGCGAACCTAATCCAGGGTGCCGCGACCGACCAGCAGCGCATCGCACTCGCCACCGACGCCTTCGGGCGCGGTGGTGCCGACATGGTGCTGGCGCTCAAGAACGGCGCGTCCGGCATTGACGATATGATGCAGGCCGCCGACCGCGCAGGCGGCGTTGTGGACGAGCAGCTGGTGCGGCGCGCCGCCGAACTCGACGACAAGTGGAACGAGATTTCCCGCACCATCGACATCGAGGTCAAATCAGCGCTGCTCAACATCGCTGACCAAACCGATCTCGCCTATACCGCCGCAACCAGGGTCATTCGCGAATGGGAGAAGTTCAGCGGCATCCCCGCGCCGTCATGGTGGGGCGCCGTCTTCATGTCGCCTGGCGCGTCCGCCAATGCAGCTTCGCGCGCCGGCTTCGCGGTAGGGCAGCTTGCCGGCCAGCCGACCGACCCGAACGCCGCCGGAAAGGGCGATCGGCTGTTTCAACCACTTTCGGATGATGCCTTCAATTCGCGCTTCGCCGGCGCCCAGCAGGTCAAGCGCACCGTCATTCCTCCGAGCGGCGGCGGCTCCGGCGGCTCAAAGGCGATCAAGGAGCAGATCTCTGACTATGACCGCGTCATCGAGCGGTTGAAGGCTGAAGAGCAGGCAATCGGCCTCGACCGCGTCGCGCAAGAGGTGCTGGAACAGCAGCGCCGTGCCGGCGTCACCGCGACGAGTACGCAGGGCAAGGAGATCGATGCGCTGGTGCGCAAGATCGATGCCGAGAAACAGGCGCAGAAGCTGCTGGAGGAACAACAGCGTTCGCTGAACGAAGCCGCATCCTTCTTCGGTCACGAAGGGCTGGACGCCCTGGATGCATGGGCCAGCGGTGCCATGAGCGCAACCGATGCCGCCAAGCAGCTCGGCCTCGAAATCCTCGACGCTGCAAAGAATGCGCTGCTCTTCAATGAGGGTCCGCTCGCCGGCATCCTTGGCGGCGGCAAAGGTGGGGGAGGCGGCTTGATAGGAAAGCTGTTCACGTCCTGGTTTGGGGGCGCACGCGCTGCCGGCGGCCCAGTCGACCCGTGGAAAGACTATCTCGTCGGCGAGAAGGGGCCGGAGATCCTGCGCATGGGCAGCGGCGGCGGTTCAATCGTTTCGAATGACAACGCATTTGGCGGCGGCGGCACGGTGGTCCAGATCATCGACCAGCGCACAAACGGCGGGACAATCGAACGTCAGGATTCCGATGGCGTGACGCGTATGATCGTGCGTGATGAAATCGCCAAATCAGGCATCGGATCGGTGGCCCGCCATGCGCAGAACCATGCGGCGGCGATCAAGCGGAGCATGATCAAGTGACGATCACCTATCCGCGCGACCTTCCCGACTACCAACTGACGGAATGCACGTTCGACCTGATGGACAACGTATCGAGTTCCGCCTCTGGCAAGGGCTTGCAGATCAATCTGTCGCAGGTCGTCGATCCGACATGGAAGGCGACGATCCAGACGCGCCTGCGCAAGCCGACCGAATATGCGTCAACGGCAATCTGGTCTGCATGGAAAAAGAGCCTGCGCGGCATGAAGCCGTTCGTGGCGTATGATTTCGGCCGCCCGAACCCGATCGCCTACCTGACCGCTGCGGCGTCTACCGATATCGCGCCGGCATGGAATGGCACGGCAACGGTAACGTCGCTTGGCCTGTCGGGTGCGCTCGGCCTGTCCGGTCTGCCCGCCACATATCAGGCCAAGGTTGGCGACCGCGTCGGGTTGGAGGAGGGCGGCCACTACGGCTATTACGAGGTTCTCGAAGACAAGACAGCCGTAGCCGGCGTTGCCACACTCACCGTGGCGCCGTTCCTCCACACCACCGTCTTCACCACCGCAGCGGTTGCCCGGCTCTGGCGTCCGAAGTGCCAGTTCATCCTTGATTGGAACTCCTGGAGCGCTCCCGCCACCAGGGACTTTGGCGCCATTTCCTTCAACGCCTATCAAAGGCTGTAACCATGCTCTCGCTCCCCGCCGGCGTCGCCGAGCTGCTCGACCAGGGCAACATCATCGTGCGCGGCTTGATCAAGTTCGAGCTCGGCGGCGGGACCTATGGGTTCATCAAGTCGCTGGCGCCGCTCGAATGGGGTGGCGTCACCTATCAGCCGGGCGGCATCCTCCAGGTGTCCGACCTGTCGGCCGGCACAGGCACGGCTGCGCGGCAGTTCACCATCACGCTAGCGGCGTCGCCGGATGACGGCCTGACGCCGGAGGTGCTGCGCACCATCGAGGCGGAAGACTACCGTGATCGGCCGGTGACGATCTACGACGCCTATTTCCATCCCGACACCGGCGCGCTGCTTGGCGTGCGCGCCATGCGCCGCGGCTACATCGACACCATCCCGCACAATGAAGACGACACTGGCTACACGCTGACCGCCAACTGCGAAACCCGTGCACTCGACTACACCCGCACCAATGGCCGCAAGCGCTCGCATGCCGACCAGCAGCGCCGCAACCCCGGTGATCTCTTCCTGCAGCATGCCTCGACGCGCGGACGTGTCGAAGTGTTCTGGGGCCGCACCAAGAAGGCTTGATCCATCATGCGCAAAACGGGTTGGGAACGGCTGCTCAAGGCGGCCGTGGAGAAGCATATGGCGCTGCCGTCGCTCTTCGGCACGTCGGATTGTTATTTGATTCCCGACGATGCTGTCGCGGCCGTCACCGGCAAGACGATGTTCGGCACCGCGGCACGCCGCTACAAGACCCCGGCCGGCGCCGGCAAGCAGCTGCGCAAGCGCGGGTTTGCCACGGTCGAGGATGCTTTCCGCTCGAAGTTCACCGAGATCGCGCCGGCACTCGCCCAGCGCGGCGACATCGGCGTCGTCGAGCGTGACGGCCAGATCTCGGGGGGCGTCTTCACCCAGATCGGCTTCATGACGCGGGATGAAACCAAGGTGATCTTCCTCAACCCTGCCGACGTCAAGACGGCGTTCCGGGTCGAATAGTCCATGCCGTTTCTCGCCCCTCTCGTCACTGCCGTTTCGACATGGTGGGCCGGTACCGCCGTGGGCTCGTTCCTGGCGACGGTGGGCATCACCGGCTCGATGATCCTGACGGCCGGGATCAATGTCGCGGCCGGGCTGATCGAGAAGGCGATTGCCAAGAAAAACGAGCCGCCGGGCGGCGTCCAGTTCGAGAAGCAGTATGGCGAGAATCCCCCCCGCCAGGTGCCAATCGGCCGGGTCGCCATGGCCGGGCACGATTGCTACGTCAACACATACGATTCCGGCAATGGCCGCATCCAGCAGGTCTATGCGCTCGGGGACTATTACTGCGATGGTCTGAGCCGCGTTGCCATCAACGGCACTTGGGAGACGCTGGGCAGCACTCCGGATCCTGAAAGAGGCCTGCCTGTCGTCTCGGGGGAGTTCACCGACCTCATTTGGATCAAGTTCGTCGACGGCACCCAGATCGTCGCCGACGCCAACCTCGTGGAAGAAGCCAACCCGGCTGACCGCTGGTCGGAAGCGCATGTCGGGCTCGGCATCTGCCACGTCATCGTGTCGATGATCTTCGACACGGAGAAGAACAACAGTCCTCCGGATTTCTTCTTCGAGTTTCGCGGCGCGCGGCTTTACGACTGGCGCAAGGATTCGACCGCCGGCGGCTCTGGCACGCATCGCTGGGGCGACTACTCGACCCACGAATACACCGCCAACCCGATCGTCGCGGAATACAATTACCGCCGCGGCTTCACCATCAACGACGATCTGTTCTGCGGCATGGAAATGCCGGCTTCCGACCTGCCGTTCGACAAGTGGACCGCTGCCGCCAACCTTTGCGACGAGTTGGTCGCAAAGGAAGACGGCAGCTTCGAGCCGCGCTACCAGCTTTCGCTGCTGCTCGATTGCACCCGCAGCCACGGCGACAACATCGATAGCATCATGCTGTCCTGCGGCGGCATGACGATTGATGCCGTCGACGGGGCCTGGCCGCTGGTTGGCTCCGACCAGCCGGTTGTCGCCACCATCACCGATGACGACTTCATCGCCGGCGCGCCGTTCCAGTTCCAGGCGAAACGCTCGATGTCGGACCTGGTCAACTCGGTGTCAGGCAACTCGCCGGATCCGGACCAGCTGTGGTCGATGGTCGGCTATGAGGCGCAGATCTCCGACACCGCCCTTGTCGTCGATCGCCGCACCCGCGACGTCAACATCGATTTCCCCATGGTGCCGTCGGCGCGCCAGGCCGGCCAGCTCGCCGGCATCTACCTCGAGGAGAACCGCTGGGAAGCCACGGTCTCCGGCATGCTGCGCCCGCGCTGGCAGGTGCTGGAGGCCGGCGACTGGGTTCGGTACAATTCGCAGAAGTACGGCGACCTCACCTTCATGATGACGGAATCGTCGCTCGCCTCGCTCGATGCCGACGGGCCGCGCAACGCGCAGGTCTCGCTCCAGCAGCGCGACGGCTCGATCTATGATGGCATCCTCAACCCGCCTGTCATCGTGCCGGCGCCGCCCGGCGCGCCGGACTATCAGAGCGAGCTAGAAAACTACCATCTGATCCCGATCATCGTCCAAACCGAGACCGGCTCGCAGCGCGCGGCGCTGCGCGCCTCGTGGAATGTCATCACCGATGTGACGATCTCCGAGATCGAGTTCCAATACCGTCCGGTCGCGCAACCCGACGCCGTCATGGGCGAGACGGCGACGTCCGACCAGACGGTGGCGCAGCTGACTGCGGGCGTGATCTCGCTGTCCGCCTTCGAGGCGCGCTATCGCCTGCATTCGGACCCGCCGCGCACCATCCCGTGGACGGACTGGGTGCAAGTCACGACGCTCGATGCGCGCCTGGTCGGGGCCGATTTCTACCCCATCGATCTCGACCAGCTCGCGCAGGATGTGAAGGCCTTCCAGGCGTGGACCGGCAATGCGGTGCGCGACGTCCTTGAACAATTGCAGGCGGTGTCGACGAACAGCGCCGGCAACTTCCTGGTCGGCTTTTCCGACAAGCAGGAACTGCGGCGGGAACTGCGGTCCACAACCGACGGCGCAGTCGCGCTGTTCACTGAAGAGATCATTACTGCGACCGGTCCCGGCTCGGCGCTCGCCCTCAAGATCCAGGCTCTCGAGGCGACGGTCAACGATCCGGTCACTGGTGTTGTTGCCAGTTCGACCGCCGTGTCGTCGTTGTCGACGACGGTGTCGGCTCAAGGCGGCACGATCGCGGCCAACGCTTCGGCGATCATCGCCTTGCAGACTACCGTCGGCGACGTCTCTGCCGGCTCCACGTTCAGAATGGGCACCGATTACACACCGGCGGCCGGCTGGTCCTCGCGCATCGGCATAGAGGCACGGGTAACGTCGGGCAGCACGTTCCGCTCGTCGGGCCTGTACATCGAGGCGACGGCATCTGCCTCCCGCATCGTCTTAGATACGGATCAGTTTGTCATCATGGCGGGCGGCGTCGTCACGGCGCTGTTCGATGCCGGCACCGCCTTCATCGCCACCGCGCGCATCCGCAACCTGACTGCGGGCAACATCACCGCAAATTCGCTCAACGCCGGGTTGGTGTTGCAGAACGGCACGGTCATCACGTCGCTCATCGCCGGCAATGCCATCACCGATTGGGATAATCAGGCGTTTTTTCTTTCGACCGGTGCCAACGGACCCTCATTCGTCACCCGCGCCACAATCACCGTCAACAACACGGGTGCGATTCCCCCTCTGGTCTTCGCCAGGATGAATTCTGTCTACACGGCCGGCGGCGGCAGCAGCAGCGCTACCGTCAACATGAGGCTGGTTCGAACGGTGGGCGGCGTCGATACGGTCCTGAGATCGGTGACCTACAACAGCAACTCCGGGGTCTACGAGCCGGTGTTTCTCGATGCGGCCGCGCCCGCGGGAACCTTCACCTATCGCATCGACACCAACCATACGCCAGCCGGCGGCGCCGGCATCACGATCGACTGCTCCGTCACCGCCAACTGGTGGAAGAAATGAACAAGCGCGCAAACAGAGGCCCCATAATGACGACCAATGAGCCCGAGACCATGACCATCTCAATGCAGGTTGCGCTGGAGGAGGAGGTCGAGCGCCTCGACGCGGCGGCGAAGGCATCCAGGAACCGGATCCTGTTCCTGGCGCAGAGCAACGCGAACCTGAAGGCGCGCGTGGCCGAGCTGGAAGCCGAGCTTGCGGCGCTGAAACCGGCCGAGATGCCGGCCAAAAAGCCGAAGGCAAACTGACATGGCCGTTGTTCCGGACTATGTGACGGGCACGATCACGCTCACCAGCGGCTCGGCGAACTTCACCTCGACGGGCGCCGCGCTGCAATCGGCGGCGGTCCGCGCTGGCGACGAGATCCTCCTGCCGGCCAAGGGGCTGGTCCTGGTGATAGGCTCGATCACCGGGGAGAATGCCGGCACGCTTGTCGAAAATTGCCCGGCCGGTGCTGCCGGCGCAGCCCAGCCCATGCGCATCCGTTTCCAGTCGGACGGCTCGCGATTGACGGCGCAGGCGGCGACGCTGATCGAGGCCCTTGCCAATGGCAATCTCGCCGCCATTGCCGACCTGACCAGCGCGGCCGACAAGCTGCCATACTTCAGCGGACCCGGCGTCGCGGCCATGGCCGACTTCAAGGCCGCCGCCCGCGCGCTGCTTGGTCTGACAGCCGCAGCCGACAAACTTCCCTATTTCGACGGGGCAAACAGCGCGGCTCTGGCAACGTTCACAGCGGCGGGCCGTGCGCTGGTAGGCGGAGCCAATGCGGCGGCCATGTACGCCACGTTGGGCGCTGTTCCAAACGGCAATATCTCGGCCACGCTTACCGCCGACAAGGCATTCCGCCAAGGGAACATTCTCGCGACCGTAGCGCAATCCGGCGGCGTTCCGACTGGCGGCCTCATTGAAAGCGGCAGCAACGCCAATGGGTCTTACGCTAGGTTCGCAAACGGAACACAAATCATATCGCGGCAATTCACATGCGTCGACACCGGCCCGGCCACGGCTGCTTTCCCCGCGACATTCATAGATACAAGCTACAGCGTGGGCGCTATCGGAAACGGTTCGACTTCATCCTCGGTGACTAGCATTAAAGCGGCCAGCAAGGCGACCAACTCGGCCGCCTTTGTGGCCAACTTCGTGTCGGCATCTTTCCCGTCACAATACGTGACCGCTGGTATCGACATCCTCGCAATCGGAAGGTGGTTTTGATGCGCATTTCGTTTTCCCCGCAACGCCGCGACGACGCGCTGGTGCTCGAAAAGACCGGCGACGTTCTGACCATCAACGGCGAGCAGTTCAACTTCACTGGTCTGGGCGATGGTGACACGATCAAGGCCGAAGATGTCCCCTGTGAGTTTATCGTCGGCGACGTCACCAAGGCAGACGGTGAGGTTCACATTGTTCTGAGCCTGCCGCATGGACCGAACCCTTCACAGGCCGTCGCTTTTCCTGTCGACATCGTGGTGACGGAAGACGGGTCGGTCGTCGTGCCGCATGATGAGGCGCCAGTAGAGGAGACCAACGATGTGGACGCCTGATCCTTCCATCATCAGCACGGCTGCTCAGAAGGCGGCTGAAGCGCAGGCGACGCTGCTGGCGAGTTTCCAGACGGCAATCCAATCGCTCGTCGACCAGACAGCCAAATCGCGCTTCTATGCCGACGGAAACGCTCTTGCCGGCTATGTCGCCTCGACCGTGTCGGACTGGTCTGCCGAGGCGACAGCCTTCCTTGCCTGGCGCGATGCCGTGTGGGTCTATGCCTATGGAGAACTGGACAAGGTCACGGCCGGCGAGCGGAGTATTCCTACGGTTGAGGCGTTCCTCGCGGAGCTGCCAGCTATGCAATGGCCTTCGGCCTGAGCGGGCGAAAATCAATGATCCGGGCGATCGATTTCCGCAACGGCGGCTCTAGCGCCAATGTGATTGCTATCGATAGCGCGATTACGATCGCAAAGGTGCAGATCAGCGCCGTGTATCGCTCGACACCTTGCAGAGCGATCGCCCGCAGAATGGCCGCACCGATGATATCGTGCAGCAGATAGAGCGGATAGGTCGCCGTTCCGCAGAGCCGTATCCAGGCGAGTGTTCTTTCCCCGATTCGTGCCGATAGCAGCGCGTCGAACCGAACAGAGGTCGCCATGAGGGCGATGGCTGCCACCCAGATGCCGACAGGCACCCAGCGCAGCGAGGGATCGTTGTGATAGGAGGCCGGCGCGGTCATATAAATCCCGACCATACCGCCAATGACGAAGATCGAAAGTGCCGCGCTGCGCACTATGGTTGGCCTGATCATCAACGATGACCACAGGAAAACGCCGGCGGCGAAGTATGTTCCGAAGGTGAAGGTCAGGTCCCGTGCTCTCCCTTGGATAGGAAACGCGAGCGGGTGGACGTAGCCGTGCGATGCGGCCCAAGCCCAGATCCAGAACGTGGCACTGGTTATGCCTATGATGGCCATTGCGGGCTCGACCCATGAAAATCGACGAATCGCGAGCAGCGCCGCTACGAAAATGTAGAAGCTCACTTCAATGCCAAGGGTCCAATATACGCCATCGATCCAGGGCCCGTAAAAGTTGAAGGTCAGGGTCCTGATGTAGCGCTCGACCAATGCCGGCATTGGCAGCCAGCCGATCATCACAGCGACGGCAAAGGTCATCGTCGCGCAGATGAAGGCCGCGGGTACAAGCCTCAGGAAACGAGCGCGAATGAAGTGCCATGGCGTTGCGTTCGCGGCCGAAAATGCGATGACAAACCCTGAGATGACGAAAAATATCTCGACACCGAATCGGCCCCAAAAAACGAACGGTGCCAACTCCGGGAATAAGACCGCCTCTTGCAGAACTGATCCTGGCGTCGACGCCTTGAACCCTGACCAATAGGCGAGATGAAAGACCATCACGGCCAGAGCGGCAAAGATCCGGGCAACATCCAGGCCGACAAGCCTTGGCTTTGTTTTCAGCGTCAAAGTATTGGCCCCCCGGCCGCATTGGCCGGTGACTGTTTAGCCTAAACAATGAGCGGCTGTCCAATTAGTTCTAGTGCAGGCCGGTGAGGGCCAGATCGGGGCGTCTGGTTGACGTGCGCGAGCGCCGCGCCTCAGTACCCCAAGAGGTGCCGCAGCCCCACGATCGGCAGGTAAACCGTCCAGACCAGGCAGACCAGGATGGCGACGACAACGCCCATGGCTGGCGCCCATTCCTGCCACAGTTTCAGCAGCCGCCCGGTCCAGGCTTCCAGTTGAGTTTCCATCGCCTACGGGCCTTCAGCTTGGTTTGCGCAGCACGTTGAGAACCACATCGGCGTCGTTCTGATCGCCGCTCACCATCACTTCCCATAGGCCGTCGACCAGCAGGAGATGTCCGCCGTCATAGGTGTGGATTTCGCCGGCGTTCAAAACCGCGTCTCGCAAATGCTGCCGTAGCTCCAGCCACGGTTTCGGCAGCGATACCCAATCCCCTTGGGGTTCGTCGTACTTCATCCCCTGGCCCTCCCGGGGCCGACCATAGCCAATCATCATCCCGAAAGGAAACCCCATGGCCGTTTCGCGCGAAAAGGAATCGCTTGCCAAGGTGCTGGTGCACGAAGGCGGCTATGTGAACCATCCGGCCGATCCGGGCGGCCCGACCAACAAGGGCGTGACGCAGCGCGTCTATGACGGCTATCGGAAGGAAAAGGGCCTGGCGAAGCGCTCGGTCAAGAGCATCACCAGGGACGAGGTCGGCGAGATCTATGATCGCCAGTACTGGGACGCGGTGAAGGGCGACCTGCTGCCTGACGGCGTCGATTACGTAGTGTTCGATGGCGGCGTGAACTCCGGGCCCGGCCGCTCGATTATGTGGCTTCAGCAGGCGCTTCGCCCGATCTATACCGGGCCGATCGACGGCGTCATGGGCGTGGGCACGCTGGCGGCGCTCAAGGCTGTCAACAACAACGACGCGCTGATTGATCGCATCTGCGAGGCGCGCATGAACTTCCTTCGCCATCTCGGCACGTTCCCGACCTTCGGCAAAGGCTGGACGGCGCGTGTCGCCGAAGTGCGCGCGATCGGCAAGGCCTGGGCGACCGGCGAGAAGCCGCAGGCCGCCAGCTTCGTCGACGGCGGCCAGGCAAAGGCGCTGGTCGAGGATGCCAAGGCAGCGCCTTCGACCGCGCCGGCCGACCTGGCGACCGGTGGCGGTGTCGCGGGCGGCGGGCTCGCTGGCACGTTAACCGAGCTGCAGAACCAGATCTCGCCGCTCTCGTATTCGAGCGAGCTCATTGGAAGGGTCGTCGTCGCCCTGGCGTTCGCGAGTGCGCTGCTTGTCATCGGCGGCCTTGCCTATCGCTGGTATGTCAACCGCAAGGCCAAGCGCCTGGCCGAAGCGCTCGGGACCGCGCCGGCATGACCTGGTTCATCTCCCTGGTTGCCGGCCTCCTCGGCGTTCCCCGCCCGCTGGCCGGCATCATCATCTGGGTCGCGATCGCCGCCGCCGTCTCCGGCACCGCGCTCGGCGGCTACGCACTCATCAAGCATTGGGGCGCCGACGAGCTGCGCGCCAAGATCGAAAAGGAGAATGCCGATGCGATCCAAAAGGGCATTGATGCTCGCATGTCTCTTGACGAGTGCATCGACGCTGGCGGCGTGTACGACTTCGGGCGTCAGCGGTGTAACGCCGCTTCGCTCGGCCCTCGGTAACAGCCTTGCCGGCGCGCAGGGCAAGACCATCGCCGACCAGAACAAGATCGACCGCACCATGGCGCCAGGCTGCGCGGTGAAACTCTACACCCGGGTCGAATGCGACCTGCACACCAAGGCAAGCGCCGCGCGCCGCGCCGAACTGAAATCATAGCATTGCATCGAGGGCGGGGATGATGCCGGTATCTGGGACAAAAAGCTTGGAAATGATGATCGGCGGCCTGCTGCAAGCGACGCAGGACATGCAGCGCGACATCACCGAGATCCGGCGCGACATCAAGGATAGCGATGCCAGGGCGGCGCTCAGCTACGAGCAATCGGAACAGCGCGCCGCTGCCAGTCGGGCGAAGATGTACCAGAAGACCGACGAGCTGGTGGAGCGCGTGAGTGCCACCGAAAGCGCGGTCAGCAAGCTCAATGCCGACATGACCAGCGTCAAGCAGGTGACGGCCGAGGTGACCAGGTGGAAGCTCATGGGGCTTGGCGCACTGGGCGTCACCGGAATCGCGGCCGGCGCCATGGCGTCGGCCATCACTTACTTTTGGCACGACATATGGCGCGTGCTGCGGGGAGGGTGATCCTGCCGAGATTCATGCGTCGAAGTGCAAAGCGCATGTGATTGCCTGAACTACCAGCCGCAAAGCAAGACCCCGGCTTTGGGCCGGGGCTTGGTGTGGGATTACGCGGGCACCGCGCACGAGCTCATTACGTCAATTAGCCTTCGCCGCGTTTCCATCTGATCCTTCGACTTTTGCGGCTTCGCTACCTTCGGCGGGCTCAGATCCTTTCGCCCGCGTTCGATTAGCCCGCGGGCGATTTCTTGCTGGGCTACCAGCCACTTCTGCTTTTCCATGACTTTCCTCTCCCCCGTTAAACGAAGCTTCATCATCGTTCGCCACCTCACTGGCAATGTCGCTGAGACGCAACACTAGACCGTCTTCTCGCTCAGAAAGCATGATTTCGGCGAAAGTTCCAATCAATTTCCAGAGTGCGTCCGTGGGGCCATCGATGTTTTTGAACATCTGCCGTGCCTCTTCCTCATCGATTATAAAATCATGTGAGGGGTAGTTTTCGGTCAACCAATCGACGTGGGCAGGTTCGATATTGCCTGAATACATTGCCAGGCGCTGACCATAGTGAACAGCAACCTGAAGGTCCCGGTAGTCGCTCCCCAAGCCCGTCGGCGAAATTTGTTCATAAATGGGTGCAAGCAGGCCGGTGGTCATTTCGCCAGCAACAGCTGACGCGACTGAGAAGCTGATATTGTCGCCGGAACGGGCCTTTATCGAGAGCAGGATGTGTTCGTAGACGTCAAAGGTTTCACGCTTCAATGCTTCAAACGCCGAATGGCTAAGTAGCCCCGATTTGCGAGAAAAGATCTCGTCTCGCTCATAAAGTTGAACGTCAAGAGGGCCCAATTCGGAGAACGGACCCATGATCAGGTCATGGGCACCCACGGCGAGCAGCGTTCCCGCGCTTTTGCACACGCTGGGAATGCAGATCGTAAAGTGCTCGTACTGGTTTTGAAAAAATCTTGCAATCTTGTAGGCTGAGTTCGCCAACCCGCCGTTTGTCGTCAGCAGCAACAATGCGTTCGGCCGAGTTCGATTGAACGACTGAACTATTCGGCCGTAGCCTTTGTGGTCTATTGCTGCGGAGTATAGATAGATGTCCGCGTCGTACTCGATCTCTGCTGCGCGGACCACGTCTGCCGCATCCGTCGCGTCTTCTTCAGCTTTTGCCATTTTTGTCCCCACCCGCTGTATTGGTGCTTCAAATTTCAGCAAAGCGCAAGTTCGGATTTTTTGGAATGGGGTGGCGTTCTCGCAACCAAACCTCCGCGGCCGCTCATCTGCACGAGATGACGGCAAGCTCAGTCGATCTCAAGCGGGTCGTGGTCCGGCTGTTCGTGCCACATGACCTGCCGCAGGTCGCGCATATCAACCTTTTGACCGCAGACTTTGCACGTGTAGAAATTCTCCTCCTCGGGGATGTGTTTGCCACCGTGCAGTTCGCCGGGAATGGGAGGGCCGAGGTCGGTCAGTTTCATTGTCCGCGCAGCTTTTTCGCTTCGAGTTCCAGCGTGGCGCGTTCGTTGCCGTGTCGCTTGATCAACTGGCGCACCTGTTCTGCGGTAATGCCGGCCTGCTCGGCGAAATACCGGACCTCATAGTCCTCATCGGCTGAAACGCGGTTTCGATCGCGGAAATCTCGTTTGCTCTTGTCGTCTGCCATTACGGTTCCTCCTCGCTCCCACCGATGGGCAACGCTCGGCCGGCATCTTTGTTGCACTCCGATGCCGGTTTCCGGTTTGGGAACCATTTTAGCTAAAGCTGATTGAGTCGCGGTCTTGCGAGTCAGTTCATGCGTTTGAAGTTCATCCCACCCATGGAACCGGAGCTTGTCGACACCCCGCCCGAGGATGACGACTGGTTGCACGAGGTCAAGTTCGACGGCTACCGCACACAGGTCATCAAGGACGCCGGCGGCATCCGCCTGCTGACCAGGAGGGGGCACGACTGGACGGGGCGCTACAAGGTCCTCGCCGAAGAAGCCGCGGCGATCGACGCCGACACCTTCATCCTCGAGGGCGAGGCCATCATGATCAATGAGGCCGGCCTGTCCGACTTCCACGCCTTGCAGGCGGCCGTCAGCAAGCGCACGCCGTCGCGCGAGCTCTATCTGGTCACGTTCGATCTGCTCCATCTTAACGGCCATGACCTGCGCGACATGCCGGTCGAGGACCGTCGCGAGATCCTGCATGAGATGATCCCGGCCGGGGGCCGCATCCAGTTCAGCGAAGCGCTGCCGGGAACCGGCGACGCCGTTTATCACCTTGCCTGCGAGGCGAACATCGAGGGCATCGTCTCGAAGCTCAAAACCAGCGCCTATCGCAGCGGCCCGACGATGAACTGGCGCAAGATCAAATGCTTTGACGAAAAGGAGATGGAGATCATCGGCGTGCAGCGCGAGACGGGCAAGCCGGCGATGGTGCTGATGGCGGACAAGGGCCACTACAAAGGCGGCGCCTTCGTCACCTTCAAGGCCGACAAGCGCCAGCGCCTGTGGGATCGCGTCCAGGGCAAGGTCGGCGGGCCGGTGCCGAAAGGCCTCAAAAAGGAAAAGGCCGAATGGTTGAAACCCGGTCTTGTCGGCCGGGTCAAATTCCTCAAGGGTGAGGAAAAGCTGCGCCACGCGAAGCTGGTGGACTACCGGGAGAACGAATGATGGCCGTAGCCAAGAAGGACCAGGAGCGCGCCGGCTATGCCTGGATGTATGGCGCCCAGGCGCGAAAGGATGGCAAGGAGCGCGCGGTGCCGGCCTACTGGCAGGAATTCGCCGACGCCTGGCTCCAAGGCTTTGATGGCCAGCCCATCGCCGGCGCGGGCAAGGTCTCACCAATCAGCGACCAGATGGAAGCGGAGATCGACGAGGCCGGTGTCGAGAAGAGCTAGAGCGACTTGCCGGCGCGGATCATCGCCCGCGCAATCGCAAGCTCCGCCTCGGTCCTGGCGTTCTCTTTCTGGGTCATGTTGTCGGCCGCGATGAGCCGCTTCAACGATTTCAGGATCTCGCCACGGCTCCAGCCTGCCTCCAGCATACAATCGACTATCGCTTGAAACCCCGGCTCCATGGCCTCCTGGCAATCGATCGATCGGTCCGGATATTCTTCCTGGCGCTTGGGCGGATTGATCATTTTTCATTCCATGTCGGGCACTTCGCCGCTGGTGAAAAGCACATTCGGCGAGCCGTAGTCACCCAGTGCGGGGTCTGCATCTCGGCTCCAGGCTATGACACCGACGTGTTGCGCGGCAAGCACCTTGGCCGTACGGATGGCTCGGTCTTCGCTCTGCTGGTCTGTCGGGCCATATGCGGTGAACAACTCACCGTCTTCGCCACGGTCGAACGCGACGACGACGATCAGTTTTGGTTTCTTCTGGTTAGGCAGAACATGATCAGACATTGCCGCTCCTAAAGATAATGATCACCGTCAGCCCGGTGCGACAGACAGAACCAGTGCGGATCCTGCCTCGGCCGAGCAAAGCCGAATGGCGCCCGCAGGCCGCACCCGGCATGTTCGCAGACGTGGTTTTCAATTCGCACTGGCTCGCGGGGTACCGCGGTTATGCCATCAGCAAGCCGGATCGGTTCGTCGCTCATCCGTAGCGCTTGCCGAGAGGAGGGGCCTTGAGCGCGTCAAGCTGCTCGTGAAGGTGGCCGTTCAGCACGATCATTTCCTTCAGGGCTTTCATCGTATCGCCCTTGTGCTGGGCGACGAATTTGTCGGCGACGGCTTGCAATGCTGCTTCCTGGCGACTGTCGAGAGTGATGATTCGGTTTGGCATGAGCGGTACCTCCACTGCCTAAAACAATGAGCCCTGCTGCGGCGCCTGCTGCGGGAATTTGATCTGCGTCGCTGGCTTGTCGACGATCACGAGGGCATCGTCGGGCGCGGGGCGCTGCAACTTCTTCGCCTCCGACCAGGGCGCGGTAAGCCAGGTCTCGATTTCTTCCCGGCTGGTCAGGATCACCGGCATGGCCTTCTCGTGGATCGGCTTGATCAGCGCGTTGGGCGCGGTCGTCATGAAGCCGTAGAGCTCGAAGTCGCCCGGACCATCCTTGACCTTGCGCACGCCATGCCAGGGCGTCCACAGGCCTGCGAAGAAGAACAAGGGACGCTCCTCGTTCAGCGCGAACCAGTAGTTCCGCTGGATACCGGTTTCGGGGTCTTTGTCGCCAGGCGTCGGGGAGGGCTCGGCGAAGCTTGTTACGGGAACGACGCAGCGATGCTCGATCCCGACATATTGCTGCCAATGACCATACTGTGGGTTGCGAATGTTCGTGGTGCCGTAGTCGGCGGCGCCTTTCACGCGCTCGGCCGGCGTCGGCATTCCCCAAAGGAGATTGGCGACCTCCCGCTGCCCATCTTGAGCGTTCCGAACCACTGGGCCCGGCCTGTTTGGATAGATGTCGATTGACGGTTCCAGGTTGCCCAGGATGTCCCGGAGGGCACCCGTCCATTGGCGTATGGCCTCTTGGCTGGTGGTGAGATTGTAGAGATTGCACATGTCTTGCCCCTAGTTGCGCAGGATCTCGGGAACGCTCAAAGGCCCAAGGTCGAGGATGCGCTTGTATTCGCCCGTGCGGCGCCAGGCACCCCGGATCTTCCCATTCTCCCGATCGCGTTTGGGATCGAACACGTCGCCGGCAAAATGGTCAAGAAACGCCTTCGCCGCGGCGGGGTCGGAAAAGCAGTGGATGCGGTAGTCCTCATATTTGCCGCTCGGCCATATCGCCTGCACCCGCCTTATCTGAGGCTTGACGCCGATGTCCTGGCAGAACTGCGTGATCATGGTCAGGTTTCGATCAGTGCAGATGTCATCCGGCAAGGCGACCTGGTGCGGCCAATCCCGGTCGATAACCGATGGCGCGGGCGTGACGCGATTGCGTTTCGGCATCAGTGTAACGACGGCTTCTCGGTAGCTGCCTCCAGCGCGTTGATCGCGTCGCGCACAGCTCGGCGCTTCGGTTCGATGGGCTCATCCGGGCGGAGATGGGAATGGGAGAGGGCGGTAAAGGCCATAGACAGGTCGCCAATAAGGTCGCGCATTGAAAACTGGTCGACGACCTCGGCAGCAACCCGCCAAGCCAAAACCACGTCCTCCCCGTTCAACGTATCCTTGCCATCTTGCTCGAGATGTTCGCGAAGCATTGCCAGCGCTGTCGAACGATCGGCGAGTTGCGTCTCGGGATCGGTCAGCAACTCCAGCCCCACCGATATGGGCATGCGGCTCTCCGGCCAGCTCTTACAGCAGGCCTCCAATGCTGCCGCATGGGCTTGCCCCCAAGCACTTGCGGCGCGGGACGCCGAATGGTCAGGGCCATCTTCGGGCGGGCCGTTGATGTCCCAACCTTCAACTACGAAGGCACCGTAAGCGGCTTCCTCGGCAGTGAAGCCAGCGAGTTCTAGTGCTTCCTCTGCTGCCGCTAAGCCTCGCGATATTTCCTCGGGCGATGCGCCCGGAACTGACAGAACGAGGTCCATATCATCCTCCTTGTGGCTATCCTGCCAACAGTGAACGAAAAGGGAACATTGGAGTCAAGAGGCTCTTGACGAGTGAGGAATATGTTCCTCATTTGTCAGCATGGCGCACGATCCGATCGACACGCTGGGCAAGGCGACCCGGCACAACATGCTCGTCAGGGCGGAATGCAGCTGCGGTAACGTCCGCTACTGCCGTTCAGCCGATCTGATGATGGTCTATGGCGGCGGGGTCGATCCGCTAAAGCTCAAATTCGATTGCAGCCGTTGCAAGCCGACCGTGAAAATCACGCTCCTGGAGGTCCATCCGGAACACCTCCCCACACGCCTGGTCGTCCACAAGCCGATGAAGGTGGACGGAAAAATCACCTGGCACACCGAGCGATTCCGGGGATGACCGATCGCCTAACCGTCCGTCTTGCCTATCAACGCGGCTGGCAGGTCGTGGATGGCAGCACCATACTGGAAACCTTCGAGACCAAGGAAGGCGCGTTCCAGTTTCTCTTAGACCGCTGCGCTCGTGTCCATCTCCGGTGGGGCAGGACGGTCATTGGCGGGCAAGACGCGCCATATGATTTCGCTGCCAGATTCCAGAGCCAGAGTATCGGCCGGATCTGGAAGGAGCTTCACGGCCCGTCCGCGGGTCTCTGGTTCTGGTCATGCTTCGTTGGCGGCGCCAGAGGATCGACTGAGACCAGGGACGAAGCCGTCTTTCAGGTCGAGCGCGCCTACACAAGGATCGTCGTCAAGGCCGACTATCCGAAGTGAACAGGCTCCGCACACTTCAGCGTCGATAAAAATTATTCTTCCAGTGTTGCGGCGTCGACTACATAGCTGGCAGTTGAAGGTGGGCTTTCGTCTGGTACTCGCGCCAAAGTTAGCCCTCCGATTTGCAACATCGCACCGGGTCTTGACTCCGCCTCGCTGGCACCAAAGGCCCCAACTGCCAAGCCCAGATCGAATCCGAGGGACCAACGGCCCTGCTTAATGCCCTGCTGTCGAAGCAAGAGCTTTGCGACCTCGGTCAGTGTGAACGATATCTGAGTTGTTTCTGCCATGTTATTGACCTTTGCGAGTTCAATCAGGCGATTTGGTTCGTTCTGCCAGGTACTGAGCTCGATGTACTTAGGATAGGGTTGCTGTGATCGGTCGATAGCCATTCCGGTGAGCGATGATGAGGCCAACTTAGGGGATTCAAGGTAGGCCCAACGCCGAGTATCCGAACAGCAGGGACTGGTGCGTTGACGACATAGTTGTTCAGGTGAACATAAATATCGTGGTGCTGACGCGCTCGCTTAGAATTCGTCGCCAATGCAGTCGCCAGCAAATATACGGCATATTGGTTTAGGCTCACGCCTTCCTCGTTCGCTCTTAAAGCGAGGCGAGCGTGCAAATCAGTTGGCATGCGCAGCAGGGTTTTGCCGCTGAATTTGGCCTTTACAGCTGGTTTTGAGGGCCGTGGAACGTCGTTACCGGCAGCCCGCGCGGCGTCCGCCCACGCCTCGATCGCGTGAGCCAACTCACTCAGAGCCTCCTGTTGAGACTCCCCGAATGCTGAGCAGCCTGGAAGATCCGGAGCAATAGCGATGTATCCCTCATCCTCATCACTCCAAAAAACCTGTGCGGGATATTTTTCACTTTCCATTTGCTAACCGAGCCTCATGTCTGTCGATTGCTTCCGCTAGTTGCTCGCCTTGATAGGCCGGGATTTTCCCGTTGCTTTTTCTTTGAAAATTAAGCCCGCTCGGATCACCAGGGCGGGCGTAGGCGGTGTGTCCGCCAGAACCGCCTTTCACATACCCGAGCTTTTCGGCGACTTTGCATGCATCTGAGAACCGAACATCCTTCGGGTTGTTCCGTATCGCGTCACAGAGTTTTTGAAACTGGCCCAAGCCGTGATACTACCCGTGGTATCGTCTCCAGCTAGTTAAGGAGGTCGATTGAATTTGGCAAGTGACGAATTTTTAATGTGATCGGGTAGATCCGCGAGAACGATGCGCTTAGACCGAGTTTCAACTTTCGCGTTTTTGCCGCCAATTTCGAGCATCAGAGAGTCGAAACCACCGTTTGAACAGATTGGCCGTTTCACTGGCCTGTCACGCCGGAGGTCGCGGGTTCGAGCCCCGTCACTCGCGCCATTTCTCCTAGGGGAAACAAACCCTTGGCTTGGGAGAAATGTCGACGTCGAATGTCAAAATGTCTTCTTGCCGGGGATAACCCAGACCTTGCGGATCTGGGACGTGGCTCCGCGGCCTGCTTGTTAAAAACATCCACACAGTGAAAGCGTTTCCGGACGATCAAGGCCGCAAGAGCCAATCACCTTGTCGCCGTATGAGCTGTGATGATCCACGCGCGCGAGTCGAAGAGTACGCCCTCGCTGGTCATATGCGCCTCCAGTAGATCGCGCAGCCGCAGCAATGCCTTGTCGGCCGCCTCATCGGTTCGCGCGAGCGCGTCCTTTACAAGTTAAAGGTCGATGATCGCATCAAACGCTCTATCGACGTCTGGCACATGGAAGACCGGTTCCCGCACGTCGATGAAATCGATCGAAACAAAGCCTGTCGTGCCCAGAAGTTCTGTAGCGAGGGTGGGATCGCCAAGTGAATACGGTTTGCGGGCATCTGCGGAAACCGCAGTTCCCGGGGCCAAAGGCTTGCCGAATGGCACCAGACCACTCGTTATTCTCCTGATTCTGCCACACCATCCACGCAAGGCGCGCGCCGTGCCGAGCGGAGGTGGCCGGCGCCCTTTTTTGGGGGCGGGTGGGGTAAACCCGACTTGCAGGACGCCGGCCAGGCGGGTTGGGGTCCGCCAGGAAGTATAATGCCGGAAAACCTTGTGGTTCGATATTCCGCGATAACGGAACATCTGCGCGACATGGGCGAGTTCCAGCCGATCTCAAGGGGCCTATGATCCGGCTGTTCATCTACGGGCGTAGGTAGCGCATATCGGCTTGCTGGCCGCAGATCTTGGAGGTGTAGACGTTGTGTTTTTTGCGTGCCGAGCGCCATCGTCTGGATGGCCAGGAAGGGCGGGGGAGCCCGCCCACCGTAGGCATAACGGCTCTCGGAAAAGAGGCCGTTTATGGCAGCTCTGCTATCTACCAGCCCTGCCGACTATACCAGTCGTCGACGTCTCGGCGTACGCGATCCTTCTCGATGCCGTAGCGTTCCTGGATAATGCCCTCAAGCTGATCACGTTTGCCGGCGATGCGGTCGAGATCATCATCGGTGAGCTTGCCCCACTGCTCCTTGACTTTACCCTTGACCTGCTTCCAGTTTCCTTCGACGCGGTTCCAATCCATTGTGACTATCTCCTGAATCACACATGGTAGAACGGGTGTATCGCCTTGAGGTTCCGGTGGGCCAAATCCCCGTCGATCACCGCCAGCGGAACGCTGCGGTTGCGCTTGCATCAGTGATGATGTGCGCCGGCTTTCTTGTTTCCCTCACGCGTTGTTCACGGCGGCGCCAGCCTGAAGTCGCTCCCCTCCGGCAGCAATTGCCCGCCATCAACGACAATCGTTGTGCCGGTGATGTAGCTGGCATCGTCGGAGGCCAGGAACAGGAAGGCATTGGCGACGTCGCGCGGGCTGCCCAGCCGGCCGAGCGGAATGGCGTCTTCCATGTTCTTGATGAAGGCAGCACCCCGGTGAAGCTCCATTCCCTCGGTGAGAATGTTGCCGGGTTCGACGCCGTTGACGGTTATGCCGTAGCCGGCGAATTCGAGCGCCGCCGAACGGATCAGCCCGTTTATGCCTGCCTTGGTCGCGGAATAGTGGCCGTGGCCGGGACTGGTGACGTGCGGTCCGGTGATCGAGGAGGTAAACAGCATGCGCCCGCGGCGCTGCGCCTTCATCGGCACCAGTGCGGCGCGAGCGGCATTGAAACTGCCGCGCAGATTGACCGCCATGACGCGATCCCAGTCGTCCGGGCTGGTGTTCTCCAGCAATTGCCAGGGATAAATGCCGGCGTTCTGGACGATGATGTCGAGGCGGCCATGGTGCGCGAGCGCCAGCGCGACGGCGGCCTCGACATCGGCCAAAAGCGAGATGTCCGTGCCGATGAAGGCGGCGTCAAGTTCACTGGCGGTCGCTCGCCCCACCTCGATCTCGGTGTCGGCAAGCACAAGCCTGGCGCCTTCTTCGGCGAAACGTTGGGCGATGCCCTTGCCGATGCCGCGCGCGGCGCCGACGATCAGCGCCACCTTGCCCGACAGTCTTCCGGTCTCTGGCCGTATGGTCATGCGAGCCTCTGGCGAATGGTTTGCTTGAAGGCGTCGAGCAGGACCGCCGCCAGCACCAGCAGGCCGTGAATGACCTGGGTGAAGTTGGCGGGCAGGCCCATCAGATTGATCGCCGTGTTGATGGCCGACAAAAGCAGCACGCCGGCATAGACGCCGGGTAAGGTGCCGACGCCGCCTTTCAGGCTGACGCCGCCGATGACGACGGCGGCAAAGGCGTTGAACAGCAGGCCGACGCCGAGATTGGCGGTGGCGCCCGATGTGCGGATGGCGAGCAGCCAGCCGGCAAGGCCGGCTATGGCGCCGGCAAGTACGAACGCGATGATCAGGTTGCGGTTGACGCGGATGCCGGCGCGGAAGGTCGCCGTCTCGTTGCCGCCGATCATCACCAGATGCCTGCCGAAAGGCGTCTTGGCCATAATCAGCGAGAAGACGACGAAGCAGGCGATCGCGATCCAGGCGGTGAGCGGCAGACCGATCAGCCGCTGGATGCCGAACCAGCGGATGGCAGGCGCCAGATCCTGCGCCGAGCGGCCGCCCGAAATGACCAGCACCAGGCCGCGCACCCAGATGTAGGAGGCCAGCGTGATGATGAAGGCGCTCATCTTGACCTTGACGACCAGGAATCCGTTGAAAGCGCCGATGACGCCGCCGACGGCAAGCGCCAGCAGCAGCGAGACCGGCACCATCAGCCAGTCCGGATGCAACTGTACGCCGAAGCCGATGCCCGAAGAGCAGAACAGGATGCCGACCACCATGGCGCTGAGCGCGGCCACCGATTCGACCGACAGGTCCATGTGCCCGGCGATGATGACAAGCGCCAGGCCGATCGACATCACGCCCAGCACGCTGGAGGCTTCGATGATGTTGGCGAAAATACCGAGCTGGAAATAGTTGGGAATGAAAAGGGAGAACACCACCAGCACGAAGACCAGCATGAACCAGACGAGATTATCGAGGACGAACTCGAGGATTTGACGGGTGCGGGGGCTCATGGGCTGATCCGGTTTGGGTTCGAATGCCGCGGCGGCTCTATGCCGGGCAATTCTGCCGGGCAGGGCGGCTCCGGGCGGGTGGCCCGGAGCCGTTCTGGGGAAGGTTTATTCGACGGGCTTAACGGTGTCCGTCGGCGGCTTCTGGTTGCCCCAGAAGGCTGGATTGTCGACGTTCTCCTTGGTGATCGCGGCACCCGGGATCTTGATGTTCGGGCCCCAGGCCTCCTTGGTCACCACTGATTTCAGCCCAAGCACGTCATAGTCGCCGGGCTTGATTTCCTGCTTGTTGACGACCTTGTCCATGAACATGGCGACGGCCGCGGCCTGCGCGTAGAGCGGCTGTTCGACTTCGACGTTGAGCCAGCCCTTGCGGATCAGGTCGAGGCCGACCGGCGCGCCGTTCGAACTCATCAGCATGACGTCGCCCGGCTTCTTGCCGGCGGCCTCGAGCGAGGCGACGGCGGCGACCGAAAGATGCGCGGCGTGGCTGAAGATCAGGTCGATGTCGGGGTTGGCAAGCATCTGGTCGGCGACGATGGTGCCGGCGTTGCTGGCCTCCCATTGCATGGCCGGCAGCGAGATGATCTTGACGTCCGGGAACGCCTTCATCTTCTCTTCAAAGCCCTTTTGGATGTCGAGCGTGTAGGGATCGCCGGGGTCGCCGAGCACCTGCAGGATCTTGCCCTTCACAGCGCCGTTCTTGGCCTTCAGCAGCGCTTCGGCCTGTTCGGCGGCGACGTGGCCGATCTCGACAGTGCCGGCTACCGAGGTGAAGTCGGACGGAGTGGAGGTGATCTGGCGATCGAATTCCACGACAGGTATGCCGGCCGCGCGCGCGGCCTCGATCGACGGCTTCAGCGCGTTGAAGTCGACGGCGGCCAGGATGATCGCCTTCGGTTTCAGCGCGATGACGTCGTTCATCTGCGATTGCTGGGCGTCGGTCTTGTTGTCGGCGTTCAGCGTCTTCATCTCGTAGCCGACCTGTTTCAGGAACAGTTCCAGCGCGCTCACCGAGCCGGTCTGGAACTCGTCGAGCAAGGTCGGCACCATGTAGTAGACGGTACCCTTGGACTGGGCGAATGCCGGCGTGAGCGTGGCAACTGCCAGTGCCAGGATACCTAGGACAGAAAGAAGTATTCGTTTCATGTCGTTGGCTCCTCTAGTGCCGGACCCCTCTTTTGTCCCTCAGTCCGCCGGTCCGGCACCGGCAAGCGTCTCTCCGGTGATCATGTTGATCACCGCATCGGGACTTGTTTTGTTGCGTGCGACATCGCCGGCCACGACGCCTTGCCGGATCACTACGATCCGGTCTGCGACCTGGAAGGCCTGCTGCATGATGTGGGTGATGATGACGACGCCGATGCCCTGGTTCGCCACTTGGCGGATCATGTCGAGGCCGCGCCGCGTCTGTTCGACGCCAAGCGCTGCGAACGGCTCGTCGAGCAGCACAAGCTTGCCGCCCCAGTGCACGAAGCGGTTGAGCTCGATGGCTTGCCGCTGCCCGCCCGAGAGATGCTCGACATTGGTGCGCAATGACGGAATACGGGTGCCGGCGCTGGCAAGCGCCTTGCCGACCACGGCCTCCATCGCCCGCTCGTCGAGCACTGGAATGCCGAGCACCTTGCGCGTGATCTCACGGCCCATGAAGAAATTGGCCACCACGTCGACATTGGTGCACAGCGACAGGTCCTGATAGACGGTCTCGATGCCCGCCGCCTTGGCCTCGGCGGGGGATTTGGCAAGGAACTCCTTGCCTTCGAACAGCATGCGGCCGGAGGTGGGCTCCAGGCCGCCGGCGATGATCTTGACCAGCGTCGACTTCCCGGCGCCGTTGTCGCCCAGCAACGCGACCACCTCGCCCTTGCCGATCGAGAAGCTGATACCCTTCAGCGCCTGGATCGCGCCGTAGTTCTTGGTGACGTTGTCGAGCACCAGCAAGGGTTCGCTCATCAGGCAACCTCCCCGGCTGTCAGAATATCGCGGCCGCGTTCGCGCTCGGCGGTGAACATCTGGCCGAAGCGTGGCGACAACACGCCAGAGACGGCCAATGCGGCCGCGCCGCGCAGCACGGCTTGCTGGCCGCCGCCGGCGACGACGATGCGTGGCGTCTTGCGGTCCTTGCGGGCCGAAACCGAATTGTGCAGAGGCGCAGCCGATCTCGCCAGGCGTTCGAGCAGGTCCGGCGCCGCCAGCCCGCCGAGCACGACCGTCTCGGGGTCGAAAAGGTTCTCGATGATGGCAATGGCGTTGCGGAAGATCGGGCCGACCTCGGCGACCCAATCGGCATCGCTGCCCTTCCAGCGCCCTCGCGCTTCGAGCGAGACATAACGTTCGAGGCAACCGCGATTGCCGCACGGGCAAAGCTCGCCATTGGGAACGACGGGAATATGGCCGATCTCGCCGGCATTGCCCCAGGCGCCGCGCAGCACGCTGCCGTCATGCATCATGGCGCTGCCAAGTCCGACGCCGAAATAGAGATAGTAATATTCGGAATGCTGGGCGCCGATGCCGTAGAGGCGCTCGCCCATGGCGGCCGCAGCCATGTCGCCGTCGAAAAAGGCCGGCAATCCTGTCGCCGCCGTCAGCCGCTCGCGCAGCGCCACGTCCTTCCAGCCGGCCATTGTGGTCGGCCCGATGAAGCTCATCGTGTCCACGCCGAACGGGCCGGGAAGCGCCATGCCGATGCCGATGACGCGGCCCGCGGCGCGCGTTCCGGTCAGGTCGCGGACCATGGCGCGGACCTGGTCGAACGCATGATCGGGCGTCGCGTTGGGGGCCTCGCGGTGCAAGCTGTCGATCACGTCACCGCTGAGATTGATCAGCGCCGCGTCGATCCCCAGCGGCGTCAGGTGGATGCCGACGGCATAGCCGCCCTCGGGATTGATGCGCAGCGTCGCCGGTGGCAGGCCACGGCCCTTCGGCTCCTCGCGTACGGACAGGACGTAACCCTGCTCCTCCAGTTCGCGAACGATGGTCGATACGGTTTGAACGGTGAGGCCGACATGCCTGGCGATATCGCCCCTGGCGATGGGGCCGTACCGGCGGATCGATTCGAGCACGATGCGTCGGTTGTACGGCCGCCCGAACTCCTGATTGGTCCCTCGCAATGCCATGCCTTGCGTCCCCGGTTGAGGCAAGGTTGGCACCAAGTATTTATTCAGTCAAATGGAATTCAAAAATGCGCCGCATTTGAGGGACGCGCCCGCTACGGCGGAAAAGCCGGCCGGTGTCCGGCTGATCACCGCGCCCTAGATAGCGGGACATGGATAAGATTTATGTCTTGCTGATCTTTGCCGCGGCCATTGCCATCATCTGCCTGGGCGGCAGATGGAACACATCTGATACCGACCACTATATGGGCTTCGACAATTTGCGGTCGCCCCGAAAGGGAAAAGCCCTGAACGGCGACAAGGATGCGAAAAAGCAATGAGGACGGCGCGGGATGGCGGCGGCCTGGGCCCGTTCGTTAGAGATACTGCGCGACCTTCTTGCCGACCGTGAGGAAACGCAAAGGATCGATCGCTTCGCCATTGTGGCGGACTTCGTAATGCAGATGCGGGCCGGTCGAGCGACCGCTGCTGCCGGTCTTGCCGATGACAGCGCCGGCATCCACTTTTTCGCCCACGGTCACGTCGATTTCGCTGAGATGTCCATAGCGCGTGGCAAATCCATTGCCGTGATCGACTTCGACCATGCGGCCATAGCCGCCATTCCAGCCGGCCTTGGTGACCACGCCTGGCGCGGTGACCTTGGCCGCCATGCCGATCGGCGCCCTGAAGTCCATTCCTGAATGCAGGGCGGCCGTGCCGAGGATCGGGTCGGTGCGCACCCCGAACGGGCTGGTGACGGAATGACCGGGTGCGGGATTCGCGAGCGGCAGTCGGCGTGCTTCCTTCTTGAGTTGGTCGAGCGTGTCCAGCGCCTCGTCCAGTTCCTTGACCTTGCTGTCGAAAAACATCGAGCTGTCGAGCGGGATCAGCGGTCCGCCGACATCGCTTTCGTTCTTGCCGAAGTCGCTGTCGACCGGCAGCCCGGCCGCCTCGAGCGCCTGGGTTATGGCGTCGGCATTCTTGTAGGCGTTGTCAGCAAGTATGCTGATGCGCGTGAGCTGTTCGTTCTCGATGGATTTCAACGACTTGTTGATCGAAATGAACAGCTTGTCGGCACGATCGGCTGCTGAATCGTTCGGCAGCGGATCGGAGCGGGTCGCCCACAGGGAGAACGGCCTGGTGTCGGCGGCGCCAGGGGCGGCGCCGAGGCTGGCCAGCGCGTAGCTTTGAGCAGGCTGGGCGATGCTGCCGGTCACTTCGGCGTGTTTGTCAGGCTTTGCCGGCACCGCCGGATCTTCGGCCGTCGCTGCGCCGACTTCATTTTCGGCGCGATCGAGCAGCGGGCCGAGGCGGCCGTGGCGCTGGCTGAGCTGCGTCTGGCGCTCCAAAAGCTCGCTCACCTTGGTTTCCATCAATTGCTGGTCAAGCAACTGCCGGCTGGTGATGCGGTCGACCTGGGCGCGAAGCGCCGAGATGCGGTCTTCGTAAGCCTGCTGCATGCGCGCCTGGCGCGCGGTCGTGGCGCCGATCAGGTCGTCGCGCAGCACGAGATAGGAGGTGGCCAGCAGGTAACCGATGGCGATCGCCGCCAGCGCCGAACCGAGAAATACAACCAGCCAGGGCCGGATCGTGAAGTGCCTGATCTCGCTGCCGCGGGCGATGATGACTGTATGCGGTTCCTTGCGCCTGCCAAAGATCGCGGACTGACCGGTTGCGTTCACGGGACCAAGCTTTCGTTTACGACACCACGACAGCCCGACTACACATTATTAAGGTTAACAAAGCTTTGCCGAAGCAAGACGCCGGCAAGAATTGCCCGCAAAGCGAGCATGGGGTTGCTTCGCGTCGCTTTGTGAAAACAAGGGCGCGGAGGCGCCCCCTCAAATCGCCCGCACAGCTTCCAGCACCTCCTCGGCATGGCCCTTGACGCGGACCTTGCGCCAGATCCTGGCGATGCGCCCGTCGCGGCCGATCAGGAACGTCGCGCGCTCGACACCCATGTATTTGCGGCCATACATCGATTTTTCGACCCAAAGGTGGCAGGCCTCGATCACCTTGCGCTCCTCGTCGGAGGCAAGGTCGATGGTAAGATCGTATTTCGACTTGAACTTGTCGTGCTTCCTGGCGCTGTCGGGCGACAGGCCGATCACGACGGCGCCGGCCTTCTCGAACTCCGGCTTCAGCTGCGAAAAGCTGATCGCTTCGGCGGTGCAGCCGGTGGTGTCGTCCTGTGGGTAGAAGTAGAGGACGACAGGTCTGCCGGCAAAGCCGGCCAGGCTGAGCGAACCACCGCCGTCCCGCGGCAACTCGAATTGCGGCGCGGGATCGCCCACATTGAGGTCAGCCATATCCATGCCCTTGTTTGAGGTTACGCGCGAAGCCACACCGATATAGTGTCGAGCGGGGATTCGTCCACGAGCGAGTTCGTAGAACGGAAAATTGCGTGGATCAGGAGCAACCGCAGCACGAGAAGATCAGGTTCAGGCGGGATGAAATCACCGACCTGGGCGCCTTGCCATCGGCTTGCCGCGTTCCGCCGCTCGGCCAGGCGGCGATCGGCCGCGGCTTTCGTATCCTATCGCGGCTGTTTGCCGGCGCCGTTGCGCTGGTGCTGCTGGCGGGGGTGGCTGTCTATCTCATCGGTGTCTCCGGAATAGGGGCCGACCGGCTGCGCGTCGAGGCGGAGGCCGCCATCGAGAAGCTTGCGGGCGTCGATGTCGATGTTGCGGTCGGGCCCGCCCGCATCACCCTCGACAGTTCGAGCTTCGTCGCGCTCCAGGTGAGCGACGTCAGCCTGAAGGCCAGCGACGGTAAACCCATGGCCGATGCGGGCAGGGTGCGTTTCGGCATCCGCCTGCTGCCGCTGCTTCGAGGCGAGGTGCGGCTGACCAGCGCCAGGATTTCCGATGCGCGCATCGTTACCGCGGCGATGCCGTCGGGCGGCGACTGGACGGCCGAACTGCGCAATCGGGACGGGCTGATCGATCCCGAAAAACTGTCCGATGCGCTCTTTGCCAACATCAATCACGCTCTCGATGCGGTGCGCGAGGAATCGCTGCACCGTATCGATCTTCACAATGTGGCATTCGTTTTGCCCGACACCGAGGCGGTCAGGTTGATCACAGTCGCCGACGCGGTCGTCCTGCAGTCGGGGACAGGCGGCATGGAGTTCTCCTCGCAGGCAAATGTCGACGGCAAGGCGGTGACCGTCGCCGCATCCGCCAGCCGCGATGCCGTGACCCGGCGCGTGATGTCGCTGGATGCCACCGTCGGCATCGCCGAAGACGGCGGCGAAAGCGGCGCAATGGCGTCCGGCGGCAAGTTGGGGGCGCTCAGCGTGACGCTCAAAGGGTCGCAGGGGGCCGACGACACCGCGTCGCGGCTGACGGCTGCCCTGTCGTCCAGGGGATCGGTGCTTGATCTCGGCACGCGTGGCCTGCTGTCGGCCGATGTCGATCTCGGCGCCACGCTCGTCCGCGGCAGCAACAAGATCCAGGTGGACAGGCTGTTGCTGAAGACCGGCCGCTCGACCTTCGATTTCGCCGGCTCGATCGGGCCCAGGCCCGCGACCGGCGCCGCCGGAGAGGAGCCGGCCTACCGATACGATCTGACCAGTGACGGCTCGACGCTGGCGCCTTCGGAATCGCCGGAGCCAGCGCTCACCTTCCTTGCCCGCATCGCCGGCGTCTACCAGACCAAAAGCCATAAATTGGTAGCCGATCAGATCGCAGTCCGGTCGGCCGCTTCCAGCGAGGTCCTTGGAACCGCGGCCGTGCAGTTCGTTGATGGCAAGGCTCCAGGCATCAATCTGGCGCTCAACGTGCATGACATGCCGGTCTCGCACGTCAAGCAGCTTTGGCCATGGTTTTCGGCGCGCAATGCACGGCTCTGGGTATTGGACAATCTGTTCGGCGGCCGCGTCGTCGATGCCAATCTTCAATTCCAGGTGGTGCCTGATCGCCTCGGCAATGGCGTGCCGCTTTCCGCCGACGAGGTGTTCGGCCGCTTCCAGATCGAAGGATCGCGTTTCGACACGGCTGGCCGCATTCCGCCGATACGCGATGCCGTCGGTGTCGTCGCCTTCCACGGCAATGACGTCGATATCTCCCTGTCCTCTGGCACCGTCTTCATGCCCAGCGGCCGCACCGTGGCGGCCAGCAACGGCACGCTGACCGTCAAGGCGGCCAACCGCCCGCCGGTCGTCGGCGCGCTCGACATCGACGTTGCCGGCGAAGCGTCCGCGGTCGCTGAACTTGCCTCCTACGAGCCGATCAATGCCATGCGCCATGTCGGCTTCCTGCCCGAAGACCTGTCCGGCAGCGTCACCGGCCATGTCAGGGCCGATATTCCGCTGCAATCCGGCGTCGACAGCTCGAAGCTCGATTGGCTGGTATCGCTCGACTACAGCGGGCTTTCCTTGGCCAAGCCGTTCGAAGGCCAGACCGTGACGGATGCCGATGGTTCCGTCACGGTCGACCCTGAAAAGGCTGTCATTTCCGCCAAGGCATCCCTGAACGGCATTCCGGCCGAACTCGACCTGATCGAGCCGCTGGAGGATGGCGGACCGGCACGCAGCCGCAAGGTGGCCCTGGTGCTCGACGACAAGATCCGCGCCGCCGCCATGCCGGGGCTGGCCCCGTTGCTGGGCGGAACAGTGAAGGTAGCGATCGACAAAAGCGGGGAGGGCAACCAGAACGTCTCGGCCGACCTGACCAATGCCAGGCTCGACATTCCCTGGGCCGGATGGAGCAAGGGGGCAGGGGTCCCCGCAAGTGCCACATTCGTCATGACCACGTCCGGCGACACCACGACGCTGTCCGACTTCGACCTCGACGGCAAGACATTCTCCGTCGACGGCAACATCGTGCTGGTCAACGGGGCCCTGTCCTCGGCAAAGTTCAGCAAAGTCGCCCTGAACCGGGGCGACGACGTGGCGGTGTCCGTCAAGCGATCGGGCAGGGGCTATGCAGTCAACGTCAGCGGCAATGCCCTGGATGCCCGCTCGCTGATCAAGCAGTTCACCTCCGACGTCGACACCGCGACCAAGACGACGGGCGCCGACGCGATTTCCGTCAGCGCCGACGTCGATCGGCTGACCGGTTTCCACGACGAGCAATTGTCCAACCTCAAGCTCGATTACAGCGCGGCCGGTTCGAAGGTGAACGGGCTGAAGGTCAGCGCCACTGCAAGTTCGGGAGCCGCCATAGCCATCAGCAACACGAGCAGCGCCGGCCGGCGCTCGCTCAACGTACAGTCGGCGGACGCCGGTGCGATACTGAGATTCCTCAACATCTACGAGCACATGGAAGGTGGGGCGATTGCCCTGGCCTTGTCGGGAGCGGGCGACGGGCCGATGAAGGGCAAGGTGGACACGACCAACTTCTTCGTCGTCAACGAACCGAAGCTCGCCTCCATCGTCTCGACCACGCCGGCAGGCGACAGCCGCAGCCTCAATCAGGCGGTCAAGGGCAAGCTCGACACCTCGCGGGTACAGTTCGAACGAGGCTACGCCGAGATCGAGAAGGGCAGCGGCTATCTCAGGCTGGCCAATGGCGTGCTGCGCGGTCCCCGCATCGGCACGACGTTCCAGGGCACGCTCTATGACCAGAACAACAACATGGACATGACCGGCACCTTCATGCCGGTCTACGGCCTCAACCGCATCTTCGGTGAACTGCCCATCGTCGGCGCGCTTTTGGGCAATGGCCGCGACCGCGGCCTGATCGGCGTGACCTACCGGCTCAAGGGCAACGCCAACAAGCCGCTGCTCGACATCAACCCGCTCTCGGTGATCGCGCCGGGGATATTCAGGTCGATCTTCGAGTACCGGTGAAGGGGCCTCAGATCGGCCGCACCAAAATGTGTTTTTTCCTGCCGAGTGAAAGCTTTACGACGTTTTCCGGACTCAAATCCTGAAGCGTGACCGTGCGACGGTCATCGCTGACAGGCTGATCATTGAGCCGCACCGCACCGCCTTGCACATGCCGCCGCGCTTCGCCGTTGGACGCCGCCAGCCCGGCGGTCACCAGCAGCGCCAGGATGCCGACGCCGGCTTCGAGCTTGGCGTTTTCAACCTCGACGCTCGGCAGCGTCTCGGCGAGGGCACCTTCCTCGAAGGTCTTGCGTGCGGTTTCGCTGGCCTGTTCGGCGGCGCCGCGACCATGGAGCAACGCGGTGATCTGCGTGGCGAGGATCTTTTTCGCCTCGTTGATCTCGGACCCACCGAGCTTCTCCAGGCGCGCCACCTCGTCCAACGGCAGCGTCGTGTAGAGCTTCAGGAAACGGCCGACATCGGCGTCCTCGGTGTTGCGCCAATACTGCCAGAATTCGTAAGGCGAGAGCATCTCGGCATCGAGCCAGACCGCGCCCGTGGCGGACTTGCCCATCTTGGCGCCCGACGAGGTGGTGAGCAGCGGCGTCGTCAGCGCATAAAGCTGCGCGTCCTCCATGCGGCGACCGAGATCGATGCCGTTGATGATGTTGCCCCACTGGTCGGAGCCGCCCATCTGCAGACGGCAGCCGAGGCGCTTGTAGAGCTCGACGAAGTCGTAGGCCTGCAGGATCATGTAGTTGAATTCGAGGAAGGACAACGACTGCTCGCGGTCGAGCCGCAGCTTGACGGAATCGAACGCCAGCATGCGGTTGACCGAAAAGTGACGGCCGACGTCGCGCAGGAAATTGACGTAGTTGATCTCCATCAGCCAGTCGGCGTTGTTGACCATCATCGCGTCATTCGGGCCGCTGCCGAATTTGAGAAACGGCATGAAATTGCGGCGGATGCCGGCGAGATTGTCGTCGATGTCGCGCGGGGTCAGAAGCTTGCGCGCCTCGTCCTTGAAGGAAGGGTCGCCGATCATCGAGGTGCCGCCGCCCATCAAGGCGATCGGCCGATGGCCGGTCTGCTGCAGCCAGTGCAACATCATGATCTGGATCAGCGAGCCGGCGTGCAGGCTCTTGGCGGTCGCGTCGAAGCCGATATAGGCCGTCACCGTCTCCTTGGCGAAGAGATCGTCCAGCCCGGCATCATCCGAAGTCTGGTGGATGAAGCCGCGCTCGCTCATCGTGCGCAGGAAATCGGATTTGAAGGCAGGCATTTTTTCTTTCCCGAAGCGTCCGCCCGTCCGGCGCGGGCGTATGTGAAAGCGCGCGTTTAGCACCCAAGCGCGATCAGCAAAAGTGGATTCCGGTTTTGCGCCCGATCGCACTTCGACCAGGGGCTTGGCAATCACTTGTTGTTGAAACGCCGCAAGCCGCCTCTCGGCGCGGATGCTTGCTTCATTGTTTGTGCTGGCGTAATGAGGCGCGCGCCAAAAGGTCCTTGCAGCCCACGACCTCAAGCGGCACCGCACGGCATCCACCCAATGCCATATCCGACGACAGAGCCCCACGCGACATGCCGGACGCATTGATATCCATCGTCATTCCTTGCAGGAACGAGGCGGCAAACCTGCCGCTGCTGATCGATGAGATCGAGGCGGCGATGACCGGGCGCGACTTCGAACTGATCATCGTCAACGACGGCTCGACCGACGAAACCGCAGCCGTTCTCGCCAGGCAGGCAGCACTTCGCCCGTTTCCAGTCAGGGAATTGCGGCACGAGAAATCCGCCGGCCAGAGCCTCTCGGTACGCTCCGGCGCCTGGGCGGCGCGCGGAAGCATCGTCGCCACGATCGACGGCGATGGCCAGAACGATCCTCAGTACATTCCCATGCTGGTCGACGCCTTGCGGCGGGCCGGGCCCGGCTACGGCGCCGCGCAAGGGCAGCGCCTGAAGCGCCGCGACAGCAAGGTCAAGCAACTGGCATCGCGGTTCGCCAACTGGCTGAGAAACGCCATCCTGCATGACGAGACGCGCGACACAGGCTGCGGCCTGAAGGCGGTCCACACCGAGATCCTGCGCAAGCTGCCGTTCTTCGACGGCACCCATCGTTTCGTTCCGGCGCTGGTCATCCAGGAAGGATACCATGTCGTGCATTGCGACGTCGTCGACCGCTCCCGCCGCCACGGCAAGTCGAACTACGGAATTTTCGACCGTGGCCTGCAGGGCGTGCTCGATCTCTGCGGCGTCTGGTGGCTGCGCCGCAGGCGTCGCCGGATGCCAAAAGTAGAGGAAATCACGCATGGTTAACGTGCTTCAGGAACTGGTGACCTGGATCCACCGGGTCTTCATCGAACAGTTCAACGCGTGGATCCTGCTCGGCTTCGTCGCCCAGTTCTTTTTCACCATGCGCTTCGTCGTGCAGTGGCTCGCATCGGAAAAGGCCAAGCGAAGCGTCGTGCCGATCGCCTTCTGGTTCTTCTCGCTGTTCGGCGGAGGTCTGTTGCTGATTTATGCGATCAAGCGGCAGGACCCGGTGTTCATCGCCGGCCAGGGCATGGGCTTGTTCATCTACATCAGAAATCTCTGGCTGATCGCCAATGAACGCAAGGCGGCGATGACGAAGGTCGATTGAGCGGCTTTGCGCATCAGGGAAGAATGGTCGGAGAGGCTGGAATATGGCGCTGAACAGGAACTACATCCTTCTTTTCCTGTTCAGCCTGGTGATGACGGTGTCGGGACTTGCGTCCATGCCGCCGCTGGACCGTGACGAGCCGCGCTTCGTCCAGGCCACCAAGCAGATGGTCGAGAGCGGCGATTATGTCGACATCCGCTTTCAGGACGCTTCGCGCTACCAGAAGCCGATCGGCATCTATTGGCTGCAATCCGCGGCCGTGGCTCTAAGCGGCAAGGGCGCCGCCGCACCAATATGGGTCTACCGCCTGGTGTCGACGCTGGGCATCGCCCTGGCCGTTCTCGGCATCGCCTGGACGGGCACCAGGCTTTTCGGAGCCAGTGCCGGCATCGCCGCCGGCCTGGTGATGGCGGCGATCTTCGCCACCGCCTTCGAGGGCCGCGACGCCAAGACCGATGCGATGCTGCTGGCCTGCTGCGTGGCGGCGCAGGGCGCGCTGGCGCAGATTTACCTGGCATCGCGCCGCAACGAGCCCGTCGCCGGCCATCTGTGGTGGATATTCTGGCTGGCGCAAGGGGCCGCGATCCTCATCAAGGGGCCGATCGCCCCACTGCTGTCGGCGCTCACCATCGCTGTCTTGTTTGCATTCGAACGCGACGGGCGCTGGCTGTCGAAGCTCAAGGTGGGGCGCGGCCTGCTGCTCGTCGTGCTGATCGTGTTGCCCTGGCTCGCCCTGATCACCTGGAAAAGCCACGGCGCCTTCCTCCAGCAGGCCGTCGGCAAGGATATGCTCGGCAAGGTCGCCCAGGGCGAGGAATCGCACGGCCTGCCGCCCGGCTTCTACATGTTGACCTATTCGCTGTTCATGTGGCCGTTCGGCCTGATCGCCGTCGGCGCCGGCCTGCAAGCCCTCAACCGGCTGCGCGACGATGTCAGGCTGCGCTTCTGCCTCGCCTGGTACATCCCCTTCTGGCTGGTATTTGAACTGATTCCGACCAAGCTGCCGCACTACGTGCTGCCGGCCTATCCCGGCATGGCGCTGCTGATCGGCTGGCTTTTGACATTGCAGCCGCAGGAAGCCAATGCGCCGCTCCGGCGCTGGCAGCAATGGTTGTGGTGGTCGACTGCCTTCGGCCTGGTCGTGGTCAGCCTCGGCCTGGCCGCGGTCTGTGTAGGCGCCCCGATCTATCTCACCCACACTTTCTCGTGGTGGAGCATTCCGGCGGCCGCATCAGCGCTCGGCGCCGGCTACCTGGCCTTCTCGCGACAGCTGCAAGTGCCGCTTGCCCGTATCGGCGCCGTCGCCGCCTGTGCGGGCATCGCCTACGGGTTGCTGTTTGGTGTCATCGCCCCGTCCTTGAAGCCGATATGGCTGAGCCCGGCGATCGACCAGGCTGTGCGCGTCTACAAGCCTTGCGACACCTCGGTGCTGGCGTCGTCGCAGTATCACGAGCCGAGCCTTGTGTTCCTGGTGGGCACGAAAACGATACTGACCGACATCGATGGCGTGGCAAAGCATCTGCTTGCCGACCCCGCCTGCGCGCTGGGACTGACGCCGGTCGAGGATCAGCAGAAACTCGATGGATTGCTGGCGGGGCAAGGCAAGGCGGCGAGCCATCTTACGACGGTCGACGGGCTCAACTTTTCATCGGGAGACAAAATGTCGCTCGGCCTCTACCGTATCGCCCAATGAGTTCGACAATGGGATCGGGTTTTCAATGCTGGTGAAACCGCGCCCTTCCGTTTCCATTGCGCCCGCTGCGGTGGTGCGTCGGTCCGTTGGAAATTTCCGCGACACGCTGCGGATCGTCAGAGGGCGCTTCGCCGCTCGTTCCGCCTCGTATCCCAAGGTCCTATGGCCGCTCTGGATCTCGGCCTGGATTTTGCTCACGGCAGCGGCATTCGCCGGCCTCGACACGCCTGCGGGATTGCTGCACGGCCGGTGGTCGGCGGGCTTCGGCCGGCTCGCCGAGTTCCTGACACAGTTCGGCCTGGGCGGCTGGTATCTCATCCCGCCGGCACTCTTGCTCATAGGGGCCAATCTGACGGACTGGCGAAACCTGTCGCGGCGGTCATTGATGCTCGTCTACAACTGGACCTGCCTGGCGTTCCTTGCACTGAGCGCCGTCGGTCTGTCCGGCCTGCTGGTCAATGTCCTGAAATATGCGGTCGGCCGGGCGCGTCCGCTCTATTTTCAGGATCTCGGCGTGCTCTCGCTGCGTCCCTTCGCCTTCGATGCGCGCTTTGCCGGTTTCCCGTCCGGTCACGCCACGACCATGGGGGCCGTGTTCGGCATCCTGCTGCTTTTGTTCCCGCGGCGCTGGTACATCGCCTTGCCGATCACGGCCTGCATCGCCTCGACGCGGGTCTTCGTCGGCGCGCATTATCCGAGTGATACCGTGGCCGGCTTTGGTCTTGGCTTTGCCTTCGCGCTGGTTTGCGGACTGGTCTTTGCCCGGCTCGGCTTCATCTTCAGCCCGACACGATCGGGATTGCCGGTGCGCAAGCAGACGTTTCGGCTGATCGGTCGAACAAGCCGAACGGCCGTCTGATCCATCGAACCTGGGATTTAGTCGCCGTTCAGTCCGCCATAGGACCTTACCAGGTTCACCATGTCGGACGAATTTGCCGTCTCGCTTTCAAGCCCGTGCGCAACGCCTGCGCGATCCGCGACGGGACGGTTCTGGCTGACCTTCCATTTGCCATGGATTTCGCCGATCTCGATCTCCAGCCCGATGATGCCCTTGATCTGCGACTGAATGAACGGGGCAGGCGCATCCGTTACCGCCCATGGCGCCTCACGCGTGCCTTCCTGCGAAGCCGTCAGGTCGGCGATCTGCCGCGCCAGCCAGTCCTGATCATCGATCACCTTCGCGGTGCCGCGCACCTGCACGATGGCATAGTTCCAGGTTGGCACCACCTTGCCGGTCTCGCGCTTGGTCTCGTACCAGGACGGCGTCACATAGGCGTCGGTACCCTGGAAGACGATCAGCACCGTCGAGGCCGGATTGTCGGCGATAAGCCGCCATTGCGGATTGGCTCTAGCCAGATGTGCGCGCAGCCTGCCGTTTGGCCCGACATCGGCGTCGATCAGGAACGGAATGGCGTCGGCGACCGGCCCCTCGGGTCCGCTGGAAACCAGCAGGCCGAGTGGATGTGCCCGGATCAGCCCGTGCAGCACGTCCGGCCGTGTTTCCTGGAAATGAGGAGGCTGGTACATTGCGATTATCCGTCCTTAGCGCAGCCGCTTCGGGCGCGGATCCGACAATTCGCCGGCCAGCCGGCGATCGAGATAATCCGCGCATTCCTCGATCAGCAGTTCGGCATCGTTGGCGAAGAAATGATTGGCGCCGGGCAAGGTCTTCTGCGTGATGGTGATGCCCTTTTGCGTGTGCAGCTTGTCGACCAGGCCTTGCACGTCCTTCGGCGGCGCCACCTTGTCAGCGTCGCCATGGATGATGAGCCCCGAGGAGGGGCAGGGCGCCAGGAAGGAAAAGTCGTAGGTGTTGGGTTGCGGCGCGACCGAGATGAAGCCTTCGATCTCGGGCCGGCGCATCAAAAGCTGCATGCCGATCCACGAGCCGAACGAATAGCCGGCAACCCAGCAACTCTTGGAATCCGGATGCAGCGACTGCACCCAGTCGAGTGCGGCGGCCGCATCCGACAATTCGCCGGTACCGTGATCGAATTCGCCTTGGCTGCGCCCGATGCCGCGGAAATTGAAGCGCAGCGTGGTGAAGTCGCGCTTCTGGAACATGTAGAAGAGGTCGTAGACGATTTTGTTGTTCATCGTCCCGCCGAATTGCGGGTGCGGATGCAAGACAATGGCAATCGGCGCGCTCTTTTCCTTCGAGGGCTGGTATCGACCCTCCAGACGGCCGGCCGGACCGGTGAAAATGACCTCAGGCATGAAATACTCCAACTTGGGTAATAAGAATGCGCGGCGCCCGGAGAACCTTCCTCTGGCCTTGACGCAGGGCGAGCGTCTTCATAGAAGCTAGTTTAGAATTGTTCAAAACTGGGTGGCCGGAACGCAATCGTCCGGCTGCCCGCGCCGCAAGCCGCGTAAATAGGACGGCTTGCCTTGGAATTTCAAGGAAATAACGCGATATCTCGGTGGAATGGCTTCTGACGGGACCAACTGGAAGAAAATGGCCGGAATGCGCGCCTATCTCGACTACAATGCCAGTGCGCCCCTGCTTGCAGCGGCACGCGAGGCTATGGTCGCGGCGCTCGATGTGGCCGCCAACCCATCATCGGTCCATGCCGAAGGGCGTGCGGCGCGTCGCCTGATCGAAACTGCAAGGCGTGATGTGGCGGAATTGGTGAAGGCCAAGGCTGGGCATGTCGTGTTCACGTCAGGCGCCACGGAAGCCGCCTCGACGCTGCTGACGCCCGATTGGCGGATGGGGCGCGGGACCATCCGCATGAGCCATCTCTATGTCTGCGAAGCCGACCACCCCTGCCTGTTGAACGGCGGGTCCTTCCCGGCCTCGCAGGTGACGCGGATCGGCGTCGACGCCAATGGAATTGTCGACCTCGAAGCAATGGCAAACGCGCTTGCCGCGCACGATAAGGCCGCCGGCCTGCCGCTGGTGGCAATCCATGCCGCCAACAATGAGACTGGTGTCATCCAGCCGGTCGATCGTATCGCCGAAATCGTAAAGGCGGTCGACGGTGTCCTCGTCGTAGACGCGGTTCAGGCGGCAGGGCGCATTTCGATCGACATTTCGGCGGGTTACGCCGACTATCTGATACTGTCGTCGCACAAGATTGGCGGCCCCAAGGGCGTCGGCGCCATCGTCGCCGCTGCCGATCTGATGATGCCGAAGCCGCTCATCAACGGCGGTGGCCAGGAAAAGGGCCATCGCGGCGGCACCGAGAACCTGCCCGGCATTGCGGGATTTGGCGCGGCGGCGCGGGAGGCTCTCATCGGATTGGAGGCCATCGATGCCCTGCGTCGGCGTCGCGACGAGATCGAGGCCATCGTTAAAATGTTGATACCGGACGTGGAAATCTTCGGAACTGGCGCGCCGAGGCTTGCCAACACGACATTCTTCGCTATTCCCGGCGTCAAGGCCGAGACTGTACAGATCGCCTTCGACCTGGCCGGTGTGGCGCTGTCGGCGGGTTCCGCCTGCTCGTCGGGTAAAGTCGGTCCGAGCCATGTGCTGAAGGCCATGGGTCAAGGTGACAGTCCGGGTGCGTTGCGCTTGTCGATCGGCGCGGCGACCGGCGCGCAGGACATCGAGGCGTTCCGCCTGGCGTTGGCAGAAATCGCCGCACGTCGGGTGGGCAAGGAGAAGGCCGCGTAGCGGTTGGACGAATTTGGGCCTTTCGGCCTGGTAGAGCCGTGCGTTTCATGCTGGCCGGGTGAATTTCCGGCCGAGGCGCACTATATGAAACTTACGCCGCCGCGGGTGCTCCTTGGGTGCTTATCCGGCGGTGCCATAGTTTGAAAACTGTCGGGCCTTGACCCCGGCGTGGATGGAGAACGCATATGCCTGCTGTGCAGGACACGATCGATCGGGTCCGAAAGATCGACGTCGACCAATACAAATACGGGTTCCAGACCGAAATCGCTGTCGACAAGGCCCCCAAGGGCCTGAGCGAAGACATCATCCGTTTCATTTCGGCGAAGAAGGACGAACCGTCCTGGATGCTGGAATGGCGTCTGGAAGCCTATCGGCGCTGGCTGACGCTGGAAGAGCCGACCTGGGCGCGCGTCAACTATCCCAAGATCGATTTCCAGGACATCTATTACTACGCGGCGCCGAAGAGCACGCCCGGACCGAGCTCGCTCAGCGACGTCGATCCGGAGATCTTGAAGGTCTACGAGAAACTCGGCATTCCGCTGAAGGAGCAGGAGATCCTGGCCGGCGTGCAGAAGACCGATGCGTCCGAACTCGAGGAAGCCAGCGACAATGTCTACAAGTCCGGCCGCGTCGCCGTCGACGCCGTGTTCGATTCGGTATCCGTCGTCACCACGTTCAAGAAGGAACTGGCGCAGGCGGGCGTCATCTTCTGCTCGATCTCGGAAGCCATCCGCGAGCATTCGGAACTGGTGAAGAAATATCTCGGCTCGGTCGTGCCGACGTCGGATAATTTTTATGCGACGCTGAATTCGGCCGTCTTCACCGACGGCTCGTTTGTCTTCGTGCCCAAGGGCGTTCGCTGCCCGATGGAACTGTCGACCTATTTCCGCATGAATGAGAAGAACACCGGCCAGTTCGAGCGCACGCTGATCATCGCCGAGGAGGGGGCCTACGTCTCCTATCTCGAAGGCTGCACGGCGCCGCAGCGCGACGAGAACCAGCTCCATGCGGCGGTCGTCGAACTGGTGGCGCTAGACGATGCCGAGATCAAATATTCGACGGTGCAGAACTGGTACCCCGGCGACGCCGAGGGCAAGGGCGGCATCTATAACTTCGTTACCAAGCGCGGCGATTGCCGTGGCCACCGCTCGAAGATCTCGTGGACGCAGGTCGAGACCGGCTCGGCGATCACGTGGAAATACCCGAGCTGCATCCTGCGCGGCGACGATTCCAGCGGCGAGTTCTATTCGATCGCCGTGTCGAACGGCTACCAACAGGTCGACAGCGGCACCAAGATGATCCATCTCGGCAAGAACACGTCGAGCCGCATCATCTCCAAGGGCATCGCCGCCGGTTTTTCGCAGAACACTTATCGCGGCCAGGTTTCGGCGCATCGCAAGGCGACCAATGCGCGCAACTTCACCAATTGCGACTCGCTGCTGATCGGCGACCAGTGCGGCGCCCACACGGTGCCTTACATGGAAGCCAAGAACGCGACCGCGCAGTTCGAGCACGAAGCGACGACATCGAAGATTTCCGAGGACCAGAAATTCTATGTCATGCAGCGCGGCATTCCGGAGGAGGAAGCGATCGCGCTGATCGTCAACGGGTTCGTCAAGGACGTCATCCAGCAGCTGCCGATGGAATTCGCCGTCGAGGCACAGAAGCTGATCGGGATTTCGCTCGAGGGCTCGGTCGGCTGACCGGACAGATATTCAGGAAGAAAAGAATGCTTGAGATCAAGAACCTGCATGCCCGCATCGTCGATGACGGCACCGAAATCATCCGCGGCCTGAATCTCTCGGTAAAAGCCGGCGAGGTCGCGGCCATCATGGGGCCGAATGGCTCGGGCAAGTCGACGCTGTCCTACATTCTCGCCGGCCGCGAGGACTACGAGGTCACCGAGGGCGATATCCTCTACAACGGCCAATCTATCCTCGAAATGGATCCGGCCGAGCGCGCGACGTCGGGGATTTTCCTGGCCTTCCAGTATCCGATGGAGATACCGGGCGTGGCGACTATGGAGTTCCTGAAGGTTGCCATGAACGAGCAGCGCAAGGCGCGCGGCGAGGAGCCGCTGAAGATCCCCGAATTCCTGAAGCGGGTGAAGGATGCCGCAGCCTCGCTCAACATGGACATGAACATGCTCAAGCGGCCGCTCAATGTCGGCTTCTCCGGCGGCGAGAAGAAGCGCGCCGAGATTCTGCAGATGAAGCTTTTGGAGCCAAAGCTCTGCGTGCTTGACGAGACCGATTCCGGGCTCGACATCGATGCGCTCAAGATCGTCTCCGATGGCGTCAACGCGTTGCGCTCGCCCGAGCGCGCCATCGTCGTCATCACGCACTATCAGCGGCTGCTCGAACACATCGTGCCCGACACCGTGCACGTGCTCTACAAGGGCCAGGTCATCAAGTCCGGCGACAAGTCGCTGGCGCTCGACCTCGAGGCCAATGGCTATGCCGGCGTGATCGGTGAAGCCGCGTGAGATGCCAGAAGGCAAGGTCAAACTGATGAACATGCACACACAACCCCAGCGGACACCGGCCGAAACAGCGTTGATCGACGCTTTCGGCGAACGGTTGTCGCTGCTGCCGGGCGACGGCGCGGTGATGTTGAAGCGCGACGACGCCATCGAGGCGGTGAAGCACGGACTGCCGACCCGGCGTATCGAATCCTGGCACTACACCGACCTGCGCCGGCTGCTGAATGCGGTGCCGGACTTCGACCCGACGGCCGTGGCCAAAGCCATCGCGCCAGTCGTTGAAGGTTCCACCGTGTTGCCGCTTCTCAACGGCGTGTCGAGCGCCAAAACGCCCGCAATCGAAGGCGTCAGCGTCCAGTGCCTGTCGGAGAAACTGACCGACGGCAGCATCGCGCCTGGGCTCGATCCCTACGGCAGCGACGATGCCATCGGGGCGTTGAACACGGCTTTCGTCGCCGACGGTTATTTCGTCGACATCGCCGATGGCACCCAAGTGGAAAAGCCGATCGAATTGCAAAACCTGCAGGCCGGCGGCCAGACGCATGTACGCCTGGCCGTGCGCGCCGGCGCCGACGCCAAGGCTGTGATCGTCGAACGCCAGGCCGGCGAGGGCGCGGCCCTTGTCAGCTCGGTCAGCCAGCTCGTGCTCGGCGAAGGCGCCGAGGTGACGTGGCTGATCATCCAGGAGCAGCCGGACACGGCAACGCATCTGGCGCAGTTCAAGGCTCATATCGGCAAGAATGCGAAGCTAACGCTGTTCGTTATGAACGCCGGCGGCAAGCTCGTGCGCCAGGAGGTCGTGGTGAAGACGACGGGCGAGGGCGCCGACTTCCAGTTGCGCGGCATCAACCTGCTGGCCGGCGACGCCCACACGGACACCACCATGGTGCTCGATCATGCGGTGCCGCACACCACGTCGACGGAAGTGATCCGCAATGTCGTGACCGGCAAGGCCCGTGGCGTCTTCCAGGGCCGCATCAACGTCCATCAATACGCGCAGAAGACCAACGCCAAAATGGCTTGCAACACGCTGCTTCTGTCGGACGACGGCGAGTTCTCGACCAAGCCGGAACTCGAAATCTTCGCCGACGACGTGGTCTGCGGTCATGGCGCCACCGTCACCGAGATCGACCACAACCATCTGTTTTACCTGATGGCGCGCGGCATCGACGAGAAGAGCGCCCGTGGTCTGCTGGTGAAGGCCTTCATCGCCGAGGTGATCGAGGAGCTGGACGACGAGGTGATCGTCGAGGCCCTGGAGACCAGGCTCGACGGCTGGTTTGCGGCGCATGGATGAGTGGATAGGGCTCGCTCCGGCGAACACCCCTGATCCGGCCGCTTCGCGGCCACCTTCTCCCACAAGGGGAGAAGGAAGAGCGCCTGACCTTCTCCCCTTGTGGGAGAAGGTGGATCGGCGCGAAGCGCCGAGACGGATGAGGGGCGTTGCACGGAATGAGGCGGTGCCTCAAGAGAGCTTATGATGGACCAGAAAGTCGAAACCTACGATGTCGAGGCGATCCGCCGCGATTTCCCGATTCTGTCACGCGAAGTCTACGGCAAACCTCTCGTCTATCTCGACAATGGCGCCTCGGCGCAGAAGCCGCAGGCGGTGCTCGACGCGGTCCAGCACGCCTATGCCCAGGAATACGCCAACGTCCATCGCGGCCTGCACTTCCTGTCCAATGCAGCGACCGATTCCTATGAGAAGGCGCGGGAGACGGTTCGCCGCTTCCTCAATGCGCCGAGCACCGACAATATCGTCTTCACCTCGAACACGACATCGGCGATCAACACGGTCGCCTATGGCTATGGCATGCCCAATATCGGCGAGGGCGACGAGATCGTGCTGTCGATCATGGAGCACCACTCCAACATCGTGCCATGGCATTTCATCCGCGAGCGGCAGGGCGCCAAACTGGTGTGGGTGCCGGTCGACGATCTCGGCGTCTTCCACATCGAGGAATTCGAGAAGCGACTGACCGGCCGCACAAAGCTGGTCGCCATCACGCAGATGTCGAACGCGCTGGGCACGGTGACGCCGATCAAGGAGATCGTGCGCATCGCGCATTCGCGCGGCATTCCCGTGCTCGTCGACGGCAGCCAGAGCGCCGTCCATATGCCCATCGACGTGCAGGACCTCGACTGCGATTTCTTCGTCTTCACCGGCCACAAGGTCTACGGTCCCTCCGGCATCGGTGTGCTCTATGGCAAGAAGGACATCTTGCAGCGCATGCGTCCGTTCATGGGTGGCGGCGAGATGATCGAGGAGGTGACCGAAGACATCGTCACCTACAACGACCCGCCGCACCGCTTCGAGGCCGGTACGCCGCCGATCGTCCAGGCGATCGGGCTCGGCGCCGCGCTCGATTACATGGAAAAGATCGGCCGCGAGCGCATCGCCGCGCACGAGGCCGATTTGAAGGACTATGCGCACGAGCGGCTGCGCGCCATCAACTCGCTGCGCATCTTCGGCGACGCGCCCGGCAAGGGCGCCATCATCTCGTTCGAGCTGCAAGGCATTCATGCCCATGACGTGTCGATGGTGATCGACCGGCAAGGCGTGGCTGTGCGCGCGGGCACCCATTGCGCCCAGCCCCTGTTGAAACGCTTCGGCGTAACCTCCACATGCAGGGCGTCGTTCGGCATGTATAATACGCGAGCCGAAGTCGATGCTTTGGCTGATGCGTTGGAAAAAGCGCGCAAGTTTTTCGGGTGACGATAATGGAAGATGCCAGCACAGCCACCGATGCTGTTCCCGACGCGGCCGCCAATGCGGTGGTTTCCGCCTCCGCAATTCCCGCCGACGAACTGGCGCGGCTGACCGACGACATCGTCTCGGCGCTGAAGACGGTCTACGACCCGGAAATCCCGGCCGATATTTACGAGCTTGGCCTCGTCTACAAGATCGACATCGAGGACGACCGTTCGGTCAAGATCGACATGACGCTGACCGCGCCCGGCTGCCCGGTGGCCGGCGAGATGCCGGGCTGGGTTGAGAACGCCGTCGGCGCCGTCGAAGGCGTGTCGGGCGTCGAGGTCAACATGACATTCGACCCGCCCTGGTCGCCCGATCGCATGTCGGAAGAGGCGCAGGTGGCGGTGGGCTGGTATTGACCTTGAGTCCGGCACACTTGCGCCAGTGGTAAAACTTCACCATTTTAGGTGAGGAATCATTCGGCAGGCCTTGAACCTGCATGGAATGGAGAAGGAAAAAGATGGGACGCTTTGCCGTCATCACGATGACCGAAAAGGCCGCCGACCGGGTGCGCGAGATCGTTGCCACGCGTGAGAATGCGCATGGCATTCGCCTCGGTATCAAGAAGGGCGGTTGCGCCGGCATGGAATACACGGTCGACCTGGTGACCGAACCCAATACCAAGGACGACCACATCGAGCGCGACGGCGCCCATGTCTATGTCGCGCCGGAAGCAGCACTTTTCCTGTTCGGCACCGAGATGGATTTCGAGCAGACGACGCTGCGCACCGGCTTCACCTTCCGCAACCCGAACCAGAGCTCGGCCTGCGGCTGCGGCGAATCCGTCGAACTGAAGCCGGCCGACCTCAAGGCGCTGGCAGAAGCACGCGCCTCCGCCTGACCTTCCTTCGTCCCGTTTACGGGGAGAAGGTGTCCCCCAGGGCCGGATGAGGGGCAGCGATAGCCCCGCTGCCGGCGTTCGTCATTCGAAAAGCCGCGCAATTGGCTTCCCGCCTGCTGCGCAGACCACTCCTCACCTCCCTTAGAACGCAGCGAAGACACTCACTCCACCCACGTCCCGGTCCGCTTATGCCAGTCGGCGATCGATTCCTCGGGATAGACGTCGAACACCTTGTCGCTCGGCCCGACATCGGGCTCGACCCAGTTGGCCTTGTATTTCAGCATCAGATGCACCTTGCTTGGCGGTTTCGGCAGGTCGCTGTCGATCGCCGAGGCGAAGGGATGGACGAGTTCCGGCCAGGTCGGGTCGTAGAGCCACAGCGCCGATCCGCATTTGCGGCAGAAATTGCGCTCTCCGGTCGAGATTTCGCAATGCGGATGTTCGTCGTCCTCGATCTCGGCCCGATAGACGCCGAGGCTGCTCTTGCCGCGGATGGTCATCGTCTCGTAGTCGGCGCCGAGATTGATGGCAAAACCGCCGCCGCCCTGCTGCTTGCGGCAGATCGAGCAGTAGCACAGCATGAATGGCACGGGCGTGTGGCTTTCCACCTCGAAACGAACGGCATTGCAGCGGCAGGACCCCTTGAGCAGGACAGGCATGGCGGGAACTCCGGTCGATCCCCTTTCAACCTGTCAGCATGGTTTTGGTTGCGCCGATGACAAGGCCGGATCGCGGTGACATGATCCGCGCATGGACAATGAACGCATAGAAGAACTCTTCCAGAGCCTGGGCCTGGTCAGCATCCGCAAGCTGTTCGGCGGCAAGGGCATCTATGCCGACGGCGTCATCGTCGCCATCGTGCTGCGCGGCGAATTGATGCTGAAAGCGGACGAGCAAAGCGCGCCCGACTTCGAGGCCGCCGGCTGCACGCAGTGGACCTACACCGGGTCTCGCCACGGCAAGCTGGTGGCGATGCCCTATTGGAGTATTCCCGATAGTGCCTTCGACGACCCCGACGAGATGGCGGTATGGGCGCGGCGGGCCTATGAGGCGGGGCGGCGGGCGGGAAAATAACGCTAGGACCTCGGGGCGATGAGGCAGTGCAGACTTTTTCGGAGACGTCCAGCAGGACAGAGGAGGGCGTGACGGAACTCGGTGGTCGCGAGTAGCCGTGGTGCCGCCGCTCGTATTTCCGGCGTCCTACAGCGCCCCGGCAATTCGCGCTGCCAGCCGAGCATTGTTTTCGACCAGCGCGATGTTGGTCTTCAGGCTCCGGCCGCCGGTGAGTTCGAGGATTTTGGAGAGCAGGAATGGCGTCACCGCCTTGCCGGTGACGTTGAGCGCCTCGGCGGCCTTCTGGGCGGCCTCGATGTAGCCGGCCATCTCGCCGGCCGGGATTTCGTGATCCTCCGGCACCGGATTGGCGATCAGCATGCCGCCGCTCAGGCCCAGCGCCTGTCGCGTCTTGTAGAAATGCGCGATCTCTTCCGGCGCGTGCAAGGTCAGCGGCGCGCGGAACGGCGACTGCCGCGACCAGAAGGCCGGCATGGTCTCGCAGCCATGGCCGATCACGGGCACGCCGCGGGTCTCCAGCACCTCCAGCGTCTTTTCGATGTCGAGGATGGCCTTGGCCCCAGCCGAGACGACGATGACGGGCGTGCGCGCCAGCTCATCGAGATCAGCCGAAATGTCGAAGCTTTTTTCGGCGCCCTTGTGCACGCCGCCGATGCCGCCGGTGGCGAACACCCTTATCCCAACCATATGCGCGGCGATCATTGTGGCGGCAACCGTGGTGCCGCCGGTGCGCCCTTGCGCGACGGCGAAGCCGAGATCGGCGCGAGAGAGCTTCATGGCGTCGCCGGTCATGGCGAGCGATTCGCGTTCTCCGTCGGAGAGGCCGATCTTGATGCGGCCCGCCACCACGGCGATCGTCGCCGGCACCGCGCCGCCGTTCGCAATGATCCTTTCCACGTCGGCCGCCATGGCGCCATTGTCGGGGTAGGGCATGCCATGGGTTATGATGGTGCTTTCCAGCGCCACCACGGGCTTCCCGGCGGCCAAGGCTTGCGCCACCGGCGCGTGGACATCGATGAAGGGGCGGGCGGTGTCTGGGGTCATCTGGATCTCCAATCCGAAGTGCGGCGCATCCTTTCGGATGCCGGTCTCATGCCATTTCCTGCTCTTCGGGCACAAGAGCCAGCGCTTGCGCGAAAGTCGCCGTGGTGAAATCGGGAACGGCGCCCGCGCTTTCAATAGCCAGCGTCGCGGCGGCGACGCCCTCGCGCAGCGCCGCGCGCAAGGGCATGCCGCGCAGTAGGGCGGCGACCGTCGCGCCGGCAAGCGCATCGCCGGCGCCGGTGACGTCCACGACCTTTCTTGGAGGGGGCGGGACGACGGCAAAGCTGCCGTCGCGGTCGAAGCCCAGCACCGGGCCGCCGCCCGCCGTGACCACCGCGCTGTCGAGGCCGGCGCTTCTCAGCCCGTCGAGGACAGTTTTTTGAGAGGCGGCATCGTCAAGCCCGGCAAGCGCCACCGCCTCGCGCCTGTTCATGAAGGCGACGGCCAGGCCGCCGAGCACTGGTGTCAAGCGCACGACCTTGGCCGGTGAAATGGCAATGGCGAACACGGGCTTGCCGGCGGCAAGCGATACCAGCCGCTCCAGAGCCGCCGATGGCAGATTGGCGTCGCACAGGACGGCATCTGCGGCGGCGATCTCCTCCCTCACCCTGGAGCGGCGGATCTGCTTTGCAAATGCCAGCTCATAAAGCGCCATGTCGGCAAAGCCGACGAGCAGTTCGCCCTCGCGGTCGATCAGCGCCGTATAGCTCGGCGTCGTGCGGTCGAGGAACACCGCGGACAGGTCGGCAATGCCTGCTTCGGCGATGGCGCGCGAAACCGTGTCGGCGGCGGCATCGCCGCCGCGCACCGACAGCAACGAGCCCGAGACGCCTCGCCGCACCGTGCTGCGCAATGCGTTGAAGACGCCGCCGCCAACGTCCTCGCGCATCGTGCCCGGGTTGGAGGCAGCCGGCACGTAAGCGCCGGACACCTGGCCGCGCCTGTCGATATGGGCGCCGCCCACCGCCAGGACTCTTGGAGATCTCACCATGCGCCGATATGACCTTTGTTGGCGGTCACGCACAAGCGCCATGCTGTGCGACGGAGCTTCGCAGGCAACAACCAGCGATTCGTGAGGCCGGCACGGCGAACCAGCCTGGCCCAATATTCGGGTTATGCTGGAGCCGAATCGTGAGACAAAAAAAGAACAAATCAGGATGTTGCTTATTTTTCAAATGCTTGATCCCTCTTGCCAAATGAGAACAAAAAAGGTACAAATAACCAAGGATTACGGATTGTCCGGCCTTCATTGACGACTACGGGGTGATGTATCATGGCTCAGAACAGCTTGCGGCTTGTAGAGGATAAGGCAGTGGACAAATCAAAGGCTCTGGATGCGGCGCTGTCGCAAATCGAGCGGGCTTTCGGCAAGGGCTCGATCATGCGGCTCGGCGCGAACGAGCAGGTCGTCGAGATCGAAACCGTGCCGACCGGCTCGCTCGGCCTCGACATCGCGCTTGGCGTCGGCGGCCTGCCGCGCGGCCGCATCATCGAGATCTACGGGCCGGAAAGCTCGGGTAAGACGACGCTGGCGCTGCACACGGTGGCGGAAGCCCAGAAGAAGGGCGGCATCTGCGCCTTCGTCGATGCCGAGCATGCGCTCGATCCGGTCTATGCCCGCAAGCTCGGCGTTGATCTCGAAAACCTCCTGATCTCGCAGCCTGACACTGGCGAGCAGGCGCTTGAGATCTGCGATACGCTGGTGCGCTCCGGCGCCATCGATGTGCTGGTGGTCGATTCGGTCGCGGCGCTGACGCCGCGCGCCGAAATCGAGGGCGAGATGGGCGATTCGCTGCCCGGCCTGCAGGCCCGCCTGATGAGCCAGGCGCTGCGCAAGCTGACCGCCTCGATCTCGCGCTCCAACACCATGGTCATCTTCATCAACCAGATCCGCATGAAGATCGGCGTCATGTTCGGCTCGCCCGAAACCACCACCGGCGGCAATGCGCTGAAATTTTACGCCTCGGTGCGTCTCGATATCCGCCGCATCGGCTCGGTCAAGGACCGCGACGAGGTCGTCGGCAACCAGACCCGCGTCAAGGTGGTCAAGAACAAGCTGGCGCCGCCCTTCAAGGTGGTCGAGTTCGACATCATGTACGGCGAAGGCGTGTCGAAGACAGGCGAGCTGGTCGATCTCGGCGTCAAGGCCGGCGTGGTCGAGAAGTCGGGCGCCTGGTTCTCTTACAATTCGCAGCGTCTCGGCCAGGGCCGCGAGAACGCGAAGCTGTTCCTGCGCGACAATCCCGATACGGCGCGCGAGATCGAACTTGCGCTCAGGCAGAACGCCGGACTGATCGCCGAGAAATTCCTTGAGAATGGCGGCTCCGAAGGTGGCGATGATGGGTTCGAGGATGAAGCCGGCGCGATGTAAGCGTTCGCCGGCACGATCTAGCGTTCGCTGGCGCGATCTAGCGTTCGGTTTACGGCCCGAGTTCGGTCATAATCCCGGTTCATCAATTTGAGCTTATGTAATCGAGTTCTGTAGTATTGCGTTTCGAACCGCCGGCCCCGTGCCGGCGGTTTGCGTTTTGAGCGGCTGGCGAACCGCGAATTGGCCAGCTTGCGTGTTTCTGGACAGGGTGCCAAGCGGCGGCTAAAAGGCCAGCTCCATCTTCTAAAGCAGAGCCCATTTTCCGCCGGTCCGGCCGGCGGCTCTCTCGAAAAGGCAGCATTCATGAGTGGCGTGAACGAGATCCGGTCGACATTTCTCGACTATTTCCGCAAGGAGGGTCACGAGGTCGTGGCGTCGAGCCCGCTTGTGCCGCGCAACGATCCGACGCTGATGTTCACCAATGCCGGCATGGTGCAGTTCAAGAACGTCTTCACCGGCCTGGAGAAGCGGCCCTATTCGCGTGCCACGACCGCCCAGAAAAGCGTTCGCGCCGGCGGCAAGCACAACGACCTCGACAATGTCGGCTACACCGCGCGCCACCTGACCTTCTTCGAGATGCTCGGCAATTTCTCCTTCGGCGACTATTTCAAGGAGCGCGCCATCGAGTTGGCCTGGAACCTCATCACCAGGGAGTTCGGGCTGAAGAAGGACAAGCTGCTCGTCACCGTCTATCACACCGACGACGAGGCGGCCGGCTTCTGGAAGAAGATCGCCGGTTTTTCCGATGATCGCATCATCCGCATCCCGACCTCCGACAATTTCTGGGCGATGGGCGACACCGGGCCGTGCGGGCCATGCTCGGAAATTTTCATCGATCGCGGCGAGCACATCTGGGGCGGTCCGCCCGGCACCCCGGAGGAGGATGGCGACCGGTTCCTGGAATTCTGGAACCTGGTGTTCATGCAGTACGAGCAGGTGACGAAGGACGAGCGCATCGACCTGCCGCGCCCGTCGATCGACACCGGCATGGGCCTGGAGCGCATGGCCTCCATCCTGCAAGGCGCGGAAAGCGTGTTTGAGACCGACCTGTTCCGCCATCTGATCGATGCGGCGTCGTCCGCGCTCGGCCGCGGTCCCGACGCCGAGACCGTCGCATCCTATCGCGTCATAGCCGATCACCTGCGCTCGTCCTCGTTCCTGGTCGCAGACGGCGTGCTGCCATCGAACGAAGGCCGCGGCTATGTGCTGCGCCGCATCATGCGCCGCGCCATGCGGCATGCGCAATTGCTCGGTGCGAACGAGCCGCTGGTGTGGCAGCTGGTGCCGGCGCTGGTTCGCGAGATGGGTCAGGCCTATCCGGAACTGGTGCGCGGCGAACAGCTGATCACCGAGACGCTGAAGCTTGAGGAGACCAGGTTCCGCAAGACACTGGTGCGTGGCCTCGGTTTGCTGTCGGAGGCGACGGAAAAGCTCGGCGCCCGCGACATGCTGGACGGCGAGACGGCCTTCAAGCTTTACGACACCTATGGCTTCCCGCTCGACCTGACGCAGGATGCGCTGCGCCAGCGCAACATCTCGGTCGATCTTGCCGGCTTCACCAATGCGATGGAGCAGCAGAAGGCCGAGGCGCGTAAGCACTGGGCAGGTTCCGGCGAGGCGGCGACGGAAGCGGTCTGGTTCCCGGTGCGCGAAAAAGCCGGTGCCACCGAATTCCTCGGCTACGAGACCGAGCAGGCGGAAGGCATCATCCAGGCGGTTGTCCGCGACGGCAAGACCGTCGACAGCGCCGGCAAGGGCGAAGCGGTAGCCGTGGTCGTCAACCAGACGCCGTTCTATGCCGAATCCGGCGGCCAGATGGGCGACACCGGAACCATTTCAGGCGAAGGCTTCTCGATCGAGATTTCCGATACGCAGAAGAAGGCCGACGGGCTGTTCGTGCATCTCGGCAAGGTGGTCAGCGGCACTGCCAGGACGGGTGCCGCCGTCGAGCTGAAGGTTGACCATGCGAGGCGCTCCAGGCTGCGCGCGAACCATTCCGCGACGCATCTGATCCATGAGGCGCTGCGCGAGGTGCTGGGCACCCATGTCGCACAGAAGGGCTCGCTGGTCGCGCCCGAGCGCCTGCGCTTCGACATCTCGCACAACAAGCCCATCTCGCCCTCGGAACTCGAGGAGGTCGAGCGCATGGCCAACGAGATCGTGGTGCAGAACAGCCCGGTGATCACGCGCCTGATGTCGGTCGACGATGCCATTGCCGAAGGCGCCATGGCGCTGTTCGGCGAGAAATACGGCGATGAGGTGCGCGTCGTGTCTATGGGCACGGGCCTACATGGCGCCAAGGCCAACCGCCCCTATTCGGTCGAGCTTTGCGGCGGCACGCATGTCAGGGCAACCGGTGACATCGGCCTGGTGCGCGTCGTGTCCGACAGCGCCGTCGCCGCAGGCGTGCGCCGCATCGAGGCGCTGACGGGCGAGGCCGCGCGCAAGCATCTCGACGAACAGGACCGGCGGCTGAAGGCGGCCGCGGCAACACTGAAAATCTCGCCGGCCGACGTGCCGGCGCGTGTTGAAGCCCTGCTCGAAGAGCGCAAGAAGCTCGAGAAGGAGCTCACCGAAGCGCGCAAGAAGCTGGCGCTGGGCGGCGGGTCGCCCGCTGACGCGCCGGCCGCCAACGAGACCGTCGCGGGCGTCGGCTTCCTCGGCAAGTCGGTTTCCGGTGTCTCGCCGAAGGATCTGAAGCCGCTCGCCGACGCCGGCAAAAGCTCGCTCGGCTCCGGCGTGGTCGTATTCGTCGGTGCGGGCGAGGACAACAAAGCGAGCGTCGTGGTCGCCGTCACCGATGATCTCGTCGGCCGTTTCAGCGCCGTCGACCTGGTGCGTGTCGCCTCCGCCGCCCTCGGCGGGCAGGGCGGCGGCGGCCGGCCCGACATGGCGCAGGCCGGTGGCCCCGATGCCTCGAAGGCCGACGACGCGATTGCTGCGGTGAGGGCGGCGCTGGAGGCGGCGTGATTCATTGCAGAATTGGGGGGCAACGCTCCAGGCCGGTTGCTTCCCTTCGAGGTCGCGCGGCCCCTCATGATGGGCGGCGCGACATCAATGATCGGCTGTCCGCGAAATCGTTGACCTGAATCGAATATCGCTGCGCTGCGCTGTCGCAGATCAGCCGGCCTTTTCAGTCCTGGCAAAGCTTGCCTGTTTAGCAATACAATCCCACCAGTCCTGTATGTCGGCAAAGCGAGCCAGCAGTTTGCGCCCTTCCGCCACCTTGACGAAATAGCCGATGATCGGTGCCGCATGCAGGTCGGCGAGCGTCAGTTGATTGCCGAGCAACCACGGCCCCGGGGATCTCAATGATGAGAGCGCCTGAAGGACCGTTCCTGCTTGTCGTAATCCGCTGACAATCAGCGCTTCGTCAGGCGACGCCTTCTCCAGCCGCTCCACGGCGACGTCCCAGACCATGGCCCGATAGCCATAAGCGTCGAGCATGCCGATGATCTGGTTCATCCGCGCGCGGCCGCGCGGATCGTTCGGCTGCAAGGGCGGTCCGTCGAAAGCTTCATCGACATAGCGCGTGATCGCGCTGGCCTCGAACAGGCGAAAACCGTCATGCTCGAAGGCCGGGATGCGGCCGAACGGGTGGTGCTCGAAATACCAGCCGGGGATGCCCTCGGCGGCAAAGACATCGACCGGCACAAGCTCATAGTCGACGCCCTTCTCCTCCAGCGCCATGCGCGCTATGCGCACGTAAACGCTGTAGTCCGCGCCGTAGAGGACCGGTTTGGCCATGTTGCCAGTCCTTTGCTTTCGATTTCGTTGGCCCAAAAAAGCGAAGGCTCCTTCCGGAGCCTTCGGCGTGTTGAACCCGCGGGTGCCTACGCCATCGCCTTCTGCAAATTCTCGTCGATCTTGTCGAGAAATCCGGTGGTCGACAGCCAAGGCTGGTCGGGGCCGATCAGCAGCGACAGGTCCTTGGTCATGAAGCCGGATTCGACCGTCTGGATGCAGACCTTTTCCAGCGTTTCGGCAAAACGCTTCAATTCGGCATTGTCGTCGAGCTTGGCGCGGTGGGCCAGCCCTCGGGTCCAGGCGAAGATCGAGGCGATCGAATTGGTCGAGGTTTCCTCGCCCTTCTGGTGCTGGCGATAGTGGCGCGTCACGGTGCCGTGCGCGGCTTCCGCTTCCACCGTCTTGCCGTCCGGCGTCATCAGCACCGACGTCATCAGGCCAAGCGAGCCGAACCCCTGCGCCACCGTGTCGGACTGTACGTCGCCGTCATAGTTCTTGCAGGCCCAGACATAGCCGCCCGACCATTTCAGGCTGGAGGCCACCATGTCGTCAATCAGGCGGTGCTCGTACCACAGCTTCTTGGACTTGAACTCGGCCTCGAACTCAGCCTCGTAGACCTCCTGGAAAATATCCTTGAAGCGGCCGTCATAGGCCTTGAGGATGGTGTTCTTGGTCGAGAGATAGACCGGGTAGTTGCGCAGCAGGCCGTAGTTCAGCGAAGCGCGGGCGAATTCGCGGATCGACTCGTCGAGATTGTACATGGCCATGGCGACGCCGGCGCCGGGCGCGTCGAACACGTCGTGCTCGATCACCTGGCCATCCTCGCCGACGAACTTGATCGTCAGCTTGCCCTTGCCGGGAAAACGGAAATCGGTGGCGCGGTACTGGTCGCCATAGGCGTGGCGGCCGACGATGATCGGCTTGGTCCAGCCGGGCACCAGCCGCGGCACGTTCTTCATGATGATCGGCTCGCGGAAGATGGTGCCGCCGAGGATGTTGCGAATGGTGCCGTTCGGCGATTTCCACATCTTCTTCAGCTTGAATTCCTCGACGCGCTGCTCGTCGGGCGTGATGGTCGCGCATTTCACGCCGACGCCGTATTTTTTGATGGCGTTGGCCGAATCGACGGTCACCTGGTCGTTGGTGGCGTCGCGATGCTCGATGCCGAGGTCGTAATATTCAAGCTTGAGGTCGAGATAAGGGTGGATCAGCTTGTCCTTGATGAACTGCCAGATGATGCGGGTCATCTCGTCGCCGTCGAGTTCGACGACCGGGTTCGCCACCTTGATCTTCGCCATGGAAAGAATGCCTCGTTGCTGGGAAATGGGACGGCCTTGCCCGCGTGGCGTTCGGCCGGGGATGCGCCCCTATATCAAAGCGTTTTTGGCCGCGCAAACGACGATCGGTCACGAAAGCGAAGCGATCGCCCCGCCATTTGCGAATGGTTCATTTTCGCGGCCGAATATGGCAGGGGACGCTGAAATGCCGCAAACAGCAGTTCATTGACAATCATGCCCGTCACCAAAGATTCCGATACCGCTTCAGTCGCCAGCCCCGCCATCATCCTCGTGGAGCCGCAGCTCGGCGAGAATATCGGCATGGTTGCGCGCGCCATGGCCAATTTCGGCCTGGTCGAACTTCGCCTCGTCAACCCGCGCGACGGCTGGCCGAACGAGAAGGCGCGGGCGGCGGCCAGCCGCGCCGACCATGTCATCGACGCCGTCAAGGTTTTCGACGATCTCGCCACGGCGATGGCCGACCTGAATTTCGTTTTCGCGACCACCGCAAGGCAACGCGACGGCTTCAAGCCCGTGCGCGGGCCGGTCGAGGCGGGCAGGGTGCTCCGGGCTCGCCATGGCATGGGTCAGCGAACCGGCATCCTGTTCGGCCGCGAGCGTTTCGGCCTCTATAATGACGAGGTTGGCCTCGCCGACGAGATCGTCACTTTTCCGGTCGATCCCGATTTTTCCTCGCTCAACATCGCCCAGGCCGCGCTTCTCATGTCCTACGAGTGGATGAAATCCGGCCTCGAGGACGAGACCAAGACCAACTTTACGGGTCCGGACATGAAGCCGGCCAGCAAGGAAGAACTGCACGGCCTGTTCGCCTATCTCGAAGGCGCACTCGAAGCGCGCGGCTATTTCCGGCCGGCGCCGAAGAAGCCGAAGATGGTTGACAATCTGCGCGCCGTATTGACCCGGGCGGGATTTGCCGAGCCGGAGCTCAAGGTGCTGCGCGGCATCATCTCGTCGCTGGACAGGTTCTCGCCGGCGATGCCGCGCGGCGACGGCTCTCCGGGAGATGATCCAAGGCGGCTTCCGGCAGCGGCGCGCGCCGGCGGTCCCGGCCGCAAGACCAATGCGGATCGTCAGGTGGCCGATGACGACGACAACGCCGCGCCGCCGCTCGGCGGCAAGGGAACCGACAATGACTGATCAGCCGATCCTGATGTTCGATTCCGGCATTGGCGGGCTGACTGTGCTGCGCGAGGCGCGCGTGCTGATGCCCGACCGCCGCTTCGTCTACATCGCCGACGATGCCGCCTTCCCCTTTGGCGCCTGGGAGGAACCGGCGCTGCGGGTCCATATTCTCGACCTGTTCGGCAAATTGCTCGACCGGTTCGCCCCGGCCATCTCGGTCATCGCCTGCAACACCGCCTCGACGCTGGTGATCGATGCGTTGCGCGAGAGATTTCCCGGCCATCCCTTTGTCGGCACCGTGCCTGCGATCAAGCCGGCGGCGGAGCGTACCCGCTCCGGCCTCGTCTCCGTGCTGGCGACGCCGGGCACGGTGAAACGGCAATACACGCGCGACCTGATCAGCAAATGGGCGCAGAAGTGCCATGTCCGGCTGGTCGGTAGCGACCGCCTGGCGGGGCTGGCCGAAGCCTATATGCGCGAAGGGTTCGTCGACGAGGAAGCCGTGCGCGCCGAGATCTCCCCGTGTTTCATCGAGCGCGACGGCATGCGCACCGACATCGCCGTGCTCGCCTGTACGCACTATCCTTTTCTGGTCAACCGCATGCGCAAGACCGCACCCTGGCCGGTCGACTGGATCGATCCTGCCGAAGCGATCGCCCGGCGGGCGATGTCGCTGCTGTCGCCGGTCAATGGACCGTTGCCGCATGGTGAGCCGGACATCGCGGTCTTCACGTCCGGCAAGGCGGATTTTGCCACCAGCCGTTTGATGCAGGGCTTTGGACTGGCGGTCGCCTGATTTCCGGAACATTGGCGAGGCCGTTTCGTTTTCTCCCAGGCAATGAAGGGAGAAAAACCATGCCTGCCACCTCGAAAGCCCAGCAGAAGGCCGCCGGCGCCGCATTGTCGGCCAAGCGCGGCGAGACCAAGAAGAGCGAGCTCAAAGGCGCTTCCAAAGGGATGTACGAATCCATGAGCGAAAAGCAGCTCGAGGAATTCGCCGAAACCAAGCGCAAGGATCTGCCGGAGAAAAAGAAGCACTGAGGGAAGCGCTATTTGGCAACGCCCTTTGTGAAGGGCTCGTCCAATGGCAAGAAATAGGCCCGCGACGGGGTCGCAGGCCTTGATGTTATTGTCTGGTCAATGGCCGACGTAATCAGCGCCAGTGGCGGCTGTTAGCGCCAGTGGCGGCTGTTAGCGCCAGTGGCAGCTGTTAGCGCCAGTGGCAACGTCGCACTTTTTGGCGAATGACATGGCGGTGACCATGGCGCCAGACGACGCGCTTCCTGACCACAATCCGGCATACCTGATGAGGCCGGTGGCCTTGCCAATGCCTTGCCATCGCCGGCTCAGGAGTAATGACGGCCATCGATCCGGCCAACACCGCCGCACCAGTCAGGCTTAGAAAGAACTTCTTCATCCGAATTCAGGCTCCTCTGCTCAAGTCCCTTCCTGGAGCGGTTCAGCTTCAGGGAATCGCCGCCCCGCTCCGGTTTTTTACACAATCCCGGGTAGAAACCGCTAGCGCTTTCCGGGAATTGTTCTAATAGCGCGGGCGGCGCCAGTTGGAACCTTGACAGCGGTTAAATCTCTGTTTAACAGCGCTCCCAACACCGGGCCGCAACGCCCGGTGGTTTGTTTTGCATGCGCAAGACCTCGACGGAAGCCAGTCTGTTTTCCAAGGTCTTGTTTGAACTGACGTGTCCCGTGGGTTTTTCGCCGCGTTGCGTGGAAAAACCCTGTCAGGTCTCGAAAACGGAGGCCAGAGGAGGGCGCGTTTCCTTCACCCGGACCATGAGGCTCCGGGTTATGTTGTTTTGAAAGGGAATGCGATGAGCAAGCGCGAATCCGCGAAGTACAAGATCGACCGCCGTCTCGGCGAAAACATCTGGGGCCGCCCGAAGTCCCCGGTCAACAAGCGTGAATACGGCCCCGGCCAGCACGGCCAGCGCCGCAAGGGCAAGCTTTCCGATTTCGGCCTGCAGCTGCGCGCCAAGCAGAAGCTGAAGGGCCACTATGGCGACGTTTCGGAAAAGCAGTTCCGCAAGGTCTATGAGGAGGCCGACCGCCGCAAGGGCGACACCTCGGAGAACCTGATCGGCCTGCTCGAGTCGCGTCTGGACGCGGTCGTCTATCGCGCCAAGTTCGTTCCGACCATTTTCGCCGCCCGCCAGTTCGTCAACCACGGCCACGTCAACGTCAACGGCAAGCGCGTCAACATCGGCTCGTACCGCTGCAAGCCGGGCGACGTCGTCGAAGTGCGTGAAAAGTCGAAGCAGCTGGTGATCGTCCTGGAATCGGTCGGCCTCGCCGAGCGCGACGTGCCGGACTACATCGAAGCCGATCACAACAAGATGACCGCGACCTTCTCGCGCATCCCGGGCCTGGCGGACGTTCCGTTCGCCGTCCAGATGGAACCGAACCTCGTCGTCGAATTCTATTCGCGTTAAGCGAAGGCTTTTTGCGAGACCGGAAGGGGCCGCCCATCGAGGCGGCCTTTTCTTTGTCGGCCATGTCCGCTAATCCGGGCGGCAACGAAGCTCCGAACGTTCGTTGCTCCAGGATTTGGAACCGACGCCATGAACATGCTGCCAGACGCTCAATCGCTTGAGCAGGCCGCCGACATCGAAGGCGGTTTTCACCCGCTGTTCGCCGATGTGCCGTCTTCGGTCGAGTTCAACAAATTGCGCAAGCGGCTGCTGCGGCTGACCCGCCAGGCGATCGAGGATTTTTCGATGGTCAGGCCAGGCGAGCGCTGGCTGGTGGCCCTGTCGGGCGGCAAGGATTCCTACGGCCTGCTTGCCATGCTGCTGGACCTCAAATGGCGCGGCCTGCTGCCGGTGGAGCTGCTGGCCTGCAATCTCGACCAGGGCCAGCCGAACTTTCCCAAGCACATCCTGCCCGATTACCTCAATGCCCACGGCATTGCACACCGCATCGAATACCAGGACACCTACTCCGTCGTCACCGACAAGCTGCCGCAGGGCAGCACCTATTGCTCGCTCTGTTCACGCCTGCGGCGTGGTCATCTCTATCGCGTAGCCCGAGAGGAGGGGTGCTCGGCGCTGGTGCTCGGCCATCATCGCGAGGACATTCTCGAAACCTTCTTCATGAACCTGTTCCACGGCGGCCGTCTCGCCGCCATGCCGCCAAAGCTGCTCAACGACGAGGGCGACGTCATGGTGCTGCGGCCGCTGAGCTATTGCGCCGAAATCGATCTGGAAAAGCTCGCCGCGGCGATGCGGTTCCCGATCATCCCTTGCGATCTCTGCGGCAGCCAGGAAGGTCTCCAGCGCAACGCCATGAAGGCCATGCTCGACGATATCGAAAAGCGCATGCCCGGGCGCAAGGACACGATGCTGCGTGCGTTGTCCAACACCAGGCCGTCGCATCTGCTCGACAGGAAACTGTTCGATTTCGCCGCACTCGATGAAACGCTCTCCAGCAGGCAAGACATTTCCGATGACATTTGACGATACCGCGATCGACTGGCTGGCCAGCACCCTGGCCGAAGCAGCCGAAGCCGAAATCATGCCGCGCTTTCGCCGGTTGGGCGGCGGCGACGTCCGCCAGAAGACGTCGGCCGCCGACCTGGTGACGGAAGCCGACGTCAGTGCCGAGCGGCTGATCACCGCCAAGCCGCGTGAGCGCTACCCAACGGCCATGATTGTCGGCGAGGAAGCCTGTTCCGACAATCCGGCGCTGCTCGACGGTCTTGGCGATGCCGATCTGGCTTTCACCATCGACCCGGTGGACGGCACTTTCAATTTCGCTTCCGGCGTGCCGTTGTTCGGCGTCATGCTGGGTGTCGTGGTCCGGGGTGAGACCGTCGCAGGCATCATCCACGATCCGGTCGGCAAGGACTGGCTGATCGGCGCCAGGGGCGCCGGCAGCCATATCAGGCACGCGCATGGCAACCTGGAAAAAGTGCGTGTCGCGGCGCCCGTGCCGATCTCGGGAATGACCGGCTCCGTCTCCTGGCAGTACATGGCCGAACCAGAGCGGTCGCGGCTGGCGCGCAACCAGACGAAAATCCTGTCGCAATTCGCCTATCGCTGCGCCGCGCATGAATATCGCCTGCTGGCCAGCGGCCATGCCCATTTCGTCGTCTACAACAAGCTGATGCCGTGGGACCATCTGCCCGGTGTCCTGATTCATGCCGAGGCCGGCGGCCACGCCGCGCGTTTCGACGCCAGTGCCTACCTACCGTCGCATGTAGGCGGCGGCCTGCTTGTCGCACCCGACCGGGAAAGCTGGCGCGAGTTGCGCAGCGAACTCTGGGCGCAATAGCCGGCTGCCAATTCGATTACCCAGCCGAGCGCCGCAAAGGCGACAATTCAATGCAGATCGGCAATGTGCCCCGAGACGGGTTGATTCTGCGGCTGGAACATCTTGCCGCGTTCGGCGATGAAGATCATCAGCAGGGCTGCGACCGAGACGCTGCAGAAGCCGGCGGCCAATGGCGTCACCGTGCCGTTGAAAGCCTGGCCGATCAGCGTGCCGAGAATGCCGCCGAGAAACGTCTGCATGAAGCCCAGAATGGACGAGGCCGTGCCGGCCAGCTGACCAAGCGGCTCCATAGCCAAGGCATTGAAATTCGCGCCGAGCGCACCGAAAGGGAGCATGGCGCAGGCAAAGAAGGTGACGAACAGCCAGAGCGGCATCTTCATTTCCAGCGAAACGACCAGCCAGGCCAGGCTGATGACCAGAAACAACAGCAGCGCGCTCTGCGACAGGCGGCGCATGCCGATGCGGCCGACAAGACGCGAGTTCAGATAGTTGGAGAAGGCGAGCACGCCGGCAACGCCGGCAAAGATGACCGGAAACAATTCGCCGACATTGAATATGTCGACATAAATCTGCTGCGCCGAGGCGATGAAGCCGAACATGGCGCCGAAGATGAACGTACTGGCGAAGGCATAGCAGATCGCGACGCGGTTGGTCAGCACGATGCGGAACCCGCCGACAATGGCATTGACGGTCAATGGCCGGCGATATTCCGGATGTAGCGTCTCGGGCAGGCGCAGCAGCGACCAGGCCGAGACGACAAGCGCGCCGACGGCCATGGTGACGAAGATCAAATGCCAGGTCGCGAACAGCATGATGAACTGGCCGATGCCGGGAGCAATCACCGGGATCGCCATGAACACCATGAAGATCAGCGACATCACCTCGGCCATGCGCCGGCCATCGAACGTGTCGCGCACGATCGAGACGGCGATGACGCGGGTCGCGGCCGCACCGATGCCTTGCACGGCCCGGCAAAGTAGAAGCGTTTCAAAGCTTGGCGATATGGCGGCCGCGGCGGCCGCCGCCACATAAATGATCAGGCCGGCGACAAGCGGCGCACGGCGCCCGAATCGGTCCGAGAGCGGTCCGAAAAACAGCTGTCCGCCGCCAAAACCCAGAATATAGGCGGTGATGACATATTGCCGGTGGTTTTCGTTCTCGACGCCAAGCGAGGCGCCGATCTGCTGCAGCGCCGGCAGCATGATGTCGATGGCCAACGAATTGAGCGCCATCAGCGCTGCGCACAGCGCGATGAACTCCCAGCGCGGAATGGGCAATTTGCTTGCCGATTGCGGTGCTGACGTCTGCTGGTCCACGGCAAGTCCGATCTCTCAAACGAAAACGCGCCGGTGGCCCGGCGCATTGGCTCGTCCTGGTCCGGGTCCCGGACGCAAAATTGCCGAGGCGGGGCTGCCCCGGTGCTCAGGGCATGTCGACGGCGACATGCCCAACCGAAATCAGGCGGCGCCTTTGACGCTCACGCCCTTCTCGACAAGGAATGTCTGCAACTCGCCCGCCTGGAACATTTCGCGCACGATGTCGCAGCCACCGACGAATTCGCCCTTGACGTAGAGCTGAGGGATCGTCGGCCAGTTGGAGTATTCCTTGATGCCCTGGCGCAGCTCGGCCGAATCCAGCACGTTCACGCCTTTGTAGTCGGCGCCGATATAGTCGAGGATCTGGACAACCTGGCCGGAAAATCCGCATTGCGGGAAACCGGGCGTGCCCTTCATGAAAAGCACGACGTCGTTGCCCTTCACCTCGTTGTCGATGTAGTCGTTGATGCCGCTCATGGAATATCCTTTCCCGCCTGTGGGAGTCAGGCTCGAAGCTTTTCCATCAGATAAACCCATAGGTTGCCCGAAACAAGACTTTAGCCGCGTGGTGGCCTGAATGGCGCAAAAGATGCGGCGTTTTGGGCCAAGCGACTTTGGCGCTGGAAGCCCCTAGTCCGGCACGCTGGTCTGCAGCGCCAGCGCGTGCAGCACGCCGCCCATATTGCCCTTCAGCGCGTCATAGACCATCTGGTGCTGCTGCACGCGGCTTTTTCCGCGAAAGCTCTCGGCGACCACTTCGGCCGCATAGTGATCGCCGTCGCCGGCAAGGTCACGGATGGTCACCCTGGCGTCCGGGATCCCCTCCTTGATCAGTTTTTCAATGTCGCGGGCATCCATTGCCATGGCAAATTCCTGTTTTTAGGGCGGGCTGCGGCGTGGCTGCCCGTGCGATGAGAGTCGGGGTGAACCTAAAGCCTTTCCGGCCGGGATTGAAGCCGTTCCGTCCAGCCCCAGCGCGATTGTGGCTCACGACGCGTTCTCGCTCTGACCGCCGGCGTCGTCTGCGGGCTCGTCCTCGGGCGTCGAGAAGGTCCGCCCAAGGCTGAAGGTCAGCACATAGAGGGGAAGGTTGATCGCCAGGTTGGCAATCGGCAGGTAGGCGGTCATCCGCCAGACGGGCGAGAAGAACGGCTGGCCGTAGCCATCGCAGGCCAGCGAGGAGCCATACTCCCACAGTGCCCCCAATGCGGCCGCGACGGCGAAAAGTTTTATGCAGGTGAAGATGTGCCTTGTCCGTGCCCGGTCCGGCAGAAGCCGGCTCCAAAGCACCAGGCAGACAAGCGGAACTGCATAGAAAAGGTTTTGCAGGCCAAGCATCGGAAGCGTGTCGTTGGCCGCGGCGAGGAACTCCGCGCGTGTATCCAACCGGGCGCAGACCTCGCTCGATGTCGTCGACAGCAGGAAAAAGACGAACGGGCCGAGAAACCAGAAGAAGAACAGCGATGGCCAGAAGACGACTGCAAGCAGTGCCCGGACGGCCAGTTTCCTGTGGTTGAGCATGATTTTTCCGAAAAAATCGTTTCCCACTTTTCGGGATCACGCTCTGCTCAAATGGCCTGATCCATGAAGCGCGGGAACCAGCCTTCGTGCGCGGCGGTCAATTCGCCGAGCGGGATCGCCCGTGCCTCGCCGAGTTTCAGCGTGTTGCCGCCGGTCGAGCCGATCCAGGGCGCGAAAATACCGAGTTCGCCTTGCTGTTTGCGGATCGCGTCCCAGTCCTCACTGTCTGGATCGATTGACAGCGTCAGGAGATAGCGGCCCTGGTCCTCGCCGAACCAGACCGGAATAGGATCGGTGCCGGCCAGTCCGGGGACCGTCGCGCCGATGCCTGATGCCATCGCCATCTCGGCCAGCGCGACCGCAATGCCGCCGTCGGAAACGTCGTGAGCCGCGGTGACGATGCCGGACGCGATGAGGGCGCGCACATGGTCGCCGACACGCTTTTCATGGTCGAGGTCGACAGGCGGCGGCGGGCCGTCGCTGCGGCCGTGGATGTCGCGCAAGTAAACCGATTGGCCGAGATGCGTACCCCATGAGGCCGGCGCGCCGACCAGCAGGATCATCTGGCCCTGCGCAGCGAAGCCGGCTCGCACCATCTTCGACCAGTCGGCGATGAGCCCAACGCCGCCGATGGTCGGCGTCGGCAGGATGCCCTGGCCATTGGTTTCGTTGTAGAGCGAGACATTGCCGGAAACGATCGGGAAGCCGAGCGCGCGGCAGGCATCGCCAATGCCCTTCACCGCGCCGACCAACTGACCCATGATCTCCGGCCGTTCCGGATTGCCGAAATTGAGATTGTCGGTCGCCGCCAGCGGCAGCGCGCCGGTGGCGGTCAGGTTGCGCCAGCATTCGGCCACCGCCTGCTTGCCGCCCTCATAGGGATCGGCCTCGCAATAGCGCGGCGTCACGTCCGACGAGAAAGCCAGCGCTTTGGTCGGATGGCCTTCGACCCGCACCACGCCGGCATCGCCACCGGGAAGCTGCAGCGAATTGCCCTGGATCAGCGTGTCGTACTGTTCCCACACCCAGCGGCGCGACGACAGGTCAGGGCCGCCGAGCAGCTTCAGCAGTGCTTCGGCGACATCGGCCTGCGGAATGTCATTGGCCGCAAGCGGCGCCGGCTTCTTCGGCTCGACCCACGGACGGTCATATTCCGGTGCCTTGTCGCCGAGATCCTTGATCGGCAGGTCCGCAACCTGATCACCCTGATGCAGGACGCGAAAGCGCAGATCGTCGGTCGTCTTGCCGACAATGGCGAAGTCGAGCCCCCATTTGTGGAAGATCGCCTCGGCCTCCTTTTCCTTTTCGGGGCGCAGCACCATCAGCATGCGCTCCTGGCTTTCCGACAGCATCATCTCGTAGGCGCTCATGCGCTCCTCGCGCACCGGAACCTTGTCGAGCTCGAGCTCGATGCCGAGATCCCCCTTGGCGCCCATCTCGACCGCCGAGCAGGTAAGGCCGGCAGCACCCATGTCCTGGATAGCGATGACCGCACCGGACGCCATCAGTTCGAGACAGGCTTCCAGCAGGCACTTTTCGGTGAAGGGATCGCCGACCTGCACGGTCGGGCGCTTCTCGTCGATCTTGTCGTCGAATTCGGCCGAGGCCATGGTGGCGCCGCCGACGCCGTCGCGACCGGTCTTGGCGCCGAGATAGACGACCGGCAGGCCGACGCCCTTGGCCTCCGACAGGAAAATCGCGTCCGTCTTGGCAAGACCCGCGGCAAAAGCGTTGACCAGGATATTGCCGTTGTAGCGGGCGTCGAAATTGACCTCGCCGCCGACCGTCGGCACGCCGAAGGAATTGCCGTAGCCGCCGACGCCGGAAACCACTCCCGCCACCAGGTGCCTGGTCTTGGGATGATCGGGAGCGCCGAAGCGCAAGGCGTTCATCGCCGCGATCGGCCGCGCGCCCATGGTGAAGACGTCGCGCAATATGCCGCCGACGCCTGTCGCCGCCCCTTGGTAGGGTTCGATAAAGGAGGGGTGGTTGTGGCTCTCCATCTTGAAGACGACGCAGTCGCCGTCGCCGATATCGACCACGCCGGCATTCTCGCCGGGCCCCTGGATGACCCGCGGACCGGTCGTCGGCAGCGTGCGTAGCCATTTCTTCGAGGATTTATACGAGCAATGCTCGTTCCACATCGCCGAGAAGATGCCAAGTTCGGTGAAGCTCGGCTCGCGCCCGACGAGGTCGAGGATGCGCTGGTATTCGTCTGGCTTCAGCCCGTGCGCGGCAATGAGCTCGGGCGTGATCGGCACGGAATTGGAAATGGTCATGGGCAGCGGTTTTTATCCGTGGGAGCTTGGGATTTTGAGTCTCCTCTTATCGCAAGCTTTGCGGCCGATACACCCACGGACTGACGAAAAGTGGCTGAAATCCGGAGAAAGCCGCCTTGAACGCGCGTTCCACCGGACCGGACTCAACCGACGCGCCTCGGTCTTGCCTGGAGGCATGCCGTCGTCCTGAACGTCGACGCTCCAAGGCGATGCGGATCAGGAAAAACTGTCGTAGCCTGCACGGCCCTCATCGAGGAGCCGCCGGATTGCCGCAACGCCGTCCGCGATGTCCTTGCGCTGCCTCGGCTGCGAAATGCCGAAGCGCACAGCGTGGAAGACCTGCTCGGAACGGCCCGCCTTGAACTCGTCTTCGTCGTCGATTAGCACGCCGTGCTCGAGGCAGGCGTTCTTGAACGTGCCGGAAAGCCAGGGGTCGGGCAAGGTCAGCCAGACAAAGGGTATATTGTCCCGCGACTTGAATTCGAAGCCGGCCAAAGTCTCGCGCACGATGGCGGTGCGGGCGTTGATTTCGGCGATGGCCCGTTTGCGTATGTCCGCGGCCTGGCCCGACAGCACCAGCCGGGCATTCACCTCGGCCAGCAGGAAAGGCATGCCTCCGGTCATCATCTTATGGGCAACGCGGATGCGATGGCGATAAGCGGGCGGGCAGGAAAGCCAGCCGCCGCGAACGCCGGCCGCTACCGATTTCGACAGGCCGCCTGCGACGATGGTGCGCTCGGGTGCATAGTCGGCCAGCATTGGCGTCGGATCTTCGGTCAGGCCGCCGTAAAGATCGTCCTCGATAATGACGACATTGTATTCACGCGCGATCCGCGCGATTGCCTCACGTCGCGCTGCCGGCAGGATCGCCAGCGTCGGATTCTGCACCGTAGGCATCAGAAAGATCATCTTCGGGTGCTTTTGCGCGCAGACGCGCTCGAAATCGTCGGCGTCGAGACCCTGATGGTCCGATGCCACCAGCGCCGTGCGACGACCGATCAGGCCGGCGCTGCGCGAAATCTGCGAATAGGTCAGGTGCTCGAAGGCGACGTAATCGCCGGGCGTGGTCAGTGCGGCGATCGCCGCCATGACAGCGGCATGGGTACCGAGCGTCGGCACGATCGTATCGGCGCTCGGTCGAAACGAGTTGCGCGACAGCCAACTGGCGCCGGCCTCGAACCAGCGCTCGGGAAAATCCCGCGTGTAGCTCGAAATCTCATGCGCATGATCCGAAGCCGTGCGCGACAGCACTTCGGTGACGATGGCGCCCTGGCCGACATCGGGCGCCGCGGTGCTGTCGAAGCGCAGCTTGCCGCGCGGCGCATCGATGTCGCGCGTGCCTTGCGCGTCCGGCGCTATGAAGTCGGGCTTCGCGTTCTGCCGGCCGAGGACATAGGTGCCGCGCCCGACCTCGCCGCTGACCAGCCCGCGCTCGCGCAACAATTGATAGGCCCTGCCGACCGTGCCGACGGTTGCGCCGATGTCATAGGCGAGATCCCGCTGCGGTGGCAGCTTTGCCCCGGCGTCGATCACGCCGCGGTCGATATCTGACTCAATGCTGTCAGCAAGGCGCTGATAAAGCGGGCCGGAGCTGGCGGTGAGGTCGGGAAGCCAATTTGTCATGGTGACAATTTTGTATATTGCGTCGAACGATGAGTCAATTCACATGCATTGTGTGGAATAAAAGAGTGCAATTTGCAGCTTTGGTAGAGCGAAGATGGATACAATCGAGACAATCAGCCAGACAGCCGCAGGATTGTTCGCCGCGCGACCTGTGGGCCGCGGCGGCTTTGTCAGCCGCATCGTGCGTATGGTCAAATCGCTGGGGCGCTGGATCGACGGCCTGCTGGAGCGCAGGCGCAGCCGGCTCGCCTTGCTGGACATGACCGACGATCAGTTGAAGGACATCGGCATTTCCCGCTGCGACGCCCATCGCGAAGGGATCAGGCCATTCTGGAAATGAACAGGCGCGATGCTGTGTTCAATCCTGCTTGCGTGGCTGCACAACAGGCGCCCTGATCCGCGACAGGCCGCGGTCCGCAAGCACGGCGCCAACGCATAGCGCCAGGAAAAGGGCGGTGATGGCCAGCGAGGCGATGGCGACGCTGGCGATGCCGTTCCTGGCGGCATCGAGGAACGGGTAGGGCACTTCGCCTGTTATGGACGCCCGCGCCAGCGCATAGGCCAGATAGGCGAGCGGATAAAGCATCCACCAGGAAACGTCTTGCCATCGCGTCTTGCCGTCGGCACCGGCGGCCAGCCACCACAGCACGAACAGTGCAGGCGTCACATAGTGCAGCAGCACGTCGCACAGCAGGAACAGGCCCTGCGGCTGCCAGAGGCGTGCCAGCACGGTGGCGTAGACCATGAAGACCACGGTGATGGCGACGGCGACGCCTGCCCGCATCCGCGCTCCGGCAAAGGCCGGAAACCAGGCATGGCCGGCGGGCGACAGCAGCGACGCATGGACGAGCACCGCACCGATATTGGTCAGGATGGTAAAGAAGCTGAAGTAGAAGACGACCGAACCGATCAGGCCGCGGCCGGCTTCCATCGAGGCCGGAACGGTGATCGAGAACTGCAGGAAAAGACCGGCCAGCCCTGCGACCAGACCCGCGACCTGCAGCAGCCGGTCCATCTTACGCGGCGGCGGCGCAGGCCGGATTGCCGGCCTGCCAGCGGGCGATGTCGGAGCCGATGCGCGCGCCGAGCGGCTCGGCCATCAGCGGACCGAACACGTCTACACGGCTCGAATTGCCTTGCGCCTGCACCACCAGCAGCGGCTTGCCGCCATAATGCTTGGCCGGCACCAGCAGGAAGCGCGGCGTGCCGCTGAACGAATTCAGCTCATTGGCCATCTGGTAGGATTTGAAGGCCGGGTCCTTGCTGGCGATCCAGCATTTGTGGGCGGAGATCGCCACCTGTTCCATGGCCAGCAGCGCCGCGCTCTTGCCGGAAGGCGGCGGAGCGCTCTTCGGACCCGACTGGCAGGATGCCAGCGCAAGGCCGGCGGCAGCCAGGAGAGCAAAGCGAGCAATCGTCAGTCTCATCGTCAGGCCGCCCCCAGGTTCTGAAAGAATTTCGGAAGATATCAGGCGGCGATGCCGAGCGCGCCTTCGAACAACGCCCGCCCGTCATTGCCGCCATGTGCCGCTTCGATCAGGTTCTCGGGATGCGGCATCAGGCCCAGCACGTTGCCCTGGCTGCTGATGATGCCAGCGATGTCGTTGATCGAGCCGTTGGGATTGGTGCCGTCCGCATAGCGGAACACCACCTGGCCTTCGCCTTCCAGGCGTGCAAGCGTCTCGGCATCGGCGAAGTAGTTGCCGTCGTGATGCGCCACCGGCGAGCGGATGATCTGGCCCGGCTGGTAGCGGCGGGTGAACATGGTGTTGGCGTTGGCGATCTCGAGCTTCACCTGCCGGCAGACGAATTTAAGCGAGGAGTTGCGCATGAGCGCTCCCGGCAGCAGGCCGGCCTCGACCAGGATCTGGAAACCGTTGCAGACGCCGATGACCATGACGCCCTTGGCCGCCTTTTCAGCGACCGCCCGCATCACCGGCATGCGCGCCGCGATCGCGCCGCAGCGCAGATAGTCGCCGAAGGAGAAGCCGCCGGGAATGGCGATCAGGTCGACATCCGGGATTTCGGTGTCGGTTTGCCAGACCGTGGCTGGCGCTTTGCCGGAAATCTTGGTCAGCGCCGCGATCATATCGCGGTCGCGGTTAAGGCCAGGCAGGAGGACGACGGCTGATTTCATTTTGGTTCGTAAGGCCTCTGGGTTTCGGCAAGTTGGGGCATCCGTGCCTCCGGCACAACCTCAGGTAAGCGTCACACTATAGTTCTCAATCACCGTGTTCGCCAGCAGTCTGTCGCACATGGCCTTGAGATCGGCCTCGGCCTTGGCCTTGTCGGTCCCGGCGAGCTCGACGTCGAACACCTTGCCTTGCCGCACCGAGCCGATGCCGTCAAAACCTAGCCCCGACAGCGCATGCTCGATCGCCTTGCCTTGCGGGTCCAGCACGCCGTTTTTGAGGGTTACGGTGATACGGGCTTTCATCGATGCTCCTGAATGATCGGTATCGGTCTGCGCCGGACCTGCCGTTTCCGGCAAGCCCGTTGCTGGCAATTAGTGCTTCATGCCCTTCGGCGGCTCGCTCGACGCGACGAGCACCGGTCCGGTTGGACGCGGCGGCTCGTTCTCGTTCATGATACCGAGACGGCGGGCGACTTCCTGGTAGGCCTCCACGAGGCCGCCCATGTCGCGGCGGAAACGGTCCTTGTCGAGCTTGTCCTGCGTCGCCACGTCCCACAGCCGGCAGGAATCGGGCGAGATCTCGTCGGCTACGACGATGCGCATCATGTCGCCCTCGAACAGGCGTCCGCATTCGATCTTGAAATCGACGAGCTGGATGCCGACGCCCATGAACAGGCCGGACAGGAAGTCGTTGACGCGAATGGCCAGCGCCATGACGTCGTCGATTTCCTGCGGGCTCGCCCAGCCGAAGGCAGTGATGTGCTCTTCAGAGACCATCGGGTCGTCGAGCGCATCGGCCTTGTAATAGAATTCGATGATCGAGCGGGGCAGGACCGTGCCCTCCTCGATGCCAAGGCGCTTGGACAGCGAACCGGCGGCGACATTGCGCACCACCACTTCGAGCGGGATGATCTCGACCTCCTTGATCAGCTGCTCGCGCATGTTGAGCCGGCGGATGAAGTGGGTCGGAATGCCCATCCGGTTGAGATGATTGAAGATGTGCTCGGAAATGCGATTGTTAAGCACGCCCTTGCCATCGACGACTTCGTGTTTTTTCTTGTTGAACGCGGTGGCGTCATCCTTGAAGAACTGGATCAGCGTCCCGGGCTCAGGGCCTTCATAAAGTATCTTGGCCTTGCCTTCATAAATGCGGCGGCGATTTTTCATTTGATTTTTCTCTGGATTTGCGGGCAGGCGGCAAGCGACCAGTTCCTGTCCGTCTGCCTAAATTAGTGTGGCGACGGTGGCGTTCAATGCCGGTGTCTATCGTAATCGCCTTGTTTGCTCAATCGGCAAATCCTTTCAATCAACTGCTTTCGGGACCGAAATGCCGCAGCGCAGCAAGCCACGAAGCGTATTGACCGGCCGCCAGCCTTTTGGTTTGTGCTTCGCCATCACATATTCATCAATGCCAGCGAATCGATTTCCATCGGAGGGACGCCATGAGCAACATGAAGGATCGCGAAGAGGGTTTTGAGCGCAAATTCGTGTTCGACGAGGAGCTTCGGTTCAAGGCGTCGGCGCGCCGCAACAAGGCTCTCGGCCTGTGGGCCGCGGAAAAGCTCGGGAAATCCGGCGCCGAGGCCGATGCCTACGCCAAGGAAGTGGTTGTTTCCGATATCGAGGAAGCCGGCGATCACGACGTCTTCCGCAAGATCCGCAAGGATTTCGACGCTGCCGGCGTCAGCCAGTCGGACCATCAGATCCGCCGCACCATGGACGAATTGATGGCGCAGGCCATCGAGCAGATCAAGAACACCTGATCCGGCCGAAGCAGGTTCCGCAAAAATGTCCCACAATTTTGCGACGGAACCTGCGGCAAAAGAATGACTGGACCAATCGACCGCCCGGCCCAGCCGGGCGGTTTTTCTTTGCGTTTCCCGTCGTTTCCGGCTGAAACTGCGATCCTTAGCGAGGAAACAGCCGATGTCCCTAAAATCCCGCCTTGCGGCCGATGAAACGCTGGTCACCGCATGGTCAGGCGTGCCGGACGCGCTGACCGTCGAAATCCTTGCCAGGCAGGGCTTCGATGCGGTCACGCTCGACATGCAGCATGGCGGCCATCATGAAGACAGCGTGTTGCGCGGCCTGGCGCCCGTGCTTGCCACCGGCAAGCCGGCATTGGTGCGTATTCCCGTCGGCCGTTTCGACATGGCCAGCCGGGCGCTCGATTTCGGCGCCGAGGCGGTGATCGCGCCGATGGTCAACTCGGTGGCGGATGCAAAACTGTTCGCTGCGGCGATGAAATACCCGCCGGTGGGCGAGCGCTCCTGGGGCCCCACCTATGCCTTCCCACGCCATGGCAAGGGTGATCATGCCGAATGGCTGCGCGACAGCAACCAGCGCACAATGGCCTTCGCCATGGTCGAGACGCGGGCGGCGCTCGATGCGCTGGACGGCATCCTCGATACACCCGGTATCGACGGCATTTTCCTGGGGCCATCGGACTTCTCGATTGCCTGGTCGAACGGCACGACCGTCAATTCGACGCTCGAAAGCATGATGGAAACGGTGGGTTCGATCGCCGAGCGTACCCGCAAGGCCGGCAAACATGCGGCGATCTACGTCATCGAACCGGCCATCGCCGGCCGCGTCGTGGCGATGGGCTACCGCCTGCTGGCCACAGGGTCCGAGCACGCGCTGATTTCACTAGGGGCGAAGACGCTGTTGAAAGGCATCAAGGATTCGATCGGCGGCTGAGAGCCGCGATCCGGTCGGGGTCGTCAGGCCTTCAGTTCGGTGAGAAATTTGGCGAAGGTCATCGAACCTTCGGGCCATGGGCCGAAGCCTGAATCGGTGTTGAGGTGACCGGCTTCACCGGCATCGATGAAGAGAGACCCCCAGGCGCCGGCAATGTCCTCGGCGACGTGGAAGGCGCAGAACGGATCGTTGCGGCTGGCAATCACCATGGACGGGAAGGGCAACGGCTCGCGCGAGTAGGGGCCGAACGTCATCAGGTGCCTTGGCCGTACCTCCGGATTGGCGACATCGGGCGGCGCCACGAAGAATGCGCCGGCGACCGGCTTGCGAAACTGCGGGATGGCTTGCACCGCCGCGGCAACGCCAAGGGAATGCGCGACGAGGACGACGGGCTTCTCGGCTTCGTTGACCGCTTTAGCCACGCTCGCCGTCCAGTCCTCGCGCACGGGCTTCGACCATTCCGCCTGCTCGACGCGCCGCGCGGTCGACAGCTTTGACTGCCAGCGGGTCTGCCAGTGCTCGGGTCCGGAGTTAGTGTAGCCCGGGATGATGAGAATATCTGCGTCTTTGACTTTCATGGCGCTGAGATAGCGAGCGTGATTGCCTCATGCAACCGCCGATGGGTGCGCTCCTGCTTGCAATGGTGAACACCATGTTCGCTTTTCGCTGTCTTGTGTGAACGATCACGATCGCCGATTTGTCCTCTGGAAAGAAACAGCCGTGAAGGACCGCATTTGGTGCTGACACGATGTACAATGATCGCCGGCGCCGGGCTCCTGACCTCGGGGTTTATGCCAAAGCGTCGCCGCAACGGAGACAATCATGAGCGAACTGCCCTTTGCCGCCACCACGCCGGTGAGCGTTGCCCGGGTCGGGCTGAAGGCGCGCGACGCCGAAAGCCTAGCGGCCTACTATCGCGCTGTTGTCGGCTTGCAGGAATTGAGCCGCGCCGATGGCGCGATCACCCTGGGCGCCGCCAACCGTCCGCTGTTGGTGCTGGAGCCGGACGCCTCGGCCAAGCCTGACGATCCGCGCAGCGCCGGCCTGTTCCACACGGCTTTCCTGCTGCCCAGCCGTGCCGATCTCGGCCGCTGGATCAACCACGCCATATCAGACAAGATCGCCATAGAGGGCGCTTCGGACCATCTGGTCAGCGAAGCGCTGTACCTCACCGATCCCGAGGGCAACGGGATCGAGATCTATGCCGATCGCCGTCCGCAGGACTGGACGTGGAACGGCGACAAGATCGCGATGGCGACCGAACGGCTGAACATTCCTTCGGTCGTCGCCGAAGTGCCGGCGGGCGACGCGGGCTGGCAGGGAGCGCCTGAAAACAGCATTGTCGGCCACGTCCACCTGCGCGTCGGCCGGCCGGAAGAGGCGGAAGCCTGGTGGAACCAGGAATTCGGCTTCGACACGGTGGCGAAGTATGGCGGCCAGGCTGTGTTCCTGTCGTCAGGCCACTACCATCATCATATCGGCGCCAATGCGTGGCAGAGCGCCGGCGCCGGCCGCCGCGATCCGACCCGGTCAGGCCTTGCCTGGGTCGAGATGCGGTCCGACAACGTGGCCAGTGAAACGACCCGCGAAGATCCGTGGGGCACGGTGATCAGGACCGTTCCCGGCAAAGCGTGATCGGCAGTTACGTCCTGCGGTACCTTCTCCTCGTAGCGACGGGGAGAAGGAAAGCCCCTCAGGCCTCTCCGAACACCCGCCGGAAGATCGTGTCGACATGCTTGGTGTGGTAGCCCAGGTCGAATTTCTCGCGGATCTCGGCTTCCGGCAAGACGGCGGTGACGTCATTGTCGGCCAGTAGTTCTTCAAGAAAATCAGCGCCTTGCTCCCACACCTTCATGGCATTGCGCTGCACCAGCCGGTAGGCATCCTCACGGGAGACGCCGGCTTGCGTCAATGCCAGCAGCACGCGCTGTGAATGCACCAGGCCGCGGAACTTGTTCATGTTCTTCAGCATGTTGTCGGGATAGACGAGCAGTTTGTCGATGACGCTGGTCAGCCGCGCCAGCGCGAAATCCAGCGTCACCGTCGCATCCGGCCCGATCATGCGCTCGACGGAGGAATGCGAAATGTCGCGCTCGTGCCAGAGCGCCACATTCTCCATCGCCGGCAGCGCGAAGGAGCGCACCATGCGGGCAAGGCCGGTTAGGTTCTCGGTCAACACCGGGTTGCGCTTGTGCGGCATCGCCGACGAACCTTTCTGGCCAGGCGAAAAATACTCTTCGGCTTCCAGCACCTCGGTGCGCTGCAGATGCCGGATCTCGATCGCCAGCCGCTCCACCGACGATGCGATGACGCCGAGCGTGGCAAAGAACATGGCATGGCGGTCGCGCGGGATCACCTGCGTCGATACCGGCTCCGGCTTCAACCCGAGCTTTGCCGCGACATGCTCTTCGACATAAGGCTCGATATTGGCGAAGGTGCCGACCGCTCCCGAAATGGCGCAGGTGGCTATGTCCTCGCGAGCATGCACGAGCCGCTCGCGGCAGCGCGAAAATTCGGCATAGGCTTGCGCCAGCTTGACGCCGAAGGTGGTCGGCTCGGCATGGATGCCGTGGCTGCGGCCGATGGTGACGGTATCCTTGTGCTCGAAGGCGCGGCGCTTCAGCGCCGCAAGCAGCGCGTCGATGTCGGCCAGCAGCATGTCGCTGGCACGCGTGAGCTGCACCGCGAAACACGTGTCGAGAACGTCCGAGGATGTCATGCCCTGATGGATGAAGCGGGCGTCGGGTCCGACGAATTCGGCGAGATGGGTGAGAAAAGCGATGACGTCGTGCTTGGTGACGCGCTCGATCTCGTCGATCGCATCGACGTCGAACTTCGCGGCATTGCCTTTTTCCCAGATGGTCTTCGCCGCCTGTTTCGGGATGACGCCGAGTTCGGCCAGCGCGTCGCAGGCATGAGCCTCGATCTCGAACCAGATGCGGAACCGGGTTTCGGGCGACCATATGGCCACCATTTCCGGCCGGGAGTAGCGAGGGATCATCGGTCAGTCCTGACGTGTCGAGAAATTTGCCCGCGTCCTAACAGAGGCGGACAAAATGCTCAACGCCGCCGCCGCGCAAACCAGAGGCTGGCGGCAAACAAGGCGAGGAACCCGATCGGGAAATAGAGCCTGATGCCCAGCACCACGAACTGGTAGAGCGCCACCGCCATCGTGAAGACGAACTGGAGCCCCCAGGTGAGGGTGAAGGTAGGTGCATGCCATGCGGCATAGTAGGACCGGTATTGCAAGGCATACAGCCCGGCGGTCAGGCCGATCGTCGCGGCGGCGAGACCCACGAATGCCGCCGCGAAGGCGACTTCCCAGCTCCTTCCGCGCGAGACCAGCCGTGCCGCGAACAGGCCAACAGGAAAGGCCAGAGCGCCGCCGCCTGCAAACAGCAGCGTCACGGTGCGGATTTTATCTGGCGTCAGCCAACTTTCCAGCAACAGGTTGAGGAGCGCGCTGGCGCCCATCGTGGCGGCCCAAAGCAGCGCGCCGAGCAGCGCCGTGCCCGGCGTTGGTATGGCGCCGCGGAGGCGGCCCAGGGCGCGATGACGCCTGGCGGGGTGGACGAGCGGTGTCACAGGCGGCCGGTTACCGCGATCCAGCGATAGTCCGGGCCTTCGAAGCCATATTGGCGCACCGCGATCAGCACCGCATAGGCGCTGGGATTGTCCATCGAAAATGTCTGCACGGCTCCGATGCGGTAGCCGTTCGGGCAACCCCGGCTCTTGGGGATCGATTTGTCCTCGTGCAACAGCTTCGTCGTACCGCCGGCTTGCGCCTCGACGCGCAGCAGCCGAAAGCCATTGATCTCACCCTGGCTCTCGCAGCCCTTAGTCTCGTTCATGCCGATCTCGTCCAGCCGGAACTCGAGCGGCTGGTCGACTGGCGAGAAGATCGGACGCGGATTGACCGCCATCCGATGCGGGTCGGCGGACATCTCCGTTACCGGGTTGAAGCCTGCGGTGATGCCCTTGTTCGCGGCCAACTCCGCCTGGCTGACGACCGCTTCGCCCTTCTCGCGGGCCTGAATACGAGCCGCCGTCAACGTGGCGTTCTCGTCGTCGAGCCGGACGCGAATAGGCGTTCCCTGGAGAAAGCTGTCGTTGCTGGTGTCGATATAATAGCGATTGGCGTAGGGAAATCCCGATCCATCCTGCACGCCATATTCTTCGAACGCGAAGATGCCGCCGTCCTTGGTGAAGCCCAGGATTTCAAGCTCGGCGACATCCCCGGCCCGGGCGGCGACGACTGCGCAAAACTGCGCAAGCAGGCAAACGGCAAACAGAAGAAGGTTTTGCATGAGGTTTTCCGCCGGCCAACGATATCGCCATTCCCTATCACGACAAGATACCGGCGTCGCGCTGCCCGATAAAGCAAGCGCCATGCATCCAATCGCGGCCTCGTCTGTTATTGTCGGCAGTCCCAATGGAGAACCACCATGACCGACACCAGCAAAATTCGTGAGCATATGGAAGTGATCGGTGCCGATGGCGTTCATGTCGGCACGGTCGACAAAGTCGAGGGGCAGCGGATCAAGCTGACCAAGTCCGACAGCGGTATGGGCACGCATAAGGGGCACCATCATTTCATTCCCCTGAGCCTTGTCGCGGAGGTCGAGGGAAAGAAGGTCTGGCTGTCGGCGAATTCCGACGTCGCGGTCACTTTCGAGGAAGAAAAGTCCGACCCCACCTGATCGCGTATAAGTCAGCGCGAAGACCAGACCGGAAACAGATCGCCCTCGGCGGGCGTCGCGGCGAAAACGCCGCGCGTGATGGCGCGCGCCATCGTGGCGCCTGCCGCGGCATAAAGGTCGATTGCCGCGTCGGCTTCGAGCCGGATACCGCTCCTGCCGGTCGCCAGCGCGAAGACCAGATCGCCATCGGCCGGCGTGTGCGTCGGCCATATGGCCCGCACGAAACCGTCATGCGCTGACATGGCCAGGCGCTTTGCGGCGGCCTTGGTGAGAACGGCATCGGTGGCGATAACGGCGATGGTGGTGTTGCCGCCGGCATCCGCCTTGCCCGTGAACGTCTTGTCGCGAAACTTCAAGAGGATGCTTTTGGCGTCGTCCGGCATTGGCGAGGGATAGCCAAGCCCGCCGAATTCATCGCCGATCTCGAACGGAGCCGCCCAGAAATGGCGGCTTCGGCTGATGGTCACCGAGCCGATCGGATTGACCGCCGCCAGCGCGCCGATGGTGACGCCATTGTCAAGCAGCGTCGAAGCCGAGCCAAGCCCGCTCTTGAGACCGGAGGTCAGCGCGCCGGTGCCGGCGCCGGTCGTGCCGATCTGGAAATCCGAACCGGCGGCCTGCACCGTCTCGTAGCCGAGGTCGCGGTATGGCGGATAGCGGCCCCAGTCCTTGTCGCCGCCATTGCGCAGGTCGAACAGGATCGCCGCCGGCACGATCGGCACGCGAAAGCCGCCGACCTCGAAGCCGATGCCACGCTCGCGCAGTGCTGCCTGTACGCCGGACGCTGCGTCGAGGCCGAAAGCCGACCCGCCCGACAGCACCACGGCATGGACCGTCTCAACCGAATTGTGGGGTTCGAGCAGGTCCGTCTCGCGCGTGCCCGGCGCACCGCCCAGGATCTGGACGCCGGCTACGGCCGGCTCGTCGCAAAGGACCGTCGTCACGCCGGATTTCAGTCGGGCATCGGAGGCATTGCCGACGCTGAGACCGGCGACATCGGTGATCAGGTTGCGCGGGCCGGTGCGAAACATCAGTTGCTTTCCAACGGTACGAAGCGGGCGCCATCGAACCGGAAGACGCGGTACGGATTCCGGCTGAGGTCGCCCTTCGCATCAAAGCGCACCGGCCCGATCGCCGTGGTGAAATCATGCCCGATGAGCGCTTCCGCAAGCGGCCTGCCGGAGCTTGCGGCTTCCGCCATCGCCGCCTTGGCGGTTTCTACCGCCGCATAGGCCGGCAGCGTGTAGCCGTCCGGCACGATCTTCTGCGAGGCAAACACCTCCAGCACCTTGGGATTGGCGACATCGGCCCATTCCGGGGGAGCGATCATCAGCGTTCCCGTGGCATAGGGCACTGCGCCGGGCGGAGTGCGCAGGTTCTCGCCGCCGGCGAATACGATGCCGGCGTCGAGTTGCGCGGCGTCGCGACCCATGATGGCGATGTCGTCGCCGTCGCCACCGGCAAAGACATGGGTTGCGCCGGCCTTCTTCAGCCGGCCAATCAGACCGATCTGGTTGTCGAGCTGCGGCCGGAACGTATCGACGAACACCGGCTTCAGCGCCGCCTGTTCGGCCGCCGCCCGCAACGTCTCGGCGATCTCACGGCCGTAGATGGTGCCGTCATCGATGACGGCGAACAGTTCGTTCTGCCAAAGCCGGGTAAGGGTGTTGGCGACGGCATTGCGCTCGTCGTCGCCCCTCGGTCCGAGCCGGTAGACCGGCCAGCCGGTCTTGGGACGACGGTCAGTCAGGCTTTCGGTTCGCACGCCAACGGTGATGACGGCGATGCCTGCGTCCTTCAAGATCGGCATCGCCGCCTCGATCGCTTCCGTACAGAGAAATCCCACGACGACATTGACCTTGGCGGTCGCGAATTCCCGGGCTGCCGCGGCACCCCCATCGGCCGTGCAGGCATCGTCGATGGTCTTGAGCTCGATGCCGTTCGCCTGGGCCGCCACTTCGGCGCCGGCTTCGATCTGCCTGCCAAGGATCGCCGAGGATCCGGAGAGCGGCGCGGCAACACCGACGAGCAGCGTCTGGGCGTTGGCGGCGCCGGTCAGCAGCAGCCAGGCCAGCGCGGCAGATATCGTTGCCCCGGGTCGCATCCTGTCGAAGACTTCCTCCAAGCGAGCCCGGATGGTCCCGGCGCCACTCCCGCCAAGACCTAAAGGCTGCCCGGTCTTGGCGCAACACGCGAATTTCGGGATATGGGCCAAGCACTTCGCTTGTGGCTTGTCATATCTAGCCATATATAGCGATAGGGTTCAGGCTATGGAAAATCTCCGGTGTTGAAGAAGAACGACATAGGACCGCAGGCCTATCGCGACGCGATGAGCCATTTTGCCGGTCACGTCCATGTGGTGACCACCGACGGGCCGGCCGGCAAGCGCGGCGCGACGGTCATCGCCGCCTGTTCGGTTTCCGATACGCCGCCGACCATTTTGGTCTGCCTGAACCGTGAAAATCCCAAGAACGAGCCGTTCGTGAAAAACGGCAGGTTTGCCTTGAACACGCTTGCCTCGCACCAGGAGCCGCTGTCGATCGGCTTTTCCGGCATCACCGGCCTGCCGGTCGAGGAACGTTTCGCGCTCGGCGAGTGGGATGTGATCTCCACCGGCGCGCCGACCTTGAAGGGCGCGCTCGCCGTGTTCGACTGCGAACTGATCGACACCAAGGACCTGGCCACCCATCGTGTGCTTTTTGGCAAGGTGACAGGCCTGCGCATGGGCGATAATTTGCGGCCGCTGATCTATCACGCCCGCGGCTACCACGTTTTGGAAAGCGGGGCAGAGGCGTCCACGGAGAAGGAATGACCGAGCTAAAACCGCGCCCCGTGCCGCGGACGATCGACGAGACGCTCGATCTCCTGACCGGCGCGGACTATGTGGCGGACCGGTCGTTGGCCACCGTGCTTTTCCTGTCGCTGCGCATGAAGCGGCCGCTGTTCCTCGAGGGCGAGGCCGGCGTCGGCAAAACCGAGATCGCCAAGGTGTTGGCAGAGGCGCTCGGCCGCCGGCTGATCCGTCTGCAATGCTATGAGGGTCTCGACGTCTCGTCCGCCGTCTATGAGTGGAATTATGCCGCGCAGATGATCGAGATCCGCATGGAGGAGGCGGCCGGCAAGGTTGACCGCTCCGACATGGAGCGCAACGTTTTCTCGGAAAAATACCTGATACGCCGTCCGGTGCTCGATGCGCTGACCGGCAAGGCCGGCGCCGCCCCGGTTTTCCTGATTGACGAGCTCGACCGTACCGACGAGGCGTTCGAGGCGTTCCTGCTCGAGATCCTTTCCGATTTCCAGGTGACGGTGCCCGAACTCGGCACGATCAGGGCGGAGGAGCCGCCGATCGTCATAATCACCACCAACCGCACCCGCGAAATCCATGACGCGCTGAAGCGGCGCTGCCTCTATCACTGGGTCGATTATCCCAGCGCCGAGCGGGAGTTGGAGATCGTGCGCCGCAAGGTGCCGCAGGCCAACAGCCGGCTTTCGGCCGAGGTGGTCTCCTTCATCCAGAAGCTGCGCCAGATCGAATTGTTCAAAATGCCGGGCGTTGCCGAGACCATCGACTGGGCCGGCGCGCTGACCGAACTCGACAAGGTCGCGCTCGACCCGGAAACCGTCTCCGACACGATCGGCGTGCTGCTGAAATACCAGGACGACATTGCCCGCATCGGCGAGGGCGAAGGCCGGCGTATCCTCGACGAGGTGAAGGCCGAGCTTTCGGCGGCGGAGTAGGGCTCATGGCCATGCCTCGCGCGGAACCCAGGGAGGCGACTGTCGACGGTCACATCGCCGACAACATCGTCTATTTCGCCCGTGTCTTGCGCAAATCAGGCATGCGCGTCGGTCCGGCCTCGGTCAAGGATGCCATCGAGGCGGTACTTGCCACCGGCATCGGCGCGCGCGACGATTTCTACTGGACGCTGCATGCCGTGCTGGTGTCGCGGCATGAGGACCATGCCATCTTTGACGAGGCCTTCCGGCTATTCTGGAAGTCGCGTGAGCTGATCGAAAAGATGCTGGCGATGCTTTCGCCGGTGGCGCCCGATACCAGGGAGAAGCAGAAGCCACGCGCGGCCGAAAGCCGTGTCAGCCAGGCCATGTTCGCAGGCCACAGCAGGAACCAGCCGGCGCAGGAAATCCCCGAGATCGAGGTCGACGCGCGCTTTACTTTCTCCGGCAACGAGGTGCTGAGGGCCAAGGATTTCGCTCAGATGAATGCCGCCGAGATGGCCGACGCCAGGAAAGCGATCGCCGAACTGCGGTTGCCCTTCGATATGGTGCGGACGCGCCGTTTCAAGGCCGATTCGCACGGTCGCCGCATCGATCCGCGTGCCATGATGCGCTCGGCCGCACGCACTGGGGGCGAACTGATCCTGCCGAAGTTCCGCTCGCCCCGCGAAGTGTATCCGCCGCTGGTCGTGCTTGCCGACATTTCCGGTTCGATGAGCCAGTACACGCGCATCTTCCTGCATTTCCTGCATGCTCTGACGGAAAAGCGCCGGCGCGTGCACACTTTCGTCTTCGGCACCAGGCTCACCAATCTGAGCCGACAGATGCGCCATCGCGATCCCGACGCCGCCCTGGCCGACTGTTCCACCGCGGTCAAGGACTGGTCGGGCGGCACGCGCATCGGCGACACGCTGGCCGAGTTCAACCTGATATGGTCGCGGCGCGTGCTGGGACAGGGCGCGGTGGTGCTTTTGATCACCGACGGGCTGGAGCGAGACGAGGTCGACGGCCTGTCGGAGGAAATGGAGCGTCTGCACAAATCCTGCCGGCGGCTGATCTGGCTGAACCCCTTGCTGCGCTTTGACGGTTTCCAGGCGCGCGCCCGCGGCGTCAGGGCGATGCTGCCGCATGTCGACGAATTCCGTGCCGTGCACAATCTCGACGCGCTCGCCGATCTCTGCGCCTCGCTGGACCGGAAGCCTGGATATGCCGTCGATCCGCGGCGATGGATGGAGGGTGGCGCGAGGCGCGCCGCGTAGCCATATGCTGCTGAACACACATATTTCCGGGAAAAACAGACCCTGAGAGAAGCAACGATGAGCGACAGCATTTATCTCGACGAGGCCCGCGACCCGCTGATCATCGCGGAAGGCTGGATGAAGGACGGCAAGGGTGTCGCCATCGCGACCGTTGTCGAGACCTGGGGTTCCGCGCCACGCCCGGCCGGCAGCCATCTGGTTATCGACGCCGACGGCAATTTCCACGGCTCGGTTTCGGGCGGCTGTGTCGAAGGCGCCGTGGTCACGGAGGCCATGGACGTCATCGGCACCGGCAAGCCCAGAATGCTGGAATTCGGCGTCGCCGACGAGACCGCCTGGCAGGTGGGCCTTTCCTGCGGCGGCCGCATCAAAGTGTATGTGGAAAGGCTAGGCTGATCTTCGATGGATCCCTATGCGCTGAAAACACTCAACGCCGAGCGCCGCGCCCGCCGCGCCGCGATCCTGGTCACCGATCTTGGTGACGGCCGCGACCGTATCGTGCGCGAAGGCGATCCGGTCGCCGGCGATCTCGGTGCCGCGATCAGCAAGGCGTTCCGCACCGGGAATTCCGGCTCGGTCGAAGCGGAAGGGCGCACCTTTTTTCTCAACGCGCATCTGCCGCATCCGCGCCTGGTGGTGATCGGCGCCGTGCACATCAGCCAGGCGCTGGCGCCGATGGCCAGGATCGCCGGCTATCCAGTCGAGATCATCGATCCGCGCACGGCTTTTGCCACGTCGGACCGCTTTCCCGACGTCGCGTTGCACGCCGAATGGCCTGAGGAGGTGCTGCAACGACAGCCACTCGACAGCTACACGGCGGTCGCCGCCGTCACCCACGATCCCAAGATCGACGATTTCGCGCTGAAGGCGGCGCTCGACGCCAGTTGCTTCTATGTCGGGGCACTCGGCAGCAGGAAAACCCACGCGAAGCGTATCGAGCGCCTGTTGGCGCTGGCCGCCAGTTCCGAGCAGATCGCCCGCATCCAGGCGCCGATCGGTCTGGACATCGGTGCGGCCAGCCCCGCCGAGATCGCCGTCGCCGTGCTGGCGCAGGTCATTCACGCGTTTCGCTCGCGCGGCCTCGAAGCCAGGGACGCCGCAGCGTGAAATTCGGCCCGGTTCCTATCGAACAGGCCGAAGGCGCCGTGCTTGCGCACGCGACGACGGTCGGCGAGCGACGTTTCCGCAAAGCGCATCGGCTGAGTGCAGAGGATGTCGGGGTGCTGAAAGCGGCGGGCATCAGCGAAGTCGTCGCGGCCGTGCTTTCTCCCGGCGATCTGGGCGAAGACGCCGCCGCCGAACGGATCGCGACCGGTATGCGCCACCGCAATGTCGCGGCCAAGCCTGCCGCGACGGGGCGGGTCAACCTCCATGCCGAAGCCGCTGGCGTCTTCACCGTCAACAGCGCGATGATCGACGCCATCAATGCCGTCGATCCAACCATCACCATCGCCACGCTTGGCCAGCATGCGCCGGTCGAAAAGGGCCAGATGGTAGCAACCGTGAAGATCATTCCCTTCGCCGTTGGGTCGGCGCTGGTCGATGCGGTCATGGAAATCTGCGCCGGCGGCGAGATCTTTGCCGTCAATGCCTATCGGCCCATTCGTGTCGGTGTTATCCAGACCGTCTTGCCGGGCGTCAAGCCGAGCGTGCTCGACAAGACGCTGCGCGTCACCGAGGCACGGCTGGCGCGTTCGGGCGGGCGGCTGACGGCCGAGCGCCGCACGCCGCACGAGGTTGCGCCGGTTGCCGAGGCGGCCGCCTCGCTGGCGCGCGATAACGACATGGTCGTGATCTTCGGCGCTTCGGCCATGAGCGATTTCGCCGACGTCGTTCCGGCCGCGATCGAGGAAGCGGGCGGTACTGTCATCCGCGCCGGCATGCCGGTCGACCCCGGCAATCTGCTGGTGCTCGGCAGGGTCGCCGGCAAGCAGATCATCGGCGCGCCGGGCTGCGCCCGCAGCCCCAAGGAGAACGGCTTCGACTGGGTGCTCGACCGGCTGATCGCCGGCCTCGACGTAACGGCGACCGACATCGCCGGCATGGGCGTCGGCGGCCTGCTGATGGAAATCCCGACACGCCCGCAGCCGCGCGAACCGCTGCCGGCCGTAAGCCGGCTCAAGGTCGGGATCGTGCTTTTGGCGGCAGGCCGTTCGAGCCGCATGGGCGGGCCGAACAAACTTATGGCGCTTTTCGACGGCCAACCGTTGGTCCGCCGTACAGCAGAGCGTGCGCTCGCCTCAAAAGCTTCGGGCACGATCGTCGTTACCGGCCACCAGCGTGAGCGGGTGCGCGGCGCGTTATCGGGCCTGGACGTGACTTTCGCCGACAATCCCGATTTTGCCGATGGGCTCTCCACCTCCCTGAAAGCCGGTATGGCCTATCTGCCGGGAGATGCCGCCGGTGCGATGATCGTCCTCGGAGACATGCCGGGTGTCTCGACCGGCGATCTCGACCGGCTGATCGATGCGTTTCGCGGGGCGGGAGGCAATTTGGTCGTCCGCGCCTCGCACCTTGGCAAACGCGGCAATCCGGTCCTCCTGCCGCGCTCGCTGTTCCCGGCTGTCGCCCATCTCGAAGGTGATACCGGCGCACGCCACCTTGTCGAAGCCGGAGGACTTGACGTCGTCGATGTAGAGATCGGCGAGGGCGCATCCGTCGATGTTGACACTCGCGAGGCGCTTGAGGGCGCCGGCGGCGTGCTGCAGGATTGACAAAGCGAAGTCGAAAAACGCATGCCTTGGGCATGGCTAATCGTACCGTCGCACCCCCCTCTGGCCTGCCGGCCATCTCCCCCTCAAGGGGGGAGATTGGACATCATTTCGGCTTTCGCCAATCTCGAAGGCCGGCAGAAGGGCGCAGCCACCGAAACTGCCAATCTCCCCCCTTGAGGGGGAGATGGCCGGCATGCCAGAGGGGGGTGCTCACGCTCCCTGCCTTTCTGATTTCGATATTTTTCCTGTTTTCTGCTGCCCAGGCCTCTGCTCTCCAACTAAAACCCTTCAAGGACGATCTGTTCGCCTATCCCGCGACGCTCTCGTCAGACGGCGCCTACACGGTGATCGACTACCGCGAGATGCGCGACATCAACCAGCGCGACGAGATGCCGGAAAAGCGCGTCCATGCGCAGTATACCGATACCGGTGTGCGCAAGGTGCAGCAGGATCTGCTGTTGAAAACCGATGCAGGCGACGTCAGGCACATCGCTGTGGGCAAGACGCAAGGAGCTTCCGTCATCGTGCTCTACCTGCACGGACAAGGCGGCAGCCGCAAGCAAGGTGTCGATGACTTCACCTTCGGCGGCAATTTCAACCGCATCAAAAACCTGATGGCAGGCAATGGCGGCCTTTATCTCAGCCCTGACTTCCCCGATTTCGGCGACAAGGGGGCGGCACAGGTCGCGGCGCTGATCGAGCACTATGCGCAACAGTCGCCGGGCGCGAAGATCTTCGTCGCCTGCGGCTCGATGGGCGGCGCATTGTGCTGGAAGCTTGCCGCCCGCACGGACACGGGCGGGCAAATCGATGGGCTTCTGCTGCTTGGCTCGCTGTGGGACGAGAGTTTCTTCTCCAGCCCAGCCTTCAGGCGCCACGTGCCGGTTTTCTTCGGTCAGGGCAGCCATGACGTGGTCTTTCCCGTGGCAAACCAGGAATCCTTCTTCCGGTCCATCATCGCCAAGTCGAAAGCCTATCCGACCCGCTTCGTGCGCTTCGAGACGGGCACGCACGGCACCCCAATCCGCATGGTCGATTGGCGCCGCGCGTTGAATTGGATGCTGTCGAAGGCGCCGTGATCGGACCTCGCGGGGCTCAGGGAGCGGTGTTGTAGTCGACAACCGTTTGCGGGTTTTCCTCGCCGTCATAGGAGGCGTCGACGTCGTACTGGACGAGTGAAAAATCGCCGTTGCGGAACAGATAGGTGCCTGCTGACGAGGCATCGCCGGCGCCGCGCCACTTGTTGAAGGTGGTTATCGTGTGGGCGTCCTGGTCGTAGCTGGAATTGGTCGCCCAGCCGGTGGTCCGGAAGCCGACGATGTGCATGGATTCGACCTTGCCTTCGCTGTCGTTGTTCACGTAGCGGATGTCCATCTCCGGTTCGGTGAACTGCAGTTGCCTGACGCCGTTCGCCTCGTCGGTCATGTAGTAGATCGAGCTTTCATTGTAGGCGGCCGCCGAGCAGGAAAAATGGAACAGGCGCGTTTCCTTGTCGGGATCGCCGGCCGCCGCATCCTTGTCCCTGTATTTGATGGAAAAAATCTCCGGCTCCTTGGCCGCGAGATCCTTGTCGCATTGGTCGCTATAGCTGGCCAGGAAAGCCTTCTTGGCCTGCTCCAGCGCTGCATCCCTCTTCGGCGGCGGCGGGCCGTCGCCACAGCTAGCCGGCACAGCCTCCTCGAAGTCCGCGCTCGACGGCTTCAGCGCTCCGCTGTCGATGAAGATCGGCTGGAATGGCGGCGCCTGAATCTGGGCATTGACCTGGCGCAGCGTGTAGCAGCCGGCAAAGACCTTCGCCTCGCCCTTCTTGTCGGTTGCCTGGATGGCGACCGGCACGCTGTAGTAGATGCTGCCTGCCGCGCCCTCGTTGGATACGGCGCCGGTCCTGACATCCACCTTGTCGGTACCGTCATAGCCCTTGACGAAGCTGTCGAAGTCCTTGGCCGGCTTGGTATCGCCATAATAACCCCAGGCACGTGCGAATTCATGCCGGTTGATGGCACTGTAGAGCGAGCGGACAACTGCCTCGGCGCTCGACCTGTCATCGACGTAGGGCGCCTCGTCGGCAGGTGCCGACTGGGCGATCGAGGCAAGGGAGAACAAGGCAGTCGCTGCGAGAAAAGCGTGTCTCATCGGGAATCTCCACGCGGTAACGGAGATTCTACCACGGTGATTGCGGCGACGTGGTGACGCCTTGCGGGTATCGCTTGAAGAATCGCCCGGGAAGGCGCTAGTTCGCGCTCGCGGCGCTTCAACTGCCCCGGGAGATAATTGCGTGACCCTATCCATGTATGAAGTATCGGTGGCTGTGTTTTCGGCCCGGTTGAAAGCGCTGTCCAGCGTGCTGTCCACGGCCGAACAGAACGCCGGCGAGCGCAAGATCGACCCGCAGGTGTTCCTGACGGCGCGGCTGGCGCCCGACATGTTCGCGTTGACCAGGCAGGTGCAGATCGCCACCGACCATGCCAAGGGAGCCCCATCGCGGCTCGCCGGCCGGGAGATTCCCAAATACGAGGACAACGAGGCGAGCTTTGCCGAATTGCAGGCGCGCATCGCCAAGACGCTTGACCATCTGGCGACGTTCTCCGCGGCCGATCTGGAAGGTTCGGACGAGCGGATTGTCGAGGTCAGGCTCGGCGGGCGCGAGGTCTCGATGGCCGGTTTGCGGTATCTCCTGCATGTGGCCATGCCCAACTTCTATTTCCACCTCACCACCGCCTACGACATTCTTCGCCACAATGGCGTGCCGCTGGGCAAGGCAACGTTCCTGGGCTCACGTTGACGGATCACGCCATCAAGGCGTTGCCCGTCCGGAGCCGGAATATCCCTGGCTGGCCGAACTAGCGAACGGACATTTCGCGGGCGATGCGCGGGAAATCGGCGGGCTTGATGCCGATGTCGGCGCGGTCCGCATTGCTCATGGAATGCAGCAGCGCGAGCGCGGCACGATAACGCAGATGTTCCTGCGGCCGTGGCCGCGCGAACATTTCAGTGAAGAACCCCATAATCCAGGCCCCTGTTGGACCTCCCAGCGTCCAAATATAGGGGATTCGTGACAATTGTGCAGTGCAGCATTTGCATGCCTGCCATGCTCTGCAAAATTTTTTCTGCCATGATCCTGCATCGCCTGAAACTTTCGCAGATCGCGAATCGTATCCCTCTTGCTGGCACATGGCCGGTTTTTCCTCGCCGCTTCTGGCGAATTCCGGACTGCACCAACCGCAGTCCGGCTTTTTGTGACTGACCGGGCGTGGTCCAGCCCCGTAAACCTTCAATTGTTAAAATCGGCGGCATGCATTTTTAACGAGCGGACCCTAAGGTGGATGTCTCGGACACACCGTGAGACTGGGGAGGCTGACATCGTTACCAGCGCCAAGCGGGATTTCGCTTCGTTGCTCGATGATCTCTTCGTTGCCTCCGACAAGGACGGGGGAGGCGAAGAGGCCGCCACTCGCCCGTCGATTCCGTTTGACTATCTTTCCGTCGCCGACGAGCTCCATTCGGGCCGCATCAAGGTTTCTGGCAGCGGATTTGCCACGGAATATCGCGAGGCAGGCGCGGATCTCGCCGCAGAATTCGCGGCTCTGCTCGATCATGCGAAGCTGGCACTTGCGGGCGAAGAGACAAGGCCCGAAGAAAAACTGCCGCCGATCGATCCCGAATCGATTGCCGTGGAATTGGGATTGGACACGCCTAAGGCTGTCGCCGATTTTGGCCGCATGCGCCGCAGCTTCGCCTTTTCGAACCATCCTGATCGCGTCGCGCCGCACCTGCGCCAGCGCGCCATGATCCGCATGCAGGTGGCTAACATGCTGATCGACGAGGCCAAGCGGCGCGCCCTGGCAGGGGCTCGCCGCTAGCGCAGTCTGGTTCACGTAAAAGTCGGTTTGCCGAGGCTTGGAGAGCGCCTCTGCTTTCTTGTAGGATGAAAATTCCTTCCCCGCGCAGCCGCGCAAGCTTTTCCCGCCGGAGCACACTTCCATGCACAAACGCCGTCTCGGTCGGACCGATCTTCTTGTCACCCAGATCTGCCTCGGTTCGATGACCTGGGGCCAGCAGAACACCGAAGCCGACGGCCACGCCCAGATGGACCTGGCCTTTTCGCGCGGGGTGAATTTCATCGACACTGCCGAGCTCTACCCGATCCCGCCCAAGGCGGAGACGCAAGGGCGGACCGAGAAGATCATCGGCAGCTGGATGAAGGCAAAGGGCAACCGCGACAAGGTGATACTCGCCTCCAAGGTCGTCGGTCGCACCGCAAACAGCTGGTTTCGCGGCGACAGGCCGTCGCAGCTGGTGCGCGCCGATATCTTCGATGCCGTCGACAAGTCCCTGGCCAGGCTCGGCACGGACTATGTCGATCTCTACCAGATCCACTGGCCGGAGCGGGACATACCCTGGGGCGCCAATCCGACGCGCGTCGGGGCCGTGGCGCGCCGCGCTGATTCCGTCGGGGCGCCGACCGGAGAAACGCCGATCGCGGAGACGCTTGCCGTCTTCGATGACCTGGTGAAGGCCGGAAAGATCCGCCATTTCGGCCTGTCCAACGAGAGTTCCTGGGGCGTCATGCGCTTCATTGCAGAGGCTGACAAAGCTATTGGTCCACGGGTCGCCTCGATCCAGAACGCCTATAATCTGGTCAACCGGACCTTCGAGGTGAACCTCGCCGAAGTCTGCGATCGCGAAGAGGTCTCGCTGCTTGCCTATTCGCCGCTCGCGCAGGGCTATCTCTCGGGCAAATACGACCATGGTGCGCGCCCGCAGGGGTCGCGCTCGCAGCTCTTCAACCGCGGCCAGCGTTACGAGACGCCCAATGCCGCCGAGGCGCAGCTTGAATACAACGAGCTGGCGCGCTCCTTCGGCCTGGAGCCGGCGCTGTTCGCCAACGCCTATGTATCGAGCCGGCCCTTTGTCACCTCGAACATCATTGGTGCCACGACCATTTCGCAGCTCGAAATGGCGCTGTCTTCAGTGGAGGTCGTCTGGACCGAAGAGATGCAGAAGGCGGTCGACGCCATTCACCAGCGGGTCGGCAATCCCTGTCCTTGATCGACTCGGAAGTTGAATTGTCGGGGAATAACAGCGGGATGGAGACGATGGTGGATTTTCCGATCGAAACATTGCGTGGAAAATTTCCCGCTCTCGCTCTGACCGATGGAGGTCTCAGGCGCATCTATCTCTACAATCCCGCCGGAACGCAGGTTCCGCAGGCTGTGGCAGACGCGGTGTCGCGTATCTGTTGATCACCAACGCCAATCTCGGCGGCCATTTCGAAACCACGATCGCGGCTCAAGCTGTCGTGGGCATCGGCATTGCACACTACAATACAGCGGCCGGAATCGACGAAACGCTCGAGAGCGTGCACCGGGTGGTTGCCATGCTCAGGCAGCAGCGGCCCTGACCCGAGCTCGACCTGTCAGCGTGCCTTGGTGCCGAACCCGGTCAGGAAAGCGGTGAGGTTGCCACAGAGTTCGTCGCAGAGATAGCCGCCTTCCTGGACGATTGCCGTCGGCAGGCCGAGCTTGGCGATGGCTTCGCCGATGCGCGAGAAACCTGGCGTCGTCACCGAAAGCCCGCCGAACGGATCACCCTCGAACGCGTCGAGCCCGAGCGCCACGACCAGCGCGTCGGGCGCGAAGGCGCGGATACGCTGGAACGCCACCTGAAGCGCTTCCAGAAATGCCGCGTCGGCGGATTTGCGTGGCAAGGGCAGGTTGAAATTATAGCCGAGACCGGGGCCTTCGCCGCGCTCGTCGGCATGTCCCCAGAAGAACGGATAAAACCGCACCGGATCGGCATGCAGCGAGACGGTGAGCACGTCCGGCCGCGCATAGAAAATGCCTTGCGTGCCGTTGCCGTGATGCAGGTCAACGTCAAGGATCGCCACACGTGCCGCCTGTTTGCGCAGTACCTGCGCCGCCACAGCCGAATTGTTGATGAAGCAGAAGCCGCCGGCGACATCGGCGAACGCATGGTGACCGGGCGGGCGGCAAAGCGCATAGGCGGCCGGCGCGCCCGCCATCACCGCTTCCGCCGCCTCGACCGCGCTCCAGACGCTCCACAGCGCGCTTTGCCAGGTCTCGCCAGAGATCGGGCAGGCCGTGTCGGCCATGTGGTACCCAGCCTGGCCGACCGCGGAGGCCGGATAGGAGCCGTTGCGCACGATCGGGTGAATGTTGGGGATCACTTCCGCCGAGGCACCCTCGATGCGTTGCCAACGCGTGTAGATATGCTCCAGGAAATCGAGATATTCGGGCGTGTGCACCGCCGCGACCGGACCAAGTCCGTGATTGCGCGGCCGCTCGATCGTGCAGCCGGCCGATTTTGCGCCTGCTAACAATCTCTCGACGCGCTCCGGCTTTTCCGGATTGGGCTGCGGGGCGCCGCTGGAAAGGAAAGCCTTGGGGTCGTGGCGCTTCTGCTCCTGCGCGTAGAAGGCTTTCATTCTTTTTTCTCCGGCGCGTCGGCAAAGGCGAAGAAGGCGTCGCCGATGATCTTCTGCGTCTGCTCGTAGCTCGACCAGGCGATGCCCAGCCGTTCATAAAAGGCCTTTGCGCTCTCATTGTCGGTATCGACGGACAATCTGAGATAAGCGCCGCCTTGCTTGCGGCACTCGGCCGCGACGCGCCGCAGCAGGCGCTCGCCGATCCTGCGACCGCGAAACCGGTCCTCGACATAGAGGTCCTGCACATAGACGCCGGGCCGCCCCATCCAGGTCGAGAAGATCGGGAAATAGAGGCACAGTCCGGCGAATTCGCCATCGACTTCGGCGATCAGGGTCGAGAAGGCAGGTCTTTCGCCAAAGCCCCAGGTCCTGAGATCGTCTGGCGTTGAGACGATTTCTTCGGGCGCGCCGATATGGGTGCCGAGCTTCAGAATTGCGGCATGGATGGTTTCGACGTCTTCGATTCGTCCGGGGCGGAGGAGGATTTTTTCCGGACTTGTCATGGCAAGCAGGGAGCCAAGGTGTGACGGAGCACTATCATCTCAGCCAGTCGCATTAAAACGCTACCCTGTCGCCACCCTTCAGCGCCAGCATGTCGCGTGCTTCGGCCGGGGTGGCAACCTCCAGCGACAGTCCATCGAGAATGCCACGGATACGGCGCACCTGATCGGCATTGGATTTCGCCAGCTGGCGGCCGTCGTAGAGACTGTCTTCGAGCCCGACACGGACATTGCCGCCCATGGCCGCGGCGATAGAGATCAGCGGCATCTGGTGGCGGCCCGCGGCCAGCACCGAGAACTGGTAGCTGTCGCCGAACAGCTTGTCGGCGATGCGCTTCATGTGGATGAGATTGTCCGGATCGGCGCCAATGCCGCCAAGAATACCCAGCACGAACTGGACGAACAGCGGCCCCGACACCAGCCCCCGGTCGCGGAAATGCGCCAGCGAATAGAGATGGCCGACATCGTAGCACTCGAATTCGAAACGCGTGCCACAACCCTTGCCCAGTCTCTCGAGAACGCCCTCCATGTCGGCGAAGGTATTCTTGAAGATCGTGTCGCGTGTGGCTTCCAGCAACTTCGGTTCCCATTCGTGTTGCCATTCCCTTGGCTTGTCGAGCATCGGGAACAGCGCGAAATTCATCGAGCCCATGTTGAGCGAACACATTTCGGGCTCGGCCCGCAAAGGTGCCGCCAGCCGCTGGTCCAGCGTCATCAGGGAGGAGCCGCCGGTTGTGATGTTGATCACCGCCGACGTCGCCTGCTTGATGCGCGGCAGGAACTGCATGAACACGTCCGGATCGGCCGTAGGCCGTCCGTCTTTTGGGTCGCGGGCATGCAAGTGCAGGATCGAGGCGCCGGCCTCGGCCGCGGCGATGGCATCCGCCGCGATCTGGTCCGGCGTTACCGGCAGATAAGGCGACATGGACGGTGTATGCACCGAGCCGGTGACGGCGCAGGTGATGATGACCTTTCTCGGCGCCATTGTTTTATCCCCGGCCTTCGACCGGAAGGTCGAGTTCGGCAGCCAGGACTTCGAGCGAGTCGCCGATGATGGAGATGATCTCGCCGACCTGCTCGCTGGTGACGATCATCGGTGGTGCGACCATGAAATTGTCGCCGTCGACACCGCCCTTGACCTTGCGGCCGTAGATGATCAGCCCGCGCTCATAGGCGAGGTCGAGCAGGCGCTGCGTCGCCTTCCTGCTCTGGTCGATCGGCCGCAGCGTTTCGGGATCGGCAAGCATCTCGGCGCCGGTGAGCAGGCCCTTGCCGCGCACGTCGGCGATGAACGGGAAGCGCTCGGCTAGCTCTCGCAATCCGTCCATCAGCACATCGCCCATGGCGGCGGCATTGGCGATCAGGTCGAGGCGGTCCATTTCGCCGAGCACGGCCAGCCCTGCGGCGCAGGCGAGCGGATTGCCGGCATAGGTATGGCCGTGCTGGAAGCCGCCGGAGGCGAGCAGCGGCTGCACCAGCCGCATCGGCGCCGCCAGCGCGCCGAGCGGCGCGTAACCTGATCCCAGGCCTTTTGATAGCGCGACGATGTCCGGCTTGCAGTTCCAATGGTCGCCGCCGAGGAATTTTCCCGTGCGGCCGGCGCCGCTCATCACTTCGTCATGGATGAGCAGGATGCCGTAGCGGTCGCAGATTTCGCGGATGCGCCCATAATAACTGTCCGGCGCGACAAGCGCCGCTGTCGCCGCGCCGCCGATCGGTTCCATGATGAAGGCGACCACGCTCTCCGGCCCCTCGGCCAGGATCTTCTCCTCCAGCATGTCGGCATAGCGGAGACCGCGCTGTTCCATCGAGAGATTGTCGCGGTCGCGCCAGGCCGCCGGTGCCGGCACGGTCGGCATCACCCGCATCATTGGCGTGAAGGTCTCGGCCAGCGCGTAGTCGCCGGTGATCGACAGTGAACCCAGCGTGCCGCCGTGATAGGAGGGGAAGCGCGTGATCACCTTCCAGCGGCTGGCCTGGCCGGTGGCCACCGCCCACTGCCGCGCCAGCTTGATGCAGGATTCGGTCGCTTCCGAGCCGCCTGAGACGAAGAAGATGCGATCCATGCCTTCGGGCAGCTTGCCGGCCAGCTCACGCGCCAGCTCTTCTGCCGGTTCGTTCTCGAAATGCAGCCGGTAGGCGAAGGTGGCGCGGTCCATCTGCCGCTTCATGGCGTCGAGCACATTGCGGTTGGAATGACCGATATTGGCGACCATCGGGCCGCTTGATCCGTCGATGAAGCGGCGGCCGTCCTGCGTCCACATATAGATGCCCTCGGCACGGTCGATCAGCGGCCGGCGCAGGCTGGAGAGATAGAACAGATGCGATTGGCGCCGGGCTTCGGTGTCCGGGGCGGCGGTCTGGGCTTTCGACATGTCAGGACTTTCCGAGATAACGATCGAGGACATTTTGGGTAACGCGTTCGACCATCGGGTCCTGCCTCAGCAGGCCGGCGACCCATTCGCAGCTTCCGGCGTGGAAGACCTCGCCCTTGCCGCGCGGGAAATTGACGATCATGCCGTTGCCGCGTTTGACTTTTTCCAGATTGGCGTCGCTCCGATCGCCGAACAGCGTCTCGGCGCTGAAGCGACCATCCTCGTCGGTGAGAAACTGATCCTCGATCGGGATATCGGCGCTTTCCTCGACCTGGCTGGCCATGCCGACGGCGAGAACCTGCAAGCCGTCCGGTGCGCCGCTGGTCGCGGTCGGGTAGGGAAGGCCGCCGCGGATTTCGAAATCCAGCCCGTCGACCTCATAGCCATAGACATGGCTGTCGGCGCCAAGCAGGTCGCCATAGTAGATGCCGGTTCCGGCAAAGGCCCAGTGCTCGGGCCGATACACGGGAAAGCCGCGCACGCCGCGTGGCGCGCAGCCGCCCCATCCGGCATAGAGGCCGCGTGTGGCGTTGAGCCCGAAGGTCGCCGAACCCGGCCGGCCGATCTCGGGCGCCTCCCAGGAATTGGTGGCGCGGGTGACGTCGCCGCCGCGATAGGCGGGGTCCTCGGCTCGGGCGCGGTATTTGTAGCAGACCTGCCGCCGGCCTTCATCCTCCAGCCGCGTCTGCCACATGAAGTTGCCGGCGAAGCGCGCCGCATGGCCGCCACGTTCGACGTAGCTGTCGACCGCATCGCGCATTTCCCAGGTCCAGTACTCGTCATGGCCGACAAAGACGGCGCAGTCGTAGCCATCGAGAATGTCGGGCGAGAAATGCAGATCGTGCTGGCTGGCGAGATCGACGGCGTAGCCCGCCCGTTCGGCGAAGCGGAAGAAGTGGCTGTCATAGCTCGCCCAGCCCGACGATGCGTATTTCTTCGAATGGCCGGTGGCGAGCGCCCATTCCATGTGTGGATAGCGCGGCACTGTCTTCGGCGGCACCGCGACTTCCAACGGCACACGCGGCGCCTCCTTGGGCAGCACGACGAAGCCGCGGCACCAGGGGCGCTGCGTCGAGACGATCGGAGAATATTCGTTACGGTCCGGCCCGGTGATGCCCTGGTAGTGATTGGAGCCGCCCCAGGTGTTGTAGGCGAGCCAGGTGCCTGTCGCCGCCACCTGCAGCACACGGCCTGGCTTCTTGCCGGGCAGGGGCGCGACGATGAAAAGATGATGGGATTGGATCGGCTTGCCGTCGCGGCCTTCAGCAGTCAGCGTCACCCGGTAAGCGCCGGACGGCCAGTCGCTGCCGACGCTGAATTCGAACGAGGCTTCCCAGCCGCAGCCTTCGGCCGAGCACTGGTCTGGACTTTCCTGCCAACGCGCCGCAATGCCGGACTTCTCGAACACCTTTGTCTCGGTGCCGCCGTCGCGGACGATCGTCATGCTGAAGGACGGAGCCGTCGAACTGACATGCAGCGTCACTGTCTCGCCGGCGCGGTAGGAAAAGCGGTCGCTGTAGCACCAGATTTCGCCGCGCTCGCCATCCATGCCCGGCCACTCATAATAGTGGCCGCGCACTGCGTGCCGGCGCTGCTCCGGCGTCAGTCCGAAATCGGGGAATTCAGTGGTCAATCTGGTCATCGTCGTACTCAGGCGGAAAGGTATTTCTTGAGGAAGGTGCGGGTGCGTTCTTTTTGCGGGGCGCGGAAGATGTCGCCCGGCGGGCCTTCTTCCACCACCACGCCGCCATCCATGAACAGCACCCTGTCGGCCACTTCGCCGGCAAAGCGCATTTCGTGCGTTACGATGAGCATGGTCATGTGCTCGGCGGCAAGCTGCTTCATCACCGCGTTGACCTCGTCGACCAGCTCCGGATCGAGCGCCGAGGTGGCCTCGTCGAACAGCATCACCTTGGGCTGCATGGCCAGCGCGCGGGCAATCGCGACGCGCTGCTTCTGCCCGCCCGAAAGACGCGAGGGATAGGCGTCGATCTTGTCGGAGAGCCCGACCTTGGACAAAAGACCAAGCGCCAGCGCACGAGCTTCGGCTTTCGGCATGCTTTTCAGGATCACCGGCCCCATCGTGATGTTCTCGATCACGGTCAAATGCGGGAACAGGTTAAAGTGCTGGAACACCATGCCCATCTGCTGGCGCACCTTGTTGATGTGCCTTTCGAACGCCTGGCCATGCAGCTTCTGGTTGACCTGCAGGCCGTCCAGCCAGACCTCACCGCTGTTCAAACCCTCGAGATGGTTGATGGAACGCAGCAGCGTGCTCTTGCCGGAGCCGCTCGGGCCGATGATTGCGACGATCTGCCCACGTTCGACCGATAGGTCGATACCTCTGAGGACCTCGACGGCGCCAAACGATTTGCGTGCGCCGCGGACCTCGACCATCGGCCGCTGCGTGCTCATCGGGAAACCTCCACATGTCTTTCGAACCTATGCAGGGCCGCTTCGAGCGCGAGGTTGAGAATGTAGTAGAGCGCGGCGGCAGTGATGTAGAATTCGAAAGGGCGAAACGTTTCGCTGATCGCCAGTTGCGCCGAGTGAACCAGCTCGGCAATGCCGATGACCGAGACGATGGAGGATTCCTTCAACAGCGCGATCAAATTGCTGCCGATCGGCGGCGCCGTGTTGCGGATGGCCTGCGGTATCACGACATGGCGCAGCGTCTGCCACTTGCCGAAGCCGATGCTGCGTGCACCTTCCGTCTGGCCGACATCGACGGCCACGATGCCCGCGCGGATGACATCGGCATTGTAGACGGCAAAATGCAGTCCAAGGCCGACAATGCCGGCCACGAGGGCAGGGATGTCGATGCCGACCTGCACCAGGCCAAAATAGATCAGGAAGAGCTGCAACAGCAGCGGCGTGCCCATGAATACCCACATGAAGGCGCGTACGGGGTAGGCCAGGATTGCCGGCGCGTAAAGTACGATCACGGCAAAGAAGATGCCGCCGACGAAGCTGAGCGCTCCCGCCGAGACCGTCAGCACTGATGTCCACCAGGCGCCGGTCAGCAGAAGATCCCAGTAGGCCGCGATGACTGTGAAATCCAGGCCTTGCATCGTGTTCTGCCTCAGACGATCGCGAAGCGTTTGTCGAGCATGTCGACTATGCGGGCGACGGCATAGACCATGATCATGTAGAGCAGGGCCGCGACGCCGAAGATTTCGAACGGCTTGTAGGTGGAGCCGATGAAGCGCTGCGCGGTGTAGGTCAATTCCACGACCGAGATGGTGGACACCAGGGCCGAGCCTTTCAACAGCGCGACCGTGTTGACGCCAAGGGGGCGGATCATCAGCCGGGCGGCTTGCGGCAGCACGACCTTGCGCAAGGTCTGGAACCGGCCGAATCCGATTGTGCGGGCCGCCTCCGTCTGGCCCCGGTCGACCGCCACCACCGCGCCTCGGATTGACTCCGCCATATAGGCGCCGATGTTGAGGCCGAGGCCGATCACGCCGGCCGCGAACGGATCCAGATTGATGCCGATCTGCGGACCGCCGAAATAGAGCACGAAGAGCTGGATCAGGCACGGTGTGCCACGGAACAGGCTCACATAGAGCGTGCCGACGGCCCGCAGGACCGCCGATCTCGACATTCTTGCGGTCGCGGCCAGTGCTGCCACGGCCAGCCCCAGAACCAGGGCCAGCGCTGTCAGTTCCAGCGTCACCAAGGCGGCTTCCACGAAGAACGGGAAGACGCGCTGCATCAAGGAGAAATCCATGGAATGGCCCGGCGCAGTGGCTTTCGGCTTCAGGCGGCCTGGACCGCCGAAGCCTGGCGAAGTTAGCGGATGTCGCTGCCGACCCAGTGCATCGATATCTTCTCGTAGGTACCATCGGCCATCATGCCGTCCAGCGCCTTCTGCATGGCGGCCTTGAGCTCGGGATTGTCCTTGCGGATGGCGATGCCGATGGCGACGCTGCCGCCTTCGATACCCGGCGTGTCGAGCTTGCGTACCTTCTCGCCGGTCTCCTTGACGGCGACCATGACCGGAATGTTGTCGACGACGATGGCGTCGACGCGGCCCGCCTTCAGCTCAAGCAGCAATTCCGGCAGCCCCTTATAGGTGCGGATGTCCCAGCCGCCCTGTTGGCGCGCCCATTTCTCATGTGTTTCGCCGAGCGTCACGCCAAGGGTCTTGCCCTTGAGTTCGTCGAGGCTCTGCACCTTGGAATCCTGGTTGACGAAAACCGCACGGCCGGCGTGATAGTAGGGGCCGACGAAATCGACCACCTTCTCACGCTCCGGCGTGATCGTCATCGAGCCGACCACGGTGTCGTATTTGTTGGCGAGCAGGCCGGCGATGATGCCGTCCCAGGCGGTCGTGATGATGGTGCCCTTGACGCCGATACGCTCGGCGATGGCCTTGCCGATATCGGCGTCGAAGCCGACGACCTCGTTCTGGTCGTTGACGAAGTTGAAGGGGGGATACTGCCCGCTCATGGAAATCTTCAATTCGCCCGCCGCCTTGACCTTCTCGAGGTCATCGGCCCTGGCCGAGACGTTAGTGAAGGAAGACGCAAACAGCAGCGCCGCGACGGCAATGCCGGAAAATACCTTGTTCATTTGAACCTGTCCTCTGGATGGAGCGCGAAGGCTTGTTCTTGGGAGGCGTTGGGGCGCACTCCTGACGGCAATGATTGCCTTTGCGGTAGCATTGCGCAAATAGATAATGGAAATAGGGAGCATAGATATCAGGAATGGCATTGCCGCGCCCCGAACGGCTGGTCTGGGATCTGGACTGGAACCTTTTGCGGACATTCGTCGTCATCGCGGAGGTGAAGAGCATAACGCGTGCCGCCGAGAGGCTGAACCTCAAGCAGCCAAGCGTCAGCAATGCGCTGCGGCGGCTGGAAGACCGGGTCGGCCGGCGGCTGGTCGAACGCGATGCGACGCGCTTCGAGCTCACCGAGGTTGGACGGCTTCTCTACGAGCAGAGCATCGAGGTGTTCGGCACCATATCGCAGCTGCCGCTCTTGATGCGCGGCATCAGCGACGATGTCACCGGCCACGTCATGATCGCGACCGCCAGCCATGTGGTCTCGCCGCTGTTCGATCGGGCGCTGTCGGAATTCCACCGCAACTATCCGCGCGCCAGCATCACCATTTCGGTCGCGGCAAGCACCGAAGTGGCCAAGCAGGTGAGGGAGCGCCGTGCTTCGTTTGGCGTCTGCCTGGTCAGCCAGCGCGATCCGGCGCTGCAATACGACATGGTCTATCGCGAGTTCTTCGGCTTCTTTTGCGGGCCGCGGCACAGGCTCTATGGGCAAACCGGACTGACGCTCGCCGATCTCCGCGACGAGCCGTCAGTATCGTTCCAGACCGACCATATTTCGGATGCGCTGCGGCCGGTCGCACTGTTGCGTAGCGAAGCACGGCTGAACGCCGATGTCGTGGGCGTTTCGTCGAGCCTGGAGGAGGTGCGGCGCATGATCGTCGCCGGGCTCGGCATCGGCCCGCTGCCGCTGCATGTGGCGCGGCGCGATGTGGCCGACGGCGCGCTGTGGCGGCTGCCGCCCTATGATGCGCCGCCGGCCATCGATATCTTCCTGCTGGTCAATCCGGACAAGGCGATGAACCGCGCCGAGAAGGCGTTGCTGTCAGGGCTGCAGGCGCTGATTGCCGAGACGCCGCTCGAGGACCGTATCTACAAAGGCTGATACGCAATATCGACTGCGCGGCGGCAGACAAACCCGGTTGCCTCCGCCCTATTCGTCGCCACGCCCTTGGCCCTCGTCAACAAAGCGACTATCTCAGGACAAGGCGGCGTTCCGCCCGGGGGGTCGACATGCTCAGAGTGCAGAAGGTCAAGGTCGACGACATCTACGTGCCGACGGCGCGTAAGAAGACGCTGCATCCCGAGACGGTCCGTCATCTCGCCGAGGACATTCTGGAAAATGGCATGAAGATGCCGATCCAGGTCCGTCACGACGGCAAGCGTCATATCCTGGTAGAAGGCCTGCATCGGCTGGAAGCGGCCAAGTGGCTCGGCGAGACCGAGATCGATGCCTATCTGGTGCAAGCCAAGCGCCACTGACGCGTCCTCGATTTCGCCGTTGGTCCTCATCCACGGGAAAGCCCCAGAATTTCTCCTTGATGATGTCGGTTTGCATTTCGCTGGTTCGTCCTTGGGACGGAAGCCGGTCAGACCAATATTCTCGATCGGTTTTCGCGCGGGTTGGGGCCGATGCACCAGCCAGCTCAAGAACGCACCGACACACGGACAGACTGGAGGAGATTGATATGTCCAAAGCCCTGCTTTTCGCCATTCTTGCTTCGGCCGCGGCGCTTCTCGCCTGTCCGGGCATCGCCAACGCAAACGAGGTAAAATCTGCCATGACGACCGAAGCGAAGACACCGCCGAAGCCTGAAAAATCCGGCCTGCTGCCGATCAACGGCCTGAATTACTATTATGCCGTCCACGGCAAAGGCGAGCCGCTGCTTCTGCTGCATGGCGGTCTCGGCACAGCGGACATGTTCGCCCCTATTCTGCCGAAGCTTGCCGAACATCGCACTGTCATCACCGTCGACCTGCAAGGCCATGGCCGCACCGCGCTTGGCGACCGGCCGTTCACGCTGGAGGCGATGGGCGACGACATGGCTGATATCGTCAAACGGCTTGGTTACGGCGAGGTCGACGTCATGGGTTATTCTCTGGGCGGCGGCGTCGCCTTCCGGATGGCCGTCCAGCACCCCGAAACGGTGCGCCGGCTTGTGCTGGTCTCGACCGGCTATGCCGCCGACGGTTTCTATGACGAGATGCGCCCGCAGCAGGCGCAAGTGAGCGCGGCAGCGGCCGATTTCATGAAGGACACGCCGATGTACAAATCCTACGTCGCCGTGGCGCCGCATCCCGAGGAGTTCCCGAAGCTGCTCGACACGCTCGGCAACTTCATGCGCCAGAACTACGACTACTCGGCCGATGTTCCCAAGCTGAAGATGCCGGTCATGCTGGCCTACGGCGACAGCGACATGTACAAGCCCGAGCACGAGATCAAGTTCTACCAGATGCTCGGCGGCGGTTTGAAGGACGCGGGCTGGATGCGTGAAAACCTGTCGCGGAACCGCCTGGCGATCCTGCCCAATCGCACCCACTACGACGTCTTCTTCGCTCCAGAGCTGACGGCCGCCGCGCTGCCGTTCCTCAACGGCGAGACCAAGGTGAAGAGCTGGGACGAGGTGGTCGGCGAAACCGAATAGCTTGCCGGCATTGGCTGCCGGCGGTCTCCCTCGAGGCGGCCGGCAGTTTTATCGCTGCAGTCGATGGGATCGTATCAATGCTTTTGAATTGACCCGATATCCGGCCTCGATAGTCTCGCATCAAATCTTCTCGGGAATGGATACGGCAATGGCTAACTATCAGGGCGGATGCCTGTGCGGGGCGGTGCGTTATCGCGCCGACGTCGAGCCCGTCAACGAACGCATCTGCCATTGTCGGCTTTGTCAAAAGGCGATCGGCGCCGCCTTCAATGCGCGTGTGCTGTTTCGCATCGACGATGTGACGGTCGAAGGGCCGTTGGCGACCGCGAACAGCTCGCCGGATATTAAACGCGGGTTTTGCCCAAGCTGCGGTACGACGATGTTTTCGCGGCGCGATGCCGCCGGCATTATAGGCGTCACCACCGGGTCACTCGACGATCCATCCGTCTTCAAACCGCAGATGCACATCTGGACCGCCTCCAAGCAGCCCTGGGTGGCGCTCGATGACGGCTTGCCGCAGCACGAAGGCGCGCCGCCTGCCTGAGGTCTCCGGCCTCCCTTCCCGCCTTATGAAAGAAGGTGGATCGGCGCTTGAGCGCCGAAACCGATGAGCTGTGCCGGATGAAGCGGGCCAACAGAAGGGTGAAATTACGTGACCGTGACAAAAATTAATCGAAACAGTCACGAAATAACCGAAACAGTCACGCGAAAGCCGGCAAAGCGTCATTGGCGAGCCATCATTGTCTCCCTATTTAACCGGTGCGGGCCGGCATTCGAGGAGACGACGGATGAACGACAGCATCAGTACCCTGGACGAGCTTTTGAGCGATCCGATGGTCCTGCTTGTGATGGAGCGCGATCGTGTGCGCCCGGAACAGGTGCGCATGCTGCTCGAACGGGCGCGTCGGCCTTCCGTCGAGGAGCCGGTTGTCCCGCCGGCGCACGTGATCGCCAGGGCGTGCCAGAAACTCTGGCTGTGCCCCTGATCGCATCGTGATTTCCTCCAGTTTTTGCGGACCGACCCGCCGGGCCGGTCTGGCCACTGCCTGGTGCTGCCAACGCGCCGAGGCGGCGCGGTGTTGATATTCGAACGCGCCTTCCGCACTCGCTGACGCCCATTCCCGGGTGCCAGTTCACAAATCCGTAAATTGATTTTCCGTCCCATGGCGGTATGGCTTGCCCAGGGGCCGATCGCCCCAGTCGTTCCCCGCGCAACTCCGATCTCTCTGACATGGAATTCGACATGGCCGACAGCTGCATGCAAGGCATGGACATGGGCTTTGTCGGCCTGGGCTACGCCAAGGTCGCATTTCTCGGCTTGGTGCAAGGCATCACCGAACTGCTGCCGATTTCCTCGACCGCCCACATGCGCGTCGTCCCGGCGATGCTGGGCTGGCAGGATCCCGGCTCCGCTTTCTCCGCCGCCATGCAGCTTGCGGCCCTCGCCGCGGTGATCAGCTACTTCTGGAACGATGTCAGGGACATCCTGTCCGGTTCGGTCAGTGCCTTGAAACGGTGCGATTTGGCTGACCGACATTTCCGGCTGGCGCTCTGGATCGTGCTGGCGACGATCCCGATCGTCATCGCCGGCGTGGCTCTGTCTGGCCTTCTCAACGCCTGCAATTCGCCGCTGCGCGGCCTCGGGGTAATCGGCTGGGCCTGCATCGTCATGGCACTCCTGCTGGCGCTGGCCGAACTCCGTGCCCGCCATGCGCGCACCATGGGCCAGGCTTCCATGGCCGATGCGCTGCTCGTTGGCATCGCCCAAATCGGCGCATTGATCCCGGGCGTCTCGCGGTCCGGTTCGACCTTGACGGCAGCACTGGGGCTCGGCTTCAAGCGGGAAGAAGCGGCGCGCTTTTCATTCCTGCTTGGGCTGCCGGCCATCGCACTCGCCGGTCTCAAGGAGCTTTGGGAACTACACAAGGCCCATCTCGATGCCCATGGCTGGTCGATCCTCGCGGTCGGCCTGGTGGTTGCCTCGCTATCCGCCTTCTTTGCTATATGGAGCCTGATGCGCGTGCTGGAACGCTTCTCGGCCTGGCCTTTCGTCATTTATCGCGGCGTGCTCGGCATCGCTTTGCTGCTGGGCCTGGCGATGGGATGGCTTGCCTGAAGCAATTCCGGAAAAGCGCGCAGCGGTTTTCCGCCGACTTCAGACAAGGGACTAAAAGGCAACTCCAGGAACGTGCGAGCCGGTGTTGCTTCGGCGCAACCCCGGTCGGGCATGAGTCGATCGCCAAAGATGTGATCGGCCGCCTTCATTGACTCCAGGCAAAATCCATCTTTAACGTTCTGTTAACAAAAATAGATGGGTGGGGCCGCATGGCATCCTCGGTGGGTTGGCGCCGCAAGGCGAGGGGTTTGGGGTTTGCGTTTGCGCTGACGGCTTTTTGTTCGGCCGCGGGTTTGGCGAATGCGGGACCGCTTTCCATGACCATCGGCGGGCAAACCTCCCAGCCGATCGGGCACTATGACTTTTGCAAGGTCCATTCTGCCGAATGCTCCATCCGCTCGCCCGCCAACGCTCCGGAGAGCATGACCGGCCAGCTGTTGCGGGAAATTTCCGCCGTAAATCTCTCGGTCAACACCCGCGTCAAGCCGATGAGCGACATGGACAATTACGGCAAGGATGAGTGGTGGGCCTACCCCGATAACGGGTTTGGCGACTGCGAAGACTACGCGCTTGAAAAGCAGCGCGAACTCCAGGCCGCCGGCATTGCCATTGCCAATCTGCTGATGACGGTGGTGCGCAAGCCCGACGGCGAAGGCCACGCCGTGCTTACGGTGCGCACCGACAAGGGCGATTTCGTCCTCGACAATCTCAGCGACAAGGTTCGCCTCTGGAACCAGACAGGCTATCGCTATCTGAAGAGACAGGCGAGCGACAACAGCGGTCGCTGGGTTTCCATCCTTGGCGGCGACGAGCGGCTCGTCAGCTCTGTTCAATGATGTCGCCGATGTCTTGCGTCGGCAGCCGCACTTCGACCTTGGCCGTTTGATCCATTCCCGCTTGGGACCGTTCTTGCGTCGTGCCGGCGAATGCTGGCGGCGGCTCGTTGGAACTGGAAATCCGGTGCGCGCATGGATCTTTTGACTGTCCTCCAATCCGCGCCATTACTGCTCGCGCTGATCAAGACCGCGCTGCCGTCGGCGGCGGCGATCGGCATGGGGGTCGGCGAATGGTTCGCCTCGTTGCCGCCGTGCCGCGACCTCGTCTTCGAGGCCACCAGCTACCTGGTCTGCGAGGTCGATCCCAAGCAATATCGGATCGAATTGTTCTGGAAGGATCCGGCCGGCAAGCCCTATCAATCGCTGCACAATCTCGACGATGCCCAGCGGCGGGCCGGGCGCACGATGCTGTTCGCCATCAATGCCGGAATGTACCATCCAAACCTCGCGCCGGTCGGCCTCTATGTCGAGCGCGGACAGGAACTGGCCTCGGCGAAGGTCGGGTCGGGAAGCGGCAATTTTTCGCTCCAGCCCAATGGTATTTTCTACATCAGCGACGGCAAGGCCGCGGTCCGCGCGACGAGGGATTTCCTAAAGAAGCGTCCGCCCACCGATTATGCCACTCAGTCCGGGCCGATGCTGGTGATCAACGGCCGATTGCACCAGAAATTCCGGGCCGACAGCACCTCGCGCAAGACGCGCGACGGTGTCGGGGTGCGAAAGGACGGCGTCGTCGTCTTCGCCATTTCGAATGGCACGGTGACATTCCATACATTCGCACGCCTGTTTCGCGACGGGCTCGGCTGCGACAATGCGCTGTTCCTCGACGGGTCGATATCAAGCCTGCTCGCGCCGGCCATCGGCCGCAATGACGACTACTGGAACCTGGGGCCGATGATCGGCGTCTTCAGGCGATAGGATGGGCAGGCCTAGATTGCGCTTGTCGTCGCGCGGCCCAAACCCGCAACCGTGCCCAACATGCTTAAAAACTTGATTCAATCTTTATTGGTAATTTCTCGTTCATAACTAGACCTGGTTTGTCCGTCGGCCGTTGCCTTCGGTCTGTTGTGTTTGAGTACAGGTCCAGATGCGGTTACCAGGCGCCGTCAGTTTCGTGATCGCAACGCTGTGCCTTGCCGGCTGCTCGTCGACATCCGGCATGGACGCGCTGGACATCCAGAAGCCGTCGAACGAGATCACCAACTCGGTGGTGCGACCAAGCGCGCCGATCGCATCCGCCCCAGTGACCAAGGCCGAACGGAGAATGGCAGCCGAACGCAGGATGGCGGAAGCCATGCCGGTGGACGAGAATGTCCGGCCTTACGGCCTGGCGGAGGAAGAGACGGTGGCGTTTCCGGCGCCCGACCTGCCGGACAGCGTCGAGCCGCCGGTCGTCGAGCCGGCGGCGCTTGTATCGCCGCCGAAGCTCTTGTCACGGGCGGCACCTCCGATGCTGGCCGGGCCTGTCACGCGCTACGGCTTTCGCGATGCCAAGCCGATCAATTTCGGCCGCTCTTCGCCGCGACACCTTGCCGTGCATGGCGTCGACGTGTCGCGCTGGCAAGGCAACGTCAACTGGGAGAAGCTGCGCGCCCAAGGCGCCAACTTCGCCTACATCAAGGCGACCGACGGCGGCGACCATCTCGATCCGATGTTCACCAGGAATTGGCGCAACGCCGACGCCGCAGGGCTGAAGCGCGGCGCCTATCACTTCTTCTACTGGTGCCGCACCGCTGGCGAGCAGGCCGACTGGTTCATCCGCAACGTGCCCAGGGTCGAGGGCGCCCTGCCGCCGGTGATCGATGTCGAATGGAACGGCGAATCCAGCTGCAAGCGGCGCCCGTCGCGCGAAAAGGTGCTGGAGAAGATGCAGGTGTTCATGGACAAGCTTGAACGCCACTACGGCCAGCGGCCCATCATCTACACCGCGCCCGATTTCTACCGCGACAATCTGCAAGGCGAATTCCTCGATTATTCGTTCTGGCTGCGCGCCGTGGCGCAGCACCCCTCAAAAGTCTATCCCGGCCGCAAATGGCTGTTCTGGCAATATTCCGGCTCCGGCCTGTCGCACGGCGTAACCGGCCGCATCGACCTCAACGTCTTCCACGGCGACGAACGGCAATGGCGCGCCTGGGCCGGCGGCCGGCAGATGGTGGCCGACGCGGATTGAAACAAGCCATCAGGCTTGGCGTGCTTCGCTCTCCCAGGTCTCCGCCGGTTTGGCCAGCAAATGGGAGACGATGATGAGCATCCGCGGAGGCTTCGGCCGTTTCAGCGAATAAGCAAGACATTGCCGTCGTCATGATGTCTATGTGCGGGCTCCTGAACTCCGGGGGAGATGAGTTGGAACTCAAATTTCTGTTGGTCGGCTTTGCCTGCGCGGTCGCCGGCGGGCTGTCGATCGTCACTTTCCTGAAATGGCGAGAGGTCAAAGCGGTCAGCCGCTGGTTGCCGGCGCCGGGAAAGATCATCTCCTCGCGCGTCGAAGCGCGCGAGGTCCGAAGCTCCGGCTCCGGGTCTGACAGCAGCGATTCCACCGAGATCCGCAATTTTCCGGCGATCACCTTCGAGTACAAGGTGGATAAGAAGACATTTCAGAGTTCGCACTACAGCGTGCAGGAAAATCTGGGGAATTTCGAAGTCGCCGAAACCCTTGCGCGATTTCCCCGCGGCGCAGCCGTGACCGTCTTCTATAACCCTGTCGATCCGGCCAAGGCCGTGATCGAGCGCACCATGCCGGAGGGCGCCTTCAAATTCATGGTGCAGCTTTCCGCCGGGCTGGTGGTCGGCGCCCTGGTGTTGGTGTTTTCCGTCGGCGGTGTCCTGGAGGCGATCGGCCCGTATTTGCCCAAGCCGCAGTATGTCGGTGCGGCGGCTCTGTTGCTGTTCATGGGCCTGTTTGTCCTGCGCATGGGCTTCGTCCAGAAATCGATGGCCGAGCAGGCGGCAAAATGGCCGGTCGCCGTCGGCCGCATCGACGCGTCGGGCCTGCAGGCGATCAAAACCCGCGAGCGGACCGGGAGCTATCGGCCCTGGCGTACTGTTTTCAAATCCCGCATCGTCTACAGCTATGGCGTCGCCGGCCAGCGATACAGTGCCGATCGCGTCGCTTTCGGCGCCAGCGTGACGGCTTCGTTGCCAGGCCTCGTCGGGGCTCAGGCGCGGCGCTATGTCGAGGGCACCAAGGTGGACGTGCACTATGACCCCGCCAACCCTGCTTCGGCGGTGCTCGAATGCAGGGTGCTCGGATTGTGGGTGCTGTGGGTCTGTTCGGTTGGCTTTCTCGGCAGCGCTGCTTTTCTGGTCGGGCTGGTCTGACGCGAACGCCTCAGCAATGCACAAGAAGTCCGCTGTCGAAGCCAGGCCAGGTGAACCGCATCGTGGCGCCATGCCTCTCGATATGGATGACACGAGTGAAGGGCTCCTCCAGTGACGGGTACGATCCGTAGCACCGGCTAGCATGTACCACCCAGCCGGTCGGCGACTTGCGAAATGACGCGTGCTCGCAGCCGAACTCGGGCAGCGACAGGGCCGCTCGGTCTACGGAGTAGACGGTCTGGCGTTGGATGTCGGCGGCCGCGTGGCAGTTCAGTCGGTCGCTGGACCAAGTCCCGACATAGGGCGACGCCGCCAGCGCAGCACCAGTCGCGAATGCGGACATTGCCATCGTAATCACCAAACGTCGCATCACCACCCCTCGATCAGTGCGCTCGACCATACAGGCTGTTGGGTTGCGAGAGATAAGTTTTCGTCCAAGGAGCCGACAATGCAGCCGTTCCGGATTTCGCTTATGCTTTTGCGTGGATGATGCGACTGTGCGGGACGGTATGCGGCCAGCATTTGGCTTTCACAACGCTTTCCCAGGGACATTTGATGATCACCCGTAAACTGGCCTTCGTCTTCGCGGGTCTGCTCAGTTCGATGCAGGTGGCGAACGCCGGGGAATGCTTGCTGAGCCATGCCACCTATCGGGAGCAGCGCTCCGGTGCGGTCATGCAATTCCGGCCGCTCGCCAATGAGCCGGCGGCACTGACGGCGCAGGTGTTTTCGCTGGCCGTGCCCAAGACCGATATCCGCCTCCCGGCCGATATCACCTGGACCAACGGCAGGAATTCGTTGCCGCTCGGCACCATCCGCCATCCCTGCACCGACGATGACCGCGAAGCGGGGCTGCAGGACGGCAGCGGCCTGTGCAGGATATGGGAGGGCCAAGTCTATGCCTTGACCGGAGGCGGCGCCCAGCAGTTGAACTCGCGCGAAGCGACGCCGGCGCCGAAAGGGCTGCTGCTGCCGGATTTCGGCGTGGCTTTCACCGATTGGGTCGACTTCGCCAACGCCAACCCCGGTGGCTCGGCGTGGGATGTCTTCACTTTGACAGGATGCAGCGATGAATAGCGCCATGATATCGATCGTCTGGGGCAGCGCCCTGTTTGCGTCCGTGGCAATATCGGCCGTGGCACGAGCGGATGAACCGGCGCCGTCGCGCCCGCCCATCGACAAATGCGCCTGGGAAAGGCTGACCGACAAAACCGTCGGGCTCGCCGCCTGGGTGCAGCGCTGCGATTTCGGTTTCCGCCAGATCCACTTTGAGTTCGCAGGCGAGGCGCTCGCCGTCAAATACAGCGATGGCGGCGCGGCCGATCCTCTGGTTGAGGTATTCGACATCAAGCCCGGCGAAACTGCCGAAGCCGCGTTGCAGCGGCTGTTCCTGGAAAAGACCGACAACGCCGTCGGCGCACGCTGCGTGCTCGCCCCCTACACGGAAGGAACCGTGCCCGCCGGTGTCAAACGCTATACATTCAGCCCCGACGCCGCCTACGCGAAAGAGCTGAAGGCACTTGCCGACCCCAACGAGGTCCCCGAACCGCCCTGCGGCGACTGGGGCGAGATGCCCGATGGCATCCAGTATTTCGAGATACCGGCGGGTGCGGCGCAAAAGCTGCTGTTTGTCCGGATTGGCCAGGACGAGCCGCTGTTTGATGAGCAGACGCTGCGAGTGTTGCCGGCGGAATAGGTGCTGAGGTCAGAGGCTGATCTGGATTGGAAGGATCGCAGCGGCGCCTTCTATGCCTCTACATATTCTGCCAGGCTGACACTTTCGGGCACATCCAACCCATCGGCACGCAAGCCCTCGATATGAAAGCGTATTGCGTCGCGAATCTCGGTTTCCACCTCAGGCACCGTCGCGCCGGTCGCGATACAGCCGGGCAGGTCCGGCACATAAGCAGAAAAATTATCTCCTGCTTTTTCAATCACCACAGCGTAACGCATGTCGTCACTCCTTTAACCCGGACTGCTTGAGGATGCTGTTCAATGTCCCTGGTGCAACCTCTTCAGACGACTTGCCGGCCACGGTGACGCGGCCGGCTTTTATCTTGTGCTTATATTGGCGATGGCTGCCCTTGGTTGCAACCAGATACCAGCCATCGGTCTCCAGCAAGCGAATGACTTCGCGGACTGTAAGCCGAGGCGGCATCAGCTCTCAGCTGCACCCGCTCGTGCTTCCACACGTATCGCACTTCTCGCAGGTGCCGTTCCGCACCATGGTGAAGTTGTGGCATTCCGAGCATTCGTTGCCGGTGTAACCCTGCATCAGCGATTGCTGGCGCCGGGTGGCGGCGAGCGCCTTGGCTTCCGCGGCTTCGTGCGCGGCGGCGTCGGAGAACAGCCCCTCGGCGCCCGAAGCCTCGGCTTCCTCCTCGGCGATGTCCTCGACCAGTTCCCTGGCGCGTTCCTCATAGTCGCGCTTGTAGGCGATGGCCTCGTCGCTCGCCGGCTTCAGCGCCAGCACGTTGGAGCCAGAGAAGGCCGTCGGCGCCACGCGGGCAGGGGCCGTGGCCGGGCCAGACCCGCCAAATCCCTTAGGCTCGGCGCCCGACACCAGCTTGACCGGCGAGGCACCGCGGTAAAGGCCCTTGGAGAACGGCGTGGCCTTGCCTTCGGTGATGCCGCGGCCAAGTGCCGTCTTGTCAAAATCCGACTGGTCGACATGGGCGAGGTCGTGGCGGTTGAGATAAGAGACCGCAAGTTCGCGGAACACGTAGTCGAGGATCGACGTCGCGTTCTTGATCGCGTCATTGCCCTGCACCATGCCGGCCGGCTCGAACTTGGTGAAGGTGAAGGCTTCGACAAATTCCTCCAGCGGCACGCCATATTGCAGGCCGAGCGAGATGGCGATGGCAAAATTGTTCATCATCGCCCGGAAGGCAGCGCCTTCCTTGTGCATGTCGATGAAGATCTCGCCGAGACGACCGTCGTCGAACTCGCCGGTGCGCAGGTAGACCTTGTGGCCGCCGACGACCGCCTTCTGCGTATACCCCTTGCGGCGGTTCGGGAGTTTCTCGCGGTCGCGGTAGAGACGCTCGACGACGCGCTCGACGATCTTTTCGGTGACCTGCACCGCACGCTGCGCGGCAGGCGCGGCGACCAGCTGTTCGATCGCCTCGTCCTCGTCCTCCTCGCCATCGGCGAGCAGCGAGGCATTGAGCGGCTGCGAGAGCTTCGAGCCGTCGCGGTAGAGCGCGTTGGCCTTCAGCGCCAGCTTCCACGACAGCATGTAGGCGTTCTTGGCGTCCTCCACCGTGGCGTCATTCGGCATGTTGATGGTCTTGGAAATGGCGCCGGAAATGAAAGGCTGTGCCGCCGCCATCATCTGGATGTGGCTGTTGATCGACAGCGAGCGCTTGCCGATCTTGCCGCAGGGGCTGGCGCAATCGAACACGGGGAGGTGTTCGGCCTTGAGGAAGGGCGCTCCCTCGAGCGTCATCGCACCGCAGACATGGATGTTGGCGGCTTCGATGTCCTTCCTGGAGAAGCCCAGTGCCGGCAGCATCTCGAACGAGAAGTCGTTGAGCTGCTCGTCGGTGAAGCCAAAGGTCTCCTTCACCCAGTCGGCGCCGAGCGTCCACTGGTTGAAGACGAACTTGATGTCGAAGGCCGACTTCAGCGCCGCGTTGAGCGCCGCGATCTTGTCGTCGGTGAAGCCCTTGGCCTTGAGCGAGCCGGGGTTGATGCCGGGCGCCTGGTTGAGATTGCCGTGGCCGACGGCGTAGGCCTCGATCTCGGCGATCTGGCTTTCCGAATAGCCCAGCGTGCGCAGCGCTTCCGGCACGGCGCGGTTGATGATCTTGAAATAGCCGCCGCCGGCGAGCTTCTTGAACTTCACCAGCGCGAAGTCGGGCTCGATGCCGGTTGTGTCGCAATCCATGACCAGACCGATCGTGCCGGTCGGCGCGATCACGGTCGCCTGCGCGTTGCGATAGCCATGCTCCTCGCCGAGTTCGATGGCACGGTCCCAGGCAGCCTTGGCGTGCGTCGCCAGCTCCTGCTGCTTGAGGTCGGAAGCGACCAGCGGCACCGGGTTGACGGCCAGCTTCTCGTAGCCGTCCTTGTCGCCATAGGCGGCGCGGCGATGATTGCGCATGACGCGCAGCATGTTCTGCGCATTGCGGTCGTAATCGGGGAAGGCGCCGAGCTCGGACGCCATCTCGGCCGAGGTGGCGTAGGCGGTGCCGGTCATGACGGCGGTGAGCGCGGCGCAGATGGCGCGGCCCTCATCGGAATCGTAGGGAATGCCCGAGGTCATCAACAGGCCGCCAATATTGGCATAGCCGAGGCCCAGCGTGCGGTAGTCGTAGGAGAGCTTGGCGATCTCCTTCGACGGGAACTGCGCCATCATGACCGAGATTTCCAGCACGATGGTCCATAGCCGCACCGTATGCTCATAGGCAGCGATGTCGATCGTGCCGTCGGCATTGCGGTAGGGGAGCAGATTGATCGAGGCGAGATTGCAGGCCGTGTCGTCGAGGAACATGTATTCCGAGCACGGGTTGGATGCCCGGATCGCACCGGCGGATGCGCAGGTGTGCCAGTCGTTCATCGTCGTGTTGAAGTGCAGGCCCGGATCGGCGGATGCCCAAGCGGCGTAGCCGATCTTTTCCCAGAGATCCCTGGCCTTCAGCGTCTTCAGCACCTTGCCGTCCTTGCGGGCGGTGAGATGCCAGTCGGCATCATCCTCGACGGCGCGCAGGAAATTGTCCTTCAGCGACACCGAATTGTTGGAGTTCTGGCCCGACACGGTGAGGTAGGCGTCGGAATCCCAGTCGGTGTCGTAGGTCTTGAACGACATCGAGGTGTAGCCCTGCTTGGCGAACTGGATGACGCGGTAGATATAGTTCTCCGGCACCGCGTCCTTTTTGGCCGCCTTGATCTCGCGCTTCAGTGCGGTGTTGACGGCGGGGTCGAAGCAGTCGTCGTCATGGCCTTCGCAGTTGACGCAGGCCTTCATGATCGCTTCGAGATGCTTCTTGACGATCTTGGAGCCGGTCACCAGCGAGGCGACCTTCTGCTCTTCATTGACCTTCCAGTCGATGAATTCCTCGATGTCGGGGTGATCGGCGTCGACGATGACCATCTTGGCGGCGCGGCGCGTCGTGCCGCCCGACTTGATGGCGCCCGCGGCGCGGTCGCCGATCTTGAGGAAGCTCATCAGGCCGGACGAACGGCCGCCGCCGGACAGCTTTTCGCCCTCGCCGCGCAGCAGCGAGAAATTGGAGCCGGTGCCCGAGCCGTATTTGAACAGGCGCGCCTCGCGCACCCACAGATCCATGATGCCGCCCTCATTGACGAGGTCGTCCTGCACGCCCTGGATGAAGCAGGCATGCGGCTGCGGGTGCTCGTAGGAGGATTTCGACTTGGTCAGCTTGCCGGTGAACGGGTCGACATAGAAGTGGCCCTGGCTCGGGCCGTCTATGCCATAGGCCCAGTGCAGGCCGGTGTTGAACCATTGCGGCGAGTTCGGCGCCACGCGCTGGGTGGCAAGCATGTAGGCAAGCTCGTCGCGGAAGGCGCGCGCGTCTTCCTCCGACTTGAAATAGCCGCCCTTCCAGCCCCAATAGGTCCAGGTGCCGGCCAACCGGTCGAAGACCTGGCGGGCGTCGATCTCGGACCCGTAGCGCTCGGCTTCCGGCAGCTTGGCAAGTTCGGCCTCGTCGGCGACGGAGCGCCACAGGAAGGAGGGAACATCGTTCTCCTCGACCTTCTTCAGCCGCGCGGGGACGCCGGCCTTGCGGAAATATTTCTGCGCCAGGATGTCGGCGGCGACCTGGGAGAATTGCGCCGGCACGTCGATATTGTCCAAGCGGAACACCACCGAGCCATCCGGATTCTTGATCTCGGAGAGCGCCTTGCGGAATTCGATCTCCGCGTAAGCCGATTGTCCCTGTCTGGTGAAACGACGCTCGATGCGCATTGTCCGGTCCCTTTTGTCTATATATAGCGCTTTCGTCAGGAGATTTCTGCTCCCAATGCGAAACGCGCATGTCCGCCGTCTGCCGGCGTTCGAAAACGGCCGGCTCTCCATTTTCGCGGTCTTCGTCCGCCTTGCTGGTCAAACTTCTTGCGAAGCGCCTGTCCAACTCACCGACGAACCCGCGGGTCCCTCAAAACTGATTTTTTCCGATTCCCTCACTCGAGGGAAATTCACATTATCTAGCGTCGAACCTGCCTGCAAACACTAAATATAGTGTTAACAGACAATTTATTCCAGTCCGACAATTCTCCCTTTTATCGCCCACGCCCCCACAATCCCAACGCTTCCGCCAGCCTCGTAAACAGGCGGAAATGTGGGGAAAAACGCACATAATCCGGGAAAAAGACCGGGCTCAGAACTTTCCGGTCGCGCTCTCAACAGGAGCGCATGGCCTATAAAAGGCGACTCGTTTTGCGCCGTCAAGGATTCGTTTGCGTAGCTTTTGTGACCTCAACATCTTGTGTGTCACACATGTGGATAACGGGGATAGAATGGAGCTGCCGCGGTAGCCCCCGGCCGAGGGGACAAAGACGCGCTTGTCAGGCTTCGCGACGGCTCCGGGGCGTGATCCAGGCACAGACCATCTGGCGCATCCGACGTCGCGGATCAGCCGTAATGCGTCCTGGGCTTCGGCTCGGTTCCGGTGAAGTGCACCCCGATCCGGCCGTTGCGGCGCCAGCGGACCTCGCATCGATAGCCGATGCCGTCGACGGGCACATAGAGAAGGAAATGATCCGGAATCGTTGCTTCGGGCGGAACCTTGAGTTCGGCGCCACCTTCATTTTGATTGCGCAGCGTGCAGCCAACTTCCGAATTCGAGATGCCCGTGATGATCGTGCCGCCCTTGAGCACGCGCTGGCGATGCTCGCGCTTGTGCTCGTCGGATCTCTCTGGATTGGGATTTGCGGGATTTGTCATCGGTAAAACGCCAGGATCGGATCAGATCCTATTACGTCTTCATTAGAAAAGCATTCACGCCGCAGGCGCCCCCGTCCGAGCTGCTTGGTGGCGCGGCCGGTCCCGGTTCAGGCAAACCGACGCGGGTCGGCGCAGAAATAGGCGATGATCTGGCAAAGATCCGGTTCGTTGACCATGCGCACCGCTTCGCTCGAACTGACCCATTTGCGGGTGCGGGAGCGTTTTTCCTTCCAATGGTCGGCGACCTTGTCGACATGCAGCGGGAACACCAATACCTCGCACGGCACTTCCTCGCCGGAGGCCAGGGCCTTGGCGTAGAAGTAGCGGCCGGCCTCGAGATGCGAGATCGTCCCGCGCAGTCCGGCTTCCTCGACAGCCTCGCGCGCCGCGGCTTCGCAAAGCGGCTCCCTGGCTTCAGGCCAGCCCTTCGGAAGCACCCAGCGGCCGGTATCGCGGCTGGTAATCAGCATGATCTCGACGCTGTTTCCGGTTTCGCGCCAGGGCAGGGCGGCTACCTGCAGACGGCACGGCGCGGTGCCGAAGAGTCGCCGGACCCTTTCGGCCAGATGGTTGTGCGTCGTTGGCCTCGTCAGCATCGGAGAAGCTAGCCCCAGCCTCCAGAATCGTTTGCCGTCTCACGAATCTTACGGCCAATTGTCGGCAATAAAAGTAAAAACTTTCATCAGGATGGCCGATTTTCGCCAATAGACGCCGATTTCCGCGCGCCAGCCAGCCTCGCGAGACCCTTTGCCTAGTGGATGAGACTTCCCTGCGGCTCGATTTGCAGCAGGTTGCTTGCCGCGAATCAGCCGGCGTGATCGTCGGCGATCGGCTTCTGGTAGGTGAAGCCCATGTCCCAGGGAAAATAGATCCAGGTATCCTGGCTGACCTCGGTGACGAAAGTATCGACCAGCGGTCGCCCCTTCGGTTTGGCGTAGACGGTGGCGAAATGCGCCTTCGGCATCATGGCGCGCACGATGCCAGCCGTCTTGCCGGTGTCGGTCAGGTCGTCGATAATCAGCACGCCCGCGCCGTCGTCGGCAAGCAGGGCCGGCGTGACCTCCTTCAGCACCTGCAGCTGCCCCTGGCTGCTGTAGTCATGATAGGAGGCGACGCAGACCGTCTCGATAACGCGGATGCCGAGCTCCCGCGAGATGATCGCCGCGGGCACCAGGCCGCCGCGCGTGATGCAGACGATCGCTTTCCATTGCGCCTTGTTGGTGCCGGCAAGCCGCCAGGCGAGCGCGCGCGCATCGCGGTGGAACTGGTCCCACGAGACCGGAAAGGCTTTTTCGGGAAGGGACATCTTTCGCGCACTCCGCAGCACGCGCGGTCGCGCGCAGAAAACAGGGGAATGCGCGCGGAAGTAACTGGAAAACCTCGCGCTTGGCAAGAGCGGCCGCAAACGACACTGTGAACTTACCGCGACAGGAAAGCCGCCACCGGCGCGGTGCGCAGCACGGAGCGCGTCACTCCGCCGAACAGGAGCTGGCGCAGCCACGAGTGGCTGTAGGCGCCAAGCACCAGCAAATCGGCGCCGGTCTCCGCGATCCTGGTCTGGATCACCTCGTCGACCGAGGTGCCGCCCGATCTCTGCACCGAGACACTCACGCTGGCGCCATGACGCGACAAGGCGGAAGCGATTTCCGCTCCGGCGGCCTCGGGGCGTTCATCGAGCGTGTCCGGCGGATCGATGACCAGAATGTCGGTTTTGTCGGCCTCGATGATGAAGGGCAGCGCATCGAAGGCGGCGCGTGCGGCCTCCTTGCTGCCGTTCCAGGCAAGCAGCACACGCTTGAAGGTGGTGATCAGTGGACCCAGGTGCGGCACTACCAGCACCGGCCGTCCGGCGTCGTAGACCAGTGTGTCGACGTCGGCGCTCGCATCGCCGCCCGTCTCGCGCTGCGCGGCGATGATCAGGTCGGCGGCACGCACGCTTGAAATGCCGGTCAGGGCGCTGTCGCCGGAAAAACTCTCCAGGCTGTGCCATTCGAAGGACAGGCCGGAATTCTCGATATGCCTGAGAAACGCGGCCCGCAGCTTTTCGGCCCGTTCGCGGTTCATGTCGGCCGAAACCTGCAGGAACTCGGTGTCGGGAAAGCCGGTGGCCGACGTGTAGGGCACCGGAAGCGCTTCGGCGTGGATGCCGATCAGATGGCTCTGGAAGCGGCCGGCAAGCGGAATGGCGAAGTCGAGCACGCGCTCCGCGTCCTGCTCGTTCTGCAGAATGGCGACGATGGTCTTGAAGCGCATGGTGATCCCCTCATTTTGCGAGCGATCCGCCCGCGGCAAGGAACGTCGCCGCGTTGTGCTTGGTTCCGGCCTGGACCGGATCAGCTCGCGCTGCTGGCAAAGCCGGCCACCATCGCCTCGACATCGGCGCGCGCAGCGTCCAGGGCCTGCTGGCTGCGGGCACGGACCACCAGTTCGGTCCAGAACTTGCCGTCGCCGTATTTCGGATAGGAGCCGATGATCGTGTCCGGATGCGCTTTCTGGATCTCGCCCAGCGGCCCGCCGACGAGACCTTCGCCGAACGGGCAATGCACCGCTGCCGACAGCATTTTCGTGCCGGCTTTCAGCGTCGGCACGACATTGTCGAGCATGGCCTGGAAGATCGAGGGCACGCCCGCCATCACGTGGACATTTCCGATGCGGAATCCGGGCGCGACCGACACCGGATTGTCGATATGGTCGGCGCCGCGCGGCATTCGGGCCATGCGCTTGCGGGCCTCGGTGTATTCGATGCCGCGAGCGGCATAGCTTGCTTCCAGCAGGGCATAGGCCTTGGCATCGTATTCGCACGGCACGCCGAAGGCCTTGGCAATCGAATCGGCTGTGATGTCGTCATGGGTCGGGCCGATGCCGCCGGTTGTGAACACATAGGTATAGCGGGCCCGCACTGCATTTACCGCTGCGACGATCTCGTCTTCCTCATCGGGAACGATGCGCACCTCCTTCAGGTCGATGCCGATGGCCGTCATGATGTCAGCCAGATGGCCGATATTCCTGTCCTTGGTGCGGCCGGACAGGATCTCATCGCCGATGACGAGCATGGCGGCGGTAACGATTTCAGACATCGAAGGCTCCGGCAAAAACGGGGTCGCCTGAAATAGCGCGGCACGCGGCCAGCGGCAATGCCGCCCGACCGGTGAACAAACTGTGCCCGCCTACGCGGTATTCCCCGAATATTGGCGCCCTAAGTACCCTGGCGTGGCCGGGCGGACGAGGATCATCACGTCAAGGAGACGCAAATGGCCAAAGTACTTGTTCTCTACCATTCGAGCTGGGGTCACATGGAGCAGATGGCCAAGGCCGCAGCCGAAGGCGCTCGCGAAGCCGGTGCCGAGGTGACCATCAAGCGCGTCGCCGAACTCGTGCCCGAAGCGGTCGCCAAGGCCGCCCACTACAAGCTCGACCAGGAAGCGGCGATCGCCAGCCCGCTGGAACTGAGCGACTATGACGCGATCATCGTCGGCGCCTCGACGCGTTACGGAATGATGTGCGCGCAACTGAAGAACTTCTTCGACCAGACCGGCCCGCTATGGGTCAAGGGCGCGCTGATCAACAAGATCGGCTCGGTGATGTCTTCGACCGCGACCCAGCACGGCGGCGCGGAACTGGCGCTGATCAGCACCCAGGCCATGCTTCAGCACCACGGCATGATCATCGTTCCCCTGTCCTATGCCTATCAGGCTCAGATGGGCAACGATGTCGTGCGTGGGGGGGCGCCCTACGGCATGACCACCACAAGCGACAGCGACGGTTCGCGCCAGCCTTCGGCGCAGGAACTCGAAGGCGCGAAGTTCCAGGGCGGGCGCGTCGCCGAAATCGCCGCGAAGCTGCACGGCTGATCGTTGTGCCGCCGGTGCCTGCCGGCGTTGCTCCTGCTGGCGATGCTTGTGGTCCACGCCGTGGATCGTCGCTTCACCGACGCTTCACAAGGAATTCAAGGAACCATTCGGCTGATGACTGGTTTGCCCCGTGTCGCACCCAAGGCGACGAAGACAAAACGGAGTGATCCAATGTACAAAAAACTTCTCGCGGCATTCGTTCTGACGGCCGGTCTTGCCACATCGGCGATGGCGCAGTCGACGGACGGCAGGTATTACAACCATGACAATTGGTGGAACAATTGGTCGCTGTTCGGCAATGAGGATTCATCAGCCATCGACCAGAGCACCACCGGGAGCATTAACGCATACGGCTCCGGGTTGAGCACCCAAGGCAATACCGGTGGGATGGGCCCATGTGCTCACAACACTCCAGGTCCGGACGCCAATGCTCAAGGCAACGTCAATGACCAGTACTGCGGCAAATAATCAGCCGTAAGCTCCCTGCTGACCGTAGGACGTTTTCTCTCCCGACGTCCGCGGTCGGCGCTCCGGGGCGGCCGGCCTTTGGGGCGATCGGGCTTTGGGCTGAAAGATCAGTCGGAAACCTCGGTCTGCGGCCGGTCGCGTCCATCAGCCAGTTCCTCATGCCATTTGCCGTCGGCATCCTCGTACTGGATGCCGTCCGTCGACCCCGCGACCTGCTGCTCGGCTGAAGCGATCTCGGCGGCCCGCAACGCGTCCTGATGCGTGGGAAACGTCTCCGAGAAGGTCGCTCCGACCTTGTAGGCCCAGCCGCCGTCATGCTCGACGATCTTGTAAGTCAGCTTCGCCATCAAAACCTCCGGTTTAAAGGTCCGTCCGCTCAATGCAGGCGGTCGTCGGACAGCTTGTCGTCTGGCACCAGCACTTCCGATTCCCTGGCGGCTTCGATAAGGGCCCGGCGCGCATCCGCTGTCGAACGATAACCTTCCAGCACTTTGAGGCAAGTGTCGAGAGCATCACGATGACGGGGGCCGCGATTGAGCGGCCAAACCGTCATCAGGCACTCCGCCGCCTCTTGGGTACTGCGGATGTGGCGATATTTGCCGACATGGCCGAGTTCGACCACGACCGGTGTTTCAAAAGGCTTGTTGTCCATCATGGCCGCAACGCAAAGCAGTCAATTTGGTTGCAACCGTGTCCTCAGCCTGCGCCCAAACGTCCCAGACCTCCTTGGAAGCTCCATTGCGCGGTCGTTCGACGACGCGTTCCGCCCTTCTCGGAAGGGTCGCTCAGCCCGCCGCCTTCATCCAGTGCTGCATCGTCGTCACCGAGCGCGCGAGCTGCGGCGCGGGATGGATCGTCTCGCTGAACGTGGCGGCCGCTCGCCACCCCCAGCGCGGGTCGGCGAGGAAGGCGCGCGCCAGCGCAACCATGTCGGCGCGGCCTTCGGCGATGATCGCCTCGGCCTGCTTGGGATCGTCGATCAGACCGACCGCGCGGGTAGGGATGCCGGCGCCCCTGCGCACGGCTTCCGCCAGATGCACCTGGTAGCCGGGCCCGGAGGGCAGTTTCTGCAAGGGCGAATTGCCGCCGCTCGAGCAACAGAGATAAGCGACGCCTTCGGCCTTCAGCGCTTTCGCCACTTCGATCGCATCCTCGACGTCGAAACCGCCATCGACCCAATCCTTGACCGACAGCCGGGCGCCCAGCATCAGTTTTGGCGCTGCCTTTTTCACCGCCTTGGCGATCTCGACGACAAGACGCATGCGGTTTTCCAGCGAGCCGCCCCAGCGGTCCGTGCGTTGGTTGGAGAGCGGCGACAGGAACTGGAAGATCAGATAGCCGTGCGCCGCGTGCAGCTCGATGAAGTCGAAGCCCGCGCGTTCGGCCCGCCTCGCCGCCTCGGCGAACCGCTCGATGAGCTGGAGGATCTCCTCTTCCTCCAGCGCTCGCGGCACGTTCCAGCCGGTATCGTAGGCGATTGCCGAGGCCGAGACGGTCTGCCAGGGATCCTCGTTCGGCTGCAGCGGTCCGCCCCCCTCCCAGGGCTTGCGGTTCGAGGCCTTGCGGCCGGCATGGGCAAGCTGAGTGCCGAATTTGGTGCCGGGTGCGGCCACGCGCCTTGCTGCGTCCAGGGCGCGGCGCGCAGCGGCTTCATTGTCTTCGGAATAGAGGCCGAGGCAGCCATGGCTGATGCGGCCACGCCGCTCGACATCGGTCATCTCGACCGTGACCATGCCGGCGCCGGACATTGCCAGGTTCATCCAGTGGTGGAGATGCCAGTCGCTCGCCGAGCCGTCCTCGGCCGAATACTGGCACATCGGCGCGACGGCGATGCGGTTGGGAAAGCTCAAGCCATCGAGCGTGATCGGCTGGAAAAGCGATGTGGTCATGAACGAAACTCCGGGAATAGGATGCGCTATTTAGGCGATCGATCGCCGCCATGCCACACACGAGAGAGTGAAATGCTTACTGGACCAACCGCTGCCCCGATTGCGTGAACGCCGGTTCGCGGCTACGCCTCCCGGGTAACGTGGAGGCAGCCGATGGAAGATCGTATCCGCATCCGTTCTGAAGAAATCCTATCCGACGACTGGGCGATTCTGAAGAAGACCGTCCTCGACTACCGTCGCCGCGACGGACAATGGGAGACACAAATCCGCCAGACTTACGATCGCGGCGATGGCGCGGTGATCCTGCCCTATGATCCCCAGCGTTCAACCGTGCTCCTGGTGCGCCAGTTCCGCTATCCCGCCTATGTCACCGGCCACCGCGAGCCGCTGGTCGAGGCCTGCGCGGGACTGCTCGACGAAAACGATCCGGAGACCTGCATCCGCAAGGAGGCGGAGGAAGAGCTCGGCTATCGGCTGAACCATGTGGAGCGGCTGTTTTCGCCCTACATGAGCCCAGGCAGCGTCACCGAGCGGCTCTGGTTCTTCACCGCCCTCTATTCGCCCGCCGACCGCATTTCGGCCGGTGGCGGCGCAGCGGACGAAGGCGAGGACATCGAGGTGCTGGAAATGCCGCTCGACGAGGCTCTGGCCGGCATTGCCGATGGCCGCATCATCGACGCCAAGACCATCATCCTGATCCAGCATCTGAAGCTCCATCCGATCGCTGTTTGACCGATACCGGTCGCCCCTGCGGGACGAAGAATCGGTGCGGGGCGAATGAAAACGAACGTGTTTTGCACAACGCTTTTTTGGGACTGCATGGGCCCCGATTGACGAGATCGCCTAGGTAGTTGAAACGAAAGGCGCGCGGACGTGGCGGAATTGGTAGACGCAAGGGACTTAAAATCCCTCGATCTCTGATCGTACGGGTTCGATTCCCGTCGTCCGCACCACCTTAACTCTACTTCAATGCTCTGCAGAGCCTAGCCGCCACCAACGGGTGCCACCCGGGTCTCTTAGCGGCGGCTCGGCGACCGTGCGCCGAGGCGCGCCGTCGGCTATGGGCCCTCGGCGAACGTTGCCACGATCCGCCGACCTGAAACGACGGATCGTGGCGTTCAAGCGCTCACTGGATAATCTTTACGATCTTGCGTGTGCCGGGATCCACGACGACGGTGTGATTGTCCACGACGACGTAGCGATATTTGACGTTGGGAATTTCATGAAGCTCGACCGTGTCGGGCAGGGCGGTCCCGACGTTGAGCTCGACGCCGGGAATCTTGACTGAGGCCAGAGGCTGTTTCTTTACGTATTCTTGTATGACGGTTTCGTCCTGCGGCTGAATGACCACATCCTGTGCGGCGGCGGCACCGATGCCGGCAAGCAGCAGGAATCCCGCTACGACGGTTGTAAGATCGGTTCTCATTGTTGCTTCCTTTCTCTCTCGTTGGGCTTGACGCGAAGCGCGGTGGCGCCCGAAGGATTGCCAGGGTTGGCAAGGGCTCCCAATGCTGGCCATCGATCAGGGGAACCATCGTTCGATGGCCTGTCAGGCAATCGCTCTTAGACGCGTGAGTTCCAAACAACCGTGGGTTTGGGCCTTTTGCGCGCCACGATCTGACTTTGGTCGCATGTTCAATAGGACCCAAGCCCTAGCAGTGGAACCGCCGGTAGGAAGCGTGCGTTGCGTTTGCTAATGATCTTCAACTGGAGGCCGATCATGGCAGCCGGGCCCGCTGTGGTAAATTCTGGCGGCAGCGCTGCCGTGGCCATTGTTCTGGCAGGCGGAAAAAATATTCGGCGTCAAGATTGACGCTCCCAAAGCCAAAGTGCCGTCCGCATCGGCGAATCCGGCAGCTCCGTCGAATGGTGGCTGATGTCAATCCGACGCTTCGTGAGGCAAAGCATGACCCCTGGTTCCATCAAAACTGATGGCCGTGACCGTGTCACAATCCCCGACAACGACAATCACATGGCTGGCGTCGACACCAAGCCGCTCTTGAAAAGTATCCAGAGCGACGATTTTGCTGAAGCGCTTTGCGCGAGAGCTGAGCGCTTCGCGACCAAGGTGGTCGTGGCAATGGCGATTTGTTTGACATCGACACTGGTCGCCGGCGCTTATTTTTTACTGGCGCCCTCTTGAGGGACCAGAAGCTCAAGCTGGAGAGCACGACCGGCCTCTCATACCCGGGCTGCGATTAAGCACTCATTTTCAACAGGGAAGACCCGCCTGGCTTCCTCCACTTCCCTTGTTGTCGGTCCGCCGCTCGCGGGCACGGCCCGGCAGGGTTGGCGATCAGCCGGGCCGGATTGCACAATATTAGTCGTTGCTGTCGTAGATCACCACTGGGTGACGCCGGTGGTGACGGCGTTCAGTTGAGCCCGTTATGACGACGGTGTCGCGGCGATGATGCCGGCGACCTTGGTCATAGAAAGCCACCGTGCCATGGCGCCGATGATGGAGGCGATGGCCCTGATCGTTGATCACTGCCACGTGACGGTGATGATGGCGATGGGTTTTGATGACGACGTCGGCTTCTGCCGCCGAAGCGACAACCGGCATTGCAACGAAAACGAGCGCCATGGCACTTGTCAGAAAAATCGCTTTCATAAGTGTTTCTCCATTCCAGATCCCTCGGGGTAGTTTCACGACAGCTCAAGCCGCACGAGATCTCGATTTGAGCTTTCTGCCTGCGAACTGAGCAGGGGGTTGAGGGTGCAAATGATTGTAACCCTGCTCTCGTGGGCACATGAAGGACCATTGCTGCACCCGTTCAACAAATGAAAGGAATGCGAGTACGTTCCTTGCAGGAGAGCTGATCGGACCTCTGCTGTAGGTATTCGGACCAAGGTCTTGCTGATGTTCTTGGACCTTCGTCCGCACTTGCGGGTTCGATGGCTCTTTTCTCGATGCAATTCTTTGAGTGTTCACTGCGCGATCGGGCGCGGGTACTGCGATGGCGGACGCGCGCCTGCGTGCGAGGGCAGGATCATAAACGGCACGCGGCATCAAGTGCTGCGCCGGTGACGTTCAGACAAGCGGGCATGGTGATACTGGTGCGATCACGCAATTCCGCGCGCCGCAGGCAATGATACGTTGTCTGCGCGGCGGATCTGATCCGTCGAGGCCGGCGTCTACCAGGCCCAACCCATCCCCCCGCCCACTGGGGACGCCGGCCCCTCAGTCCTTGGAATTGCCGTAGAATTGCCGTCGCGGACCATGCGAGATCGAGCATGATCCTGCCCGGTGACCGGGCGCGGCGATGGGGCTCAGAACTTGTAGCTCAGATTGATGCCGACCGTATTCAGCTTCACATTCTGGTCGCGATCGAGAAAATCGTCCGGCGCATCAAAATGCTCCTTACTGAAATCATAGTAGCGATACTGCGCCCCGACGACGAACCTGTCGGTCAGCGCATAGTCGACGCCGGCCCCAACCGTCCAGCCTATGCTGGTTCGCGTGTTGTCGAACGAGGTACCGGCATCTTGGGAGGTTTCGATGCCGGCAAAGGCGACGCCGCCGATGCCGTAGATCAGGAACCGATCCATCGCATAGCCGGCCTTGGCATTGATGGAACCGAACCACTTGACATCCGTGCCGAGCAGATTTCCCGCACCCAGTTCTTCGGCGCCCTTTGCCGAGGAATAGTTAAGCTCTGCTTCGGCGCCGAGCACAGCCTCGTCGAATTGCCACAGACCGGCGACATGGCCACCGACGAAACCGCCGTTGAGGTCTGGCGAGGCGGCAAACGGCTCGCCCTCGGTTCCCGAGATGTCGGAACTGCCCCAGCCATAACCGCCTTGCAGGCCGGCATAGTAGCCGGTCCAGTCGAAACCGGGGGCGGTCATCGGCACATCGGCCACAGGTTCGGCTGCGAAAGCCGGTGCGGCCAGAGCGGCAAGAAAACCGACACTTGCAAGCATTAGGCGACGCATCGAACTGCCCGAACGAAGAGCTGGAAGATCCTGGCAGGCACGGTAACCCGATTTGCGGCAAAACGGAATCGCATTTCTGTGCGGCCGATTTACGCTCTCCGTCGGTCTTGGAACAATCGGGAGAAAGTGTGAGGCTGGTCAAAACCGTGGCGGCTTGGCACAGTCGGGCAAACAGGAGTCGCTTCATGGCGAACACGCCGTCGGGCAGCAAACCCAGACCATGGACTGAAATGGCAACGCATCTGGTCGATGTCGCCATGGGCAGGAAACCCGCCGATCTCGTCATCCGCAACGGGCGCTGGGTCAATGTTCACTCCGGCGAGATCGTAGCCGGCACCGACATCGCTATTGCCGGCGGCCGCTTCGCCTATTGCGGTCCGAACGCCGGCCATGCCATCGGGCAGGGCACCAAGGTGGTCGATGCCGGCGGGCGCTATCTGGTGCCCGGCCTTTGCGACGCGCACATGCATGTCGAGAGCGGCATGGTGACGGTGACCGAATTCTGCCGCGCGGTGATCCCGCATGGCACGACTTCGATGTTTATCGATCCGCACGAGATCGCCAATGTGCTCGGCCTGCCCGGCGTGCGGCTGATGCATGACGAGGCCGTCGCCATGCCGATCAACGTGCATGTCCAGATGCCGTCCTGCGTGCCCTCGGCCCCCGGGCTCGAACATGCCGGCGCCGAACTGACGGTCGCCGACGTCGCCGAGGCGATGGGCTGGGAAAATATCATCGGGCTGGGCGAGGTGATGAATTTCCCTGGCGTAGCCGCCAACGATCCTGTGATGTCGGGCGAGATCGCCGCGACCGTGAAAGCCGGCAAGACCGTCGGCGGGCACTATGCCTCGCGCGATCTCGGCCTGCCGTTCCATGGCTATGTCGCCGGCGGCCCGGAGGACGACCATGAGGGCACGCGCGCCGAAGATGCCATCGCCCGCGTGCGCCAGGGTATGAAGGCGATGCTTCGGCTGGGCTCGGCCTGGTACGACGTCGCCTCGCAGATCAAGGCGGTTACCGAGGGCGGCATCGATCCGCGCAATTTCATCCTGTGCACCGACGACAGCCATTCCGGCACCTTGGTTCACCAGGGGCATATGGACCGCGTGGTCCGCCACGCCATCAGCCAGGGCTTGAAACCGGTGACCGCGATCCAGATGGCGACGCTCAACACCGCTCAGCATTTCCGGCTGGAGCGCGAGATCGGATCGATCGCGCCGGGGCGGCTGGCTGACCTTTTAATCGTCTCGGATCTCGCCGAAATGACCATCGACGAGGTCTATGCGCGTGGCGTCAGGCTGGCCAAGGCCGGCAAGCTCGACATCGACATTCCGGTCTACGACTATCCCAAGGCGGCGAAGAACACCGTCAAGCTCGGCAAGAAGCTGAAGGCCCACGATTTCGACATCACGGCACCCAACGGCGCGAACGAAGTCCGGGTCCGGGTCATCGGGGTCATCGAAAATCAGGCACCGACGCGGGCGCTGGAAGCGGATCTCGCCGTCGAGGACGGGCTGGTCGCCATGGATCGCCGCAACGACGTCTGCCAGATCGCGCTGGTCGAGCGCCACAGGGGTACCGGCGGCGTCACCAATGCCTTTGTCTCCGGCTTCGGTTACATCGGCGATTGCGCGATGGCGTCGAGCGTGGCGCATGATGCCCACCACATCATCGTCGTCGGCACCAACAAGCGGGATATGGCGCTGGCGGTCAACCGACTGGGCGAGGTCGGTGGCGGCGTCGTGCTGTTTTCCAAGGGTAAGGAACTGGCACTGGTCGAAATGCCGATCGCCGGGCTGATGTCGGACGAGCGGGCCGAAATCGTCGCGGCCAAGGCCGACAAACTGACCGAGGCCATGCGCCAGATGGGCTGCTCGCTGAACAACGCCTACATGCAGCACTCGCTGCTGGCGCTGGTCGTCATTCCGGAGCTCAGGATTTCCGATGTCGGCCTGATCGACGTGACGACCTTCCAGAAGGTCGACCTCTTCGTATAAGAGCAGTTGCGGTCGCTTCGCTCATCCGCCGGTGGCGATCGTCAGCACCTTGAACGGCGTGGTGATGACGATCTCGGCAACCGAGCCGACGGCCTTGCCGAGGCCTTGGCCGAGATTGTTGAGCTGCACTGGAGGTTCGTCCGACGCCAGGCCGGCCGGGGCCCGCAGCCGGTCGCCGAGCAACTGAACCAGGATCGGATTGTCGGCGAATTTGGCGTGGTTCAGCCGGTCGCCACCCTTGGTCTGGCTGAGATCGACCACAGACACGCCATAGCTGGCCAGATCGGCCGCGTCGCCATAGTCGCCGACGCGGGGCTTGTCGCCCGAAATCAGGGAAGACAGTTTGAGCGCCCGGTCGTCCGCGGAAAGCAGGATGGCGAACGGTTTGTCCGGCTTGCCGTAGCGGATCATCTGTTTCTTGAACACGTCGACGTCGATGTCGGGCGAGGCCAGGATGACATAACCAAGCTTGCCGTCGAGATCGCGGTCGCCGGTGATGGCAAGCTGGCGCAGCGCCTCCATGGTCACCCATGTTCCCATCGAATGGGCGACGATGTCGATGCTCTTAGCCCGCGTCTTGGCCAGCATCCTGAGCGTTGCCTCGAGGTCGTCACGCGCCGCGTTGGCGCTCTCCTTGTCGTAGATGTAGCCCGTCGTCTTGCCGCTCGAAGCCCAGGAAAACAGCACCGGCGTGCCCGGATATTTCGTGTCGTGCGCGATCTGCGTCAGCCGGTAGATACCGTCGTCGAAACCATTGTTGAACCCGTGCACGAAAACCAGCGCACGGTCGCCGCGCATGGCGATGTCGGCACCGACCGCTTTGGCGAATTGCGGCGCATCCGCATAGAACGCGACATCCTTGGCGGTGAAATCCTTGGCTGGATTGCTGTTGGCAGACCCCCGGACACGCTCGATCATGCCGACCTTGTGACTTTTCGGCACGGTGACGTCGACCCGGGCGAAGCTGGTGGTCAAGGAGCGATCGCCGTCGAACACCTGCCGCGGGTCCTTGGTCGCCTTCTGGCGGGTGGTGGCGACGAATATCTCGTGGGTGGCCGCGATGTCGGACGCGGGTACGGCAACCGTCGTCCTGTTCAGCAGATCGTGCGTGTTTCGGCCGGCGCAGCCTGCGACCAGCAGCGTGAACGCAATGACGACGAAACTCTTCGAATGCACCGTCACACGCCGGCTCCCGCAAAGGAGGACGTCAAACGCGTGACGTCGCTGGATATTTCGATAAGGCCAGAGGCCGGCGCGGTCCAGTTCAAAGTTGGTCGACTCTGTCGCAAGGCCGAGCGGGCCACGCGAACCCGCGGCGATGCATCTATTGGCCGAGCAGGCTGATGCGGTCGGTCACGTCGCGGTCGCTGGCAAATCCATCGTCTTCGCGCAGCCGTTGGCCGATCATCTTCACCAGCGCGGGATTGTCGGCGAATTTCGTATGGTTGAAACTGTCTGCTCCCTTGATCTTGGAGAGGTCGACGACCGTTACGCCGTAGGATGCAAGGTCGGCGGCGTCCTTGTAGTCGCCGACGCGCGGCCGCGCGCCGGCAATCAGACCGGAGAGCCGGAGCGCGCGGTCATCATCGGACAACAACAGGATGAACGGCTTGTTGGGTTTGCCATAGCGGCGCATCTGGCTCTTGAACACGTCGACATCGATGTCGGGCGATGCGAGCACGACGTCGCCGAGCTTGCCGCCGAGATCACGGTCGCCGGTGATGGCGAGCTGGCGCAGCGTCTCCATGGTCACCCAGGTTCCCATTGAATGGGCGACGATGTCGATGCGCCGCGCGCCGGTCTGCGCCAGCATGCGCAACGTCACCTCGAGCTGGTCGCGCGCGGCGCTGGCGCTTTCCTTGTCGTAGACATAGTCGGTGGTCTTGGCGCCGGATGCCCAGGAAAACAGCACGGGTGTGCCGGGATAGCCGGAATCGTGGACGATCTGGGTCAGGCGGTAAACGGCGTCGTCAAAGCCGGTGTTGTAGCCATGGACGAAGACCATGACGCGGTCGCCGCGCGCCGCGATGTCAGCACTTAGCGCATTGGCGAATTTCGGCTGGGTGTCGTAGCCGACGACCTCGGAGGCCATGAAATACTTGGCCGGATCGTTCGACTTGCCGCGCGAGCGGCGTTCGATCTGCCCGGTCTGGTGGATGCCGGGCACGGTGACGTTGACGCGGGCGTAGTTCAGCGTGGCCGATCGCTCGCCGTCGAAGACCTTGTTCGGATCGTCGGATTTCTTGCGCGTGGTGGCGATGAAGATGCTGTGATTGCCGGCGATCTCGGTCACCGGCGCTGCCACGATGGCGCTGCCGAGCAGTTCCTGGGTCTGCTGTCCCGCGCAGCCCGCGACAAGCAAGGCTAGGCCAATGGCAAAAATCGTCTTCAACGGCACGTCTGAAATTCCACTCCGGCCCGAAAAGGCCAATCGCCTCCGCAAGTCTCCCCCGACAGCGCAAGTGCGGCGGAAGTAAGTCGTGCCCAGCCGAAAAGCGGTCGGCGTCTCGCGACCGCCGCCGCAGTGTTGCACGAAAGCCAGACTGCATCAGGGCGAGCCCCGACGGGCCTTGGCACCCGCATGGATTTTAAGAATTACATGAACAATCACCTCCAACTAACGGCAAATATGTCACTAAACGCCGACCGCTTGGGAACATGAGTGACGGGCAATGGTTTCACGGGGTCGCCTGTGCAATAGACGGAATCGGGTTGCTTGGCGGCAAGGCTCGCGACAAAAGGGCGTTCCGCAGCCAATCGATGATAGACGTTCCCAAACGACATGCGTTCAAGGTGGCTTTCCGATGACCAGCTTCTCTTCCCGTGTTGCCACCGCTGCTTCCGCGATCCGCCGGATCTTTCCGGAAACGCCGCTGCAGGAGAACGACTATCTGTCGAAGAAGACCGGCGCGCGGGTGCTTTTGAAGCGCGAGGACCTGAGCCCGGTGCGCTCCTATAAGATCCGCGGCGCCTTCAACTTCTTCCGCAAGGCACTTGGCGAAGGCAATCAGGCCGAACTGTTCGTCTGCGCTTCCGCCGGCAATCATGCGCAGGGTTTCGCCTTCGTCTGCCGTCATTTCGGTAAAAAGGGCGTTGTATTCATGCCGGTAACGACGCCGCAGCAGAAGATCGACAAGACGCGGCTGTTCGGCGGCGACTTCGTCGAGATCAGGCTCGTCGGCGATTTCTTCGACGATTGCTATCGCGCCGCCATCGAATTCACCGAAAGCGCCGGCGCTCATATGGTGCCGCCCTTCGACCACAAGGACATCATCGAGGGACAGGCGACGGTCGCCTATGAGATCGCCCACCAGATGCCCGGCGCGGGCATGCCCGACATCGTCATGCTGCCGGTCGGCGGCGGAGGTCTGGCCGCAGGGGTGACGCACTACTTCGCCGATCAGGGGCGTGAGGCGCGCTTCGTCTTTTGCGAACCGGCAGGGGCGCCAAGCCTGCGCGAGAGCCTTGCGGCGGGAAAACGGCTCAAACTCGCCAAGGTCGATAATTTCGTCGACGGCGCGGCGGTCGCCGAAATCGGCCGTGAGCCCCTGCGGCACCTCAAGGACTTCGCCGCCGACACGGTGCGGCTGATCCCGGAAAACCGGCTCTGCGCGACCATGATCGAGATGCTCAATGTCGAGGGCGTGGTGCTGGAGCCGGCCGGCGCGCTGGCTATCGATGCGCTGAAGGATTTTTCCAGGAAGGAAATCCGCGGCAAGACCATCGTGGCCGTGGTTTCGGGCGGCAATTTCGATTTCGAACGGCTGCCGGACGTCAAGGAACGGGCACTGCGCTTCGAGGGCCTGAAGAAATACTTCATCATCCGCTTTCCGCAGCGGCCGGGCGCGCTGCGCGACTTCCTTGAAATGCTGGGGCCGGACGACGACATCGCCCGGTTCGAATATCTGAAGAAGTCGGCACGCAATTTCGGCTCGGTTCTGATCGGCATCGAAACCAAGGATCGCCGCAATTTCGACCTGCTGAAAGCGAATTTCGAGGCCGAAGGCGTCCAGTATCAGGATATCACCGATAACGAGACATTGGCCGGGTTCATCATATGAGCGGAAACGTCTTCATCGCCCTGTTTTCAGGCATTAATGTCGGCGGCAACCGCATCGTCAGGATGGCCGAGTTGCGGGCGTTCTTGGAGGATCTCGGGTTTTGCGATGTCGCTACCTACGTGCAGAGCGGCAACGCAGTGTTCCGGGCCAAGGAAGGTGACGCCGCCACGCTGACCAAACAGATCGAAGCGGCTTTCGAGGAGAAATGGGGTTTTCATTCGCGCATCATGGTGCGCGATCTCGGCTGGGTCGAACGGCTGGTCAGGGAAAATCCCTATCCGGAGATTGCCGAGGAGCCGACCAAGCTGCACGCGTATGCGCTGGAGCGCGCGCCTACCGCCGAGGAGGCGGCGCGGCTGGCCGAAAAATGTGCGGGTCCGGAGCGGTTCGAGATCAAGGGCGACGTGCTTTACCTGCATGCACCCGGCGGACTGGGCAAATCGGTATTTGCCAATCTCATTCCACGCGTACTGAAGGTACCGGGCACTGCGCGCAACTGGCGCTCGGTGCTGGCGCTGCTGGAGATGGCCGGCAAGCCCGGCGGCGGCTGATTAATGCCTGCCGTAATGCGCGGAGAAGAGCCTACGCCGCCTCGGCGCGTTTCCAGTCGAACGTCAGCTCCTCGCGAAACGCAAAGCGTCTGATGTGGTCGGCGACGACGCTTTCAAGGCGCTCGATAGAGCCGGGGTCGTCGCTCGACACGGTGATGTGCAGCGCAGCTCCGTCGGCATCCATGATGGTGCGGCCGAGCGAAAGGTCGATGGCGCCATGATTGGGATCGAATTCCACGGGGAATTTGTGCGCCCAATGTTTGCACAATTGCTGCAGATAACGGCTTGCATGTGCGGTGGTGACATCGGCATGGCTGATCGTCATGAAGGGATCTCCGAGGGTGAAACGCACAAAACGGTGCCCGCTTTCGAGGCGGGCGCTATCGCCGCATAGATAGGCGCAAGCTCGCCCGCCGCCATAGGCCGGCTGCCGACCGCTCGAAAAGGTGATCGATCACCAGCTTCCGGTGTTCGGCATCGACGCCCACGGTTCGGCCTTTGCCTTCGCCGGACCTTTCTGCAGAAGTTCGATCGAGATTCCGTCCGGCGACTTGACGAAAGCCATGTTGCCGTCGCGCGGCGGCCGGTTGATGGTGACGCCGTTGTCCATCAGCCGCTGGCACGTGGCGTAGATGTCGTCGACTTCATAGGCGAGGTGGCCGAAATTGCGGCCGCCCTTGTAGTCTTCCGGGTCCCAATTGTAGGTGAGCTCGACCAGCGGTGCTTTCTCGTCGATGCCACTTTGCTCGTCTTCCGGCGCGGCCAGGAAGATCAGCGTATAGCGGCCCTGCTCGTTCTCGTAGCGGCGCACTTCCTTCAGGCCGAGCTTGTTGCAGTAGAAATCGAGCGAAGCATCGATGTCGGCGACGCGGACCATGGTGTGCAGATAGCGCATGTGATTTCCTCGACTTGTTGGGTTGCGGCGCAACATAGGGGTGGGCCGTCCAAAGGGCAAATCCCAGGCGGCCGCCGGCGCCGCCAAAGAACAAATCCGGTATTCGCATAATGAACCGTGAAAAAAGGCACGTCAGGTCTTGCACTCACCGGAAGCCGCAGTGTTAATCTGGTGTCAAGAATCAGTTGCGGTGTTCTTGAAAAAAGGGGGCATTCTTATGGGGGAAAAAGCCTCTTTGACGGGGCGGGCCGAAACCCTTGGCGACGCCATGAAGCGCGACGAAGGCGGCGATGCCGTCGATCTGACCGAAATATCCGGCGCCATCAAGTGGTTCGATGTAGCCAAGGGCTATGGCTTCATCCTCCCGGATGACGGCGTTTCAGGCGACATCCTCCTCCATGTGACATGCCTTAGACGGGATGGTTTCCAGACTGCTCTGGAGGGAGCGCGCGTTGTCTGCCTCGTCAAGCAGGGCGAGCGCGGATTGCAGGCTTTCCGGGTTCTCTCGATGGATGTCACCACAGCGGTCCATCCGGCGGAAATGCAGGAACAGCGCACCCATGTCTCGGTGACGCCCGAAAGCGGGCTGGAGCGTGCCTTGGTGAAGTGGTTCAACCGCACCAAAGGATTTGGTTTCCTGACCCGGGGCGAGGGCACCGAGGACATCTTCGTCCATATGGAGACCTTGCGCCGCTACGGCATCACCGAGCTTCGGCCGGGGCAGGTCGTGCTTGTCCGCTTCGGGCGCGGCGACAAAGGCCTTATGGCTGCCGAAATCCACCCCGATATGGGAACCTTGCCGGTCGCGCATTAGGGCGGTTGCCGAGGATTTTCGCATGACACATAGGAACTGGCTGACGGCGGGCGCAATGTGCGTCCTGGCTGCCGTCATCGTCGCCGCGGGCGCCTATTTCTATTCGCCTGCACCGACGGCGGCCGACAGCCGGGTGATGACCCTGCCGGTGGACCCGACGCCGCTGGTCGTGGCGACGAAAGGCGGAGATCGCTCCTTTTCCATCGAAATCGCCGACACCGATGCTGAACGCGAGGCCGGCTTGATGTATCGCCAGGACATGGCGGACGATCACGGCATGTTGTTCGTCTTCGACATGCAGCAGCAGGTCAACTTCTGGATGCAGAACACGCCGATGCCGCTTGACCTGGTTTTTATCGGCCAGGATGGCAAGATCCGGGCGGTCAAGCACGGCGAGCCGCAATCCCAGGCGCTGATTTCGCCCGGCGTGCCGGTGCGCTTCGTGCTTGAGCTCAAGGCGGGCACCGCCGCCAGGAACGGTATCGATTATGGCGACCTGGTGCGCCATCCGGCCGTTGGCACCATATCAGGCCCCGAGGTGCCGCCATCGGACAATGGCGATGCGCCGAACGGCGGTGGCGGTTGAGGACGCGGGCAGTATAGCCGATGCAGTTTTTTTCCCATGACGGGTTCGATATCGCCTTCCTCGACCGCCAGCCGGAATCGGGCCGGGGCGATCCTGTGCTGATGATCCATGGCTTTGCCTCCAGCCATTACGTCAACTGGGTTTCGCCCGGCTGGTTCAAGACGCTGAACGATGACGGCTACCGCGCCATTGCGCTGGACAATCGCGGCCACGGCTCGTCATCGAAAAGCTACGAAGAGGCAGATTACACCCCGGCCCGGATGGCCTCGGACGCGGCTGCTTTGCTCGATCATCTCGGCATCGGGCGCGCCCATGTCATGGGCTATTCGATGGGCGCGAGGATAGCGGCATTCCTGGCGCTGTCGGATCCCGACAAGGTGGCGACGCTGGTCTTCGGCGGTCTCGGCATCGGCATGATCGACGGCGTCGGCGATTGGGATCCGATCGCGGCAGCCCTTCTTGCCGACGATCCGGCCAAGACCACTCATCCCCGCGGCCGTTCGTTTCGCGCCTTCGCCGACCAGACTCGCAGCGACCGCCGGGCGCTCGCGGCCTGCATCGCCACCTCCCGCGAGTTGCTGAGCGAGGATGAAATTGCCCGGATCGCCCAGCCGACGCTGATCGCCGTCGGCACCACCGACGACATTGGCGGCTCGCCCGACGAACTTGCCGCACTGATGCCCAACGCCAAGGCTTTCCACATCGAAGGCCGTGACCATATGCTGGCCGTCGGCGACAAGACCTTCAAGCGGCGTGTGCTGGAATTCTACGCCGAAAATCCGCTTTGACCCGGCGCAAGAGCCCGATAAAACCTGATGCACAAGCCAGATGTCACGCTGGTTTTTGCAGCGCTTCGAGCGACCGGGTGAGATTCAGCCTGGCCTGCTGCTCGAAGCGCCGACGGAATTCCTCGCTGTGGAAGATGTGCGGGCGTGTCAGGAAGCTGTTCAGCACCGCGCCGCGTCCGGCCCGCCAGATCGGCTCCTCCACCCATTGATATTCGGCGCGGATCGCGCGCTCATAGGCATCGAATGCATCCGGCGCTGCGCCGAGGATCGACAGGTCCATGTCCAGGAAAAGAGCGGCGTCACGCACCGCGGCCGTGTCTTCGAAGCCCGGCAACTGGTGTGTTGCGGTGGCAAGGATCATGGCGCTGATGCGGCAGAGGCGCTGGGCGTCGATGCGGCCCGCGAGCTTTTTTTCCGCGAGTGCTGCGCTTTGCGCCTCGTTGTCCTTAGCCCGGCTGTCATAGACGGCGTCGTGGAACCAGATCGCCGCCTCGACGGCCTCGGGATCGTCGAGCAGCTTCTGGTACTCGCCGGCGAGCGCCAGCATCGCCTCGATATGGGTAAGGTTGTGGTAATGGCGGTCCTGTCTCTCATAGAGAGCGGAAAGCTCGCGTTTGAGGGCATTGTCGAGCAAGAGTTCATTTTCCATGCCGGCTTGAATTCCCGCTAACCAAATCCATTTGACAGAGCACTAAGGAAAATTGAGTTCAATCGTGCTATGATCTGGCTTATATGTGCGGCCCGACATTAGGCAAGGCGGCAGGACGACGTCGATGAACAGCATCAGCATTTCCCGACACAGCGCGTTGCAGCCGGTCGATCCGATCTGGCGCTCGATCCGTGACGAAGCGATGGACGCGGTCAATCGCGACCCGCTGCTCGCCGCCTTCCTCTATTCGACCATCCTCAATCAGGAGAGCCTGGAGGAGGCGGTCATCCACCGGCTGGCCGAGCGGTTGGCGCACCAGGACATAGGTTCCGATCTCATCCGCCAGACCTTCAAGTCGATGCTGGCCGACGACAAGGATTGGCCGACCATCGTGCGTGTCGATATCCAGGCCTATTACGACCGCGATCCGGCCTGCGACCGCTTCATCATGCCGGTGCTCTACTTCAAGGGATTTCACGCCATCCAGACCCACAGGCTGGCGCATTGGCTGTGGAACCAGGGGCGCAAGGATTTCGCGCTCTATCTGCAAAGCCGTTCGTCCTCGGTTTTCCAGACCGATATCAATCCGGCGGCCCGCATCGGCAAGGGCATCTTCATCGACCACGCCACCGGCCTGGTCGTCGGCGAGACAGCGGTCATCGAGGACGACGTGTCGATCCTGCACGGTGTCACGCTCGGCGGCACCGGCAAGGCCGGCGGAGACCGTCACCCCAAGATTCGTCGTGGCGTCTTGATCGGTGCCGGCGCCAAGATTCTCGGCAACATCGAAATCGGCCATTGCTCCAAGATCGCCGCCGGTTCGGTGGTGCTGTCGCCGGTGCCGCATAACAAGACGGTCGCAGGCGTGCCGGCTCGCGTCGTCGGCGAGACCGGCTGCGACCAGCCGTCGCGCCAGATGGACCAGCTTCTACCGTCGCAGACGATGGACCAGGTCGTCAGCTTCGACATCTAATTTTACTGAGGGGCGTCGGGGAGTTTCGCACTGCTCGCGTCGACGAGTCCGATTGCCGTGCAATACGGCGAGCTTGCCTTTACATGGCCATCGTCAACGTGTCAGAAGCGCCGTTCAAACGAGCAAGCCCGATGATCGGAGAAGACTGTTGAAGCCTGACGAAATCAGAAAGCTGGACGCCTATTTCAAGCGCGTCTTCCAGAACCCCAAGCTCGAGGTCAAGGCACGGCCGCGCAAGGAGGATTCGGCCGAAGTCTACGTCGGCGACGAATTCCTCGGCATCGTCTTCAAAGACGAGGATGACGGCGACTACAATTTCTCGATGGCGATCCTCGACATCGATCTGGGCTGATCCCACGCCCATGGCGATGCCGGACGCAAACGCGGCCGGCCTTTCCGTCACTGTCCCGCCTTCATGACACGCCCGGCCTCGGCGGTGATTGCCGCGTCAAGCGCCTGCCAATCCCCCAGAAATTCCTTCGGGAAGCGATAGGTGAGGCTGAGATCCTCGCCGACATGGATGTCGCGCTCGCAAGGCGCCAGCGATTGTTCGGCTGCCGGCCCACTCAGGCAGCGGGCCACGAACGGGTCCTTGCCGGGCCGGTTGCCGACAACGAGCACCTCGTTGAGGTAACCTGATTTCGCGTTGAAACCGTAAATCGTCGTGCCGCCCGGACCTGCCGTGCCGGGCTGCACGATCAACGCGCTGTAGATCGGCCCGAAACGTCCGCTCATGTCGCGAGACATCATCTGCTGTTCGAAGGACAGGAAGACGATGCTTTTGGCTGGCCCCGTGTGATTGAAATCGCCGCGGGCAGCTTCGCTGTAGCCATCCATCTGGGGATAGCGCAGGTAGAGGTCGAGCCGCGAGGCGATGCCGTCGCGCCGCGCCTGTTCGAAACGGATAAAGTTGGCAGGCACGGCGATGACATTGTTGCCGATCACCACCTTGCGCATCGTCGCATCATCCGTGTAGCCGGCCATGGCGATCGAATGGCCGAACCATTTGCCGCCCAGGCTGATTGCGACCGACAGCAGGGCGAGTGCTGCGAAGGCGTAGAACACCCGCTTCATCAGCGTGGAATCGACCACGGTGAATTGGGGGTCGTCGGCGATCGCTGCCTGCTTCATCTCTGTCCCCGGATTCCTGTCCCGTGACGGCACGCATCGCACGGCACGGCTCTTGCAGTCCTTCCAGCGACTGTGCGATTTCATGGTAAACGGAAGGTAAAGATGGGCCCGGTTGAGCTAACTGCGTTCGCTTTTCTTGTCGGGTTGACGGCTTGCGGGCTGGTCGGATCGGCGATGGAGTTGGTTGCCGGGCGCAAGGTCGCGTTCACCGAGCCTTATGTGTCCTCCGCGCACGTACTGCGTTCGCTCGCCGCCACGCGTGCGCCGGGCCGTTCATGCTGGTCAACGATGCCTTGGACGCCCGCCGCGAGGGTCGCATTTCGTCGGTGGCGCTGATTTCCTGTGGCTGCACGGCGGTCGCCTGGACGCTGGCGCTCGGCATCGTTCTTGTGGCCGTTGCGTGTTGGGAGGTGTCAACCTAGGGTCGTTCGACTTCCAGGCTTGAGACGAATCGGAGACCAGAAATGCCGCTTTATGCGATCGATGGCACCGAACCGAACTTCGCGGATGCGGGCTCAAACTGGATCGCGCCCGATGCGACGCTGATCGGCGACATCAGCATCGGCCGCAATGCCGGCTTCTGGTTCGGCGTCGTCATCCGCGGCGACAATGAACCTGTCGTGATCGGCGCCGACACCAACGTGCAGGAGCACACGGTCATGCACACCGATCCCGGCTTCCCGCTGACCATTGGCGAAGGCTGCACGATCGGCCACCGCGCCATGCTGCATGGCTGCACCATTGGCGACAACAGCCTGATCGGCATGGGCGCAATCGTGCTCAACGGCGCCAGGATCGGCAAGAATTCGCTGGTCGGCGCCGGCGCGCTGGTCACCGAAGGCAAGGAATTCCCGGACAATTCGCTGATCGTCGGCTCGCCGGCCAAGGCGATCAGGGTCCTGGACGAGGCTGCGATTGCAAGGTTGCGGGCCTCGGCCGCGCACTATGTCGCCAACGGCAGGCGCTTCAAGGCGGGTTTGGAGAAGGTCTAGGCCTCCGCCAGAAATGGCGGAGCCGGCCCGGGGACGGGGCCGGCTCCTTAGACCCGGTCGTTGGGACGGGGAGGGTGGGGACTCGACCGGGTTTCTCCTTAGACGCATCGCGTTGATGCGTAGCGCCTGGTCTCTGGTTCACGCGTGCCGGATCGACGCCGTCAGCGGACGCTGGCGACCGCGTCGGCGCGGCCGTCGTTGATCGTCACCCAGACGCCGGAATTGGTATCCGACTGTCGCTTGAGGTAGGTGTAGTCGGTGTCCGTCCAGGACAGGACCTTGGTTTCCAGATTGTCGAGGATGAATTCGCCGAGGCTGGTGCGCACGGTCAGCACCGCGTGGCCGTCACCGTTTGGCTGGCGCGCGACCGTCATCAACAGGTTGCCGGCCGGAACGCCGGCGTCCATCAGCTCGCGGCGCTTTTCCAGCGCGTAGTCCTCGCAATCGCCATAGCCATTGTCGGGATAGGCCCAATATTCCTCGACGCCGTTGTTTTCCATGTCGGTGCGCGGCTTGACGCGGGTATTGACCGAGTTGTTGATGCTGAGGATCGTCGCCCACAGCTTGCGGGTCAGTTCGACCGGCGCCCCCTTGGGTGTCCGCTCGCTGCATTCGCCCGGTATGCGCTGGCAGAATTCATAGTGTCCGACAGGCTGTGTGGTGCGGCCGCCGGTGTGCATATAGGCCGGTCCCGCGGCATATGCTGATCCCCAAGCGGAAAGCTGCATCGCCATTGCCATCAGCAACAGCTTGCCTCTCGTTTTCTTCATTGTTTTTGTCTCCCCGTTCGAGGGAGACATTGCCACAGGTGGATTTATTCGACGCAAAAGCGCGCAGTAGATATTGAGTAAAACGTCCCTAGAATAGGTATCAAATTTGAAACTTTTGAGTGGTCAATCGTTGTCGTAAAATACAAAAAACCGGCCGCGCGGCCGGTTTTGATCTGGACGCTGTTGGGCCTTGTCAGGCGCGCGGCGTGTTGAATTCCGAATCGAGCGTCTCAGGCCGCTGGATAACGGCGAATTCGATGGCGACGCCATCCTCGAAATGCCGCACGATCTGTCCGCGCATGGTGCCGAGCATGACCTGGACGCCGATCGCTGGCTTGACATCGATCTCGATCGCGGCGCCGGAGAGCGACAGGTCGATGATGCGGCACTGGTACTGACGCCCGTCGGTGAGCTGCAGGATGCTGGTCGGGTTGCGGGGGGCGACGCGCTCGTGGCGGCGGTCTTCCGGCAGATCTAGCTCGTGCTTGTTGGCGAGCCACGTCAATTGCGCGGCGAGCTTGTCCTTCTTGCGGTCCGACGCAATCACCGTCATTGCGAAACCGTCCTGCAAGGTGCGGGTGACGACGCCTTCTATGCGGCCGATATGGTCGACATAGGCGATGACCTTTTCACCGGGCATGCCGATGCGGTCCGTGCGAAACGCGACGTTACCCGGCGACATATCGACGACCTGGCAAGGATGTTCGGTGCGGTCTTCCAGCATGAAGCGCCCGTATATCTTGACCCGGACGCGCTGAAAGTTACGTCTCTCAGCTTGGGACGGCGCGTAGTCGACCGCCGCTGACCTCATGACTGCCTACACCCCGTTTGGCATCCCCGCGCGCCGATGCCAGGGACTTCATCCCAGAACTACAGCAAAGCGGGTTAACAAAGGGGAAAAACGGGCAGGCGGGGCTGTAGGATCGTCAACTATTCCTCGCGCCCGCCATCGAAGACGACGAGGTGGCGGATGCGGCGCGCTCGGCCGAGCGCGGAGATGGTTTCGGGCGCCTCCAGTTCGGCGGGAACAAGCGAGGGAACGTCGATCGCCGGCCGGCTCGCCAGCAACTCTTTTTCGGGATCGATGACACGGATCGAATCGATCAACGCGTCCGTGAGCGGGTCGGCGCCCAGCCAGAACGGCTTCTCCACAGCGCTGATCACGCCAAGGCAACGCGGGTTTTCGACGCCGCCATCCAGCGGCAAGGCAAGCAGTTCGAACTTGTTGGAACGGCCGTTGCGGCTGAAGCCCTCGAACATGATCAGCACGACGGATTTCTGGTCGAACACGCCATGGATCAGCTTCGAGACCAGCCGCTGGTCCTTCTCGCGCCACAGCGAGGGAAAGGAGAACCCCTTGAGTTCGCGGCCATAGGAGGCGCAGAGCCTTGTGCCGGCCAGCCGGAACACCGCTTGCCCACGCGTGTCCCTTTCCAGGATGAAGGTGTCGGCCAGCAGCGACTTGATATCGGCCGGCTCCACTTCCGAGCGCTTCGGGGCTGGGCGTCCATCACGCAAGCGGTTCCAATACTGGAACAGCGTGATCGATCCGTTCTGGTTCATGCTAAGCAGCTCCGCGCATTCTGTCGTCTGATGTCCCATCGGTGAACAGAAGGGCGCCCTCCGATGACCTACATGCGTTGCGGAGCAGGAAGCGTGCCAGCGTCGTTAACACTTGTTCACGGGTCGGGGCCGTTAAGGTTAACAAGTGGTTTACGTTGCGCCCGGTCGAGCCGCGTGGCACACAAAAACCACTCCAGAAGCGGTCGTTTCGCGACGATCGGCAGCACTTCAGTCAAGAGTTCGGGGGAACAGGGGACTCGACAGCCGTTCAAGGGAAACCTTGGACGGCTTTCTTTTGATTCGGCACTTTTGATTCGCGCTCGGCGATTCGCCCTTTGTGGTCCGGCGGGCAGTGGTCTAGATGCTCGCAACGACGAATCCTGGACCGAGTGCTAGTGCGCATGAGTGAACCTGTAAGCCCACCGGAAATAGAACAGGCGGATCGCGAGCCCGAGCCGCGTCGCGAGCCGATCTTCAACCTGCCGCCGATCGTGCTGGCGGTGATCGCCATTTGCGTGGCCATCTACCTGTTGCAGCAATACGTGCTGAGTGATGCTCAGCAAATGACACTGCTTTACGATGGGGCCTTCATCCCTGTCCTCTACACCGGCCAATACGGCTTCGACTGGTTCCTGTTCACGCGGCCCTTCACCTATGCCTTCATGCATGGTGGATTTGCGCATATCGCCATCAATATGGTCTGGCTCGCTGCCTTTGGCTCGCCGTTGGCCAATCGGCTCGGAGCGTTCTGGTTCGCGTTGTTCTTCGCCGCGACGGGACTGGCTTCAGTGGCGCTTTTCTGGGCCATGCATCCATATGGCGAAGCGCCGCTGGTCGGGGCTTCCGGTGCGATATCGGGCATGATGGGAGCGGCGGCACGCTTTGGCTTCCGTACGGATCGTTCGGCGGGCAAAGCCGCTTTCGCCGGCCCCGTGCTGCCGATCGCAATGGTGCTGCGCTCGCGTGGCGTGATGATCTTCCTTGCCGTTTGGATGATGATCAATCTTGTCACCGGCCTTGTCGGCTTCGCCCCCGGCGTCGACAGCCAGATCGCCTGGGAGGCTCATATTGGCGGCTTTGTCGCCGGCTTCTTCGGCTTGCGCTGGTTCGACAGGCGTTGGCAGCCGCTCGATTGGGAGACGACCGACCACCGCACTTGAAATGCAACCGATCGCGGCGCACGATGTTCACTCTTACGTGAAAGCCGGTCAGGGCAGGAACCGGTTGGCAAAGTAGAGGAGGACGCCATGACGGTTAAGGCCATTCTCGAGCAAAAAGGCCACGACGTGTTGACGCTCGGGCCGAACGAAAAACTGAGCGAAGCCATCCGCATCCTTGCCGAACACAGGATCGGGGCGTTGGTCATCACCAATGGAGACCGCAAGATCGTCGGCATCCTGTCCGAGCGCGACATCGTGCGCGTCGTCGCCAGGGAAGGCGCTGCCGCGCTCGACATAGCCGTTCGTTCCGCGATGACGCCGAAAGTAAAGATCTGCAACGAGAATCACACCGTCAACGAGGTGATGGAGATCATGACCCGGGGCCGCTTCCGCCATCTTCCGGTGGAAAAGGACGGCATGCTCGACGGCATCGTTTCGATCGGCGACGTGGTCAAGCGTCGTATCGAGGATGTCGAGCGCGAGGCTGAGGAAATCCGCGCCTATATTGCTACCGCCTGAGCGGCAAGCAACCGCCGGCCGCGCAAACGGCCGGCGGGCGATAGGCTACCTGTTGTCGAGTTCGGAGCGGACGAGTTGGAGCCCGCGCCGCGTGATGCGGTAGGGGCCGCCGTCCGACGACGAAACCGCCTTCTTGCGCTTCAGCTTCCGAAACAGGTCGAGATCGACGCCGGGGTAGTGCCAGCCGTCGCGGGTCAGGCATTTGACGGACGCGATCCGCTTCTTCTCACTTTTTTCGATCTCGATGCGTCCGCCCTGCGCGAGCAGGTGCAGAACGCGTTGTTCAATACGCGAAATATCCATGGGAGAGTTTCCGGGAAAACACAAAAGCCGCCGCCGCGAAGCTTCGCGGCACGGGGTTTCAGGTTTTCTGCCCTGCCTCGCTGCGAGGTCAGGGCCTTACCGGGACTGAGCGTAAGTGGACATCCACTCTCCATTGGGATGGATGGCCTATAGGCGAAAGCGGCGGAAAAGGCCAGCGAGCGGCTTTACGCTTGTCTCGCGAGGCGGTTTGCACTAGCGAAGTTGCAAATCAGGATGTGCAAAACGCACGTTTCCATCGTTCTACTACGCAGGCCACCATGAGCATCATCGATACCCGCACGCCCGACGCGAAACGCCTGATCCCCGGCGCCACCGGCGACTGGGAAATCATCATCGGGCTCGAGGTCCACGCGCAGGTGACATCGGAAGCAAAACTCTTTTCCGGCGCTTCGACGTCGTTCGGCGCTGCCCCCAACGCCAATGTCAGCCTGGTCGATGCGGCAATGCCCGGCATGCTCCCCGTCATCAATGAGGAATGCGTCAAGCAGGCGATCCGTACCGGCCTCGGCTTGAAGGCGCAGATCAACCACAAGTCCGTCTTCGACCGGAAGAACTATTTCTACCCGGACCTGCCGCAGGGCTACCAGATCTCGCAGTTCAAGCAGCCGATCGTCGGCGAGGGCACGGTGATCGTCTCCGTCGGGCCGGACCGCCAGGGCGAGTTCGAGGACATCGAGGTCGGCATCGAGCGCCTGCATCTGGAGCAGGACGCCGGCAAGTCGATGCACGACCAGCATCCGACCATGTCCTATGTCGATCTCAACCGCTCCGGCGTGGCGCTGATGGAAATCGTGTCGAAACCGGACATGCGTTCGGCCGACGAAGCCAAGGCCTATGTCACCAAGCTGCGCACCATCGTGCGCTATCTCGGCACCTGCGACGGCAACATGGACGAAGGCTCCATGCGCGCGGACGTCAACGTTTCGGTGCGCCGGCCGGGCGGCGAATTCGGCACGCGCTGCGAGATCAAGAACGTCAATTCGATCCGCTTCATAGGCCAGGCGATCGATTTCGAGGCGCGCCGGCAGATCGCTATCATCGAGGATGGCGGCACGATTGACCAGGAAACGCGGCTGTTCGACGCCGTCAAGGGCGAAACCCGTTCGATGCGCACCAAGGAAGAGGCGCACGACTACCGCTATTTTCCCGATCCCGATCTGTTGCCGCTGGAATTCGACCAGGCCTATGTCGAAGCGCTGGCCAAGGAGTTGCCGGAACTGCCCGACGACAAGAAGGCGCGATTGATCTCCTCGCTCGGCCTCTCGACTTACGATGCTTCGATCCTGGTGTCGGAAAAGCCGATCGCCGACTATTTCGAGAAGGTGGCCGCCGGCCGCGACGGCAAGCTCGCGGCCAATTGGGTCATCAACGACCTGCTCGGACAATTGAACAAAGCTGGTAAGGACATTGAAAACGCTCCGGTTTCGCCAGACCAGATCGGCGCTATCATCGACCTGATCAAGGATGGCACCATCTCCGGCAAGATTGCCAAGGACCTGTTCGAGATCGTCTGGAACGAGGGCGGCGACCCGCGCCAACTGGTCGAGAGCCGCGGCATGAAACAGGTTACCGACACCGGCGCTATCGAAAAGGCGGTGGACGAGGTGATCGCAGCCAACCCGGACAAGGTCGAGCAGGCGCGCGCCAAGCCGACCATGGCCGGCTGGTTCGTCGGCCAAGTGATGAAGGCGACCGGTGGCAAGGCCAACCCGCAGGCCGTCAATGACCTGGTCAAGGCCAAGCTGGGCATCGAGTAGACTATGTTCGTGCGCACCGCCGGGGATCGCGACCTCGCCGCCATCCGGGCGCTGCTGGTCGAGACTTGGCATGCGACTTACGACGCCATCTATGGCGCCGAACGGGTGACAGAGATCACCGATGTGTGGCATTCGATCGCCTCGCTCACGGCGCGGCTGGCGAAGCCAAACAGCGAGTTCCTCGTCGCCGACGATGGCCAGCGCATTGGCGGCATGGCATTTGCCGAAGCGCTCGATGGCGGCGGCGTGGTCATGCTGAAGCAGCTTTACGTGCAGCCCGGCCTGCAGGGCCGGGGCATCGGCGGTATGCTTCTCGACGAGATCATCGAAAGCTTCCCTGAGGCCCGCGCCATCCGGCTGGAAGTGGAAGAGAAGAACACGCGCGCAATTGCCTTCTACCAGGCGAACGGCTTCGTCCAGACCGGCCGCACCGACAATTGCGGTTCGGCCCAATCCGCTATCCCGGCGCTCGTCTATGAAAGGCCGCTTGCCGCATAGCAGCGGACCTTTCGGGTGCGCAATCCGGCGGTCGAATTCAGCGATCGAGCCGCAGCCTAACTGGTGGAGACGTCCACATTGTCGATCAGCCTGGTCTTGCCCAGCCAGGCGGCGGCGAGCAGGCGGCCCTCGTGCCCGCGGCGCCACGGCGTCAGCGTCCGGCTCTCGCGAGCTTCGACATAATCGATCTTGTGGAAGCCGGCCGCGAGTAGGGCGCGGCTGGCTTCGCCTGTCGCGCCGTTCTGGTCGGCGCCGGCCGCCAGCGCCGCGGCTGCCTTGCGCAGGATCACGTTGAGCCGGCGGGCGATCTGGAGTTCGGCCTCACCGAGATAGGCGTTACGCGATGACATGGCGAGGCCATGCGCGTCGCGGATCGTCGGCGCGCCGATGATTTCGACGGGCAGGTTGAGGTCGCGGCAGAGCTGCCTGACGACGCACAATTGCTGATAATCCTTTTCGCCAAAGACCGCGACGTCGGGCGACGCCTGCAGGAGCAGCTTCGCCACGACGGTGGCGACGCCTTCGAAAAAAGTCGGTCGAAAATCCGATTCGAGCCCGGCGGAGGGACCGCCGACCGAGATTTTGGTGGCAAAGCCGGCAGGATACATCTCACCAACCCCAGGCGTGTAGGCAAGATCGGCTCCGGCCAAAGCCAGCTGGTCGAGATCGCGGGCGAGCTGACGTGGATATTTGTCGAGATCCTCGCTCGGCGCGAACTGCGTCGGGTTGACAAAGATCGAGACGATGCAGCGCTCGGCTCTTTCAAGCGCGATCCTGACCAGCGATAGGTGCCCTTCGTGCAAGGCGCCCATTGTCGGCACCATGGCGACGCGAAGGCCGTCACGCCGCCAGTCGCGGATCCGCGCGCGAAGGCCGGCGACCGTGTCGACGACGAGGGGCCGGCTCATCGGTTGTCCTTGCCCAAGGTGGCCGAAAACACATTTTCGGAACCGGGGAATGTCCGGTCTCGTACCTCGCTGGCGTAACGTGCGGCCGCCTGCGAGACCACGCTGCGCAAATCGGCGTACTCCTTGACGAATTTCGGCACGCGGTCGACGGTGAGCCCGACCATGTCGTCTATGACCAGGATCTGGCCGTCGCAAACGCCACTCGCGCCGATGCCGATAGTCGGAATGGCGATGCGGCGGGTGATTTCGGCCGCGACCGCTTCGACCGTGCCCTCGATGACCATCGAAAAGGCGCCGGCTTCTTCGACGGCGCGCGCATCGGCAAACAGCGCTGCCGCATTCTCGTCGGTCCGGCCCTTGATCCTGTAGCCGCCATCCTTCTCGACGGATTGCGGCAGCAGGCCGATATGGCCCATGACCGCGATGCCGGCATCGACGACCGCGGCGATCTGCCGGGCCATACCGACGCCGCCCTCGAGTTTCACAGCCTGGCAGCCGGTTTCGCCAACGATACGCCGCGCCGAGGCAACCGCTTGGGCAGCCGAATCCTCATAGCTGCCGGCTGGCATGTCGACGACGACGCAAGCCCTGGCCGAGCCGCGCATCACCGCTTGCCCATGCGCGATCATCATCTCCAGCGAGGCGCCCAGCGTCGTTTTGTGGCCATGCAGGACCATTGCGACGCTGTCGCCGACGAGGAGCAGATCGACATGCTCGTCGAGCAGGCGGGCGATGGGGTAGGTATAGGCGGTGAGACAGACGATCGGCACGTCACGCTTGCGGCGGCGAATGGCGTCGGCACCGATGCGAATGTCGGCGGTCGGCGATTTCCTGGCCAATCGTCACCTCCCTCGGCCAACGGTCGGCCGGATACCCGCACGGGGCGCGCGCGCAGAGCTTTAGAAAGGCTGAGGGTGGTTGGCAAGCACCATACGGCGCCGGCAATGCATCACCGGCTTGTGTCGCCTTACCGGCGCGCCATTTGCGCCCTCTTGGCGGCAAGCCCCTTGCCTTCACGAAGGGCTGACGCCATAAGCAGGAAACGGACGCCATCGGCGCGAGGGTTTGAAGATGAAGACTTTCCTTACGCAGTTTTTCACCTGGTGGAACAGCCAGACGCTTGGCACGCGCCTGCACACCTGGCGGCACGGCAGGAAGGTCGGGCAGGACGAGGTGGGCAACGTCTACTACGAAGGCGGTGTCGATTCCGAAGGACGCACGCGCCGCTGGGTCATCTATCGCGATTATTCCGAGGCTTCTTCTATCCCGCCCGGCTGGCACGGCTGGATTCATCACCGCGTCGACGTCGCGCCGCCGAGCGACGATTACAAGCCGCGCGACTGGCAGAAACCGCATCAACCGAACCTGACCGGCTCGCCCTCAGCCTATCGTCCGAAGGGCTCGGTGCTGACCAACCAGCACCGCCCGCAGGTCACCGGCGACTACGACGCCTGGACGCCCGGATCATAAGCGGGCGTCGGTCCTTTATCGCCACAATTGGTGTCTAGCAGCTTGCTCATCAGAAAACGGCGACTAGCCTTTGTGATAGAGAGAATCACCCGGGCGCTAACCACCGGTATCCCTGCATGAGCATTTTCAGCCTGACATCGATGGGCGCACTGATAGTAGCCGCCGGGCTCACCGTTAGCACCGCGGCACTTGCCGCTTCGCCAACGCCGGCCGCACCCGCGCCGGCGCCGGGATCGGACCGAATCACCAACCCGGTCGCCGAATTCGCCGGCATCGACAAGATCACCGGCCGCATCATCACCTTCGACGTCTATATCGACGAGACGGTGCAGTTCGGTGCTTTGCAGGTGACGCCGCGCGTCTGCTACTCCCGGCCGCAGAACGAGGAGCCGAAGACCGATTCTTTTGTCGAAGTCGACGAGATCACGCTCGACCGCAAGATCCGCCGCATCTTCACTGGCTGGATGTTTGCCGAAAGCCCTGGTCTCAATGCCGTCGAGCATGCCGTCTATGACGTCTGGCTGAAGGCCTGCAAGCAGAAGTCGGATGTGCCAGCGCCCGATTCGGCCAAGACCGATGCGGCCAAGCCCGATACGGCCCAGCCGAATGCCACGGCCGCTCCGGCTGCGGCCGAACCGGAAGCCACGGAACCGCCTACGACCAGCACCAACTGATCCTTCGGAACCGCCCTGAGGGCAACGCGTTGGGCCCTGACGGCCACACGATGCGCGCCGGGAGGATTTTCCGATGTCTGCCAGAAAGCGGATCACCGCCAGCATCAAGGAACTGCTTGAGCTCGAAAAGGGCTTCTGGACAGGCGATTCGGCATTTTTCGCGGCCAATGCCGACACCGAGTGCCTCGTGGCATTTCCGCGGATGGCCCAGACCATGAGCAATGCCGATCTCGCCGAAACCGCCGCCGATCCCAAGCGATGGCGTGATCTCGAGATCGATCTCAAGGGCGTGGTCGAACCAGGCAGCGACATCGTCATCCTGGCCTATGAGGCGCATGCCGTGAAGGGCAATGGCGAAGCCTACGCGGCGCTGGTCAGCACCGGCTATGTCCATCGCGTCAACGGCTGGAAGATGATGTTCCATTCGCAGGCTCCGCTGGAAACGAAGGTCCGCTGACGGGCTGGATCATCAGGGGAAAAACACCGCTTCACCCTTCAGCGCGTCGGCCAGCATCTTCTCGTATTTGCCGCGCGGCACGTCGATTGCGCCGAAGCGCTTGAGGTGTTCGGTGGTGAACTGCGTGTCGAGCAGTGCGAAACCGCGCGCCTGCAGGCGTTCGACGAGATGCACAAGGCAGATCTTCGAAGCATCCGTTTCCCGGGAAAACATGCTTTCGCCGAAGAACACCCTCCCCAGGGAGACACCGTAGAGGCCGCCGACCAGCCGCTCCTCGCGCCAGGCCTCGACAGAATGGCAATGGCCGATGCGATGCAACTGCACATAGGCCTCCCGGATCGGCGCGTTGATCCAGGTGGAACGGCGCTCCTCGCGCCTTTCGGCGCAGCCATCGATCGTCGCCTCGAAATCGAAGTCGAAACGGATGTCGAAGAGGTTTCGCCGAAGCGCCTTCTTCAGACTTTTCGGCGTGTGGAAGCGGTCGAGCGGAATGATGCCGCGCGTCTCCGGCCGCACCCAGAACACTTCCGGATCGGCGGCGCTTTCGGCCATCGGGAAGACGCCCGAGGCGTAGGCCTTGAGCAGAAGGTCGGTCGGGATACGATAGCCTGGCGCGTAGGGGCGAGTCATCGCTTCATTATAGCGGCAAGTCCGGGGCTATTCGCCTTTGGCCAGATATTTTTCCAGCCAGTGGATGTCATAGTCGCCATTGGCGATGTCGGCGTTGCCGACGAGGTCGCGAAACAGCGGCAACGTCGTCTTGATTCCGTCGACGACGAATTCGTCCAGCGCCCGGCGCAGCCGCATCATGCATTCGACGCGGTTGCGCCCGTGCACGATCAGCTTGCCGATCAGGCTGTCGTAGTAAGGCGGGATCTTGTACCCTGAATAGACGCCGGAATCGACACGGATGCCAAGGCCGCCTGGCGTGTGGAAATGGGTGATCGTGCCGGGCGAGGGCGTGAAGGTGCGCGGATCCTCTGCATTGATGCGGCACTCGATGGCATGGCCCTGGAAGCGGATGTCTTCCTGCTTGACCGAAAGACCGCCGCCCGAGGCGACACGGATTTGCTCATGCACCAGATCGATGCCAGTGATAGCCTCCGTCACCGGATGCTCGACCTGCAGGCGCGTGTTCATCTCGATGAAATAGAACTCGCCATTCTCGTAGAGGAACTCGATCGTGCCGGCGCCGGAATAGCCGAGGTCGGCGATGGCGTTGGCGCAGATATCGCCGATGCGCGAGCGTTCCTCGGCGTTGAGGGCGGGTGAGTTGGCCTCTTCCCAGACTTTCTGGTGGCGACGCTGCAAGGAGCAGTCGCGCTCGCCGAAATGCACGCCCCGGCCAAAGCCGTCGCCGAACACCTGAACCTCGATATGACGCGGTTTTTGCAGGTACTTTTCAATATAGACGGCGTCATCGCCGAAGGCCGCGCCCGCTTCCGAGCGGGCCGTCTGCAAGGCGACTTCGAGGTCGGCCTCGGTATGCGCCACTTTCATGCCGCGTCCGCCGCCGCCGGCCGACGCCTTGATGATCACGGGATAGCCGATCTCTGCGGCGATGCGCTTGGCCTCCTTTTCCTCGGTCACCGCACCATCGGAGCCGGGAACCACCGGAATGCCGAGTCGCTTGGCGGTGCGCTTGGCTTCGATCTTGTCGCCCATGATGCGGATATGGTCGCCGGTCGGACCGATAAAGGTAATGTTATGCGCGGCCAATATGTCGGAAAACTTGGCGTTCTCCGACAGGAAACCGTAGCCGGGATGCACGGCGTCGGCGCCGGTGATCTCGCAGGCGGCGACGATCTGGTGGATATTGAGGTAGCTGTCGCGCGATGGCGGTGGCCCGATGCATACGCTCTCGTCGGCGAGCCGAACATGCATGGCGTCGGCGTCGGCGGTCGAGTGCACCACCACCGTCTGGATGCCAAGCTCCTTGCAGGCACGCAGCACCCGAAGCGCGATTTCGCCGCGATTGGCGATGAGAATCTTCTGGAACATTAGGGCCGCTCTACTCGATCACGACGAGCGGCATGCCGTATTCGACCGGCTGTGCGTCCTCGAACAGGATCGCCGTCACCGTGCCGGCGCGCGGCGAGGGGATCTGGTTCATCGTCTTCATCGCTTCGATGATCAGCAGCGTCTGCCCTTCCTTGACGTTCTGGCCGATCTCGATGAACGGCTTGGCATCCGGCGAGGGCGCCAGGTAGGCGGTGCCGACCATGGGGGAGGCCACGGCGTTTTTCGACACGTCGGCCGCGGCCGGAACGGCTGCGGTGGCAGGTTGGGCCGCCGGCGCCGGCGCAAAGGCCGGCTGCGGCGCGGCTATCGCGTGAACGGCCGGTGCCTGCCGCGATACGCGCACCTTCAGGTCACCCAGCTCGACTTCGATCTCGGTGAGATTGGTGTCGTTCAGTATGCCCGCCAGGTCGCGGATCAGCTGCTGGTCAACACCGGTCTTCTTTATCGACATTTTCGAGCCTTCTGTTTGTTGGCCGGTCATAGGCGTGCGGCCAGCGCCTGAAGCGCCAGCGTGTAGCCGAGCGGCCCAAAGCCACAGATCATGCCGACAGCGACCGGCGCGACCATGGAGACGTGGCGGAATGATTCCCGCGCATGGATATTGGAAAGATGGACCTCGGCGACCGGCAGCGGCGCCACGGAACGAATGGCGTCGTGAATCGCGATCGAGGTGTGGCTATAGGCGCCGGGATTGATGACGATGCCGGCGGCCTTGTCGCCGGCTTCCTGGATCCAGTCGACGAGGTCGCCCTCGTGGTTCGACTGGCGGAAATCGATTTCGAGCCCGAGCGCCGCGCCCGCCTCTCTGCAGTCGTCCGCGATGGTGGCAAGCGTCTTGCCGCCATAGATGCCAGGCTCGCGCTTGCCGAGCGCGTTGAGATTGGGACCGTTCAGGACGAAAACCGTTTTCAAAAAATGCCGACCTTTTCCGGCACCGGCGTCAAACCGGCGCTGGGCCCTCTATAATGGGCATAGACGCCCGCGGAAAGAGCGCAAGTGCGTTCTTTCACTGTCCACAACAGGCGGAAATGCGCCCGTGAAGAAAACCCGCGGCCGATCAAAGCGCGGCTTTCGCCGCCTCGATCTTCTCCGCCAGGACTTCCTGTCCGAGCGCCCCGAACACGACCTCATTGCCGACGACATAGGACGGCGTTCCGGTGATCGCCAGCTTGTTGGCGAGATCGTAGGTCTTGGAGAAGGCTTCGGTGATGGACGGGTCCTTCATCTTTTCACGCAGCGTCGCTTCGTCGGCGCCGAGCGAAAGCGCGACCTTGATCGCCGCCGCCTCGGTGGCGCGTCCCTGGCCGCCGAGCAGCGCATTGTGGAACTCGCCGTACTTCTGCGGCATCATCAGGTGGAAGGCCATCGAGACGACGCTGGCCTTCTGCGAATCCGGGCCGAGGATCGGGAACTCCTTGAGCACGAAACGCAGGTCCGGATCGGCCTTGGTCAGCGCCTGCATGTCTTCGATGGCGCGTTTGCAGAAGCCGCAATTGTAGTCGTAGAACTCGACGATCGTGACCTTGCCTTTCGGGTTTCCGACCACGCCGTCGAAGGAGGAGTTGAAGATCTGCTCCTTGGCGCCTTTGATGACGCCGAGATGGGCAATGCGCTGCTCTTCTTTCTGCTTGGCCTCGAGCGCATCCTGGACTTCCAGCAGCACTTCCGGATTCTTCAGGAGATAATCGCGGATGATGCCTTCGACCTCGGTGCGGTCGATCTTGGTATCGGCCGCTGCCGTCTGAAGCGGTTGCGCCGCACCGGCTTCCGCGATTTGCGGGCTGCCGGCCACGAAACCGAACGCCAGCATGGCAAGGGCTATCGCAACTCCCGTGGTGCCCAGCAACAGTGCCTTTTTCATCGTTCCGTTCCTTTGCCTGTTTTCCGGTCTGGCTGCGTCGCAGCGCACGGCCGGAAGGTTCACTATACCTTGCCCGACGGCTTGTAGTTTATGATGTCCTGGGCGCGTATCCATCGCGGCTCGCCGCGTTTGAGTTGCTGCTGCGCTCGCATGGCGAAGATCTTCGCATCCTTGTAGTTACCGGAATAGAAATGACCCTCGGCCGTGGCGAGCTCGGCGCCCGGTATGTCTCCCAATTCGCCATAGGCCTGCGCCAGATAGCGGTATCCCACGGAATTTTCCTTGTCGCGTCGCAAGCCGTTGTTGATCTGGACCACGGCCTTTTTCAGAGCGTCTGGGGTGCCCGTCGCCATCAACGCCTGGCCGAGCGAAACCGGCAGCAATCCAGATCGCGCCTTGTCGAGGCTGACTGCCTTGGCGTAGGCATCGGCAGCTTCCTTGGGCTTGTTCGCCTTCATCAATATATCGCCGCGCAATTCCTGGAAATAGGCGTTGCCGGGCTGGGCTTTGATCAAGGCGTTGGTCTTGGCGAGTGCGGTGGCGATGTTGCCGAAAAGATAGGCCGATTGGGCCTCGCCATACTGCGCGGCAAGGCTGCCCTGCATCTTTCGCATCAGCCGCGACGCGGCGGCCTGGCCTTCCATGTAGACAGCGATCTTCACCCGCATCATGTCGTGGCGCAATTGCAGTGCCGGCGCATCGACCTTGTCGAGATAGGGGCTCTGCTTGACCAGCACTTCGAGGTTGGAGATTCGATCGCGCGGCATTGGATGGCTGATCCGGTAGGGATCGACCTGCGCGCCCGACAGCGACAAGGCCGTCTGGAAACGCTGAAACGTCTTCAGCATGCCCATGCCGGACTGGCCGGTGGCGTTGAGATAGGTGATCGCCGAGCGGTCGGCCGTCATCTCCTCGGTGCGCTGATAGGCGAGAATGCTGCGCTGCGCCATCTCGCCGCCGCCAGCCGCCACGCCCACGCCGGCGCCGGCAAGTCCGCGGCTGTTGGTGGTCGCCCCGGCGACCATGGCGCCAGCGCCCAGCAAGGTTGCGATGATGGCCATCGTCTTGGCGCGCTCGAGCTGGTCACGCAGTTTCTGCTGGTGGCCGCCGGCGATGTGGCCGGCCTCGTGGGCGATGACGCCGATGATCTCGTTGGGCGTTTCGGCTTCCATCAAGGCGCCCGTGTTGATGAACAGCCGGCGTCCGGTGACGAACGCGTTGAAGCTCTGGTCGTTGACCAGGACGATGTCGATGCCGTCATTCGCCAGACCGGCGGCCTTGAAGATCGGGCGGGCGTAGTCGCGCACCAGCGCCTCGATCTCGGCATCGCGCACCACCGGCACGTTCTGGGCGAAGGCGCTGATGGAACCAGACACCGCGACGGCCACGCCAAGCGAAAGCGTCGCAACGACGCGCGCTACCCGGGCAACCATCGATTTGGGTCGGCTCAACATGACGTGTCCACTGGTAGACGAGCGGGCGAAAGATGAAAAGTCGGCACCGGAAAAACTTCCTCAACTTGTGATCCTCACACCAATCGGGCATTTGTGCGGCGCATGCGCCAGGACGTGGTGCGCTCAATCGTCGGATCGAGGTCAAAATGGTCGTTTCGCTCTCACGCCGTGGCAATGTCGAACCCTTCCACGCCATGGATGTGCTGGCCGAGGCGAACCGGCTGAGAGCGACGGGCGCGCCGGTCATTTCCATGGCCGTCGGCCAGCCGTCCGATCCGGCTCCGGCCCGCGTTCGTGCCGCGGCGGCCAGGGCTTTGCAGGACGGGCGTATTGGCTATACCGATGCGCTGGGCCTGGCTGGATTGCGCAAGGCGATCGCGGAACACTATGGGGATCACTACGGGCTTGATGTCGCGCCCGACCGGATCGCGGTCACCACGGGATCCTCGGCCGCCTTCAATCTCGCCTTCCTGGCAATGTTCGATCCCGGTGACCGCGTCGCCATCGCAGCGCCCGGCTACCCCGCCTATCGCAACATCATGGCGGCGCTGGGCATCGAAGTGATCGAGATCGAGCTCGGCGACGCGGCCTATCTTCATGCCGCTCACCTGGAGACCGCGCATCGCGAAAAACCGCTGAAGGGCGTGCTGTTCGCAAGTCCCGCCAACCCGACCGGCGCGGTCATTCCGGCCGATGATCTCGCGGACCTGGTCCGGACGGCGGAGGCGCTCGGCATTGCCGTCATCTCCGACGAGATCTACCACCGGCTGGCCTATGCGGCGCCCGACACCACGGCACTCGCCTTTGGAGCCGGTGTCACGGCGATCAACTCCTTCTCGAAATACTATTGCATGACCGGCTGGCGCATCGGCTGGATGGTGCTGCCGGAAGCGGTGGTGCGGCCCATCGAGCGCATTGCGCAGAGCCTCTACATCTCGCCGCCGGAACTGTCGCAGGTCGCCGCAATCGAGGCCTTTGCCGCTACCGAGGAGCTAGAAGCGGTCAAGGGTCGCTATGCCTGGAACCGCGAGCTCCTGATGAAGCGTCTGCCGGAGCTCGGTTTTCCGCTCGCAGCACCGATGGATGGCGCCTTCTATGCCTTTTGCGACGTCACCAGGCACAGCAACGACAGCATGGCTTTCGCCCGCAAGATGCTGGCCGAGGCGCATGTCGCGGCCACGCCCGGCCGTGATTTCGACACCCAGGCCGGGCACCGCACCATGCGGTTCTCCTATGCCGGCAGCCATGACGACATGGTCGAGGCATTGGCGCGCATCGAACGCTGGCTGAGATAGATCCATGCCGGAACTCGAGCAGGCCCTGGCCGAAGTCGCGGCCGAAATGGCCGAACGCACCGATCGCGGCGAGGTCGCCACCTATATCCCGCAACTCGGCAAGGTTGATCCCAAGAAATTCGGGATCGCAGCCGTCACCAATGACGGCCGTGTGCTGATGGCGGGCGACGCCGACCAGCCCTTTTCGATCCAGAGCATCTCGAAGGTATTCACCTTGACGCTGGCGCTGGGCAATGTCGGCGATGCGCTGTGGAAAAGGGTCGGGCGCGAACCCTCGGGCAATCCGTTCAACTCGATCGTGCAGCTCGAGCATGAGAACGGCATTCCGCGCAATCCCTTCATCAATGCGGGCGCTATCGTCATTTCCGACATCCTGCTTGCCGGTCATCAGCCGCGCGAGGCGATCGGCGAGATCCTGCGCTTCATCCAGTTCCTCGCTGACGACGAGACCATCATCATCGACCGCGAGGTTGCGGCGTCGGAGCGCGCCACCGGCTATCGCAACTTCGCGCTCGCCAATTACATGAAATCCTTCGGGAATCTTCATCATGCGCCGGAGCTGGCGCTCGGCGTCTATTTCCATCATTGCGCCATCGCCATGAGCTGCCGGCAGCTGGCGATGGCCGGCCGGTTCCTCGCCAATGGCGGCAAAAATCCGGCGACCGGACATTCCGTGGTATCAGTCGAGCGGGCACGCCGCATCGGCGCCATGATGCTGACCTGCGGCCACTATGACGGCTCCGGTGATTTTGCCTTCCGCGTCGGCATTCCGGGCAAGAGCGGCGTCGGCGGCGGCATATTGGGCATCGTGCCCGGCGTCGCCTCGCTCGCCGTCTGGTCGCCCGGCCTCAACGCCAACGGCAATTCCAAGCTGGGCTCTATCGCCCTGGAGAAGCTCGCCAGGATGATGAACTGGTCGATCTTCGCGCCGTAACGTTCCGGCAAACCGGATATGAAAATCCCGCGCCGTCTTTCGACCGGCGCGGGATTTTTTTTATTCAGGAAGTCAGTTCAAAGGGCTGAAATCTCAGAAGAAACCTTTCCGCTGCCACCAGCCGGCGCGCTTCGGCTTCTCTTCGGTCTTGGTTTCCGGCTCTTCGGCGACGGTCGAGGAAACCACCGGCACGATCGGCGCATCGATGGCCGCCGGCTTGCGTCGTGACGGACGGGCCTTCGGTGTTTCCTCGGCGGTCGCTACCGCTGCCGCTGCCTCGTCCGATGCCGTGGCTGGCGTCTCGGCGGGTGCCGGAACGACCAGTTCAGCGATCGGCTCCTCGGCGACAGCCTCGGCGGCTGCCTTCTTCGGCTTGGCTGCGCGCCGCGGCTTCTTGGGCTTCTCGGCGGTCGTCGCCTCGTCGCTCACTGGAGCCACCGGCTCTTCCGCAGCCACGACGGTTACCGGCTCGATCGCAGGCTCGCTTTCGGAAGCATCGACCCCGGAAGGTTCGGTCGCTTCATCGGTGATCGCCTCGGCCTCGCCTTCGCCGTCCTCGCGCCGGTTGCGCTTGCCGCCACGCTTGCCGCGGCGACGCTTCTTGCCCTGGCCCTCGTCGGATGCTTCCGCCGTTTCGGCAGTTCCGGCCGCGGGGACCGGAGCCTCGTCGCCGGCTTCCGCCTCGTCACGGCTCAACAGGTTTTCCGATGTGGACAACTCGTCGGCCTGCGCCGACACGGAAGCACCGTCGGTGTGGCCATGCTCGCGATCGCGATCCTTGCCGCCGCGGCGTCTGCGACGCTTGCGGCGCTTGCGGTCGCGGCCTTCGCCCTCTTCGCCGGGCCTCTGCTGGTGCTGACCTTGCTGCGGCTGACGCGGCTGTTCGGCCTGGGCCGGTGCTTCGTCTTCCTCCTCGACGATGGTCTCATCCTCGAGCTCTTCCGGTTCGACATAGGCCGGCAGGGTGCGTGCCTCGACGAAGCCTTCAGGCTTTTCGGCCAGCGCGCCGCGGAAGATCGCATAATGCTGCGAACCGACCGTGTCGTCGGCCTCAAGCGTAATGGTCAGGCCGAAGCGGCTTTCCAGTTCCACCAGCGTGCCGCGCTTGTGGTTGAGCACATAGAGCGCGGTCGCCGCGGGCGTGCGAACTGTGATGTGGCTGCGCGAATCCTTGAGCAGGAACTCCTCGATCGCCCTGACCACCATCAGCGCGACAGACGAATCGGAGCGCACATGGCCCGTGCCGCCGCAATGCGGGCAAGGCTTCATGGTCGATTCCAGCACGCTGGCGCGGATGCGCTGGCGCGACATCTCCATCAGGCCGAAATGCGAGATGCGGCCGACCTGGATGCGCGCGCGGTCGTTCTTGAGATGATCCTTCAACCGCTTCTCGACGGCACGGTTGTTGCGGTTCTCCTCCATGTCGATGAAGTCGATGACGATCAGGCCGGCAAGGTCGCGCAGCCTGAGCTGGCGGGCGACTTCCTCCGCCGCTTCCAGATTGGTGTGGAGCGCGGTGTCCTCGATCGAGTGCTCCTTGGTCGAGCGGCCCGAATTGACGTCGATGGCGACCAGCGCCTCGGTCTGGTTGATGATGATGTAGCCGCCGCTCTTCAGCGTCACTTGCGGCTGCAGCATGCGGTCAAGCTGCGCCTCGATGCCATTGCGCACGAAGATCGGCGTCGTATCGCGGAACGGCTGAACCACCTTCGCGTGGCTCGGCATCAGCATGCGCATGAAGTCCTTGGCCTCGCGGTAGCCCTCTTCGCCGGAGACGAGGATCTCGTCGATGTCCTTGTTATAGAGGTCGCGCACCGAACGCTTGATCAGGCTGCCTTCCTCGTAGACGAGGGCAGGGGCCGTGGACTGGAGCGTGAGATTGCGCACGTTCTCCCAAAGCCGCATCAGATATTCGTAATCGCGCTTGATCTCGGCCTTGGTGCGGCTCTCGCCTGCGGTGCGCAGGATGACGCCCATGCCTTGCGGCACTTCGAGATCGGCGACCACTTCCTTGAGGCGCTTGCGGTCCACAGCACTGGTGATCTTGCGCGAAATTCCGCCGCCGCGCGCCGTGTTCGGCATCAGCACGGAATAGCGGCCGGCAAGCGACAGATAGGTGGTGAGCGCTGCGCCCTTGTTGCCGCGCTCTTCCTTGACAACCTGCACCAGCAGGATCTGGCGGCGCTTGATCACTTCCTGGATCTTGTACTGGCGGCGCATCGGCTTGCGGCGGTTGCGCGCTTCCTCCAGGGCATCCTCGGCGCCGACCGATTCGACCTCGTGATCGTCCGGATGCGAAGACTGAACCTCTTCCAGCATGCCGCGATCATCGTCGCTGGATTCACTGCCCTGTTCCGTCAGCGGGACGGGTTCGGAAATCACGTCGGCGTCGACGGAGGCGGCGATCGACGTCGGGCCGCCCTCGCGGGTCTCGCCTTCGTCCTGTCCGGACGATTCGTCGCTCTGCTCGGGGGAGGCTTCGCCATGATTGGATGCATCCGCGGCCTGTTCCGGGATATCGGCCGCATGTTCGATGGTTTCCGAACCGTGGGAAGTGTTCTCCGAGACGGCGTCATTGCCATTGTCGGCGTCGCCTGCCTCGCCGGCCGTTTCGGTTGCCTCGTCGGCATCGGCCCCGCTCGCATCGCGCTTGTGTTCTGCGCGGTCGCGGCCCTTGCCGCCGCGCCGGCGCCCGCGCCGGCCGCGATCGCGGCTCTGGCGGTCGTCGCCTTCGCCGTCCTCATCGTCCTCGTCCTCGGCTTCCTGCGCTTCGGCGCGCAGCAGCGCCTGACGGTCGGCGACGGGGATCTGGTAGTAGTCGGGGTGTATTTCACTGAAGGCGAGGAAACCGTGACGGTTGCCGCCATATTCGACAAAGGCTGCCTGAAGGGAGGGTTCGACGCGCGTTACGCGGGCGAGATAGATGTTTCCTTTGAGCTGCTTCTTGTCCTGTGATTCAAAGTCGAATTCTTCGATACGATTACCGCGTACGACGACAACGCGTGTTTCCTCCGGGTGGGAGGCGTCTATCAGCATTTTGTTGGGCATTATTTCGTTTCCCCCCGGCAGCCGTCAGCCGCAGCTTGCGGCGCAAGGGCCGCTGCTGTGTGTCTGGATGAATGTGGGTGCCGGATGTCTGAATGTCCGCCGGACGGTGCCTGCGCGCCATGGCGGTGCCGCCCGCAGCCATATTGGCGCGGTTTGATGCGGACCTTTCCATGATTGCGCTTGAAGCCATCGTCACCAGCAGAACCTTTTGAACCAAAGCCCGGAAACCGGACCAGCTTGTTTGCTCATACAGAGCCGGCGCGGGACAAACCCGGCCGTTTTCCTCACGCAGGCGATTCCCCCGCCACGGGCGCACACCTGCGAAATTCGTCGCGATCACCTGAACCCTTCTCGCATGGAGCGAAAGGAGCCGCCTTTCGTCTCACCTGTAGCGGGAAGCTGCGGAGGAGGGCGGTTCCAGGATTGCAGTGATCCACTATCGCTTTTATGATTTGGCGGGTTGGAAGGCAACCCCGTTTTCCGACGCCGGCAAAAGCGGTTCCGCCACGTAAGCACGGGTCCGGGCCTCGCGTGAAAAGGCTTGGTTAACCTTCTCTGGATACCAATCGTTAATCGAGTTCGCGGCCTAACCGGCACTTCGACTACATGACCGGGCGCCTTGGCGCCAAACCGGGAGCGACTGCAAAGAGATGGGACTGGCAGGCTTCACAGACAAGGGCAGTCGTGCCGGCGGCCGTTTGCTCGCGATCTTCTGCCTCCTGCTGTCGATGACCATCTCGTTGGTCGCCAACGCCGCCGATGCCCCGCTCACGGCAACCGGTTACAAGATGGCGGGCGATGCCACCAAGATGCGCATCGTCATGGATTTCGACCGCGAGCCCGACGTCAAATGGTTCCTTTTGCGCGGGCCCAATCGTCTGGTCATCGATCTGGCGAATACGAAGTTAGCCATCGATGCCAAGGATTTGAAGCCTCGCGGGCTGGTCAAGGGCGTGCGCCTGGGTGAGTTGGAGGCAGGCGTGTCGCGGCTGGTTCTCACCGGGAAGGGGCCGTTCGCGGTCGACAAGCTCGATGTTCTCAAGAACGAGGACGGCGCGGGCTACCGCATCGCCATCGACATGTCGGCGGCCTCCGAACGCGAGTTCGACACTGCCCTTGCCAATCAGGCGCTGACCACCGGTTCCACGGTTTCGACCGACAAGGGCGGACGGGTCGGCACCGGGCCGGTCTCCAATCCGGGCCATCGCTTCACCGTCGTCATCGATCCGGGCCATGGCGGCGTCGATGGCGGTGCCGAGGGCCTGAACGGCACGGTCGAAAAGAACGTCACGCTGGCTTTCGCCACGGAACTGCGCGACAAGCTCGCCGCCGTCGGCAGATACGATGTCTTCATGACGCGCGACACCGACGAATATTTGCGGCTGGACGACCGCGTGCGCATCGCTCGCCAGCATGAGGCCGACCTGCTCATCTCCATCCATGCCGACACCATCAGCCTCAAGGGCATCCGTGGCGCGACCGTCTATACCGTTTCCGACAAGGCTTCGGATCCGGAAGCGCAGGCGCTTGCCGATCGTGAAAATCTCTCGGACCAGTTCGCCGGCATGGTGATCAAGGACGACAACAAGGAAGTCACCGATATCCTGATCGACCTGATCCGCCGCGAGACCCACACCTTCTCGATGAGTTTCGCCCACACGCTGGTCGGCCAGTTGTCGACCAGCGTCGGCCTCATCAACAATCCGCAGCGTTCCGCGGGGTTCAAGGTGCTGAAAGCGCCTGACGTCCCCTCCGTGCTGGTCGAACTCGGCTATCTCTCGAATGCCAAGGACGAGGCGCAACTGCTCAACGCCGACTGGCGCGGCAAGGCGGCGCAAAGCATCACCAACGCCGTCGCGCTGTTCGCTTCCGCGCGTGCCGGAACGGGAACTGGGGGCTGACATGCCTGACGACGCCTGCAACCACAGGCAGCGTTGCGCGGCGACAACACCCGACGCTTTTATTTCCGACTCACGGCCGCGAAATCCGGCCTTGCCGTATTTTGCCCACATGGTAGCGACATGGGTTTTCGATTACGGGTTGGGACCGGCTCGAATGCTTGCGCGGAAGGCGGCTTCGTTTAGGAAATTCCCGAACCAAGGACTGGAGCGGGCATGATTCGTCTCATTGGCTATTTCTTCGGTATCGGCACGACGCTGGCCCTGCTGGTCGCGGCGGGGGTTGCCATCTATATCGGGCATTTGTCCAAGGATCTGCCCGACTATGAGGTGCTGGCCAAGTACGAGCCGCCGGTGACCACCCGAATCCATGCCTCGGACGGCGCGCTGATGGCCGAGTACGCGCGCGAACGGCGCCTGTATTTGCCGATCCAGGCCATCCCCGACCGCGTCAAGGCGGCCTTCCTGTCGGCCGAGGACAAGAATTTCTACAACCACCCCGGCATTGACGTGACCGGCCTGGGCCGCGCTATCATCGTCAACCTGCAGAATTTCGGCTCGGGCAGGCGTCAGGTTGGCGCCTCGACGATCACCCAGCAGGTGGCGAAGAATTTTCTGCTGACCTCGGACCAGACCTACGAGCGCAAGATCAAGGAAATGATCCTCGCCTTCCGCATCGAGCAGGCCTATTCCAAGGACCGCATTCTCGAACTCTACCTCAATGAAATCTTCTTCGGTTTCGGCGCCTATGGCGTGGCGGGTGCCGCGCTCACTTATTTCGACAAGTCGGTGAACGAGCTGACCGTGGCCGAGGCCGCCTATCTGGCCTCGCTGCCCAAGGGGCCGAACAACTATCACCCCTTCAAGCATGCCGACCGCGCGCTTGAGCGCCGCAACTGGGTCATCGACCAGATGGTCGAGAACGGCTACGTCACGCGCGAGGAAGGCGACAAGGCCAAAGCGGAGCCTCTCGGCGTCACGCCGCGCCGCAACGGCACCTATCTGTTCGCCGGCGAATATTTTACCGAGGAGGTGCGCCGCCAGATCATCGCCCGCTACGGCGAGAACGCGCTCTATGAAGGCGGCCTGTCCGTCCGCACCACGCTCGACCCGAAGATCCAGCTCATCGCCCGCAAGGCGATGCAGAACGGCTTGATCAAATACGACACGCTGCGCGGCTACCGCGGGCCGCTAAAGACGATCGACGTGTCCGGCGACTGGGGTGTGCCGCTGGGCAATGTGAAGGGGCTGGAAGACGTTCCCGAATGGAAGCTCGCAGTCGTGCTCGACAGTTCGGCATCCGGCCTGTCGATTGGCTTGCAGCCGGCACGCCAGGCGTCCGGCGACATCGTCAAGGAGCGCGTCGAAGGCACCGTCAGCAAGGAAGACATGGGCTTTGCCATGCGCCATGTGGTCGGCGGCAAGACGGTCAGGGCCAAGTCGCCGGCCGATGTGCTCAAGCCGGGCGACGTCGTCTTCGTCCAGAAGAACGAAGGCTCCGACGACGCCTACAGCCTGCGCCAGGTCCCCGAAGTGGAAGGCGGCCTGATCGCCATGGATCCACACACCGGCCGCGTGCTGGCCATGGTCGGCGGCTTCTCCTACGCGCAGTCGGAGTTCAACCGCGCCACCCAGGCCATGCGCCAGCCCGGCTCTTCGTTCAAGCCGATCGTCTATTCCGCGGCGCTCGACAATGGCTATACGCCGGCGTCGGTGATCATGGACGGGCCGATTACCATCCAGAGCGGCAACACGACCTGGACGCCGAAGAACTACGACGGCACGGTCGCTGGTCCGGCAACCCTGCGCTCCGGCATCGAAAAGTCGCGCAACCTGATGACTGTGCGCCTCGCCAACGACATGGGCATGAAGCTGGTCGTCGAATATGCCGAGCGTTTCGGCGTCTATGACCATCTGGCGCCGTATTTGCCGATGGCGCTGGGCTCCGGCGAGACGACGGTGATGCGCATGGTTTCGGCCTATTCGATCATGGCCAATGGCGGCAAGTCGATCAAGCCGACATTGATCGACCGTATCCAGGACCGCTACGGCAAGACCGTCTTCAAGCAGGACGAACGCGGCTGCGAAGGCTGCAACGCGGCCGAATGGCAGAACCAGCCCGAACCTGAGCTTGTCGATAATTCCGAACAGGTTCTCGATCCGATGACCGCCTACCAGATCACCTCGATGATGGAAGGCGTCGTCCAGCGCGGCACCGGCGCCACCATCGCCGAGCTCGGACGCCACATCGCCGGCAAGACCGGCACCACCAACGACGAAAAGGACGCCTGGTTCATCGGTTACACGCCGAACCTCGTCGTCGGCCTCTATATGGGCTACGACACGCCGCGCGGCCTTGGCCATGGCGCCACCGGCGGCGGCCTCGCCGCTCCTATCTTCAAGGATTTCATGCGCGTGGCGCTGGATGGCACGCCCAATGTCGACTTCAAGGTTCCCGAAGGCATGAATCTGGTCGCCATCAACCGCAAGACCGGCATGCGGGCCAATTCGGGCGATCCCGGCACCATCATCGAGGCCTTCAAGCCGGGCACCGGGCCAGCCGACAGCTATTGGGTGATCGGCATGGGCGCTGACGGGTCCAATGCCTCCGGCGGCGCGCTGTCGCCTCAGGCCAACCAGGCCATCCAGTCGGGCGGCGGCGGCCTCTACTGACGGGTATGCATGCAGGATTGGGCCGGCCCTGGGCCGGTCCAATTTGCTTTACAGGCGGCGGCGCCGTCCCTATGTATCGCGCCGACCAGGCGTCACTTTCAGCAACAGGATAAAACATCAGGCCATGCGCGCGGAAACGCAGAATATTGTCGACGAGATCAGGCAGGCAATTACCCTGCTGAGGAGGCATCTTTGACTGGGATCAGGCCATAAAGCGGCTTGAATATCTCAACGTCCGCGCCGAGGACGCCAGCCTCTGGAACGAACCGCTGGAAGCGCAGAAGCTGATGCGCGAGCGCCAGGGCCTCGAGGAAGGCATCGCGGCGGTCAGGGGCCTGACCCAGGCGCTGGAAGACAATATCGGCCTGATCGAACTCGGCGAGGAAGAGGGCGACGAGAGCGTCGTTGCCGAGGCTGAGGCAGCGATCCGCTCGATGCAAGGCGAGGCGAAGGCCCGCCAGGTCGAGACGCTGCTGTCGGGCGAAGCCGACGCCAACGACACCTATCTCGAAATCCACGCAGGCGCCGGCGGCACCGAAAGCCAGGACTGGGCCTCGATGTTGCTGCGCATGTACACGCGCTGGGCCGAGCGCCGCCGCTTCAAGGTCGAGGTGCTGGAAGTGCATGACGGCGAAGAGGCAGGCATCAAGTCTGCGACGCTGCTGATCAAGGGCCACAATGCCTATGGTTGGCTGAAGACGGAATCCGGCGTCCATCGCCTGGTGCGCATTTCACCCTATGACAGCAACGCGCGCCGGCACACATCCTTCGCCAGCGTCTGGGTCTATCCCGTCATCGACGATACGATCGAGATCGACGTTTCCGAATCCGACGTGCGCATCGACACCTATCGTTCGTCCGGTTCAGGCGGCCAGCACGTCAACACCACCGATTCGGCGGTGCGCATTACCCATCTCGCCACCGGCATAGCGGTCGCCTGCCAAGCCGAACGTTCGCAGCACAAAAATCGGGCAAAGGCCTGGGAGATGCTGCGCTCGCGGCTTTACGAGGAAGAGCTGAAGAAGCGCGAAGCCGTCGCCAACGCCACCGAAGCATCGAAGAGCGACATTGGATGGGGTCACCAGATCCGCTCCTACGTGCTGCAGCCCTATCAGCTGGTGAAGGATCTGCGCACAGGTGTCGAAAGCACCAGCCCGTCGAGCGTGCTCGATGGCGACCTCGATGACTTCATGGAAGCCTCGCTGTCGCAACGCATCGAGGGTGGTGCTGGGGAAGCGGTGGCGGACCTGGATTAGGGCCGGCGCCTACAGTGCCACACATTTGGATTGGATGATGGCTCGCAAGCTTGTTGGAAAGTGCTTCTGCGGCGCGGTGCACTATGCGGTCGCTGACGAGTTCCTGTACGCGGCGAATTGCCATTGCTCGAACTGCCGGCGCACGACAGGTTCGGCTTTCAAGCCCTTCGCGGGCATCGAACGCGCCAAGTTTGTCCTGACCAAGGGCCACGACATGTTGCTGGTCTTCGGCGACGACAACGGCCATGACGCGCACTGCAAGCGGTGCGGTTCGCTGCTCTATTCGGTCGTGCGCCAGGGCGCCTTCGTCCATGTCGCGATGGGAACGCTCGTCGACAACCCGAGCATCCGCCCGACCGAGCATATCTTCGTCGGTTCCAAGGCGCCATGGTACACGATCAGCGACGGCCTGCCGCAGTATGACGAACACGTGATCACAGGACCTGCTGGCGAATAGGCCGGAACTTCTCTCGCTGAATCTCGTTATCTGCGATCCCGTCTGCTGGGCATGGTTGTGCCTGCCTATCCAATCAAGAGACGGCGCCTGTTTTCTGTTGCCGATGCGCGGCATTCAGCCTGCGACATCGGCATGCAGTGGTTTCTTGCGCCGACTCACAAATCGGCCCACCATCCATGGTCGAGGGGAGACAAAAGCATCTATGGCCGGGCGCGGCAGAAATGCCTGCTGACGATCCGGCCGCTGGGAAGACACGTTTCAGGAACGGGCAAGCGAAACGCTTGATGCTCGTCGAAAGGAGCGCTTCCATGTCTGCTGCCCCATCAAAATCGGCTCGGGCCGCGGTGGGCCGACTCATGCTCTGCCTGCTTGCAATCGCAGCGATTGCGTTGCCGATGGCGCCTGCCTTCGCCCACGACGCCAAGCCTACAGCGGCGAAGCCGCTGGGTTGGAGCTATCCATTCGCATGCTGCGCTAACTACGATTGCCGCACGGCCCATACGGGCGAGGTTTTGGAAAAACCCGAGGGTTATGTGATCGCCGGCACGGGGGAAGTTGTCCCCATGACCGATAAGCGTGTGAAGGACAGCCCGGACGGCGAATTCCACTGGTGCGCGCATCAAGCGGGTCTCGACGCGGGTAAGACGATCTGCCTGTTCGTGCCGCCGCGCTCCTACTAGGCCCGAAAGGCGCAGCGGCGACCGGCCCGGACCGCGATGGGCGGGGGCCTGCTGACGGACGGTTGCCAGGACCGCTCCTTTGTGTTGCGTTGCCTGCGGGCGGCGGACAAGGGAGAGGTGACGTCCATGACCATCAAGGGAAGCTGCCACTGCAAGGCGACGATATTCGAGGTTTCGCAAGCGCCGCAGACGCTGACGCAGTGCACTTGTTCGTTCTGCTCGAAACGCGGCTCGCTTTGGGCCTACTACACTCCTGCGCAGTTCAAACTCCTCACGCCGCAGAAGAATGTTTCCTTCTATCAGTGGGGATCGAAGACCGTTAAGCACGGTTTTTGCGACACCTGCGGCTGCGGGACCTTCACCGAAACACCGGACTGGTCGAGCGGAGAGCCGGATTTCGACAATCCCAAGATCAGCGTCAACTCGCGGTTGTTCGACGATTTCGACCTGGACAAGGTCGAAGTGGTGGCCATCGACGGCAAGAATCTCTGGTAGATTCCTGGACGCCCAATCGGGAAAATCGTGCCCCGGGGAAAAGCCGTTGCCGGTGTTTTCCCGTTCCGCTTTTCGCCGCATTTCATGGTACAAGTCGCGCGAAGGGCTGATTTGGCGCCATCGCAAGGCGTGACTTGGAGAGGGACAATCCTATGAAGAAGACCGTGCTCGTCGTCGTGGCGACGGCTGTGCTGGTGAGCGCCTGCACCACCACCGATCCGTATACCGGCGACCAGAAAATTTCCAACACGGCGGCCGGTGCCGGCCTCGGCGCCTTGGCCGGCGCCAGCCTTGGCCTGCTTGCGGGCGGCAATGATCGTCGCAACGCGCTGATCGGCGCCGGCATCGGGGCGCTGGCCGGCGGCGCCATCGGCGCCACCATGGACCAGAACGAAGCCGAACTGCGCCGGCAGTTGGAGGGCACAGGCGTCAGCGTCACCCGCTCCGGCGACCAGATCATCCTCAATATGCCGTCCGATATCACCTTCAACGTCGATCAGGATGCGGTGAAGCCCGGCTTCTACCAGGTGCTGAATTCGGTCGCGCTGGTGCTGAAGAAGTTCAAGCAGACCACGGTCGACGTGTTCGGCCATACCGATTCGACCGGCGGCGACCAGCATAATTTCGATCTGTCGCAGCGCCGCGCGCTGGCGGTCGCCAACTACCTGGCTGGCCAGGGCGTCGATTCGCGCCGCTTCGCCGTCACGGGATTCGGCAAGACCCGTCCGGTAGCGTCCAATGCCACCGCCGAGGGTCGCGCTCAAAACCGTCGCGTCGAGATCCAGCTTTCGCCGCTCACCTGAGCAGCATCGATCAGAATGCAAAAACGGCCTCGCAAGGGGCCGTTTTTGTTTGCAAAATGCGACCGACGGCCAAGCCTGCGGCCCCGGGTTCTTCCATGATCTTACGGTGAGGTCGGCTTATCGACCGTCGCTCGTTGGGTCAGGCGCTGCCGCCGGACGACATGGGCAACGATCAGTCCATGAATGAGCAGCCCGACCGCAAGTCCAAGGATATGGAAGCCCGTTCCCGAACCGGAAAGCGTCAGGATCGACCAGATGGATGCGGGTACGAACAAGACAATTGCGGTGATGAGCCCGGGGTTGTAGCTGCGCATCCTGATGGCCTGCGCGACGTGAACCAAAGCGTTGATCAGGGTGGTGTAGGCGGCGATCAGCCCTATCCCGGCATTGACCGTGACAGCGAGGGTGAAAACCAGGGAGTAGATGCCCCATACACCCGGTACGTTGATCACAAAGACATCGAAGCGGGTAAGCAGCGGCGCCCCGCCGCCGAGCATCTTGTTGACGAAAAGCCGGAACCGGTCCTCGGCGTGCTCCTCGTATTGGTGGAGCATGTAAATCGGGATCAGCAGGAAGACGGCGAGCTCGGCTGTCTCCAATCGAGCAGCCAGCCCGATCGCCACCACGCACAGGGTGAGGCCGGCGAGCACGCCACCATAGACCCAATCTTCCACCAGACGCTTCATCACGCCACCTTCGGCGAGGCCGCGCGTCCTTGCAACACACGACGATATCAGACCTTGGCAACGATGCGCATGAAGGCCGGCGTGTCGTCGCCGAAGCCAACGGTGGTGTCGCTCGGCGATGACGGCAACAGCTTCACCGGCCGCGACCGCCGCGCTCAGATTGAGATTGGCGTGCCCGAGAATTAGCCAGTCCTAAATAACCGCTTTCCCGCAGCCATGGAAAGGAATAGCATCGTCGCTGTTCCGGAGGGGATGAGGCGGTACACTTGGCCGCGCAATAAGCATTTTCTTTTTCAGCCTCGGTCTTGCACGGCCAGATCAAAAAAATCTGGGAGGAATGCATGACAAGAACAGCCAGCCTTGGGCGCTGCGGCGTCTTCGCTTTAACAGGTCTTGTAAGCGCATGGTTGGGCGTCGCGGCGGCTCGAGCCGAGGATGCCAACAAAGCTGACATCGAGGCCTTGAAAAAGTCGCTCGCCAAATATGAGGACTACACCGCGGCTGTCCGCGACCTTTATCTGTCGACGGTCGGCTGCGTCTACTATAGCGGAGAAAAGATATCCGGAGCGATGTACTACCCGAAAGGCGCCATGGGCATCCATTTCGTCAACGTCCCAAGTGTCGGCCAAAAACTCGACCCGATGCGCCCCAATGTGCTGATCTACGAGCCGACGAAAAACGGTCTGCGCCTGGTCGGGGCGGAATGGCTTGTGCCGCTGACGCCGGACGTCAAAGAGCCACCGAAGCTGTTTGGCCAAACCTTCATGGGTCCGATGGAGGGACACTATCCGCTCATCCCGAGGGAGTTCGTCCACTACGATCTTCACGCCTGGCTGGGTGATAATCCGAACGGCATGTTCAGTCCGACGAACCCGAACGTGAAATGCAACAAGGCCGAGTTTCCGATGTTGGAGAAACCGACCAAGATGATGCCTGGGCCGATGTAACGGCCAGCCCAGCCAGGAGCTTGCCGGGAGGGCAAGCCGGATGGCCGTCTTGTCTTGGAACCACTCGTCGGTCAGCCCTTGGCGACGATGCGCATGAAGGCCGGCATGTCGTCGCCGAAGCCAACGGTGGCGTCGTTTTCGTCTTCTCGGTTGCGGGCAGGGCGACGGTCATCGCGCTGCGGCCTGGTGTCGCCGCGCTCCGGTGCACGTCGCTCGCTGCGCGCCGCGGAGCTCTTGCGCTCGGAATTTTCCGAGCGGATAGCGTCCTTGCGCGTGCGCCGCTCACCAGTGCCGGCGACCGTTTCCTCGGTCGCGACCGGCTGTTCCTCGCGCACGGTTTCCGGTGCCGCGTCTTCGCCGTGCTTGGCCTGGCGTCCGCCTCTCTTGCGCTCGCCCCTGTCCTTGCGGTCGTCGTCCTTGCGGCCGGCGCGCCGCGGCGCACCGCGGCCACGGCGCGGTGCTTCGTCCTCGCCTTCGCTGGCCACCACCGTCGACAGGTCACCGTCATGCCACTCGATCTTGGTGCCGATCAGCCGTTCGATGGCGTCGATGTACTTGGTGTCGGACTTGGTCGCGATGGTGAAGGATTTTCCGGAGCGCCCGGCGCGGCCGGTACGGCCGATTCGGTGGACGTAATCCTCGGCATGGATCGGGACGTCATAGTTGAAGACGTGGCTGACATCGGGAATGTCGAGGCCGCGCGCGGCCACGTCGGAGGCGACCAGATACCGCAGCTTGCCGTCGCGGAAATTGGCCAGCATCTGCATGCGCGCGCGCTGGTCCATGTCGCCATGCAGCGCGCCGGCGTCGAAGTCATATTTCAGCAGCGAGCGGAACAGCTCCGACACCTCGATCTTGCGGTTGCAGAAGATGATGGCGTTCTTCAGCTCCGCATCCTCGGCCTTGATCAGGTTGCGCAGCGTCTCGCGCTTGTCCCAGGGTTTGGAACCGGACTTCACCAGCCGCTGGATGATGTTGGTCGCGGCGGAGGCGGCCTTTGAAACCTCGACGCGCACCGGCGCGTGCAGGAACTTTTCGGTCAGCTTGGTGATCTCGGGCGGCATCGTCGCCGAGAAGAACAGCGTCTGCCGGGTGAAGGGGATCATCTCGCAGATACGCTCGATATCGGGAATGAAGCCCATGTCGAGCATGCGATCGGCTTCGTCGATGACGAGGATCTCGACGCCGTTGAGCAAGAGCTTGCCGCGCTCGCGGTGGTCGAGCATGCGGCCGGGCGTCGCGATGAGCACGTCGGCGCCACGCTCCAGTTTCTTGTCCTGTTCGTCGAACGACACGCCGCCGATCAGCAGTGCGATGTTGAGCTTGTGGTTCTTGCCGTATTTGATGAAGTTTTCCTCGACCTGCGCCGCAAGCTCGCGGGTCGGCTCCAGGATCAGCGTGCGGGGCATGCGGGCGCGGGCGCGGCCCTTTTCCAGTCGTGTCAGCATCGGCAGCACGAAGGAGGCCGTCTTGCCGGTACCGGTCTGTGCTATGCCAAGCACATCCTTGCCCAGAAGCGCGTGCGGAATGGCGCCGGCCTGGATCGGCGTCGGCTTGAGGTAGCCGGCGTCGGTGACTGCGGAAAGGACCTTCGGCGATAGGCCGAGGTCCGCGAAAGTCAACGCTTCTTGAGCGGTCTGGGTGTCTGAGGACAAGTTCTGGCTGTCTTTGGCTGTTCGGGGAAGCGCAACGGCATCCGTCGCGGCAGGCGCCGCGCGCCCGCAAGATCATCACTGCAACTAGGCGCAAGCCCGCGATTTGTCAACACAAACGGCCGGCAATGGCTCGATTGTGAAGTCGTAACCTTAATTACTATGTCTGATCCGGCCGCTTATCCGCGCGCCGGCTCAATATCGGCTCAATAACGGAACTGTTCCGCCAGTATGCGTTCGTTCCAGGAGTGATTGGGATCGAACAGCAAAGTTGCGGTCGCCGTCGCAGATTCCCTCACCGTCACGGAAGCTACGGCCTTGACCTCCGTATGGTCGGCGGCGGCGTTCACCGGCCGCTTTTCCGCCTCTAGTATATCGAAGCGCACGGTTGCCTTGTTGGAAAGCAAAGCGCCGCGCCAGCGGCGCGGGCGAAACGGGCTGACGGGGGTAAGCGCCAGCAGCGGCGCGTCGAGCGGCAGGATGGGCCCATGCGCCGAAAGATTGTAGGCGGTGGAGCCAGCCGGCGTGGCGATCATCACGCCGTCGCAATTCAGTTCCTCGAGCCGTACCTGGTCATCTATGGTGATGCGGATCTTGGCCGTCTGATAGGACTGGCGCCATAACGCCACTTCGTTGATGGCCAGCGCCGAGACGGTTTCGCCATCCGAGGTAACGGCCTGCATCTCCAGCGGACGGATCGTTTCGGCGACCGCGGCGGCGATGCGCTCGGCGAGACCTCCGGAACGATATTCGTTCATCAGGAAGCCGATGGTGCCACGGTTCATGCCGTAGACCTTTTTGCCGGTTCCCATTGTATCGCGCAAAGTTTGCAGCAGGAAACCGTCGCCGCCCAGGGCCACGACGACATCGGCTTCCGCGACCGAATGCTGGCCATAGCGCGCCGACAGGCTTTCCAGCGCCGCTTTGGCGTCAGGCGTGCCGGACGAGACGAAGGCGATGCTGTTGGCGGCTTTGCTCATGGCTCCCCGACGGTGACCGGTTGGCGGCTGGGCCGGGGTAGCATGGGCGGGCCTGTGTGCAAAGAGAGCCCGCAGACGTGCGGTTCGAACCGGCAGTCGCGAATCATATCAGGGAACGAGCCAATGTGATGGTTAAGGCCGGGCTTAAACTCTCGTAAAGCCCCATGGATCATGTTAGCCGGCATGGGTGGCGTGGGGGCGCCCACAGCGATCTTATGCCTTTCAGGATACGAAAGACGCTGTGGCACTTTTGATCGTGCGTGAATCCTTCGAGAGTCGAGCCCGATTCCGGGGACACGCGCCAGCCGGGACCAACATATTGCTGGTAACACGCCTGATCATCATCTCCGTCGTGCTGGGAAGCTTCGCGCTTGTCTTCGCCGAACTGGTGCGCCACTCGGAAGAAACAAGCCTCAGGCCCTTGCCCACTGCCTCGCGCTGCGGCGACGCCGCCGGTATGCCTTGTCCGCAAAGGGCGCTGTAGATCAAAACAAGCTGATTGCTAGGAGCGTGGTTGCAGATGGCAGCCGGCCTGGCGTTTCTGTGCCAGATACTCGTCGATCAGCTGCCGATAGCGCACCTTGCCCAAACTCGGGAAATGGCCGCCATGCACGACCGAGACGTCGAGGTCGCGCATGGCAAGCAGCGTCTGCAAATAATCATCGATATCGGAATGGTAGACGTCGTCGATCAGCGGGCCGTCATAGATGATGTCGCCGGAAAGCAGGATGCGGGTCTTCTTCTCGTACAGAGCGATACCGCCTGGCGAATGGCCGGGCGTGTGGATCACCTCGAAGGCGCGATCGCCGAGGTCGACGATATCGCCATGTTCGAGCAGGCGGTCCGCCGGGGCGGGCATGATGCGATAGCGCGCCGTATCCCAACCTTGTGGCTGGCGATCGAACATCTCTTCATTGGCGTAGCGGTCAGCCACCGTCCATTCGTTGCGCGGATCGGTCAGAATCTCCGCCTCGGCGCGGTGCACGCAGCGGTCGGGAAATTCATGGTGGCAGCCTATATGATCGAAATGCGTGTGGCTGGCGACGCAGGTGAGCTTGCGCTCGCTGACCAGCGGCACATGGCGCCTGAGGCTGAAATGGCCAAGCCCGGTATCGAACAGCAGGTCGCGGTCGCGACCGCGCACATGCCACATATTACAGCGGAAGAACGGTTTGATCCATGGCTCGTGGATCAGCGTGACACCGTCGCCCATGCGGATGGTTTCGTACCAGTCAGGTGCGTCGACGACCGCAAGCATGCCCATGTTCAATCCGTCAGCAGGATGATCTTGTCTGTATCGCAGGAAACCGAGACCGTGTCGCCCGGCTGCACGACGGACGTCGCGGGCAGTTTGGCGATGAATTGCAGCGTGGCGTCTTCAGTGGAGACCGCGAGCACGCGCTTGAAGCTGCCCTGGAAAACGACATCGCTGACCTGCGCCTTGCCCAGCTTTGTGGCGCCTGAGGTCGCGCCCAGGGCAAGGTGCTCCGGCCGGATGGCCAAGGCAACCGCCGATCCCACCGGCAACGCTCCGGACGCCGAGACCGGCCCGACCTGTGTCGCGACAGTGCTTGTCCTGTCCATCATCTCCGCCACCGTTCCGCGAAGAATGGTGCTCTCGCCCATGAAGGTCGCCGAAAAGCGTGTCTTTGGGCGCGCATAGACGCGTTCGGGCGGCCCTTCGTCCTCGATGCGGCCGTCACTCATCACCACGCAGTGGTCGGCCAGCGCCATCGCTTCTTCCTGGTCGTGGGTGACATGGATGAAGGCGGTGCCGACGCGCTTCTGGATCGCTTTCAATTCGTCCTGCATCTGCCGGCGCAGTTTGAGGTCGAGCGCGCCGAGCGGCTCGTCGAGCAGCAGCACCGCCGGCTCGATCACCAGTGCGCGCGCCAGCGCTACGCGCTGCCGCTGGCCGCCGGAGAGCTGGTGCGGCTTCTTGTCGAAGGCGGCATCCAGCCCGACCAGCGCCAGCGTCTCACGCGCCCGCGCGGCGCGTGCCGCGCCATCGACGCCTTGCATGCGCAGGCCAAAACCGACATTGCCGCCGACGCTCATATGCGGAAACAGCGCATAATCCTGGAACACCGTCGTTGTCGGGCGCTTTGCCGGCGGAACGGCGGTGCAGTCCTCGCCTCGGATGAACACCTTGCCTTCGCTCGGTGTGACGAAGCCGCCCAAAATCGACAAAAGCGTCGTCTTGCCGGAGCCCGACGGTCCGAGCAGGATGGTGTAGCTACCGGGCTCGATCCGCAGCGATACGTCTTTCAGCACCGCCAGCTGGCCGAAACGGTGCGAGACCCCGCGGATGTCGACCAGGGGCGCGCTCATGCCGGCTTCCTCCGCAGCAATGTCAATTCGAACAGCACCACCAGCACGATGGAAACGGCGAACACCAGCGAGCCGACTGCGTTGGTCTTGGGGTTGAGGCCAGAGCGCAGCAGATTCCAGATTTCGACCGGCAGCGTGGTTTCGAAGCGTGTCAGCAGGAAGGAGATCACGAATTCGTCCCAGGAAAAGGTCATCGACAGGAAGAAGCCGGCGAAGATGGCCGGCGCCATGACAGGCACAGTAATCAAGAGCAGCACTTTCCATTCCGGCGCGCCGAGATCGCGCGCGGCGCGCTCGATGTTGATCTGGTGGTCGCCCATCTGGCTGTAGACGATGGCGAAGCAGAGCGGCAGGTTGATCACGACATGGCCGATGCCGGCGGCCATCAGCGATTTCGGCACGCCGGCCCAGTTGAACAGCACCAGCAGCCCCATGCCGATGATGAGATAGCTGACGGTAAGCGGTAGCGTGATCAACCCTCGCAGCAGGGCCGAACCCGGCAGCACGAAACGCGCGAACGCCCAGGCGCTGAGGAAGCCGAGCGTGACGGCCGCGAGCGACGAAAGCACGGCCACCAGCAGCGAGTTCACCAGCGCCGAGGTCAGCCGCGCATCGGACAGGACGGCCTGGTACCAGCGCAGCGACGGGCCGGTGAAGGGCGGGATGGGAAAGGAGGTTGCCTGCAGCGAGAACAGCACGAGCACGACCACCGGCAGGAAAATGAAGCCATAGATGGCGATCGCGTAGAGACAGGAAGCGGTTCGGACGATCCGGCGCATCTCAGGCCCGCTCGATCTTCAGCCAGCGGGCGCAGGCGAGATAGGCGATGGTCACGACCGCCATCAGGATGATCGAGAGCGCCGAGGCCAGCGGAAAGTCGCCGCGCCGGCCGATCTGCATCATCACCAGCTGCGGCATGACCAGCTCGTTGTTGCCGCCCAGAATCTGCGGCGTGATGTAATCGCCGATGCACAGCACGAAGGTCAGGAAGGCGCCGACCATGATGCCGGGCAAGGTCAGCGGCAGGATGACGTGCAGGAAGGTGCGCACCGGCCCGGCGCCGAGATCAGCGGCGGCCTTGCGGTAGCTCGGACTGAGCTGCTTCAAATTGGCGAAGATCGTCAGCGTCAAAAGCATGACGAAGAAATGCACGAAGCCGGTCACGGTGGCGAAGCGCGTATTGGCGAGCTGCAGCGGTTCGCTGGTCAAGCCGATGCCGGTCAGCGTCCGGTTGATGACGCCGTTCTGCGCCAGCACCAGAAGCCAGGAATAGGAGCGCACGACATAGGACGTCCAGAACGGCAGCACGGCCAGCATCAGCGCCAGCCGCTGCCAGCGTTCCGGCACCTGTTCGGCCAGGATCCAGGCGAAAGGATAGGCGAGCAGCACCGAGACCACGGTTACGATTGCCGTCACCTCCAGCGAGTTCACCATCGCTTGCCAATAGGCAGGATTGGTGAAGAACTGGCTGTAATTGGCCGATGTGAAGCCGCCGCCCTCATGCGACGTCAGGCTGGAAAGCCCCATGGCAATGAAAGGCAACACGAAGAACAGTAAGGTCCAGCCGAGCGCCGGCGTAACCAGCGCCCAGGGCAGGGCCTTGTTCGCGGTGCTGCTCACGACGGCCGTCTACTGCGCCTGCAGCATCTCGGTCCACATGTCCTGCATCTTCTTGTCGAGGTCGGCATTCGGCGCCGGATAGGCCTGGGCGCGGGCAAGGAATTCGGGCTGCTCGTCGAAGCGCAGAATCTTCTTCTGGTCGTCGGTGAGCGCCGCCTTGCTGTTCGCCGGCATGCCCCAGTAGCAGGACGAGGTGGCAAGACGGGCCTGGCCTTCCGGGCTCATGATGTACTGGATGAATTTCAGCGCCATGTCCTTGTCCTTGGAATCCTTGAACATGGCGAGCGACTGCGACCACAGCACCGCGCCCTCCTTGGGGATCGAGAAGTCCAGCGCCGGGTTCTCCTTGGCCAGGCCCGCCGTCACCCATTCACCACCGCCGACCAATATGTCGACCTCACCGGTGGCGAGCGCCGTCTGGCTGGCGGTCACCTCGCCGACCAGCTTGGCGTTGGCCTTCATCTTGAGCAGCTCGGCCTTGAGCGCGGGAAGATCCGCCTCGGTGAGTTCAGCCGTCTTCTTGCCGATGGCGAGTGCTGCCATGCCGATGACCGGCAGGTAATAATCGTAGATGGCGACCTTGCGCTTGTACTTGTCGCTTGTCAGCGACGCCAAGGATTGCATGTCGGCCGGGTCGACCTTGGTCTTGTTGAAGCCGATCGTGTTGTAGCCGAACTTTTCGGTGATGCCGTAGCGCTTGCCGCCGACCACGGTAGAGTTGTCCATCTTCACCTGCGGAAAGAGGTCGCCCAACGGCAGCTTGTCCTCCGGCAGCGGCTCGAACAGGCCTTTTTCCACGCCGCGCGGCACGTCGATGCTGTCGATCACCATCACGTCCCAGTCGCCGGGTTGCGACTGTTCGACGATGGCGAGCCCCGCGCCGGTGCCCTCGAATTCCTTGACGTTGACCTTGATGTTGTTGGCCTCTTCGAAGGGCTGCAGCAGCGCCGGGTCGGCATGATCGCACCAGATCAGGGCGTTGAGATCGGCGGCCTGGCTGGCGCTGGCTGCTGAGAGCACCAGCGCCGTGGCGCCGCAAGCGGCGCCCAGATGTCTCTTCAGGATTGAAAGCGGATTGTTGGCTGCGGATCGTGCGGACATCGAGTGTTCTCCCTTGCCTTTGTGGCTTCTTGCAAAAAGTTGAACCAATTCTAAAATTGAGTCAATTCTGTTTTTGTGGCAGACCAGCCGGCATGAGTGGATTGAGGGCAAGGCAAAAGGCCGACCGGCACCGCCGCATCATCGAGGCGGCGGCCGAGCTTTTCCGCGAGGCCGGTTATGAAGGTGCCAAGATCGAGACGATCGCCGCCCAGGCCGAAGTGTCGATCGGGACGATTTACAATTACTACCAGAATAAGGGCGACATCCTCGGCGCCATCGTCTCCATGGAGGTCAACGAGGTGCTGAATGCCGGGCGAGGCGTGGTCGACAGCCCACCGGCCAATGTCGGCGATGCGCTGGACACGCTGATCGGCATCTATATCGAGCACTCCTTGCACTATCTCAGCAAGGAGATGTGGCGCCAGGCGATGGCGATCTCGACGCAACTGCCCGACAGCCCGTTCGGCCAAGCCTACACGGCGCTCGACCGCGCTCTGACGCAACAGATCCGTGCCCTGATCGCAAGGCTGCAGGAGATCGGCCTGGTGCGGCGCGACATCGACGGGCAGGCGGTGGGTGAGCTGGTCTTCAACAACATGAACATGATGTTCATCGAGTTCGTGAAGCGCGACGAGGCAAGGATAGCGGAACTGCGCGCGGCGATCCGACGGCAGAACCGGATCCTGGTGGCGGCGATCGGGATGTGAGGATGGAAGCGACCGCGGCATGAACCAGCTTCCGCTGCCAGTGTGACTGACGATGAGTGCCAACGGCGGCGCCCGTCTACACCGCCGGGCCCCGCGCACAGGGCAGCGTAGCCGCTGGGCCTAATCAGCGATTCCTTCGAAGCATCGACCGAAAGGAAAGACGCGGCCGCAGTGTCGCAGGTAAAAATCAGTGATCGGTCGGATCGATCTTCGTCAGGCGCTCTCGCGCTTCGGTGACGCGCCGCTGCGCGGACCTTATCCTGCTGCAAAGCGCGAGATTGATGCCGACGCCACAGTCTCCGTCCAGCATTTCTTCCGCTCGTTTGAGGGCGAGTACCGCTCGGCCAATCCGCTGCCTGGCTCTGGCCAGTTCCATGTCCAAGAGTTCGATCATTGTTCCGCTACAGAGTTTGCGGTCCCTTCGATCGTTAACCGTCTCCGGCCGGGTTTGGTTCCGGGTTGCGGCTCGAGACTCAGGACAGCAGGAGAAAGTCGCCGCTTCGGCACCGACCACATTGCACGCGAAGTCGCCTCTTGAGTTGAATTTGAAATCTGATACAACTTATAGGAGTGCGAAGGGGAGAGGTTAATGGGGACGTTTTCAATCTGGCATTGGACGATCGTACTGCTGATCATCGGCGTGCCTGTTTTCTTTGCGGTTCGCTCAGCCGTGAAGCCGTCACAGGGCCCGGCGGCTCTTGTAGGATTCGGTGGCTGGCTTATGCTGCTTGCGATCGGTCAGGTTTTGTCGCCGCTGCGCACGCTCGCCGACTTGGCCAATTCGGCCGAGGGTTACCGGCAACTCATGCCCCTGCCAAATGGACTGGTTGCGGTGTATAGCGAGGTTGCCCTCAATCTGGCATTTCTGGCGCTTCAACTGGTTGTGCTCATTTCGATGCTGCGGCGAAGCCGACGCTTTCCACAATTGTTTCTGGTTCAGTGGATTGCGATACCGGTTGTGTTCGTCCTGGACACGATCTTGATCTCATCAACTCTGGGCGTCCCGGTGAGCCAGATCCTTGCTGGAGATGCGCTGGCGACACCCGTCCTGTCGTTCATCCTCACCGGGGCTTGGGTCGCCTACGTCTACAAGTCCGTCAGGGTGAAGAACACGTTCTGCGGCGAAGTGGCAGCCGGCCAGGTTGCGACAGCCTCCTAGCGAAAGTCCGCTGGGTTTCGCCTCTTCGCATGAGCAGTCCTCCTGCGACAGGCTTCGGAGGACACTCCTTCGTTTTGCGAGATCTGGTGTTCTTATAACGGGCTGGGTGGCCTGCCACCCGAAGCTTGAAGAGCGAAGGGTGGTGCCCCCGGCAGGGATCGAACCCGCGACCTTCGGTTTACAAAACCGCTGCTCTACCAGCTGAGCTACAAGGGCATGCGGCACCGGTTAGCCATATTTGCGGCGCCAGTAAAGACAAATGTCGGTTTTGAGGCGCTCATGAACGCTGCCGGGCAACAGGCACGGCATCCTGAAAACGGCCAATTCGCTTCCTATATCTACGGCAGGTGCAATCGCTTGGGCGAGGCTGCCGCATGATCAGATTTGTCATCATCCTGCCGATCGTCGTCATAGCCTGGATGCTTCTGGTGAAGCTTATCAGGAGCGTCAAGAACGCCAACATCGACTGGACCGGTGTCACCACCATCATCGGCTTCATCGCGCTCGCCTTCTGGCTGCGCCATGTCACGGGCATGGGGTGGTGAATAGTAGTCAGTAGTCAGTAGTCAGTAGTCAGTAGTCAGTAGTCAGTAGTCATTAGTGGGTAGTCAGCCTGCTGCTCATAGCTCACTACTCACGATTCATCCCGTCTCCGGCCTTGCCGAAAAAAATCTCCTCCACCTTTCGAACCTTTTCCCGCGCCGCCCCGACTGATGGTCAGAGGCGAATGGGTCGCCTCGATCAAAAGATCCAGGAGATCATCATGTTCAAGCGCACTCTCGTCTCAGGCCTCGTTGCCATCTTCGTCGTCACCGGCGCGCTCGTCGGCACCGTCGGCACGTCGTCAGCCCACGGCATGCACGGCCATCATCATCACCACCACAACCATCACAAGAAGCACTTCAAGAAGTTCTGGTGGAAGCACCACAACCATCATCACCACAAGCACGGCAAGGTGATCATCTTTCTTTGATGGAGGGACCCAATTCTCCCGAAAGGGCGGCTTCGGCCGCCCTTTTTCGTTGGGCGAAATGGGACGGTCATCAATGTCTAGCCAGGCCCTTGCAGGCCGCCGTCAGCATGACCTCCTTGGTTCACGTTCAAAAAAGATTTGAACCTTTTTCTTGTGCCGAACGACAGATGATCAAGAGGCGGATGAGTCGCCTCTCCAAACGAAGCAAGGAGATCGTCATGTTCAAGCGCGCACTCGTTTCCGGCCTCATCGCCACCGCTGTCGCCGCCACCGCACTGGTCGGCACCGTCCAGCCCTCGGCGGCTCATTCGCATCACCACCACCATGGCATCGGCATCGGCATTGCCGCCGGCGTCGGCGGTTTTGTCCTGGGCAGCCTGCTTGCCCAGCCCCGCACCGTCTACGTCGACGAGGGCGGCGGCTCGTGGCACGTCCGCCGCTGCTTCGATCGCTATTCGAGCTACGATCCGGACTCCGACACCTACATCGGTTACGACGGCTATCGCCATTACTGCCGTCTCTGAGAGGAGGAGCACCGTTCAGCACCAGAAGAGGGGCTCAGGCGAGCCCCTTTTCTACGCTTGGATGGCGGCACACCTGTTGGATTAGCCGACTTTCACGGAGACGCCTGAACCCTCGGTCATCGGCTTTTGTCGATGCGATCGGCAATGTACAGGCATTTCCCGAAGGCCTAATCTGCTTGGCGATAATCTGCGGGCGATATGGGGGAGGGTGATCCTTGGACGAGCAGGACCCGAAAGAGGAACAGGTCGAAATCATTTTCCGCAACGGCACGGTCACGGCCGTTGGCATCCTGCTGGCGTTTTCCCTGGGCTTCATCACGCATTGGGCCGCCAATCCGATCCCGTGGCAGACCTATCATCTCGTCGCCGTGCTGCCGATCCTGGCCGGCATCGCCTTGCAGATGCGGGCATTGTCGCTTCTGCTCGACACAAAGTGCCTGCGGCTGAGCGCCTATGAACGCGCCAACCGCATCTTCATCACCGGCCTCGTCTTCACCGCCTGCGGTGTCGGCATGGCGATCCTGCTCGATTTCTTCGATCTTGCGAGCAGAAGCGCGCTGCCCGGAGCAGGTTGATCATCCGGTTTGCACGCCGCCGATCATCTTTGTGACCTCGGCCGCGGCGCTGTGCACCAGCGGGCCGATCTCGGCCAGCCGCTCAGGCGTCACCCGGACCGTCGGGCCCGACACGGAGACACCGCCGATCGGCTCGCCGAATTCGTTGAAGATGGCTGATGCCACGCAGCGCATGCCTGGGTGCCGCTCCTCGTCGTCGACCGACCAGCCGCGCAGCTTGATCGTCGCGAGATCATGCGCGAGGGCAGGGATGTCGGACAACGTCCTGTCGGTAAAGCGCTGCAGGCCGGCCTTGCGCAGGATGGCTCCGACGCGCTCCGGCTCGAGATGGGCCAGCACCGCCTTGCCGATGCCGGATGCGTGAAAAGGGCTGCGCGTCCCCGGTCGGAAGAAGGCGCGGATTGCCTGGTGCGTCTCGACCTGGCTGACGAACACCACGCAGTCGTCCTCGGCGACGCCGAGATTGGCGGTCTCGCCGGTTTTCTCCATCAGCTCCTGCATGACGATGCGCGCGCGGTCGACCAGCTTGCGGCGGCGCAGGAACGCCGCGCCCATCCGGTAGGTCTCGACGCCGATCGACCAAAGCTGGTCCGAACTGTCGAACTCGACCATGCCGTGGTTTTCGAGCGTCGTCAGCATGCGGTAGGCGGTGGAGGCGGCCAGACCGCTTTGCGCGGATATCTCGCTCAGCGACAGGCCGCTGCCTTCGGCAACGATGGCCAGGATGCGCAAGGCCCGGTCCAACGACTGCACCGAAGCCGCTTCCGAGGGGCCGTTGAAGGCGCGCGGCCGGCCGCGCTGGCGTTTTTCGGCGGTTTCCATGACGCCATCATGCCCGATTTTCCCGAATGGACAATGAAAAAGTTTTTCACGCCTTCTGCATTGCCACTTTTTGGAAAACAAAAAGAGAAAGGAAATCAATTGGCAACGGCAGCTTCCTAGAAATGAAAAAATATTCTGAAAAAATTGAAAAATAGCGGGCTTGCTGACATTCTCGGTCATCCAACAATCACAACCCTGTGGAGGGTCGGAACAATGGCCAGGATGCGCGCTGTCGACGCTGCGGTTCTCGTTCTCGAAAAGGAAGGCATCGCCTGCGCCTTCGGCGTGCCGGGAGCGGCGATCAATCCGCTCTACTCGGCCCTGAAGGCGAGGGGCACGATCCGCCATGTGCTGGCCCGTCATGTCGAGGGCGCCTCGCACATGGCCGAAGGCTTCACCAGGGCCAAGGCAGGCAATATCGGGCTCTGCATCGGCACGTCCGGCCCGGCCGGCACCGACATGATCACCGGGCTCTACTCGGCCGCAGCCGATTCCATCCCGATCCTCTGCATCACCGGCCAGGCGCCGCGGGCGCGGCTGAACAAGGAGGATTTCCAGGCCGTCGACATCGCCGCTATCGCGTCGCCCGTCGCCAAATGGGCGGTCACCGTCATGGAGCCTTATCTCGTGCCGATGGCGCTGCAGAAGGCATTCCACCTGATGAGGTCTTCGCGCCCGGGACCGGTGCTGATCGACCTGCCGGTCGACGTCCAATTGGCCGAGATCGAGTTCGACATCGACGCCTACGAGCCGCTGGCGCCGTTCAAGCCGGCGATGACACGCGCCCAGGCCGAAAAGGCTCTGGCGATGCTCAACGCCGCCGAAAAGCCGCTGATCGTCGCCGGCGGCGGCATCATCAATGCCGATGCGTCGGACCTGCTGATAGAATTCGCCGAGATTACCGGCGTGCCCGTCATCCCGACGCTGATGGGCTGGGGCGCGATCCCCGACGACCATCGGCTGATGGCCGGCATGTGCGGCCTGCAGACCTCGCACCGCTATGGCAACGCGACGATGCTGGAAGCCGACTTCGTCTTCGGCATCGGCAACCGCTGGGCCAACCGCCACACCGGTTCGGTCGATGTCTACACCAAGGGAAAAAAGTTCATCCATGTCGACATCGAGCCGACGCAGATCGGCCGTGTGTTTGCCCCGGATCTCGGCGTCGTCTCGGATGCGGGCGCTGCGCTGAAGATGCTGCTCGACGTCGCCACCGAATGGAAAACGGCCGGAAGACTGCGCGACTGGTCGGGCTGGGCGAAGGAATGCCAGGGCCGCAAGAAGACCATGAAGCGCAAGACGCATTTCGACCAGGTGCCGCTGAAGCCGCAGCGCGTCTATGAGGAGATGAACAAGGCGTTCGGGCGCGACGTCACCTACGTCACCACGATCGGCCTGTCGCAGATCGCCGGCGCGCAGTTCCTGCATGTCTACAAGCCGCGCAACTGGATCAATTGCGGCCAGGCAGGCCCGCTCGGCTGGACACTGCCGGCAGCCCTTGGCGTGCGCGCCGCCGATCCCGACCGCACCATCGTGGCGCTGTCGGGCGACTATGACTTCCAGTTCATGATCGAGGAACTGGCGGTCGGCGCGCAGCACAGGCTGCCCTACATCCACGTCGTCGTGAACAATGCCTATCTCGGCCTGATCCGCCAGGCGCAGCGCGGCTTCTCGATGGATTACGAGGTTAGCCTTGCTTTTGAGAACATCAACCGATCGGACGATCCCGAGGCCGGCTACGGCGTCGACCACGTCGCTGTTGCCGAGGCGATGGGCTGCAAGGCGGTCAGGGTGCGCAAACCGGAAGAATTCGCCGGTGCCTTCAAGGAGGCGCAGCGGCTGATGAAGGAGCATCAGGTTCCCGTAGTGCTCGAATTCATCCTCGAACGCGTCACCAATATCTCGATGGGCACCGAGATCGACAAGATCACCGAATTCGAAGACCTTGCCGAACATCAAGAGGATGCCCCGACAGCGATCGTGATGCTCGACTAGGACGGAAGAAGGACAAAAAGAATGCCGCGTTTTTCAGCCAATCTTTCGATGCTCTTTGGCGAGCATGACTTCCTCGAACGTTTTGACGCAGCTGCCCGCGCGGGCTTCAAAGGCGTTGAATATATAGGCCCCTACGACCATGCGCCCGAGGTGGTGGCCGCGCGGCTGAACAAGAACGGTCTGACGCAGGTGCTGTTCAACCTGCCGGCCGGCGACTGGGGCAAGGGCGAGCGCGGTATCGCCGTTTTGCCGGACCGAGTGCCGGAATTCCGCCAGGGCATCGCCAAGGCGATCGCCTACGCGCAGGCGCTCGGCTGCTCACAGGTCAATTGCCTGGCAGGCATCGCGCCCGCCGGCGTCGACCGCAAGGTGCTCGAGGATGTGTTTGCCGAGAACCTCGCCTTCGCGGCGGAGAAACTGGAGCAGGCCGGCATCAGGCTGCTGATCGAGCCGATCAACACGCGCGACATTCCAGGCTTCTTCCTCAACTATTCCGACCAGGCGCTGGCGCTGATCGACCGCGTCGGCTCGAAGAACCTGTTCCTGCAATACGACATCTACCACATGCAGATCATGGAGGGGGATCTCACCCGTACCATCGAGGCAAACCTCGGCCGCATCGCGCATATCCAGCTTGCGGACAATCCCGGCCGTCACGAGCCGGGGACGGGCGAGATCAACTATCCCTTCCTCTACGAGCATATCGACCGCATTGGTTATTCCGGCTGGGTCGGCGCGGAATACAAGCCGAAGGCCGGAACTGAGCAAGGGTTGGGGTGGTTCCGGGAACTGGCCGGGCAGGGAAGCGCGGCGGCTTAGCTGTCGAAATCGAACTCGCGTTCCTTCACGCCCTCCTCTGGCCTGTCGGCCATCTCCCCCACCAAGGGCGGAGGTTGGATGTCACCGGCGGCTTCGCTAAATTTTGAACCGGGAAAGTTGGGGCCAGCGCCGAAACTGCCAATCTCCCCACCTGTGGGGGAGATGGCCGGCAGGCCAGAGGGGGGCGTGAAGGAACGCAACCTCAACAAGACGGAGAACCACAATGGAAACCATCGGCTTCATCGGCCTTGGCATCATGGGCGCGCCGATGGCGGGACATTTGCTGGACGCCGGCTACACGGTGATCGCCAGCGACCACCGCTCCAGGCCACAGGCCGAACTGGTGGCCAAGGGACTGAAAACTGTCACCGGCCATGCCGCCGTGGCGAAGGCCGCCGATATCATCATCACCATGGTGCCCGACACACCGCAGGTAGCCGAGGTGCTGTTCGGCGACAACGGCGTCGCATCAGGTCTTTCCAAAGGCAAATTGGCCATCGACATGAGCTCGATCTCACCGATCGAGACCAAGGTCTTCGCCAAAAAAATCAACGAACTGGGCTGCGACTATCTTGATGCGCCGGTCTCGGGCGGCGAGGTGGGAGCCAAGGCCGCATCGCTCACCATCATGGTCGGCGGCGAGGAGAGGGCGTTCGAGCGCGCCAGGCCCGTTTTCGAGAAGATGGGCAAGAACATCACCCTGGTCGGACCGAACGGCGTCGGCCAGACCACCAAGGTCGCCAACCAGATCGTCGTCGCGCTGACCATTGAAGCCGTCGCCGAAGCGCTTGTTTTTGCTTCAAAAGCCGGCGCCGACCCCGCCAAGGTCAGGCAGGCGCTGATGGGCGGGTTGGCCGCCTCGCGCATCCTCGAAGTGCATGGCGAACGCATGGTCAGGCGCACCTTCGCGCCGGGTTTCCGCATCGAACTGCACCAGAAGGATCTCAACCTCGCCCTGGAAGGCGCAAGGGCGCTCGGCGTCTCCCTGCCCAACACGTCGACCACCCAGCAACTGTTCAATTCCTGCACGGCCAATGGCGGCGCCAGGGAGGATCACTCGGCCCTGGTCAGGGCGCTGGAGCGGATGGCCGGGCATGAGGTAGGGCAGTAGGAGCCGCCCGTTCCGGCCGATTTGGAAACCCTACTGCCGTACTGCCCTACTGCCTCAAGAATTTCCGTGCCGCATAAAGGCTTACCGCCGCCGCGTTCGACACGTTGAGCGAGCGGATGGCGCCGGGCATGTCGAGGCGAGCCAGTGTCGTCACCGTCTCGCGCGTCTTCTGGCGCAGGCCCTTGCCTTCCGCGCCCAGCACCAGGGCAAGCTTGTCGCCGGCAAAGCTCGTTTCGAGTTCGGCCGGGCCGTCCGAATCGAGACCGATTGTCTGGAAGCCGGCCTCGTGCAGTTGCGCGAGCGCGTCGGCCAGGTTCTTCACCTCGATCTGGTCGATATGTTCGAGCGCGCCGGAGGCTGATTTCGCCAGCACGCCCGATTCCTGCGGGCTGTGGCGCGCCGTGGTGATCAGCGCGCCGGCATCGAAAGCGACCGCCGAGCGCAGGATGGCGCCGACATTGTGCGGATCGGTGATCTGGTCGAGCACCAGCACCAGCTTTGTGTCGCCAAGAGCGTCGAGTCGCTTGGGCTTCAGCGGCTCGGCCTCGATCAGCACGCCTTGATGCACGGCATCCGAACCCGTGATCTTGTCGATGTCCCTGGGGTCGACCAGCTCCGCCTTGAAGGGCAGGGCCGCGAAGTCGGCCAGTCCCAGCCGCTCGGCGGCATTGCGCGTCACCAGCATTTTCCGGATCTTGCGGCGCGGATTGTCGAGTGCCGCGCGCACCGTATGCAGGCCATAGAGCCGCACCAGCCCGTCGGCTGCGTTCTCGCCCGGCGGCATGGGCTGGCGCGGCCGGAATGCCGGCGCGCCGCCGCTCTTTTCGTCGCGGTGTGCACGACGCAGCTTGGCGTAGTGGGTGTCTTTCGGGGTGCCGGTCTTGTTGCTCATGGCCGGCTTCTATAGCGGTCTCCGGCGGCCAGGGATATGGCCCGTCGCCGCAGCCGGCGAACAACATCGAAAAACCCTTGCCACGCGGTTGACACCCACTGGCCTTGCCGCCATAAGGCGCTTCGCTGATTTCGGAGAAGTGATACTCGGGTCCGGATCGGCAAGAATGCCTCGTTGCATGGCTCCGGCGGCAGACTGGAGAGGTGCCCGAGTGGTTAAAGGGGACGGACTGTAAATCCGTTGGCTTAGCCTACGTTGGTTCGAATCCAACCCTCTCCACCACTGCCGGCCCGGAAGCCCTGAAACGTGAAAGCATCGGAGGCGAAAAGCGCATGGCGCTTTTCCGCGGAATCCGATACTTCAGGGCACGGCGCGGGTATAGCTCAGTGGCAGAGCAGCAGCCTTCCAAGCTGAATATGCGGGTTCGATTCCCGCTACCCGCTCCAGATTTCCAACCCATGCCATCGGCAAGCTGAAACGCTGCGCGGCCAGGTCGCGCAGCGCTCCAGAGGATGATTGTTCACTCGCTTCAGCTGTTGAAGGCCGATGCGACCTGATGTTGCTGCGGCACCTGGCCGTTCGGCGTCAGCTTGTCGACGATGCCAGGCAGGGCTGCGGACAATTGCTTGAGCAGTTCCTGCTCGTCGAGTCCCGTCCGTTGCGCGATCTCGCGGATGACCTGCGGTCCGATCGCGTTGCCCAGGTCGTTGGCGTTGATCGGTTGGTTCTGGCCGGTGCCGACCCAGGAATCGGCGACGTTGCCGTGGCCGGAGTTCTTCAATTTGTCGAGCAGGCCGCCCAGTCCGCCAAGCAGGCCGCCATCGCCGGCCGTGGTTTCACCGGGCTCGGCCGGTACGGGAGCTTGGGGTTGCTCCGGCTGTTCGGCACTCCTGCCGCTGAGCATCTTTCCGACCAGCAGCGCGCCAAGCGCGATCATCAGGGGTTTGGTGATGTTGCCGCCCGGAACGGCATTGTCAAACAGTCCCATCGTGGATCTCCTTGTCAACCAAGCCCGTCCCATCCTCACAATGACGCAAACGGGCGGAATTTCAAGCTGGCTTGAGCTTTTGACAATCATATGAAAATGATGGACGCGGCAGGGGATTGGAGAGGAAAAATGTCAATCATCAGCTGGATTATTCTGGGAGTCATCGCCGGCTTTCTTGGCAGCAAGATCGTCAACAAGAGCGGCCAGGGCATGATCATGGATATCGTGCTCGGCATTGTCGGCGCCATTGTCGGCGGCCTGATCTTCAGCGCTTTCGGCGCGTCGGGCGTGACCGGTCTCAACATATACAGCCTGATCGTCGCGGTGGTGGGCGCCGTGGTCGTGTTATGGGCTTACCACCAGTTCGCCGGCAAGCGGCCGATTTAGCACCAGTCCCATTCCGATAGTTCGGGATGGGATTTCTACCTGTCCGCTCGTGCATGAGCTTCCCCGAAACCGGATCCCGCACTCGGGTCATGCGCCCGTCCCGTCCTTCATCGGCGGTGTTTGCCACCGCGGAGCGCCGTCTGGCGCGTCTTATCTGACCCTCTTGAGGATATCGCGGACAGCGTGTTGAGCTTGCGGCGAGACCCCCGGCGATAATCGGCCGCAACTGGAGCCGACTTAGGCGACGACAGTCAGCCGGCGCCTGCGCTGGTCGAGCGAGACGATGGCCAGTCCGCTACCGACAACCAGAAGGATGCCGCAGATCGCCAGCGCGTTTGGGAATTGTCCGAACACCAGCAGGCCCGAAATCATCGCCCAGACGGTGAAGCAGTAGTAGAACGGCGCCACTGCGCTGGTCGGCCCGACGCGATAGGCCATGAAGATGAAGAAATGGCCGAAGATCAGGAAGAACCCGGCTCCGGCCATGAGCAGCAAATGATGTGCTCCGGGCATGATCCAGCGCTCTGAAACCAGGTGTGCCGCACCGGCGCCGATCAGCACCACGACGACGGCGGAAATCGCCACGATCATTCCCGGCACCTCGGCCGGAACCCGCCTGCCGGTGAGATCGCGCGCGGCCGACAATGCCGCGTTGCCGAGCGCCAGCAGGGCATAGACCGAGATGCCCTGCATTGTCGGTTGCGCCACCATCAGCGCGCCGATGAAGCCGAGGCCGATCAGCGCCATGCGCTGGCCGCCGATGCGCTCGCCGAACAGGATAGAGGAGCCGACCAGCATCAACAGCGGCGTGACCTGTCCGAGCGCGGTGGAATCGGCAATCTGCATGTTGGCGAGCGCCACGACGTAACAAAGGATGGCGGCCAGTTCGAGCAGGTTGCGGTGCAGCACGCGCTTGTCGAAGATCAGCGGGATCTGTTTGCCATAACCAAGCGCAAACAGCAGCGGAAAGCCCCAGAGCGCTGCCGCCGCGCCGCGCAGGAACAGCACTTCATAGGACGGCAGGCCCGCCGTAGCGAGCTTCATCATCGTATCGTTGACGAGATACGACCCGGTCGAGACGATCATGAACAGAGGGCCGCGAACGGCTGTCGGGATGAAATGCATCGGTGCAGGAAATCAGAGCGGGAACACCGCCGCAATGGGCCATGAAGCGCCGACAAATCCGACAGCGACCGACGAGCGGGGCGCGGGAGGCCGGCGCGATTGCGCAGGGGTTTAGGCCATTCCATTTCATGCGGCACGTTCCTATATCAGCGCCATATCCCCGCAATCGGATCACGGGTTCGGACCGAGTGAGAAGGCGCCCGGGCAAAAGACGCTTGTGTTTTTTGGCCTTTGTCGCTAATCGCCCCGCATTCGACTGAACTGAAGGTCCAGGCCGTCCAAGGAAAGAGACTATGGCAAAAGGTAAATTCGAGCGCACCAAGCCGCATGTGAACATCGGCACGATTGGCCACGTTGATCATGGCAAGACGTCTTTGACGGCAGCGATCACCAAGTATTTTGGCGAATACAAGCGCTATGACCAGATTGACGCGGCGCCGGAAGAGAAGGCGCGCGGCATCACCATTTCGACGGCTCACGTCGAGTACGAGACGGAGAACCGCCACTACGCCCACGTCGACTGCCCCGGCCACGCCGACTATGTGAAGAACATGATCACCGGTGCCGCGCAGATGGACGGCGCGATCCTGGTTGTGTCGGCCGCCGACGGCCCGATGCCGCAGACCCGCGAGCACATCCTTTTGGCCCGCCAGGTCGGCGTGCCGTCGATCGTGGTGTTTTTGAACAAGGTCGACCAGGTCGACGATGCCGAGCTGCTTGAGCTGGTCGAGCTCGAGGTTCGCGAATTGCTGACCAAGAACGAGTTCCCCGGCGACGACATTCCGATCGTCAAGGGTTCGGCGCTGGCGGCTCTGGAAGATTCGGACAAGAAGATCGGCGAGGACGCGATCCGCGAGCTGATGGCTCAGGTCGACGCCTACATCCCGACGCCGGTTCGTCCGCTCGACAAGCCGTTCCTGATGCCGATCGAGGACGTGTTCTCGATCTCGGGCCGCGGCACGGTCGTGACCGGTCGCGTCGAGCGCGGCGTGGTCAAGGTCGGCGAGGAGCTGGAGATCATCGGCATTCGTCCGACCACCAAGACGACCTGCACGGGCGTCGAGATGTTCCGCAAGCTGCTCGACCAGGGCCAGGCGGGCGACAACATCGGCGCGCTGCTGCGCGGTGTCGACCGTGAAGGTGTCGAGCGCGGCCAGGTTCTGGCCAAGCCCGGTTCGGTGAAGCCGCACAAGAAGTTCGTGGCCGAAGCCTACATCCTGACCAAGGACGAGGGTGGCCGTCACACGCCGTTCTTCACCAACTACCGTCCGCAGTTCTACTTCCGCACCACCGACGTGACCGGCATCGTGTCGCTGCCGGCCGGCACCGAGATGGTGATGCCTGGCGACAACATCACGGTCGACGTCGAGCTGATCGTGCCGATCGCCATGGAAGAGAAGCTGCGCTTCGCCATCCGTGAAGGCGGCCGCACCGTCGGTGCCGGCATCGTCGTCACCATCAAAGAGTAATCGACACCGGCATCAGCCGGATCGAGAAGGAAGGGCGGTCCTCGGGCCGCCCTTTTTGTCGGCGACCGAAGGTCAGCCGTTGGCATGCCGGGGCCGACACGCGGTCGAACGGTAGCCGCGTCATCGAACTGGCCATCGAGGCAGGTTGAGGCTTGCTCGATTTTTCCGCTATCGTCGCTGCAGGCGGCGCTGGGCGGAGGTCAAGTATGAGCCAGGATGTTCCGACACTGTACGAATGGGCCGGCGGCAGCGAAGCGCTCAACCGGCTGACGCAGACCTTCTATGACAAGGTGGCGCAGGATCCGGTCGTCGGGCCGGTGTTCAAGCATATGTCGCCCGACCATCCCGCCCATGTCGCGGCCTTTATCGGCGAGGTTTTCGGCGGGCCGAAAACCTACAGCGAAAAATTCGGCGGCCACCGCGAGATGGTGATGCATCACCTGGGCAAGCATTTGACGGAGGAGCAGCGCCGCCGCTGGATCAACCTGCTGGCCGATGCCGCGGATGCCGTCGGGCTGCCTGACGATCCGGAGTTCCGTTCCGCCTTCATGGGCTATGTCGAGTGGGGATCGCGGCTCGCCAGGATGAATTCCAATCTCGGCGAAACGTGCGACCCGGAGACCGAGCCGATGCCGGCCTGGGGCTGGGGCGTGCCCGGCGGGCCTTACCGGGTCCCGGACACCAAATAGCGTCCAACGGATACACGGGCCGGCAGGCAAGATCTCCGCGAACAGCATGCCGGCGCACTCGAGCATGAAACCGGAGATCGATGGCGGCGGGCTGGTCGTCGACCATCCCGATTTCCGGGAAAGGGGATGAAGGCGCGTTTGCTTGCAAACCGCTCTTTACAGAGCGCGCGGAAGCTTTTAGGAAGCCCCTGCTGCGCCGAGGCGCACGTGTACGGGCATAGCTCAGTTGGTAGAGCGGCGGTCTCCAAAACCGCAGGTCGTAGGTTCGAGCCCTGCTGCCCGTGCCATTTCAAGAAATGGCACGTCAAACAAAAACTCAGCCATTTCCTAAATGGCCGTCAGAAACGATATTTCTGCGGGCCGCCCTTTGAAAATCGACGACCGGCTTGCCATATGAGGCTGATTGAGGCATAAGGGCGCCATAGCCGGGACGGAACGACTGGATGGTTCCGAGGCGGTGTTTGGTCATAAAGCGGACACTTGCCACTTGCGTGGATCAAGAATCGGTTTTATGTAGACGAAACAGACACGCGACGCGTGGAGCTGGGAAGCCGGCTTTACGCGTCTGATTTGCATGGGCGAAATGATTGCGCTGATTCGGCGCGAAAGTGGACCCAGGCGGCACGTCCCGGCCAGCGGGATCATCCAGGAGACCCGGCCAACGGGTCTTGAAGACAGAGCGGCATATGGCTTCGAAAACCACAAATCCTTTCGTCTTTCTCCAGCAGGTTCGCGCGGAGACCGCCAAGGTGACTTGGCCGTCGCGACGCGAAACGATGATCTCGACGGTGATGGTTCTGGCTTTCGCTGTGATCGCGATGATCTTTTTCTTCACCGCCGATCAGCTCATGGGCCTCGCGGTCGAACAGATTCTGGGCATTGGACGCTAAGTCCGGCGATTACGGAGAAGTCGTGAAATGACTACGCGCTGGTACATCGTCCACGCCTATTCGAACTTTGAGAAGAAGGTCGCCGAGGACATCGAGAACAAGGCCAAGCAGAAGGGCCTGTCCGCCGATATCGAGCAGATCGTCGTGCCGACCGAGAAGGTCGTCGAGGTTCGTCGCGGCCGCAAGGTCGACGCCGAGCGCAAGTTCTTTCCGGGCTATGTGCTCCTGAAGGCCAACTTGACCGACGCCGTGTTCTCGCTGGTCAAGAACACGCCGAAGGTCACCGGGTTTTTGGGCGACTCCAAGCCGGTGCCGATCACCGAGGCCGAGGCGCAGCGCATCCTGAACCAGGTGCAGGAAGGCGTCGAGCGCCCGAAGCCCTCGGTTACTTTCGAGATCGGCGAGGCGATCCGCGTCTCGGATGGCCCCTTCGCGTCCTTCAACGGCTTCGTCCAGGAAGTGGACGAGGAGCGGGCGCGGCTCAAGGTGGAGGTTTCGATCTTCGGGCGCGCCGTGCCTGTCGATCTGGAATTCGGGCAAGTCGAAAAAGGCTGATCCGAAATCCCTGGCGCCGTTCCGGTGGTCAGGGGAGGCGGCGCGGCAACGCGCGGCCTGAGAACGGTGGGAGGCGAATGCGGCTTTAGCCGGCCGCAGGAACCGCACCACCAGACTGCAACAGCCGGTGTTTTCCCAGATCGAGGGGCCGGCATAGACAAAGGCAGGAATAGAGATGGCTAAGAAAATTGCAGGCCAGCTCAAGCTCCAGGTTGCCGCGGGCTCGGCTACGCCGTCGCCCCCGATCGGCCCGGCGCTTGGTCAGCGTGGCATCAACATCATGGAGTTCTGCAAGGCGTTCAACGCGCAGACCCAGGAAATGGAAAAGGGATCGCCGATTCCGGTCGTCATCACCTACTACCAGGACAAGTCGTTCACCTTCGTCATGAAGACGCCGCCGGTGAGCTACTTCCTGAAGAAGGCCGCTAACCTGAAGTCGGGCTCCAAGGAGCCGGGCAAGGTCAAGGCCGGCACGATCGGCCGCGACAAGGTCCGCGCCATCGCCGAGCAGAAGATGAAGGATCTGAACGCAAACGACGTCGAGGCGGCCATGCGCATGGTCGAGGGCTCCGCCCGCTCGATGGGTCTGGAAGTGGTGGGCTGAGATCATGGCAAAGATTGCAAAGCGTGTATCGAAGACCCGCGAAGGCATCGATCCCAACAAGGCTTATACCTTGGGTGACGCGCTGAAGCTGCTCAAGGATCGCTCGACGGTCAAGTTCGACGAGACGATCGAAGTCGCGATGAATCTCGGCGTTGATCCTCGCCATGCCGACCAGATGGTCCGCGGCGTGGTCAACCTGCCGAACGGCACCGGCCGCTCGGTCCGCGTCGCCGTGTTCGCCCGTGGCGACAAGGCCGAGGAAGCCAAGGCCGCCGGCGCCGACATCGTCGGTGCGGAGGACCTGGTCGATATCGTCCAGAAGGGCACGATCGATTTCGATCGCTGCATCGCTACGCCGGACATGATGCCGCTCGTCGGCCGTCTGGGCAAAGTGCTCGGCCCGCGCGGCATGATGCCGAACCCGAAGGTCGGTACCGTCACCACCGACGTCGCGGCCGCCGTCAAGGCATCGAAGGGCGGCGCTGTCGAGTTCCGCGTCGAGAAAGCCGGCATCGTTCACGCCGGCGTCGGCAAGGTCTCGTTCGACGTCAAGGCGCTGGAAGAAAACGTCCGCGCCTTCGCCGATGCGGTGACCAAGGCAAAGCCGGCTGGCGCCAAGGGCAACTACGTCAAGAAGGTGTCCGTCACCTCGACGATGGGCCCGGGCCTCAAGCTCGACGTCTCGACGCTCGCGGCGTCCTGATTAACCGTTTGGATCGGCCGCTGAACGGGCCGATCCGTAAGTGAATTCCGGGCCTGGATCGTTCTGGGCCCGGTACCGGGAGCCGAAAGGTTTCCGGACATCCTGTCCGAGATTGCAGGCGGCCCGGCCTTGATTGAAAAGGGGGGCCTTAATTCATGTGGGCCTGCATGAGACGGGTGAAGACCTGACAACGGAGCAAGCGCTCCAATGAAAGGTTCGAACCGTGTTTGCCTTTTGTCTGCGCATCGTCCGGCTTGCCGGCGATGTGGCGAAAGGGGGCAGGATCCTCGAGCGCTGTTCGGGAGATCCGTTACTGGATGGCCCGGCCGGCAAAAGGCAACCCGACGCCTGTCCTCGTGAATGGGAATGTTCCCGTTAGCAGGGTGGGGGTCAACTGGAGATAGGCAGTGGACAGAGCGGAAAAACGCGAACTCGTCACGGGCCTGAACGATGCGTTCTCGAACGCGGGTTCAGTGGTCGTGGCCCACTATGCCGGTATCACCGTCGCGCAAATGAACGACCTCCGGTCGAAAATGCGCGCTGCCGGTGGCACCGTTAAAGTCGCGAAGAACCGTCTCGCCAAAATCGCTCTTCAGGGCACGGACTCCGCATCGATCATCGATCTGTTCAAGGGACAGACGCTGGTCGCCTATTCGGAGGATCCGATTGCGGCGCCGAAGGTCGCGTCCGATTTCGCCAAGGGGAATGACAAGCTGGTCATTCTCGGCGGCGCAATGGGCACCACCTCGCTCAACGCCGACGGTGTGAAGGCACTCGCCACACTCCCGTCGCTCGACGAGCTGCGCGCCAGGCTGGTTGGCATGATCGCCACGCCGGCAACCCGGATCGCCCAGATCGTCAATGCGCCCGCGGCTTCGGTCGCGCGTGTCATCGGCGCTTACGCCCGGAAGGACGAGGCGGCATGAGGCCGTTCCTCGCTATCACAAACACACGTTCGAACCTTATGAAGGAATACAACAATGGCTGATCTCGCAAAGATCGTAGACGACCTTTCGAAGCTGACCGTCCTCGAGGCGGCTGAGCTGTCGAAGCTTCTGGAAGAAAAGTGGGGCGTTTCGGCTGCTGCTCCGGTGGCTGTTGCCGCTGCCGGCGGTGCTGCCGCTGCCGCTGCTCCGGTCGAGGAAAAGACGGAATTCGACGTCGTCCTCACCGACGCCGGCGCCCAGAAGATCAACGTCATCAAGGAAGTCCGCGCCATCACCGGCCTTGGCCTCAAGGAAGCCAAGGACCTGGTCGAAGCGGCTCCGAAGCCGGTCAAGGAAGCCGTTTCCAAGGCCGACGCCGACAAGTTCAAGGCCCAGCTGGAAGCAGCCGGCGCCAAGGTCGAGCTGAAGTAAGCGTAACAATCGGCGGACGGCCTCGCGCCGTCCGCCACTCCCTCGGGTGACCTGGGGAGGCTGCGTAGCGCGAGATGCACGAAAACCTCTTTCCTGAGGGCCGAAAACCGGCTCTCAGGAAACGGGTTTTCTCCCGTTTTAGCCGGCCGCCGCCAAGTAGTTTGGTAATGGGGCCGGAGAACAGACAGAGAGCCGCTGCCCAGGCGGTTCGGATGCAAGGCGAGCCGCGGCGAGGCTCGCCCCGAGTTTAGAGCTAAGGAGCGACGATGGCCCAGACCCAGACTTTCAATGGCCGCAGACGCGTACGCAAGTTCTTCGGAAAGATCCCGGAAGTTGCGGAGATGCCGAACCTCATCGAGGTTCAGAAGGCGTCCTATGACCAGTTCCTGATGGTGGACGAGCCCAAGGGCGGACGTCCGGACGAGGGACTGCAGGCTGTTTTCAAGTCGGTCTTCCCGATCTCCGATTTTTCCGGCTCCTCGATGCTGGAGTTCGTGAAGTACGAGTTCGAAGGACCGAAATTCGACGTTGACGAATGCCGTCAGCGCGACCTCACCTATGCCGCACCGCTGAAGGTGACGCTGCGCCTGATCGTGTTCGATATCGACGAGGATACCGGCGCGAAGTCGATCAAGGACATCAAGGAGCAGGACGTCTACATGGGCGACATGCCGCTCATGACCTCGAACGGCACCTTCATCGTCAACGGCACCGAGCGCGTCATCGTCTCGCAGATGCACCGCTCGCCGGGCGTCTTCTTCGACCATGACAAGGGCAAGTCGCACTCGTCGGGCAAGCTCCTGTTTGCCGCGCGCGTCATCCCCTATCGCGGTTCGTGGCTCGACATCGAGTTCGATTCCAAGGACGTCGTGCACGCCCGCATCGACCGTCGCCGCAAGATTCCGGTGACGTCGCTGCTGATGGCGCTCGGCATGGACGGCGAAGAGATCCTGTCGACCTTCTACAACAAGATCACCTACAAGCGCGCCGGCGATCACTGGCGCATTCCGTTCAACGTGGATCGTTTCCGCGGCCTCAAGGCCGTCGGCGACCTGGTCGACGCCGACACGGGTGAGGTCGTTGTCGAGGCCGGCAAGAAGATCACCGCCCGCCAGGCCCGCCAGCTCGGCGAAAAGGGCCTGAAGGCGATCAAGGCGACCGACGAGGACCTGCTCGGCAACTATCTCGCCGAGGACATCGTCAATTACGCCACCGGCGAGATCTTCCTCGAGGCCGGCGACGAGATCGATGACAAGACGCTGAAGGTGCTGCTTGGCACCGGCGAGGACGAGATCCAGATCCTCGACATCGATCACGTCAATGTCGGCGCCTACATCCGCAACACGCTCGCCGTCGACAAGAACGAGAGCCGCCAGGACGCGCTGTTCGACATCTATCGTGTCATGCGCCCCGGCGAGCCGCCGACGCTCGAAACCGCCGAAGCCATGTTCAACTCGCTGTTCTTCGACAGCGAGCGCTACGACCTGTCCGCCGTCGGCCGCGTCAAGATGAACATGCGCCTCGAACTCAAGGCCGAGGACACCGTGCGCGTGCTGCGCAAGGACGACATCCTGGCCGTGGTCAAGACGCTGGTCGAACTGCGTGACGGCAAGGGCGAGATCGACGACATCGACAATCTCGGCAATCGCCGCGTGCGTTCGGTCGGCGAGCTGATGGAAAACCAGTACCGCGTCGGCCTGCTGCGCATGGAGCGCGCGATCAAGGAGCGTATGTCCTCGATCGAGATCGACACGGTCATGCCGCAGGACCTGATCAACGCCAAGCCGGCGGCTGCCGCCGTGCGCGAGTTCTTCGGTTCCTCGCAGCTGTCGCAGTTCATGGACCAGACCAATCCGCTGTCGGAGATCACCCACAAGCGCCGTCTCTCCGCGCTTGGACCGGGTGGTCTGACCCGCGAGCGCGCCGGCTTCGAGGTGCGCGACGTGCACCCGACGCATTACGGCCGCATCTGCCCGATCGAGACGCCGGAAGGCCCGAATATCGGCCTGATCAACTCGCTCGCCACCTTCGCGCGCGTCAACAAGTACGGCTTCATCGAGAGCCCGTACCGCAAGATCGTCGACGGCAAGCTGACCAATGACGTCGTCTATCTGTCGGCGATGGAAGAGGCCAAGCACCATGTCGCGCAGGCCAATGCCGAGCTCGACAAGGATGGTCGCTTTGTCGACGAATTCGTCATTTGCCGCAGTGCCGGCGAAGTGATGATGGCGCCGCGCGAAAACGTCGACCTGATGGACGTTTCGCCCAAGCAGATGGTGTCGGTGGCCGCGGCCCTGATCCCGTTCCTTGAGAACGACGACGCCAACCGCGCGCTGATGGGCTCGAACATGCAGCGCCAGGCCGTGCCGCTGGTGCGCGCCGAAGCGCCGTTCGTCGGCACCGGCATGGAGCCGATCGTCGCCCGTGATTCGGGCGCCGCCATCGGCGCCCGCCGCGGCGGCATCGTCGACCAGGTGGACGCGACGCGTATCGTCATCCGCGCAACGGAAGACCTCGATCCGGGCAAGTCCGGCGTCGACATCTACCGGCTGATGAAGTTCCAGCGTTCGAACCAGAACACCTGCATCAACCAGCGTCCGCTGGTGCGCATGGGCGACCGGGTCAACAAGGGCGACATCATCGCGGACGGTCCTTCGACCGAGCTCGGCGATCTGGCTCTCGGCCGCAACGTGCTGGTCGCGTTCATGCCGTGGAACGGCTACAACTACGAGGACTCGATCCTCCTGTCCGAGCGCATCGTCGCCGACGACGTCTTCACCTCGATCCACATCGAGGAGTTCGAGGTCATGGCGCGCGACACCAAGCTCGGACCGGAGGAAATCACGCGCGACATTCCGAACGTCTCGGAAGAAGCGCTGAAGAACCTCGATGAAGCCGGCATCGTCTATATCGGTGCCGAAGTTCAGCCGGGCGATATCCTGGTCGGCAAGATCACGCCGAAGGGCGAAAGCCCGATGACGCCGGAAGAAAAGCTTCTGCGCGCCATCTTCGGCGAAAAGGCATCCGATGTGCGCGACACCTCGATGCGCATGCCTCCGGGCACCTTCGGCACCGTCGTCGAGGTGCGCGTGTTCAATCGCCACGGTGTGGAGAAGGACGAGCGCGCCATGGCGATCGAGCGCGAGGAGATCGAACGCCTCGCCAAGGACCGTGACGACGAGCAGGCGATCCTGGATCGCAACGTCTACGCGCGCCTTTCCGACGTGCTCGTCGGCAAGGAAGCGATCGCCGGACCGAAGGGCTTCAAGAAGGGCTCGACGCTGTCGAAGGACACGCTCGACGAGTATCCGCGTTCGCAGTGGTGGCAGTTCGCCGTGGAGAACGAAAAGCTCCAGAGCGAACTGGAAGCCCTGCGCGGCCAGTACGACGATTCCAAGAAGGCACTCGAACAGCGCTTCATGGACAAGGTCGAGAAGGTGCAGCGCGGCGACGAAATGCCTCCGGGCGTCATGAAGATGGTCAAGGTCTTCGTGGCGGTGAAGCGCAAGATGCAGCCGGGTGACAAGATGGCCGGCCGTCACGGCAACAAGGGTGTCGTGTCGCGCATCGTTCCGGTCGAGGATATGCCTTTCCTCGAGGACGGCACGCATGCCGATATCGTGCTCAACCCGCTGGGTGTGCCGAGCCGCATGAATGTCGGCCAGATCCTGGAAACGCATCTGGGCTGGGCTTGCGCCGGAATGGGCAGGAAGATCGGCGAGATGATCGACGCCTACAAGTCTGCCGGCGACATCAAGCCGCTGCGCAAGACGCTGGAGAGCTTCATACCCGCCAACGACCGCAACGAGCCGGTCCGCGAGTATGACGACGAGAGCATCGTTCGCCTGAGCGAGCAGATGCGCCGCGGCGTCTCGATCGCAACCCCGGTGTTCGACGGCGCGCACGAGGCCGACATCAACGTCATGCTGGAGCAGGCGGGCCTGCACACCAGCGGTCAGTCGCAGCTCTATGACGGACGCACCGGCGAGCCGTTCGATCGCAAGGTGACGATGGGCTACATCTACATGCTCAAGCTTCACCACCTCGTGGATGACAAGATCCACGCGCGTTCGATAGGTCCGTACTCGCTCGTCACCCAGCAGCCGCTGGGCGGCAAGGCGCAGTTCGGCGGCCAGCGCTTCGGCGAAATGGAGGTCTGGGCGCTGGAAGCCTACGGCGCCGCCTATACGCTGCAGGAAATGCTGACGGTGAAGTCGGACGACGTCGCTGGCCGCACCAAGGTCTACGAGGCGATCGTCCGCGGTGACGACACCTTCGAGGCCGGCATTCCCGAGAGCTTCAACGTTCTCGTCAAGGAGATGCGGTCGCTCGGCCTCAACGTCGAATTGGAGAACACCAAGCTCGACGAAGCCCCGGTTCGGCTGCCCGACGCAGCGGAATAAACAAGACACCCGGTCGCGGGAGAGGCTCCCGCGACCGGGTGCGCCAAATTCTTCGGCCGGTGGGCCGACCACTCAGCGGGCATTTGCCCCGCATCAGATGCAAGGGGTTTTCGAGGACCCCGAAAGGAGAACGGCATGAACCAAGAGGTCATGAATCTCTTCAATCCCCAGGCGCCGGCGCAGGTGTTCGATTCCATCCGGATATCGCTCGCCAGCCCTGAGAAGATTCTGTCCTGGTCGTTCGGCGAGATCAAGAAGCCGGAGACCATCAACTACCGCACCTTCAAGCCGGAGCGTGACGGTCTGTTCTGCGCGCGCATTTTTGGCCCGATCAAGGACTACGAGTGCCTGTGCGGCAAGTACAAGCGCATGAAGTACAAGGGCGTCATCTGCGAAAAGTGCGGTGTCGAAGTCACGCTGTCGCGCGTTCGCCGCGAGCGCATGGGCCATATCGAGCTGGCGGCACCCGTCGCCCATATCTGGTTCCTGAAGTCGCTGCCCTCGCGCATCGGCACGCTGCTCGACATGACCCTGAAGGACATCGAGCGCGTCCTCTACTTCGAGAACTACATCGTCACCGAACCCGGCCTCACCGCGCTGAAGGAGCACCAGCTGCTCAGCGAGGAAGAGTACATGATCGCCGTCGACGAATATGGCGAGGATAGCTTCACCGCCATGATCGGCGCCGAGGCCATTCATGACCTTCTGGCCGGCATGGACCTGGAGAAGATCGCCGGCGACCTGCGTTCGGAGCTGGCTTCGACCACGTCCGAGCTGAAGCAGAAGAAGTATCTGAAGCGGCTCAAGGTCGTCGAGAACTTCATGGAGTCCGGCAACCGTCCGGAATGGATGATCATGAAGGTGGTTCCGGTGATTCCGCCGGACCTGCGCCCGCTCGTCCCGCTGGACGGCGGACGTTTCGCGACGTCGGACCTCAACGATCTCTATCGACGCGTCATCAACCGCAACAACCGTCTGAAGCGGCTGATCGAGTTGCGTGCCCCCGGCATCATCGTGCGCAATGAAAAGCGCATGCTGCAGGAAGCCGTCGACGCGCTGTTCGACAACGGCCGCCGTGGCCGCGTCATCACCGGCGCCAACAAGCGTCCGCTGAAGTCGCTGTCGGATATGCTCAAGGGCAAGCAGGGCCGGTTCCGCCAGAACCTGCTCGGCAAGCGCGTCGACTATTCCGGCCGTTCGGTCATCGTCACCGGTCCGGAGCTCAAGCTGCACCAGTGCGGCCTGCCCAAGAAGATGGCGCTCGAACTGTTCAAGCCCTTCATCTACGCCCGCCTCGACGCGAAGGGTTACTCCTCGACCGTCAAGCAGGCGAAGAAGCTGGTCGAGAAGGAGCGTCCGGAAGTCTGGGATATCCTCGACGAGGTTATCCGCGAGCATCCGGTGCTCTTGAACCGCGCGCCGACGCTGCACCGCCTAGGCATCCAGGCGTTCGAGCCGATCCTGATCGAAGGCAAGGCGATCCAGTTGCATCCGTTGGTCTGCACGGCCTTCAACGCCGACTTCGACGGCGACCAGATGGCGGTCCACGTGCCGCTGTCGCTGGAAGCGCAGTTGGAAGCCCGTGTGCTGATGATGTCGACCAACAACATCCTGCACCCGGCTTCCGGCGCGCCGATCATCGTGCCGTCGCAGGACATGGTTCTGGGTCTCTACTACCTCTCGATCGTCAACCAGAACGAGCCGGGCGAGGGCATGGTGTTTGCCGACATGGGCGAACTCCAGCACGCGCTCGAGACCAAGGCGGTGACCCTGCACGCCAAGATCAAGGGCCGCTTCCGCTCGGTCGACGCCGAGGGCAAGGTCGTGTCGAAGATCTACGACACCACGCCTGGCCGCATGATCATCGGCGAGCTTCTGCCGAAGAACGTCAACGTGCCTTACGAGACCGCCAACCAGGAGATGACCAAGAAGAACATCTCCAAGATGATCGACACCGTCTACCGCCATTGCGGTCAGAAGGAGACCGTCATTTTCTGCGATCGCATCATGGCGCTCGGTTTTGCTCATGCCTGCCGCGCCGGCATTTCATTCGGCAAGGACGACATGCTGATCCCGGACACCAAGATCAAGCTGGTGTCGGACACCGAGGCCTTGGCCAAGGAATACGAGCAGCAGTACAATGACGGCCTGATCACGCAGGGCGAGAAGTACAACAAGGTCGTCGACGCCTGGGCCAAGTGCTCGGAAAAGGTCGCCGACGAAATGATGGCCCGCATCAAGGCGGTCGAGTTCGAGGACAATGGTCGTCAGAAGCCGATGAACTCGATCTACATGATGTCGCACTCCGGTGCGCGCGGCTCGCCCACCCAGATGCGCCAGCTCGCCGGCATGCGCGGCCTGATGGCCAAGCCATCGGGTGAAATCATCGAGACGCCGATCATCTCCAACTTCAAGGAAGGCCTGACCGTGCTCGAGTACTTCAACTCGACCCACGGCGCCCGCAAGGGTCTGGCAGACACCGCCTTGAAGACGGCGAACTCGGGCTATCTCACCCGTCGTCTGGTCGACGTGGCGCAGGACTGCATCGTCAACTCCGTGGACTGCGGCACCGACAAGGGCCTCACCATGCAGCCGATCGTCGATGCCGGTCAGGTCGTCGCTTCGGTCGGCCAGCGCGTGCTGGGCCGCACCGCGCTCGACGACATCAACCATCCGGTGACCGGCGAATTGCTGGTCAAGGCCGGAACGCTGATGGACGAGCGCGACGTGGAGCAGATCGAGAAGGCCGGCGTGCAGTCGGTCCGCATCCGCTCGGCGCTGACTTGCGAAGTCAGGGTCGGCGTCTGCGCAGTCTGCTACGGACGCGATCTGGCCCGGGGCACCCCGGTCAACCAGGGCGAGGCCGTCGGCGTCATCGCGGCGCAGTCGATCGGCGAGCCGGGCACCCAGCTCACCATGCGTACCTTCCACATGGGCGGTACGGCGCAGGTGGTGGATAGCTCGTTCCTTGAAGCCTCCTATGAGGGCAAGGTCGAGATCCGCAACCGCAACGTGGTGCGCAACTCGGACGGCCAGCAGATGGTCATGGGCCGCAACATGGCGGTGCTGATCCTCGACGAGGCCGGCAAGGAGCGCGCCACGCACCGCGTCACCTATGGTTCGCGCATCTTCGTGGACGATGGCGACAAGGTGAAGCGCGGCCAGCGCATCGCCGAATGGGATCCTTACACCCGCCCCATCCTCACCGAAATCGAGGGCAAGGTGGCGTTCGAGGATCTGGTCGACGGCATTTCCGTCCAGGAAACGGCCGACGAGTCGACCGGCATCACCAAGCGCGAGGTCATCGACTGGCGTTCGACGCCGCGCGGCAACGACCTGAAGCCGGCGATCGTCGTTCAGGACGCCAAGGGCAAGGTCGGCAAGCTGTCGAAGGGCGGCGATGCCCGCTTCCTGCTCTCGGTCGAGGCCATTCTCTCGGTCGAGCCGGGTGCTCAGGTTCGTCCCGGCGACGTCCTGGCGCGTATCCCGATGGAAAGCGCCAAGACCAAGGACATCACCGGCGGTCTGCCGCGTGTTGCCGAGCTGTTCGAGGCCCGTCGTCCGAAGGATCACGCCATCATCGCAGAGATCGATGGTACGATCCGCTTCGGCCGCGACTACAAGAACAAGCGCCGCATCATCATCGAGCCGCATGACTCGACGCTTGAGCCTGTCGAATACCTGATCCCGAAGGGCAAGCCGTTCCATCTCCAGGACGGCGACGTCATCGAGAAGGGCGACTACATCCTCGACGGCAATCCGGCGCCGCACGACATCCTGGCGATCAAGGGCGTGGAGGCGCTTGCGTCCTACCTCGTCAACGAGATCCAGGAGGTCTACCGTCTGCAGGGCGTGTCGATCAACGACAAGCACATCGAGGTGATCGTTCGCCAGATGCTGCAGAAGGTCGAGATCACCACGCAGGGCGACTCGACCTATATTCCGGGCGACCACGTCGACGTGATCGAACTGGAAGAGGTCAACGAGCGCCTGATCGAGGACGGCAAGAAGCCGGCCGAAGGTCAGCCGGTGCTGCTCGGCATCACCAAGGCCTCGCTGCAGACGCCGTCCTTCATCTCGGCCGCCTCCTTCCAGGAGACGACCAGAGTGCTGACGGAAGCCGCGGTTGCCGGCAAGACCGACATGCTGCAGGGCTTGAAGGAAAACGTCATCGTCGGCCGGCTGATCCCGGCCGGTACCGGCGGCACGATGAGCCAGATCCGCCGCATCGCCACCTCGCGCGACGAACTGATCATCGACGAGCGCCGCAAGGCCTCCGGTGTCGAAGTCGCCGAGCCGATGCTGGCCGACATGACAACCGCCGCGCAGTAAGCGCGGCGGCACGAAATCTCAGGCAACAAGGCCGCCGGGGCAACCTGGCGGCCTTTTCGTTTCAACGAACGATCGAGGAAGGCAGATGAGCACGAAAACCTGGACGGCTGTCGATAACTACATCGTTTCCTCGCTCTTCGAGGGGGATCCCGTTCTCGACGCGGTCCTGGCGGCCAACCGCGACGGTGGCTTGCCGGCGATCGACGTCTCGGCGGCGCAAGGAAAGCTACTCTCGCTGCTGGTGCGCATTCGCGGCGCGAAAAAGGTGCTCGAGATTGGTACGCTGGGCGGTTATTCCACCATCTGGATGGCGCGGGGATTGCCGGCCGGCGGCAAGATCGTGACGCTCGAACTCGATCCGCACCACGCCAAGGTCGCGCGTTCGAATTTCGAGCGGGCAGGGGTTTCCCGACGGGTCGATCTGCGGGTCGGGCCGGCGCTGCAGTCGCTCGCTGCGCTGGGCGCCGAAAACGCTGGGCCGTTCGACCTCGTTTTCATCGACGCCGACAAGCCTAACAACCCCAACTATCTCTCCTGGGCCATGCGGCTGTCGCGCTCGGGAACGGTCATCGTCTGCGACAACGTCATCCGTGACGGCGCGGTGCTCGATGAGGATGGTCGCGACGCCAATGTCGAAGGTGCACGCGCTGCATTCTCTTTCATCGGTGCCGACAAGCGCCTGGACGGCACCGCGATCCAGACTGTCGGCGCCAAGGGCTATGACGGGTTTGCCATAGCGATTGTCGATTGAGTTGTTGCGATGGCGGTCGGATCCGAGATCCGGGCGACAGTCGCTGTTCAGTCGAAGAACGCTTCGACCACATTGCGCTTGCCGAGCATGAAGGCGTCGGCGACATGCTGGAGCGGCGCCAGGTCGACATCGGAGATACCGGCGCGCACGATCTCGGCGAAACGCCTGTAGAGTTCAGGATATTCCGCTTCCGGTTCTTCATGGACGACGCGGCCGTCGATGGCGAGTTTCGAGCCACCGCCCGAGAGCACCATCTTGCCGGTATCGGTATCGGCAAGAATGTCCCAGCTCTGCGGTCCGGTCTGGAGCCAATCGAGATCCATCGTCACCGCCGAACCATTCGCCGCACGGAAGGCGACCTGGGCTGCGATCGGCGCGTCGCGGTTCTCCGGGAAATCGAGCGCGGCCGAGGTGATGTACATGGCGGGCAGGATGTAGGTCGCGATCGACAGCGCGTTGATGCCTGGATCGAAGACGCCGAAGCCGCCAGGTTGCCAGATCCAGTCCTGGTTCGGGTGCCAGCGGCGCACGTCTTCCTTCCAGACGATCGCCGCTGATCTGATCTTCGTCGATGCCAAGAATGTCCGTGCCGCTTCCACCGCCGGGGCATAGCGCGAATGCCAACTGGCGAACAGCGACACGCCCTGTTTTGCCGCCAGCGCCTTCAGGTCCTCGACCTCGCTGACCGTGGCGCCGGGCGGCTTTTCCAGGAACACGTGCTTCTTCGCGTCGAGTGCGATGCGCGCCGCAGCGTAGCGGAATTGCGGCGGCATGCAGAGTGAGACGGCGTCGAGTTCGGGAACGGCGCCAAGCATCGTCTCGATATCGGGAAAATTCTGGATGTCTTCAACCTTGCCATGCCGACTGGCAGCGGCGAGCAGCCGGTAGTCGCGGTCCTTGGCAAGCGCCGGAAGGTGCTGGTCGCGGACGATCTTGCCGACACCGACAATACCTATCTTGATGGGCTGGGACACGGCCGCTCCGTCTGTGGATGATGGTGAGCGCTTCTTATCAGAACACTTGCCCCGGACAAGCCGAAGCCGAAAGGTCAACTCCGTCTTTGCCGGAGCTGCAGCGTGGGCCTTTCACTCGTTGGAAGGCTTCAGCGGCGATTCGAACGGCAAGGGCCGGCACGCTTTCAGATCGGCACGTCAAAGGTCACGATCGACACTTCGCCTTCGAGCGCGCCTTGGAAGGCCGAAAGATGCGGCTCCTCGTCGGGCTCGCCCTCCATGTCGCCGATCTGGTCGAGCTCGGCTTCGGCGTAACCCTCCGCCGCCAGCGATTCGAGCGCACGGCGCACCGCCGAATCGTCATCAGGCGCAACCAGCATGACGTGCACGCCTTCCGGCTTGCCGCCTTTTCTCTTCCACACCCGGCCGGTGATGATGGTGACCGGGCGTTCCTCGTTGTCGTTCACGGGCCGATTCCTTCGCGGCGAGGGGCTTTGACTGTTCATGCGGCTTTTTTCGCATGAAGCCGCGCCGCGCAACAGCCAAAACCCGGTCACTTTCTTCCTCGCCCTTGCAAAATGACGAAAGAAAATTACATGCGGTTTACGCATGGCTGCCAAGCCCCGGCTTCAATGCAATATTTGCCGCTCCGGGGTTGACGGTACGCGGGCTTGCGAGTAGAAGCCGCCCAGTCAGAACCGATGTGAGGCTCTCCCTTCCGAAGCGACACGCTTTGGAGTTTGCCTCAAACAGGGTTCGTTTTACGAGCGAAAAGACATTTCCGGCGTGCACGAAGCGGTATCCGCTTCCTCTGCGATTTGTTCGGGCAAGACCGCAAGGCGCGGTTTGTGGCCCGAATTTGCGTATGGAAATGACGCTTTGAGCGAGCCTTGACCGGCACGAGACACGGAATTGAGAGACAAGAGGGTTTAATGCCTACCGTCAACCAGCTGATCCGCAAGCCGCGCATTGCGCCGGTGAAGCGCAACAAGGTCCCGGCCATGCAGCAGAACCCGCAGAAGCGGGGCGTCTGCACGCGCGTCTACACAACGACGCCGAAGAAGCCGAACTCGGCGCTGCGCAAGGTGGCCAAGATCCGCCTGACCAATGGTTTCGAGGTGATCGGTTACATCCCCGGCGAAGGTCACAACCTTCAGGAGCACTCCGTGGTCATGATCCGCGGCGGCCGCGTCAAGGACCTTCCGGGTGTCCGTTACCACATCATCCGCGGAGTGCTCGACACGCAGGGTGTGAAGAACCGCAAGCAGCGCCGTTCGAAATACGGTGCCAAGCGTCCGAAGTAAGGTTTTCCGGCTTCGGCGCTTTTTTGACTGCGCCGGGCTATGAGAGATTGAGAGACAAAAGCCATGTCCCGTCGTCACAGTGCAGAAAAGCGTGAGATCAATCCGGACCCCAAGTTCGGCGATCTGATCGTCACCAAGTTCATGAACGCCGTCATGTATGACGGCAAGAAGTCGGTTGCCGAGACCATCGTCTACGGCGCGCTCGACCAGGTCCAGTCGAAGACCAAGCAGGAGCCGGTCACCGTCTTCCATCAGGCGCTCGACAATGTCGCGCCGCATGTGGAAGTGCGTTCGCGTCGCGTCGGCGGCGCCACCTACCAGGTTCCGGTCGACGTGCGCCCCGAGCGCCGTCAGGCGCTGGCCATCCGCTGGCTGATCGCCGCGGCCCGCAACCGCAACGAGACCACCATGGTCGACCGCCTTTCCGGCGAGCTGATGGACGCGGCCAACAACCGCGGCACCGCCGTGAAGAAGCGTGAAGACACCCACAAGATGGCTGAAGCCAACCGCGCCTTCGCGCACTACCGCTGGTAAAGCGCGAAAGAGACTGAGAGGCAGTTACGATGGCCCGCGAATATAAAATCGAAGACTACCGCAATTTCGGTATCATGGCGCATATCGACGCCGGCAAGACGACGACCACCGAGCGCGTCCTCTATTACACGGGCAAGTCGCACAAGATCGGCGAAGTGCACGACGGCGCCGCGACCATGGACTGGATGGAGCAGGAGCAGGAGCGCGGCATCACGATTACGTCGGCCGCGACCACGACCTTCTGGAAGGGTCGTGACGGCAAGATGCACCGCTTCAACATCATCGACACGCCCGGACACGTCGACTTCACCATCGAGGTCGAGCGTTCGCTGCGCGTGCTTGACGGCGCCATCGCGCTGCTCGACGCCAATGCCGGTGTGGAGCCGCAGACGGAAACCGTCTGGCGCCAGGCCGACAAGTACCGCGTGCCGCGTATGATCTTCTGCAACAAGATGGACAAGACCGGCGCCGACTTCTACCGCTCGGTCGAGATGATCGGCTCGCGCCTCGGTGCGCAGGCTGTCGTCATGCAGCTGCCGATCGGCGCCGAGACCGAATTCAAGGGCGTCGTCGACCTGGTCGAGATGAACGCGCTGGTCTGGCGCGACGAGACGCTGGGCGCTGCCTGGGACGTCGTCGAGATCCCGGCCGACCTCAAGGCCCGCGCCGAGGAATACCGCGAGAAGATGATCGAGGCCGCCGTCGAGATGGACGAGACGGCTCTTGAGAACTACCTCGAAGGCAAGATGCCGTCGAATGACGAGATCCGCGCGCTGATCCGCAAGGGCACCATCGCGGTCAAGTTCTTCCCGATGTTCTGCGGCTCGGCATTCAAGAACAAGGGCGTGCAGCCTCTGCTCGACGCCGTCGTGGAATACCTGCCGTCGCCGGCCGATGTGCCCGCGATCAAGGGTGTCGATGCCAAGACCGACGCCGAGATCGAGCGTCACGCCGTCGACGACGAGCCGCTGTCGATGCTGGCGTTCAAGATCATGAACGACCCGTTCGTCGGTTCGCTGACCTTTGCCCGCATCTATTCGGGCAAGCTCACCAAGGGCATCTCGGTCGACAACACCGTGAAGGGCAAGAAAGAACGCATCGGCCGCATGCTGCAGATGCATGCGAATTCCCGTGCCGACGTTGAAGAGGCCTATGCCGGCGACATCGTCGCTCTCGCAGGTCTCAAGGACACGACCACCGGCGACACGCTGTGCGATCCGCTTCATCCGGTCATCCTCGAGCGTATGGAATTCCCCGATCCGGTCATCCAGATCGCCATCGAGCCGAAGACCAAGAACGACCAGGAAAAGATGGGCCTCGCTCTGCATCGCCTGGCTGCCGAGGATCCGTCCTTCCGCGTCAAGACCGACGAGGAAAGCGGCCAGACCATCATTTCCGGCATGGGCGAGCTGCACCTCGACATCATCGTCGACCGCATGCGCCGCGAGTTCAAGGTCGAGGCCAATGTCGGTGCACCGCAGGTGGCTTATCGCGAGACGATCACCCGCAGGCACGAGCAGGACTACACGCACAAGAAGCAGACCGGTGGTACCGGGCAGTTCGCTCGCGTGAAGATCGTCTTCGAGCCGAACCCCGAGGGCGAGGATTTCGTGTTCGAGTCCAAGATCGTCGGCGGCGCTGTGCCGAAGGAATACATCCCGGGTGTCGAGAAGGGCCTGCTGAGCAAGATGGGTTCCGGCCCGTTTGCCGGGTTCCCGATGATCGGCGTCAAGGCTACCTTGATCGACGGCGCTTTCCACGACGTCGACTCTTCGGTGCTCGCATTCGAAATCGCTTCCCGCGCTTGCTTTATGGAAGCTTCGCCGAAGCTCGGCGTGCAGCTGCTCGAGCCGATCATGAAGGTCGAGGTCGTGACGCCGGAAGATTATGTCGGCGGTGTCATCGGCGACCTCAACGGCCGTCGTGGCCAGATCCAGGGCCAGGAAGCCCGCGGCGTGGCAGTCGTCATCAACGCGATGGTGCCGCTCGCCAACATGTTCAAGTACGTCGACAATCTGCGCTCGATGAGCCAGGGCCGTGCGGCCTACACGATGCAGTTCGACCATTACGAGCCGGTCCCGACCGCGGTCGCCCAGGAAGTCCAGAAGAAATACGCGTAACCCGGCAGGGTGCTGCGGCAACTTAATTAAGAGCCCGTACGGGCGAGCAGGAATGGAGACATCACATGGCAAAAGGTAAATTCGAGCGCACCAAGCCGCATGTGAACATCGGCACGATTGGCCACGTTGATCATGGCAAGACGTCTTTGACGGCAGCGATCACCAAGTATTTTGGCGAATACAAGCGCTATGACCAGATTGACGCGGCGCCGGAAGAGAAGGCGCGCGGCATCACGATTTCGACGGCTCACGTCGAGTACGAGACGGAGAACCGCCACTACGCCCATGTCGACTGCCCCGGCCACGCCGACTATGTGAAGAACATGATCACGGGTGCGGCGCAGATGGACGGCGCGATCCTGGTTGTGTCGGCCGCCGACGGCCCGATGCCGCAGACCCGCGAGCACATCCTTTTGGCCCGCCAGGTCGGCGTGCCGTCGATCGTGGTGTTCTTGAACAAGGTCGACCAGGTCGACGACGCCGAGCTGCTTGAGCTGGTCGAGCTCGAGGTTCGCGAATTGCTGACCAAGAACGAGTTCCCCGGCGACGACATTCCGATCGTCAAGGGTTCGGCGCTGGCGGCGCTGGAAGATTCGGACAAGAAGATCGGCGAGGACGCGATCCGCGAGCTGATGGCTCAGGTCGACGCCTACATCCCGACGCCTGTTCGTCCGCTGGACAAGCCGTTCCTGATGCCGATCGAGGACGTGTTCTCGATCTCGGGCCGCGGCACGGTCGTGACCGGTCGCGTCGAGCGCGGCGTGGTCAAGGTCGGCGAGGAGCTGGAGATCATCGGCATCCGTCCGACCACCAAGACGACCTGCACGGGCGTCGAGATGTTCCGCAAGCTGCTCGACCAGGGCCAGGCGGGCGACAACATCGGCGCGCTGCTGCGCGGCGTCGACCGTGAAGGTGTCGAGCGCGGCCAGGTTCTGGCCAAGCCCGGTTCGGTGAAGCCGCACAAGAAGTTCGTGGCCGAAGCCTACATCCTGACCAAGGACGAGGGTGGCCGTCACACGCCGTTCTTCACCAACTACCGTCCGCAGTTCTACTTCCGCACCACCGACGTGACCGGCATCGTGTCGCTGCCGGCCGGCACCGAGATGGTGATGCCTGGCGACAACATCACGGTCGACGTCGAGCTGATCGTGCCGATCGCCATGGAAGAGAAGCTGCGCTTCGCCATCCGTGAAGGCGGCCGCACCGTCGGTGCCGGCATCGTCGTCACCATCAAAGAGTAATTTGGACTTAAACCGATCTGTCGCGGGCGCGGGTGCCCGCGCCGCGCCAGAACAAGGAAGTGACGCATGAACGGACAGAATATCCGCATCCGCCTGAAGGCGTTTGATCACCGGGTGCTCGACGCCTCGACGCGCGAAATCGTGTCGACGGCCAAGCGCACCGGTGCCAACGTCCGCGGCCCCATTCCGCTGCCGACGCGGATCGAAAAGTTCACGGTCAACCGGTCGCCTCACGTCGACAAGAAGAGCCGCGAGCAGTTCGAGATGCGCACGCACAAGCGTCTGCTCGATATCGTCGATCCGACCCCGCAGACCGTCGATGCTTTGATGAAGCTCGATCTGGCCGCCGGTGTCGACGTCGAGATCAAGCTCTAAGGGAATGAGAGCGCGGTAAGGGGCGGTGCCCCTGGCCCGGAACTCTAAAGGAATTGAACCGATGCGTTCAGGTGTGATTGCAAAGAAGGTGGGAATGACCCGCATCTACAACGATGCCGGGGAACATGTTCCCGTCACCGTTCTCCAGATGGAGAACTGCCAGGTCGTGGCGCAGCGCACGCAGGAGAAGAATGGCTACACCGCCGTTCAGCTCGGCGTTGGCCTTGCCAAGGTGAAGAACACGTCGAAGGCCATGCGCGGCCATTTCGCGACCGCTTCCGTCGAGCCGAAGGCCAAGCTTGCCGAGTTCCGCGTCTCTGCCGACAACATGATCGATGTCGGCGCCGAGATCACCGTCGAGCATTTCGTCGCCGGCCAGAAGGTCGACGTCACCGGCACGACGATCGGCAAGGGTTTTCAGGGCGTCATCAAGCGCCACCATATGGGTGGTGGCCGCGCGACCCACGGTAACTCGGTCTCGCACCGCACGCATGGTTCGACCGGCCAGCGCCAGGACCCCGGCAAGGTGTTCAAGGGCAAGAAGATGGCCGGCCACATGGGCGACACGCGCGTCACCACGCAGAACGTCGAGATCGTCTCGACCGATGCCGACCGCGGCCTGATCCTGATCCGCGGCGCGGTTCCCGGGTCGAAGGGTGCCTGGATCCTGGTTCGCGACGCCGCCAAGGTGGCGCTTCCGGCCAATGCGCCGAAGCCCGCCGCGATCCGCCCAGTTGCTGCCGGTATGGGCACGAAGAATGAGGCTCCGGCCACAGAGGGAGCGGAATAATGGATCTCAAGATCACAACGCTGGGCGGCAAGGACGCCGGCAAGGTGAAACTCTCCGAGGAGATTTTCGGCCTTGATCCGCGCGAGGACATTTTGCAGCGCGTCGTGCGCTGGCAACTCGCCAAGAAGCAGCAGGGCACGCACAAGGCCAAGGGCCGCGCCGAGATCGCGCGCACCGGCGCCAAGATGTACAAACAGAAGGGTACGGGCCGCGCCCGTCACCATTCGGCACGCGCTCCGCAGTTCCGCGGCGGCGGCAAGGCTCACGGCCCGGTCGTTCGCAGCCACGAGCACGAGCTGCCGAAGAAGGTCCGCGCGCTCGGCCTCAAGCATGCTCTCTCGGCCAAGGCCAAGAGCGCGTCGATCATCGTCATCGACGAGCTGAAGCTGACCGAGGCAAAGACCAAGGCGCTGATCGCGAATTTCGCGACGCTGGGCCTGACGAACGCCCTGGTGATTGGTGGCGCCGAGCTCGACCGGAACTTCAAGCTGGCCGCGACCAACATCCCGAACATCGACGTGCTGCCCATCCAGGGCATCAACGTCTACGACATTCTGCGCCGCGGCACGCTGGTCCTTTCGAAGGCCGCCGTCGAGGCTCTCGAGGAGCGCTTTAAATGACCGACCTTCGTCACTACGACGTAATCGTCAGCCCGGCGATCACCGAAAAGTCGACCATGGCTTCCGAGCAGAACCAGGTCGTCTTCAACGTCGCCAAGAAGGCGTCGAAGCCGGAAATCAAGGCCGCCGTCGAAGCGCTGTTCGGCGTCAAGGTGATGGCCGTGAACACGCTTGTCCGCAAGGGCAAGATCAAGCGCTTCCGCGGCACGATCGGCCGCCAGAGCGACGTCAAGAAGGCGGTAGTGACGCTGGCCGACGGCCAGTCGATCGACGTCGCGACGGGTCTCTGAGCAAGGCCGCGAGGACAGGACAATGGCACTTAAAAAATTCAACCCGATAACGCCGAGCACCCGTCAGCTGGTCATCGTCGACCGCTCGGGCCTCTACAAGGGCAAGCCCGTCAAGGGTCTGACCGAGGGCCTGACCAAGTCGGGCGGCCGTAACAATTACGGCCGCATCACTGCACGCTTCATCGGCGGCGGTCACAAGCGTTCGTACCGCATCATCGATTTCAAGCGCCGCAAGTTCGACGTCGTCGGCACGGTCGAGCGCATTGAATACGATCCGAACCGCACCGCCTTCATCGCGCTGATCAAGTATGACGATGGCGAGCTGTCCTACATCATCGCTCCGCAGCGCCTTGCCGCAGGCGACAAGATCGTGGCTGGCGAAGCGGTCGACGTGAAGCCGGGCAATGCGATGCCGCTGGCCTCGATGCCGGTCGGCACGATCGTCCACAACATCGAGCTGAAGCCGGGCAAGGGCGCCCAGGTCGCCCGTTCGGCTGGCGGTTACGCCCAGCTCGTCGGCCGCGACCAGGGCATGGCGATCCTGCGCCTCAACTCGGGCGAGCAGCGTGTCGTTCACGGCTCCTGCATGGCTACCGTCGGTGCCGTGTCCAACCCGGACCACGGCAACATCAACGACGGCAAGGCCGGCCGCACGGTTTGGCGTGGCAAGCGCCCGCACAATCGCGGCGTGACCATGAACCCGGTCGACCACCCGCATGGCGGTGGTGAAGGCCGCACCTCCGGTGGCCGCCATCCGGTCTCGCCGTGGGGCAAGCCGACCAAGGGCAAGAAGACGCGGTCCAACAAGGCGACCGACAAGTTCATCCTGCGCTCGCGCCATCAGCGCAAGAGCTAAGAAGAGGTAACGCCAAGTGACTCGTTCTATTTGGAAAGGCCCCTTCATCGACGGCTACCTTCTCAAGAAGGTGGACAAGGTTCGTGAAGGTGGTCGCAATGAGGTGATCAAGATGTGGAGCCGTCGCTCCACCATCCTGCCGCAGTTCGTCGGCTTCACCTTCGGTGTCTACAACGGCCAGAAGCATGTTCCCGTCTCGGTGAACGAGGACATGGTCGGTCACAAGTTCGGTGAATTCGCTCCGACGCGGACCTATTACGGTCACGGCGCGGATAAGAAGGCGAAGAGGAAATAATCATGGGCAAGGCCAAAGCTCCGCGCAGGCTTGCTGACAACGAAGCGCGCGCCGTACTGCGCACGATCCGTATCAGCCCGCAGAAGCTGAACCTGGTTGCCGCGCTGATCCGCGGCAAGAAGGTCGCGACAGCGCTTTCCGACCTGGAATTCTCGGCCAAGCGGATTTCCGGCACGGTCAAGAAGACGCTGGAATCGGCGATCGCCAACGCGGAAAACAACCACGACCTCGACGTCGATGCGCTGATCGTGGCGGAAGCCTATGTCGGCAAGTCGATCGTCATGAAGCGGTTCCATGCCCGGGGCCGTGGTCGCGCCAGCCGTATCGAGAAGCCGTTCTCGCACCTCACGATCGTCGTTCGTGAAGTCGAAGAAAAAGGGGAGGCCGCATAATGGGCCAGAAAGTCAATCCGATCGGTCTTCGCCTCGGCATCAACCGCACCTGGGATTCGCGCTGGTTCGCGAACACCGGCGAGTACGGCAAGCTGCTGCATGAGGACATCAAGATCCGCAAGTACCTCGAGAAGGAGCTCAAGCAGGCTGCCATCTCGAAGGTCGTGATCGAGCGTCCGCACAAAAAGTGCCGCGTCACCATCCATGCCGCGCGCCCGGGTCTGATCATCGGCAAGAAGGGCGCCGACATCGAGAAGCTTCGCAAGAAGCTGATGGAGATGACCAAGTCCGAGACGCACCTCAACATCGTGGAAGTGCGCAAGCCGGAAATCGACGCGACCCTGGTCGCCCAGTCGATCGCCCAGCAGCTCGAGCGCCGCATCGCGTTCCGCCGCGCCATGAAGCGTGCCGTGCAGTCGGCGATGCGCCTCGGTGCCGAAGGCATCCGCATCAACTGCTCGGGCCGTCTCGGCGGCGCCGAAATCGCGCGCATGGAATGGTACCGCGAAGGCCGCGTGCCGCTGCACACGCTGCGCGCCGATGTCGACTATGGCACGGCCGAGGCGAATACGGCGTACGGCATCTGCGGCGTCAAGGTGTGGGTGTTCAAGGGCGAGATCCTCGAGCACGACCCGATGGCTTCGGAGCGCCGCGCGACCGAGGGCGATCATGCGCATGGCGGTGGTGGTGGTGATCGCGAACGCGGTCGTCGTCGCGAAAACGCCTGAGACATTTAGGAATTTGGAGTTAGAACGATGCTGCAGCCAAAGCGCACAAAGTTCCGCAAGCAGTTCAAGGGCCGTATCCACGGTACCGCCAAGGGCGGGACCAACCTGGATTTCGGTGGTTTCGGGCTGAAGGCGCTTGAGCCGAACCGCGTCACCGCGCGCGAGATCGAAGCGGCCCGCCGCGCGATCACCCGCGAGATGAAGCGCGCCGGCCGTGTCTGGATCCGTATTTTCCCGGATCTGCCGGTCACCTCGAAGCCGACCGAAGTCCGCATGGGCAAGGGCAAGGGCGCGGTCGACTACTGGGCGGCGCGCGTCAAGCCGGGCCGGATCATGTTCGAGATCGACGGCGTCAACGAAGAAACCGCCCGTGAGGCACTGCGTCTCGGCGCGGCCAAGCTCTCGGTCAGGACGCGCTTCGTACAGCGCATCGCAGAATAAGGACGGGCTGATCATGAAAGCCGAAGACATCCGGACCAAGACCCAGGACCAGCTGACCGACGACCTGGCCAGCCTGAAGAAAGAGCAGTTCAACCTGCGCTTCCAGAAGGCGACCGGCCAGCTCGAAAAGACCGCGCGCGTGAGGCAGGTCCGCAAGGACATTGCGCGTATCAAGACCATCGCTGCGGAAAAGTCCGCGGCTAAGAAGGCTTAAGGACGAAAACCATGCCAAAGCGCATTCTGCAGGGCACCGTCGTCAGCGACAAGAACGAGAAGACGGTTGTCGTCAAGGTCGAACGGCGCTTCACGCATCCCGTGATGAAGAAGACCGTGCGCATGACCAAGAAGTACAAGGCGCACGACGAGAACAACGCCCACAAGGTTGGCGATCAGGTGTTCATCCAGGAATCGAAGCCGATTTCCAAGGACAAGCGCTGGATCGTCGTGTCTTCGGACCAAGCCTGATCTCTGGGCGTAAACAAACGAATTTTGGACAGACCGGGGAGGGGTGAAGAACCCGTCCCGTTAGAAAAGAAGAAGGCGGCCAGTCATGATTCAGATGCAAACAAACCTCGACGTCGCGGATAATTCCGGCGCCCGTCGTGTCATGTGCATCAAGGTGCTGGGCGGCTCGAAGCGGAAATACGCTTCCGTAGGCGACATCATCGTGGTGTCGATCAAGGAAGCCATCCCGCGCGGCCGCGTGAAGAAGGGCGATGTGATGAAAGCGGTCGTGGTTCGCACGGCCAAGGACATCCGCCGCCCGGACGGCAGCGTGATCCGTTTCGACAAGAACGCGGCCGTTCTCGTCGACAACAAGAAAGAGCCGATCGGCACGCGTATCTTCGGACCGGTTCCGCGCGAACTCCGCGCCAAGAACCACATGAAGATCATCTCGCTCGCGCCTGAAGTGCTGTAAGGAGCCGGACCAATGCAGAAGATTAGAAAAGGCGACAAGGTCGTCGTGCTGGCTGGCAAGGACAAGGGCCGTTCGGGCGAAGTCCTGTCGGTTCAGCCGAAGGACGACACCGCGCTGGTGCGCGGCGTCAACATGATCCGTCGTCACCAGAAGCAGTCCCAGTCCCAAGAGGGCGGGATCATCACCAAGGAAGCGCCGATCCAGCTGTCGAACATCGCGCTGGCCGACCCCAAGGATGGCAAGCCGACCCGCGTCGGCTTCATCTTCCAGAAGGACGGCAAGAAGGTGCGCGTCGCCAAGCGCTCGGGAGAAGTCATCAATGGCTAAGGCTCAAACCAAGCAGGCGACTGCCCAGAACACGCCGCGCCTCAAGCAGGTCTACAACGAGACCATCCGCAAGGCCTTGCAGGAGCAGTTCGGCTACGACAACGAGATGCAGGTTCCGCGCATCGACAAGATCGTGCTGAACATGGGCGTTGGCGAAGCGACCGGCGATTCGAAGAAGCCTTCGATCGCGGCCGAGGATCTGGCGATGATCGCCGGCCAGAAGGCCGTCGTCACCCGCGCCCGCAATTCGATCGCAGGCTTCAAGGTCCGCGAGAAGATGCCGATCGGCGCCAAGGTCACGCTGCGCAAGGAACGCATGTACGAGTTCCTCGACCGCCTCGTGAACATCGCGCTGCCGCGCGTCCGCGACTTCCGCGGACTGAATCCGAAGAGCTTCGATGGCCGTGGCAACTACGCCATGGGCATCAAGGAACACATCGTGTTCCCGGAGATCAACTACGACAAGGTTGATCAGATCTGGGGCATGGACGTCATCGTTTGTACGACTGCGAAGACGGACGACGAAGCCAGGGCACTGCTCAAGGCCTTCAACTTCCCCTTCCGCCAGTAACGGCAGCGAGAAAAGGAAAAATCTGAAATGGCAAAGACCAGCTCAGTCGAGAAGAACAACAGGCGCCGCAAGCTTGCCGACCAGTACGGTCCCAAGCGCGCTGCCCTGAAGGCGATCATCATGGACCAGTCCAAGCCGATGGAGGAGCGCTTCCGCGCTCAGCTCAAGCTTGCCGCCATGCCGCGCAACTCGGCCAAGATCCGCATCCGCAACCGCTGCGAAGTCACCGGCCGTCCGCGTGCCTACTATCGCAAGCTCAAAGTATCGCGCATCGCGCTTCGTGATCTCGGCAATAACGGCCAGATCCCGGGCCTGGTCAAGTCGAGCTGGTAAGGAGGACATAACATGTCATTGAGCGATCCTCTCGGCGATATGCTGACCCGCATCCGCAACGCCTATGGCCGCAAGAAGTCGAGCGTGTCGACGCCGGCCTCGCGTCTGCGCACCCGCGTCCTCGACGTGCTGAAGGCTGAAGGCTATATCCGCGACTACAGCCAGACCGATTTCGACAACGGCAAGTCCGAAATCGAGATCGAGCTGAAGTATTTCGACGGAGCGCCGGTGGTGCGCGAAATCGCCCGCGTCTCGAAGCCGGGCCGCCGCGTTTACGTTTCGGCCAAGTCGATCCCGCATGTCGCCAACGGCCTCGGTATCGCCATCCTTTCGACGCCGAAGGGCGTGATGGCCGACCACGAAGCGCGCGAACAGAACGTCGGTGGCGAGATCCTCTGCCAGATCTTCTGATCCGGCAGCGTGATCCCGAAAAAAATGGAATCCGGTCTTCGGATCGTCCCGAAGACAGAGACCTGAAACAAGAGAAGTGACGAGGACAACAAAATGTCTCGTATTGGAAAGAAACCCGTTTCGCTGCCGCAGGGCGTGACCGCGACCGTCAACGGCCAGACCGTGACGGCGAAGGGCCCCAAGGGCGAGCTGAAGTTCGTGGTCAACGACGAAGTGCTGGTCAAGATGGAAGGCAGCGAGATCGCTGTCGAGCCGCGCGACCAGTCCAAGACCGCCCGCTCCAAGTGGGGCATGTCGCGCACGCAGATCGTCAACATCCTGCAGGGCGTCAAGGACGGCTTCGAGAAGAAGCTCGAGATCACCGGCGTCGGCTATCGCGCCGCCTTGCAGGGCAAGAACCTGCAGCTGGCGCTCGGCTTCAGCCACGACGTCGTCTACGAGACGCCGCAAGGCATCACCATCACCGTGCCGAAGCCGACCGAAATCACCGTGGCCGGCATCGACAAGCAGCAGGTCGGCCAGGTGGCTGCGGAAATCCGCGAATACCGTGGTCCCGAGCCCTACAAGGGCAAGGGCGTCCGCTACGCAGGCGAGAAGATCGTCCGCAAGGAAGGCAAGAAGAAGTAGTGGGTTTGGCCCCGGGAAGGTGCAGACTTTTCGGAAGGGGCCAAGCCAGGAAGTGTAACGCCGCGGGGAGCGGTCGCGGGAGGCGCTTTCGCCTACCGCACAGGGCGGCCCCCGTTTTCTGAAGGCAAGGAAGACCATCATGGGTACCAAGGAAGCCACTCAGCGCCGCGCGCAGCGCGTCCGCCGCCAGATCAAGAAGGTCGCCGGCGAGCGTCCGCGCCTGTCGGTTCACCGCACGTCGAAGAACATCTACGTCCAGGTCATCGACGACGCCAAGGGCCACACCATCGCTGCCGCCTCGACCCTCGAGAAGGACCTCAAGGGTTCGCTCAAGACCGGCGCAGATACCGCTGCCGCTGCCGCGATTGGCAAGCTGATCGCCGAGCGTGCCGCCAAGGCGGGAGTCAAGGAAGTCGTCTTCGACCGCGGCCCGTACATCTATCACGGCCGCGTCAAGGCGCTGGCCGAGGCGGCTCGTGAAGGCGGCTTGAGCTTCTAAGCCTGATCCGGACCGAAAGTCGGCAGAAAGTTGCAGACTTTTCGAAACGGATCATGCAAGGGAGTGATGATTTTCACCGTCGGCGACCCGCAATGAGGCGTCGGCATTCAGCAACCCGTGCTTCCGGAAAAGAACAAGGAACAGGATATGGCACAGGAACGTAGGGATGGCGGCCGCGGCCGCGATCGTGAAGAACGCGATGACGGCATGGTCGACAAGCTCGTCCACATCAACCGTGTCGCCAAGGTCGTCAAGGGCGGCCGCCGCTTCGGTTTTGCAGCACTCGTCGTCGTCGGCGACCAGAAGGGCCGCGTCGGCTTCGGTCACGGCAAGGCGCGCGAAGTGCCGGAAGCCATCCGCAAGGCAACCGAATCGGCCAAGCGCGACATGATCTTCGTGCCGCTGCGCTCGGGCCGCACGCTGCACCACGACGTCGAGGGACGCTGGGGCGCCGGCCGTGTTCTCCTGCGCGCCGCCAAGCAAGGTACCGGCATCATCGCCGGCGGCCCGATGCGTGCCGTCTTCGAGACGCTCGGCATGCATGACGTGGTCGCCAAGTCGATGGGGTCGTCGAACCCTTACAACATGGTTCGCGCCACTTTCGACGCGCTGAAGAGCCAGATGCATCCCAAGGATGTGGCTGCCGCGCGCGGCATCAAGTATTCGACCCTTCAGGCCCGCCGCGGCACCGCCGTCGCGGCTGAAGAATAGTCGATCTGACCAGGGATTTTGACCATGGCCAAGAAAGCAACCAAGACCATCACCGTTGAGCAGATCGGTTCGCCGATCCGCCGCCCGAAGGAACAGCGCGCGACGCTGGTCGGCCTCGGCCTCAACAAGATGCACAAGCAGCGCACGCTGGAAGATACGCCTTCCGTGCGCGGCATGATCGCTGCCGTCCAGCATCTCGTCCGCGTCGTGGACGAGGGCTGAGCACAGGCGCAGGAGAAGCAAGATGAAACTCAACGATCTGCGTGACAAGGACGGCGCGACGCATTCGAAGAAGCGTCTCGGCCGCGGCATCGGCTCCGGTTCCGGCAAGACTGCCGGTCGCGGCGTCAAGGGCCAGAAGGCGCGCTCCGGCGTCGCCGTCAACGGCTTCGAGGGCGGCCAGATGCCGCTCTATCGGCGCCTGCCGAAGCGTGGCTTCAACAACATCTTCGCCAAGAGCTTTACCGTCGTCTCGCTGGCCCGTATCCAGGCCGCTGTAGACGCCAAGAAGCTCGATGCGAAGGCGACCGTGACGGCCGAGGCGCTGGTAGCCGCCGGCGTCATCCGTCGCGTGAAGGACGGCGTGCGCGTGCTGTCGGACGGCGATCTCAAGGCGAAGCTCGCCTTTGACGTCGCCGGGGCCTCCAAGGCCGCGATCGAGAAGATCGAAAAGGCCGGCGGTTCGGTCAAGCTGCCGCAAGAGGCGGCCGCCGAGTAACAGCAATTTGAAGCGCGCTCGGCAAGGCCGGATCCGGTTTTGCTTTCGATCGCGCTTCGACCTGTTCAATATGGCGGCCGCGTCAACGCGGCCGCTTGCATGTTTACAGTCCGGAGCTTATCTCGTGAGCTTCGGTGACACGCGCCGCCTGACCTTAGGGCCATCAAGCGTGACCAAGCGGAGAATCGGGCATGGCTTCGGCTGCTGAACAACTAGCCTCGAATCTGAATTTCTCAGCCTTCGCCAAAGCGGAGGACCTGAAGAAGCGAATCTGGTTCACCGTCGGCGCGCTGCTCGTCTACCGCCTCGGCACCTACATCCCGCTTCCCGGCATCAATCCCGATGCCTTCGCGCAGGCCTTCTCTTCGCAGAGCAAGGGCGTGCTGGGCATGTTCAACATGTTCGCCGGCGGCGCCGTGCAACGCATGGCGATCTTCGCGCTCGGCATCATGCCTTACATTTCCGCTTCCATCATCATGCAGCTGATGACCTCGGTCATCCCGTCGCTGGAAGCGCTGAAGAAGGAAGGCGAGCAGGGCCGCAAGGTCATCAACCAGTACACGCGCTACGGCACGGTGCTCCTGGCGCTGGTGCAGGCCTATGGTATTTCGGTCGGGCTTGAAGGCGGCAACGGCATCGTCAGCGATCCCGGCATGTTCTTCCGCATCTCGACCGTCGTCACGCTGGTCGGCGGCACCATGTTCCTGATGTGGCTCGGCGAGCAGATCACCGCGCGCGGCATCGGCAACGGCATTTCGCTGATCATCTTCTCCGGCATCGTCGCCGGCCTGCCGCATGCCATTTCCGGCACGCTGGAACTCGGCCGCACCGGAGCGCTGTCGACCGGCCTGATCCTGGCGATCATCGTGCTGGCCATCGTCGTCATCGCGCTCATCGTCTTCTTCGAGCGCGCCCAGCGGCGTCTGCTGATCCAGTATCCGAAGCGTCAGGTCGGCAATCGCATGTTCCAGGGCGACACTTCTCACCTGCCGCTCAAGCTCAACACGTCGGGCGTCATCCCGCCGATCTTCGCCTCGTCGCTGCTCTTGCTGCCGGCCACCGTCGCCGGCTTCTCGCAGACCACGAACATGCCGGCCTGGGCCAGCACCATCCTGGCCTCGCTCGGCCATGGCCAGCCGCTCTACATGTTGTTCTACGCGGCGATGATCGTGTTCTTCGCCTTCTTCTACACCGCGATCGTGTTCAATCCGAAGGACACCGCCGACCAGCTCAAGAAGCACTCCGGCTTCATTCCCGGCTATCGTCCGGGCGAGCGCACCGCCGACTATATCGACTACGTTCTTACCCGCATCACCGTCGTCGGCGCCATCTATCTGGTGCTGGTCTGTCTGCTGCCGGAGTTCCTGATCTCGGCGACTGGCGTACCATTCTACCTTGGTGGCACATCGCTTCTGATCGTGGTCAGTGTCACGCTCGACACGGTTGCGCAGATTCAGGGCCACCTGATCGCGCACCAGTATGAAGGCCTGATCAAGAAGTCGAAGCTGCGCGGGGGGAAGAAAGCCAGATGAGGTTGATTTTGCTTGGGCCGCCAGGAGCGGGCAAGGGGACACAAGCACAAAGACTGGTAGAGAGACACGGCATCCCCCAGCTTTCCACGGGCGACATGCTGCGCGCCGCGGTCCAGGCCGGTACCGAAGTCGGCAAGCGCGCCAAGGCGGTCATGGATGCCGGCGAGCTGGTCTCGGATGCCATCGTCAACGCCATCGTGGCCGAGCGCATTGACCAGCCCGATTGCGCCAATGGTTTCATCCTCGACGGCTACCCGCGTACGCTGGTGCAGGCTGATGCGGTTGAATCGATGCTTGACGAACGTGGCATTGCGCTCGACACCGTCATCGAGCTTGTCGTCGACGACAAGGCGCTGGTCGGCCGTATCGTCAAGCGAGCCGATGAGGCCAAGGCAGCCGGTCAGCCGGTGCGCAAGGACGACAATCCGGCGGTGTTCGAGGAGCGGCTGCGGGAATATTACAAGAAGACCGCTCCGCTGATCGGCTATTATTATGCCAAGCGCCGGCTGAAGAGCGTGGACGGCATGGCTGGCATCGATGCCGTGACGTCGGAGATCGAAGCCGTGCTCGCGGCGACGGTGAAAGAGGCCGCCTCGGCCAAATAGCGATTGTGCTTGACTGAAGCGGTCCGCTGGGGTATGGCGGCCCGTCTTCCTGTCAGGCATGGAGTTTGCTTGCCCGCAAGGGCAGGGCAGCCGTTTTTGACCAGGAAACTCCCGCAAGGGCCGGCCTCCACCGGACGCGGGGCAACGCAGACAGCGCCGGCTCGTCCGGCCCATATGGAGATGAGAAGAACATGGCTCGTATAGCCGGCGTCAACATTCCGACCAACAAGCGCGTTGTCATCGCGCTTCAGTACATTCACGGCATCGGCAAGAAGTTCGCCCAGGAAATCGTCGACAAGGTCGGCATCCCGGCCGAGCGCCGCGTCAACCAGCTGACCGACGCGGAAGTGCTGCAGATCCGCGAGACGATCGACCGCGACTATCAGGTCGAGGGCGACCTGCGCCGCGAAGTCTCGATGAACATCAAGCGGCTCATGGACCTCGGCTGCTACCGCGGCCTGCGTCACCGTCGCTCGCTGCCGGTTCGCGGCCAGCGCACGCACACCAATGCACGCACCCGCAAGGGCCCGGCCAAGTCGATCGCCGGCAAGAAGAAGTAATTTAGGGCAGTAAGGGAGTAGGGAGTAAGGCAGTAGGGAATGCCCGGCAATCGGGTCGCTCTTTCCCTACTCCCTTACTGCCCTATTCCCCACTCCCTTACCAAGGTGGAGCCGCTGGCATTACGGCGGTGTAGAGATCAACTGAAAGGAATACCATGGCCAAGGAAGCCGCTCGTGTTCGCCGTCGCGAACGCAAGAACATCTCGTCGGGCGTTGCCCACGTCAATTCGACCTTCAACAACACCATGATCACCATTACCGACGCGCAGGGCAATTCGATCGCCTGGTCGTCGGCCGGTGCCCAGGGCTTCAAGGGTTCGCGCAAGTCGACCCCCTTCGCCGCCCAGATGGCTGCCGAGGATGTTGCCAAGAAGGCCCAGGAACACGGCATGCGCATGCTCGAGGTCGAGGTCTGCGGACCCGGCTCCGGCCGTGAATCGGCGCTGCGCGCCCTGCAGGCGGCTGGCTTCACCATCACCTCGATCCGTGATGTGACCCCGATCCCGCACAATGGCTGCCGTCCGCGCAAGAAGCGTCGCGTCTAAGGAATTACCGAACGCCGCGTGAACGCCAGAAGCGTTCCTCCGCGGTTTTCCAGGTCGCCCGCCACGATTGGATGGTGGCGGGTCAACGGAAGGAAAGCATCATGATCCAGAAAAATTGGCAGGAACTGATCAAGCCGAACAAGATCGAGTTCTCGTCGAAGAAGAAGACGCTGACCACGCTGGTGGCCGAGCCGCTCGAACGCGGCTTCGGCCTCACGCTCGGCAACGCGTTGCGTCGCGTGCTTCTGTCCTCGCTGCGCGGCGCGGCAGTCACCGCCGTACAGATCGACGGCGTCCTGCATGAATTCTCGTCCATCGCCGGCGTGCGCGAGGACGTGACCGACATCGTCCTCAACATCAAGGAAATCGCCATCCGCATGGAAGGCGACGGCCCCAAGCGCATGGTTGTGCGCAAGCAGGGCCCGGGTGCGGTTCTCGCCGGCGACATCCAGACGGTGGGCGACGTCGAGATCCTCAATCCGGATCACGTCATCTGCACGCTGGACGAGGGCGCTGAAATCCGTATGGAATTCACTGTCGATACCGGCAAGGGTTACGTGCCGGCCGACCGCAACCGCGCCGAGGATGCGCCGATCGGCCTGATCCCGGTCGACAGCCTCTATTCGCCGGTCAAGAAGGTCTCCTACAAGGTCGAGAACACCCGTGAGGGCCAGGTTCTCGACTACGACAAGCTGACCATGACCATCGAGACCGACGGTTCGATCTCGGGCGAGGACGCGGTGGCTTTCGCCGCCCGCATCCTGCAGGACCAGCTTGGCCTGTTCGTCAATTTCGACGAGCCGCAGAAGGAAGTCGCCACCGAAGCCGTCACCGAGCTTGCCTTCAACCCGGCGCTGCTCAAGAAGGTCGACGAACTCGAGCTTTCGGTGCGTTCGGCCAACTGCCTGAAGAACGACAACATCGTCTACATCGGCGATCTCATCCAGAAGACCGAAGCCGAGATGCTGCGTACCCCGAACTTCGGCCGCAAGTCGCTGAACGAGATCAAGGAAGTCCTGGCGGCGATGGGCCTGCACCTCGGTATGGAAGTGCCGGACTGGCCGCCGGAAAACATCGAAGACCTCGCCAAGCGTTACGAAGATCAATATTGAGGCTCCGAGGAGCTTCTCGAACCCGGAATGAAGGAGAAGAGCCATGCGCCATGGATTTAAAGGCCGCCGGTTCGCCCGCAGCATAAGCCATCGCAAGTCGATGTTTGCCAACCTTGCCGTGTCGCTGCTCGAACACGAGCAGATCGTCACCACCTTGCCCAAGGCGAAGGACCTGCGTCCGATCGTCGAGAAGCTGGTGACGCTCGGCAAGCGCGGCGACCTGCACGCCCGCCGCCAGGTGATCGCGCAGATCGGCAATGAAGGCGTCGTCAAGCGCCTGTTCGACACCATCGCGCCGCGCTACGCCACCCGCAACGGCGGCTATCTGCGCATCATGAAGGCGGGCTTCCGCCACGGTGACAATGCCGCGATGGCGGTCATCGAATTCGTAGACCGCGACACGGAGGCCAAGGGCGCCGGCGACCGCGCCCGCCTCGAAGCCGAAGGCACCGATGCGGAAGCCGCAGCCGCTTAAGGCTTCGCTTTTCAAATGATTTAAAGGGGCCTGCGGGCCCCTTTTTCATATTCTGGCCGCCTCGGCTGCTCCTGCGTCAAAATAATTCGATTTAATCGCCTTAGCCTTTCATTTTGCACATTCGTCGGGACAATGCGCCCCAACTCGCACGGAGGATTCGCAATGCGCGCTAAAAGACTGTCCCTGGTTCTGCTCTGCGCCTTTATGGCGTTCGCAACCACGCCGACAGTCCGGCAGGCATTGGCCGAGGATGCCCCCAAAGCCGATCCGGGCCTCTCCGACGTACTGACCGACCTGCTGCACGGCGTCGAGGGCGAAAACGCCACCTCGGGCCCCGACAAGCGCGTGCCGTTCGGCCGTGAGGAAGTGCAGTTGTCGTTCGCGCCATTGGTCAAGCAGACGGCGCCGGCCGTGGTCAATGTCTATGCCTCGCAAACGGCCAAGGTCGTTTCGCCCTTCGAAGGCGATCCGTTCTTCGAAGAATTCTTCGGTCGCGCGCAGCCGCGCGCGCAGTCCTCGCTGGGCTCGGGCGTGCTTGTCGATCCGAGTGGCGTCATCGTCACCAATTTCCACGTCATCAAGAATGCCGACGAGGTGAAGGTCGCGACCGCCGACGGGCGCGAATTCACCAGCAAGGTGATGCTCAAGGACGAGACGCTCGATCTTGCCGTGCTCAAGATCGAATCCGACAAGCCATTCCCGGTCATCGCCATCGGCGATTCCGATGCGCTCGAAGTCGGTGACCTGGTGCTGGCCATCGGCAATCCTTTCGGCGTCGGGCAGACCACCACCAGCGGCATCGTTTCCGCACTTGCCCGCAGCCATATAGGCGTTTCGGATTCGGGTTATTTCATCCAGACGGACGCTGCCATCAATCCCGGCAATTCCGGCGGCGCGCTGATCAACATGGGCGGCCAGCTGGTCGGCATCAACACCGCCATCTTCAGCCGCAGCGGCGGCTCGATCGGCATCGGCTTTGCCATTCCTGCCAATATGGTGCGCGCTTTCGCCGATGCCGCCAAGGCCGGTCTCGATTTCTTCGAGCGGCCTTACATCGGGGCCGAGTTCGAAGCGGTGACGCCGCAGATCGCTGAATCGCTCGGCATGGAAAAGCCTGCCGGCGCGCTGGTCTCGTCCGTTGACGCGTCCGGACCGGCCGGCAAGGCCGGATTGAAGCCTGGCGATGTCGTCCTGCAGATCAACGGCAAGCCGGTCGAGAGCATCGAGGCACTGGACTATCGCATGGCGACGCTGTCGATCGGTACAAAGGCCAATTTCGCGGTGCTGACCAAAGGCCAGCAGGCGGCGATGGACATCGCCCTGGAACGCGCGCCCGAGGGTGCAAAACCCTCGGAGGTGACGCTGCATGGCCGCAGCCCCTTCTCGGGCGCCAAGGTTGCGGAATTATCGCCGCGGCTGGCTCAGAAGCTCGGCCTGCGCACCGACATCAAGGGCGTCACCGTGGTCGACATCAATCGCGATTCGCCGGCCGCCGATTTCGGCTTCCAGCCGGGCGACATCGTGCGCGAGGTCAACGGCACGACAATCGATACGGCGGCGACGCTGGCGCAGGCTTCCCAGCAGGATACGCGCTGGTGGCGCTTTACCGTCGAGCGCGGCGGGCAGATACTGCGCCAGGTGTTGCGTTACTGAGCTCGATCGCTGAAGAGATCGCGCTCCAAACCCAAAAAGAAGTGCATGGCCGATCTGTTCAGTGTCGATGAACCGGAAAAGGCGCCGCCAGGCCGGCCGCTGGCAGACAGGCTGCGCCCGAAAAACCTTGGCGAGGTCGTCGGCCAGGAGCATCTGACCGGCCCCGATGGTGCGCTGACCCGGCTGATTAATTCCGGTTCGCTCGGCTCCATGATTTTCTGGGGGCCGCCCGGCACCGGCAAGACCACGGTGGCGCGCCTGCTTGCCGGTGAAACCAGCCTTGCCTTCGAGCAGATTTCGGCGGTTTTCTCCGGCGTAGCCGACCTGAAGAAAGTGTTCGAGGCGGCCAAGCTGCGCCGCGCCAATGGCCGCCAGACCCTGCTGTTCGTCGACGAGATCCACCGCTTCAACCGCGCCCAGCAGGACGGCTTCCTTCCAGTCATGGAAGACGGCACCGTCGTGCTCGTCGGCGCTACCACCGAAAATCCGTCTTTCGAGCTCAATGCAGCTCTGCTGTCGCGTGCGCGCGTGCTGGTTTTCCATTCGCTTGGCGAGGAAAGCATCGCAAAGCTTCTGTCCAGGGCCGAAGAGACGGAGGGCAGGGCGCTGCCGCTCGATGATGAGGCGCGAGCGATGCTCATCCGCATGAGCGACGGCGATGGCCGGGCCTCGCTAACGCTGGCGGAAGAAGTGTGGCGCGCCGCCAAACCAGGCGAAGTGTTCGGCCCCGAAGGCTTGCAGCGCATCATCCAGCGTCGGGCGCCGATCTACGACAAGGGCCAGGACGGTCACTACAATTTGATCTCGGCGCTGCACAAATCCGTGCGCGGCTCCGATCCCGATGCCGCGCTCTACTACCTCGCGCGCATGTTCGACGCCGGCGAGGATCCGCTCTATCTCGGCCGCCGGCTGGTGCGCATGGCGATGGAGGACATCGGGCTGGCCGATCCGCAGGCGCTGGTCGTCGCCAATGCGGCCAAGGACGCCTACGATTATCTGGGGTCGCCCGAGGGCGAACTCGCCTTCGCCGAGGCCACCGTCTATCTCGCCACGGCGCCCAAATCCAACGCGGTCTACACCGCCTTCAAAGCCGCCACGCGCGCTGCCAAGGAGCACGGTTCGCTGCTGCCGCCCAAGCACATCCTCAACGCGCCGACAAAGTTGATGAAAGACGAAGATTACGGGGCTGGCTACCGCTATGATCATGACGAACCGGACGCGTTTTCCGGCCAGGACTATTTTCCGGAAAAGATGGGTCGCCAGACCTTCTACGACCCACCCGAACGCGGTTTCGAGCGCGATATCAGGAAACGGCTCGACTACTGGGCGAAGCTGCGCAAAGAGCGGGAATAGCAGGCTTGCGGCGGCCGGTGGCGGTTGCGGTCCGAAACGAGGCTTCGCCTTGGGGCATTTCCACGTCGGTTCTTCTGCACGCGCTGCTCACGGCCACGATTATATCGATGCCAATGCCGCAGCTTCCGAGCCGGCCGGAGGAAGAACGGGTTATCCTGACCCCGCGACAGTTCGAGGTCTCGACAAGGCAGTCAGCCGGCGACGATGCCCTGGCCGTTGTGCGGCAACCCAAAAGACCTTATCAAGGCGCACGGCCGGGCGGTGGTCGTTGTCGTGATTTTGGCACTATTCATTCGCAACAGGATCGCGCTCGGCGCGTGGAAAAATGACAAAAACCCTTCGCAAGACCCTTCGCAAATTCGCCATTGCCATCCCGCTCCTTGCCCTTGGCTTCTATTTCATTCCGATCCTAACGACGATTTTCGTCGTTTGTGGCCTGATCGACGTGCTGCGCAACGACCGCAAGAATCTGTCCTTGTTCAGCGGCTATTTCCTGGGCAATGGCCTCTTCACCTGGCTGCTTTCGCCATTCAACCTGCTGGTCGACCTCCTGTGCTACAGAAATCCGGGCGTGTGGAAGTTGGAGCAGTTCCCGCAGGATTATCAGCGCGAAGTCAACGAGGTCTTGGATGTCTTCAAGGCGCGCAAGGCCGAAATCATCGCCGACATCGACGCCAATTTCGGCGCCGGCCGGCGCGGCATGTATGTCTACCAATGGTATGGCAAGCACAGAATAGACAACGTCGCCGAGTTCAACAAGAATTTCAAATACATCAAGACGATTGCCGTCTCCGTCTTCAGCAAGCGCGAATCGACCTCCTGGCACTTCGGACCGCTGCGGCTCAGCCTCCGCATCCTCTACAACCTCATTCCGGTGAAGTCAGAGATCTTCGTCGAGTGCGGCAACGTCAAGAACTACTGGTACGACAATCCGCTGTTCATTTTCGACGACACGCTGCTGCATCGCTCGGTCAACGAGTATGACGGTCGTCGCTACTGCGTATTCATGGACATTATCAGGCCGTCCCCGGTCCCCAGGCTTATCGCCGGCCTTCTCGCCATCGTCTCGGTGAGCGTCGAGAGGATCAATTCGATGTTCTACAAGAACTGGAAGATGATCGGCTCGACCAAGCCGAAAAAAGCAGAAACGACCTGAGCTGGCAAGTTTTCGAACGTAGCCGGCGCGCCGGATAGGTATGAATAGTCGGGGACAGTATACGGCGATGTTCAATCTGCTTCTCGTGGCCGCCGGCGGCGGCATTGGCGCCGGCGTTCGCCATCTGACCAATATGGGCTCGCTGCGCCTTGTCGGCCCCAACTATCCCTGGGGCACGATGGCGATCAACATCGTCGGTTCGTTCGCGATGGGCCTGTTCATCGCCGCCCTGGCGCGCCGCGGCGGGTCTAACGAAGTCAGGCTGTTTGTTGCCACCGGCATCTTAGGCGGCTTCACGACCTTTTCCGCCTTTTCGCTCGATTTCGCGACCTTGTGGGAGCGGGGAGCCACCTTGCCGGCGTTTGGATATGCGCTGGCCAGCGTGATTGGCGCCATCATTGCCCTGTTTTTGGGTCTTTGGCTCGCAAGAAGCCTGCCTTAATGCTATTGCCGCGCCGAGAGCAGGCCTGGGCCTGCCAGGAAACGGGTAAGCGAAAACAATATGGCAGGCGTTGAACAGATCACGGTGGAGGCCGGCGAGGCGGGCATGCGGCTCGACCGCTGGTTCAAGACCCATTTCCCGGGCCTTGGCTTTGGTCATCTGCAGAAGCTGCTTCGGTCCGGGCAGATCCGCGTCGACGGCGGCCGCGTCAAGGCCGACACCCGTGTCGAGCCTGGCCAGACGGTGCGCATTCCACCGCTGGAAGTGGACAAGAAGGGCGACAGCCCGCTGACCGGCCATTCGATCCGCAACCAGGGCGATGCCGAAGTCCTGGCAAAGATGCTGATCCATGAGGATCCGAAGGTTTTCGTCTTCAACAAGCCGGCTGGCCTTGCGGTGCAGGGCGGCTCGGGCGTCACCCGTAACGTCGACGACATGTTGGAAGCCTGGCGCAACCAGAAGGGCGAGAAGCCGCGGCTGGTGCACCGGCTCGATCGCGACACGTCTGGCGTGCTGGTCGTCGCCCGCACCAGGCTGGCGGCGATGAAGCTCTCCGAGGCGTTTCGCGCCCGCGAGACCAAGAAGACCTACTGGGCTTTGGTCAAGGGCGTGCCGCCCAAGCGCGAGGATAAGATATCGACCTGGCTGATCAAGGAAGCCACGCCGGATGGCGATCGGGTGCGCATTGCCAAGCACGGCGAAAAGGGCGCCGACCATGCCGTATCCTACTATCGCATCATCGAGCAGGCGGCGCAGGCGCTGACCTGGCTGGAGATGGAGCCCTATACCGGCCGCACCCATCAGTTGCGCGTTCATGCCGCCCATATCGGTTGTCCCATCATCGGCGATCCCAAATATTTCGAGGCCGACACCAATTGGGATTTTCCGGGCGGGATGCAGAACCGCCTGCATCTGCACGCGCGCCGCATCGTCATCCCGCATCCGGACCAGGGTTTCATCGACGTCACCGCACCTATGCCGCCGCATATGCGCCAGAGCTGGAACCTGATCGGCTTCGACGACGCCAGTGCGGAGGATTGACCATGAGCGGCGCTGCCGATGCGCTCGACCGTCGCGATACGGTCGACATGGCGGCCGCCGCCATAATGGTCGGCCTGACGTTCTCCTGGGGCCTGAATTACGTCGCCGCCAAGATCTCCTATGCCGGCTATGATCCGGTTTTCCTGTCGATCGCGCGCTCGGTTATCGGCGGGCTCTGCGTCTTCCTCTGGTGCCGCTGGCGCGGCATTGCGCTTTTCAAGAGGGACGGGACATTGCTCGCGGGCATTGCAGTCGGCGTGCTCTTCGGCATCGAGTTCCTCTGCCTTTATGTCGGGCTGGAGCACACCACGGTCGCCCGCAACACGCTGCTGGTCAACACCATGCCGTTCTGGATGCTGCTGGGAGGGCATTTCCTGCTCGGCGAGCCGATCAGCCTGCGCAAATCCCTTGGCCTTCTGCTTGCCTTTGCCGGCCTCGCCGCGGTCTTTTCCGACAAGCTCGGCGGCGGCGGGGACATGCTGTTCGGCGATCTGCTGAGCCTTGGCTCCGGATTCGTCTGGGCCTTGACCAATATCCTGATCAAGCGCTCGAAGCTGGGTAACACGAGCGCCGAAAAGCTGCTGCTCTATCAACTCTCCGGCGCTGCGATCGTCGGCGTCCTGGTGTTGCCTCTGGCCGGCCCCTCCGTGCGCGATCCCACGCTGTTGCCGACTTTGGCCCTGCTTTTCCAGGCACTCTATATCGTCGCCTTCACCTATGTTTTGTGGTTCTGGCTGCTGCGGCGCTATCCCGCCTCCAGCCTGTCGAGTTTCACGTTCCTGTCGCCGGTCTTCGGCGTGCTGTGCGGCGCCCTGTTCTTGAACGAGCCGCTGACCATACGCATTTTTCTGGCACTTGGTCTCATTGCCGCCGGTCTGGTCATCGTCAACAGACCGCCGCGCCAGCAGACGGCCGAAGGAGGCTGACATGCGCGATATTCTCAGCGATCTCGAGGCGGGGAAACTGCTCTCCGACCCCGATCCGGTGCGCCGCGCCCAAATTCAGATGAAGAAGCCGCTGCCGAAGCGTTTTTACAAGGCCGTTTCGGTCGCGCCGGCCGATGATGGCTTTGCCGTCCATCTCGACGGCAAGCCGGTGCGCACGCCGGGCAAGGCGCTGCTGACGCTGCCGACCGAGAAGGCGGCATCGCTGGTCGCCGATGAATTCGCCGCCCAGGGCGAGACCATCGATCCGGTGTCGATGCCGGTGATGCGTCTCGTCAACACCGCGCTCGACGGCGTCGCCAGCGATCCGCAGGCGGTGCTGGAGGACATACTGCGCTTTGCCTCGTCGGATCTGCTCTGTTATCGCGCCGACGCACCACAAGGCTTGGTCGAGCGGCAGAACGAGCTGTGGGATCCTGTCCTCGACTGGGCGCAGGCAGCACTCGGCGCTCGCTTCAACCTTGCCGAGGGCATCATTCACGTCGATCAACCGCGCGAAACCATTGCTGTGCTGGGTGCGCATCTTGCCCAGCGCGCCGAGCCGCTGCGCCTGGCAGCGATCCACGTCATGACCTCGCTGACCGGTTCGGCGCTGCTGGCGTTGGCCGTGGAGTTCGGCGAACTCGGCGGTGAGGCGGCCTGGACTGCCGGCCATGTCGACGAGGATTGGCAGATCGAGCATTGGGGACAGGATGCGGAAGCTGTCGCGCGCCGCTCCGCCCGCAAGCGCGACATGATGGCTGCCGTCGGTCTGATCGAGGCGCTCGAAGGCTGACCGGCCACCGCACCGCACCTAATACCAAAGTCATAATCCCAAAGTCATCTGCCGTTGGCAGGCGCTTTCTGTCATTTTTCCCGTGATTGCTGCCGCGAGTCTGCGCTCGGAAGAGAATGCGAACGCAAGGGCGCTGCATCGAGCACAAGGGTCTCACGGGAGGAGCATCTCAATGGCTATCGCATCGACCGCCAGCGGAAAGAGCCGCGGCATGACGCGAGAGGAGAAGAAGGTCATCTTCGCTTCTTCGCTCGGCACCGTTTTCGAGTGGTACGATTTTTATCTCTACGGGTCGCTGGCGGCTTTTATTGGTTCGACCTTTTTCAGCCCGACCATTCCGGAAGCGACGCGCAATATTTTCGCGCTGCTGGCTTTCGCCGCCGGCTTCCTCGTCCGTCCGTTCGGCGCTTTGCTGTTCGGCCGCATCGGCGACCTTGTCGGCCGCAAATATACCTTCCTCGTCACCATGACGATCATGGGCCTGTCGACCTTCCTGGTGGGCTTGCTGCCTGGTTATGCGAGCCTCGGCATCGCGGCTCCGGTGATCCTGATCATCCTGCGCATGCTCCAGGGCTTGGCACTGGGCGGCGAATATGGCGGCGCGGCCACCTATGTCGCCGAGCATGCGCCGGACGACCGGCGCGGCTACTATACGTCGTGGATCCAGACGACCGCCACACTCGGCCTGTTCCTGTCGCTGATCGTCATCCTGATCGTCCAGGGCTCCATGAGCAAGGAAACCTATGCCGCCTGGGGCTGGCGCGTTCCTTTCATCGTGTCGTTCCTGTTGCTCGGCATTTCCATCTGGATCCGGCTGTCGCTTTCCGAATCCCCCACCTTCCAGCGCATGAAGGAAGAGGGCAAGGGTTCCAAGGCACCGCTCTCGGAAGCCTTCGGCCAGTGGAAGAACGCCAAGATCGCGCTGCTGGCACTGCTCGGCCTTACGGCTGGCCAGGCCGTGGTCTGGTATAACGGCCAGTTCTACGCCCTGTTCTTCCTCCAGAACGTGTTGAAGCTGGACGCACAGTCGGTCAACATCATGATCGCCATCGCGCTTGCGCTGGGCTCCATCTTCTTCGTCGTGTTCGGCTGGCTGTCCGACAAGATCGGCCGCAAACCGATCATCATGGCCGGGCTCGCACTGGCGATCGTCTGCACCTTCCCGCTGTTCAAGGCATTGACCTGGGCCGCCAATCCGGCCCTTGCCGAGGCACAGCAGAGCACCCGCGCGACGGTGACCGCGGCACCCGGCGACTGCAGGTTCCAGTTCAATCCGGTGGGCACCGCCAAGTTCACGACGTCTTGCGACATCGCGACCTCGTTCCTGACCAAGAACTCGGTGCCCTATGACGTCGTTTCCACGGCGGCACCCGGTACGGCTGCTTCGGTCAAGATCGGCAATGAAACGGTGGCATCCTACGATGCTGTCGCCGCGGGCGACCAGGCCAAGGCCAAGGAGGCCGCCTTCGTCAAGGCCGTCAACATGTCGCTGCAGGACGGCGGATATCCGCTGAAGCGTGCTGCGATCAAGATACCGGACCAGAAGCTCGACGCGTTTGTCGCTGCCAATCCCGAACTGAAGCTCGACGCCGCCGCCATCCGCGCCGGCGAGAAGGCGACGGTTCCTACCGATCAGGCGATCAAGGACAAGCTTTTGACCGCCGACGAGGCTGCCGGTGCGCCTGAGGTCACCGTCTACAACATACCCGGCGGCGGTGCCTTCGCCATGTTCGCCGACCCTGCGGCCGTGAACTGGCCTATGACGATCGCCATCCTGTTCGTCCTCGTCCTGTTCGTGACCATGGTCTACGGTCCGATCGCGGCCATCCTGGTCGAGATGTTCCCGACCCGCATCCGCTACACCGGCATGTCGCTGCCCTACCATATCGGCAATGGCTGGTTCGGCGGGTTGCTGCCGGCGACGGTGTTCGCGCTCAGTGCCTACAGGGGCGACATCTATTATGGCCTCTGGTATCCCGTGATAATCGCGGCGATGTCGCTCGTCATCGGCATGATCTTCGTCAAGGATACGCTGGGCACGAACCTGGAGACCAAGCAGTAACGGGTCGGATCCACATGCATGAGAAAACCCGGCGCGAGCGATCGCGCCGGGTTTTCATATCGAGGCTGAAGATGCGTTCAGCTCTTCGGCTGCTGGTTTTCTTCCTCGACAGCGGCCTCGTGATACCAGCCATCGAAATCGGCATGCGTGTTACGCAGCGAGGCAAGCTCTGCCGCGAACTTGGCCTTCGCGCCTAAATTTGAGGCAGATACGCGGCCTGCAAGCGGGAACATCAGGATCTTTGCCGACGGACGGGCGAGGGTGACTTCCATTGGCGGTCTCCTTTCTTCTCCGAGAGTCAGTTGATTCAGCTTTTCCTCAAAATAGGTTCTGCGATTCATTTAGGCAATATGCTTATGAAAAGATCAGTTATTGCCTATTATTTGCGCAATCTCTGCGTCTGATCGATCCCGGCGCATTGCTGGGGCGGTGCAGTGAATTCACGGGAATCTTACGACCATTTTGTCGCACCGGTCGATGCCAGAGTGGCATATGAATTGCTTTTTACCAGTCGGCAGGTCGGCTTGCTCCGGCCATGCGTCGACACCGCGTGCGGTGGTCAAGCACAACGAGAGGCTCTAGAATGACCAAATACAAGCTCGAGTATATCTGGCTCGACGGATACACCCCGGCCCCCAATCTTCGCGGCAAGACCCAGATCAAGGATTATGCCGAGTTCCCGAAGCTCGACCAGCTGCCGCTGTGGGGCTTCGACGGCTCGTCCACCATGCAGGCCGAGGGCCGAAGCTCCGATTGCGTGTTGAAGCCGGTCGCGCTTTATCCCGATCCGGCCCGCACCAACGGCGTTCTCGTCATGTGCGAAGTCATGATGCCCGATGGCGTCACGCCGCACGTGTCCAACAGCCGCGCGACCATTCTCGACGACGAGGATGCCTGGTTCGGTTTCGAGCAGGAGTACTTCTTCTACAAGGATGGCCGTCCGCTCGGTTTCCCCGAGAGCGGTTATCCCGCCCCGCAGGGCCCGTACTACACCGGCGTCGGCTATTCGAACGTCGGCAGCATCGCGCGCCAGATCGTCGAAGAGCATCTCGACCTCTGCCTTGCCGCGGGTATCAACCATGAAGGCATCAACGCCGAAGTGGCCAAAGGCCAGTGGGAATTCCAGATTTTCGGCAAGGGCTCCAAGAAGGCCGCCGATCAGATGTGGATGGCCCGCTACCTGCTCCAGCGCCTCACCGAAAAGTACGGCATAGATATCGAGTTCCACTGCAAGCCGCTCGGCGACACCGATTGGAACGGCTCGGGCATGCATTGCAACTTCTCGACCAAATATATGCGCGAAGTCGGCGGCAAGGGTTATTTCGAGGCCCTGATGGCGCAGTTCGAAAAGAACCTGATGGACCATATCGCCGTGTACGGCCCGGACAACGACAAGCGTCTGACCGGCAAGCACGAGACGGCGCCCTGGAACAAGTTCAGCTATGGTATCGCCGACCGCGGCGCCTCGATCCGCGTGCCGCATTCGTTCGTCAAGAATGACTACAAGGGTTATCTGGAAGACCGCCGCCCGAACTCGCAGGGCGACCCCTACCAGATCGCTTCCCAGGTCCTGAAGACGATCTCGCAGGTTTCGACCGGCGCATCGGTTTCGGCCGCTGCTTGATATTTCACGTCGGGCCTCAAGATCCCGACAACCATGACGCGAGCCCCGGCGGGAGTTGCCGGGGCTTTTTCGTGTGACGATGGCGGGCACTATCGCATGCCGCTGTTTCCGTTCTCCGCTCCTCGTCTTCCTGGCTCCTGGCCTGGCAAAGCAAATTCCCCCAAAAAAAGTCAGGTTAAAAAGGGCGGCTCAAACCCATCCCGACAAGGCGGCTTTGGGCTGACGAAAGCATACCTTGGCGCCGGGCCGCAGGCTTCGAAATCCTCGAAAAAGCCCGGAAATCCGGCCATTCCGGCAAGAATGCCTGTCGACCGATCCTTTCATAAGCCCCTGTTCATACACCAAAATCGACCGTCTCGACGCCCGGCAGGCGACATTGACAGGCTGCGGCGCAACATGCGTATTCGCAGGCATTGGGGGATACGCCAAGCGGTGCTGTTCGAACGGGGCGGGGTTTCTTGAACGACAGCATTGGCGGGGGCGCCGGACGAGCGGGCATTGCAGCCTGAGGCAGTGTGCCGCTCGCTCCTGGCTTATCCCTTTACTTGCAAAAAGCGCATGCCGGATCGCCTGGCCGCCCAGCTTGGCTGGCTCAAGCCGGTCTGTGCCTCAGCGCAATCGACACGTGTGACGTGACCAGCCGACGGAACCTCAGCAGCCGGTGCGCCTTTCCAGTCGCTGGATCGGGCAGCATCCGATCGAACGCGTCGGTGTCCGCGGATTTGGCTGAATGGAAGCCTCGATGTGTGCAAACAAAGGGGCCGGAAGAGGTTCATCTTCCGGCCCGGCATTTGCAGGCTGAATTGAAGCCGCTGGATCCGGGTTGCGCCGGGTCCAGGGAGATCAAAAATCAGACCGAATAGTACATGTCATATTCGACGGGATGCGGTGTCATTTCGAAGCGCATCACCTCGGCCATCTTCAACTCGATGTAGCTGTCGATCTGGTCGTCGTCGAAGACGCCGCCGGCCTTCAGGAAGCCGCGGTCCTTGTCGAGGCTCTGGAGCGCTTCACGCAGCGAGCCGCAGACGGTCGGGATCTTCTTCAGCTCCTTCGGCGGCAAATCGTAGAGATCCTTGTCCATCGGCTGGCCGGGATGAATCTTGTTCTTGATCCCGTCGAGGCCGGCCATCAGCATGGCGGCAAAGGCGAGATAGGGGTTCGCACCCGGATCGGGGAAGCGGACCTCGACGCGCTTCGACTTTGGCGACGAGCCGAACGGGATACGGCAGGACGCCGAGCGGTTGCGCGCCGAATAGGCGAGCAGCACCGGCGCCTCGTAGCCCGGCACCAGACGCTTGTAGGAGTTGGTCAGGGGGTTGGTGAAGGCGTTGATAGCCTTGGCGTGCTTGATGATGCCGCCGATATAGAACAGGCAGCTTTCCGAGAGACCGGCATACTCGTTGCCGGCGAAGGTCGGCTTGCCGCCTTTCCAGATCGACTGGTGGACATGCATACCCGAGCCGTTGTCGCCGAAGATCGGCTTCGGCATGAAGGTGGCGGTCTTGCCGTAGGCATTGGCGACCTGATGCACGACATATTTGTAGATCAGCATCTTGTCGGCGTTGCGGACCAGCGTGTCGAACTTGATGCCGAGTTCGTGCTGGGCCGCGGCCACTTCGTGGTGATGCTTCTCGACCCGCACGCCCATCTCGGCGAGCACGGTCAGCATCTCGGAGCGCATGTCTTGCGCCGAATCGATCGGCGGCACCGGGAAATAACCGCCCTTGACGCGCGGACGGTGGCCGAGATTGCCGGTTTCGTAGTCGGTGTCGTCATTGGACGGCAGTTCGGTGGAATCGAGCCTGAAGCCGGTGTTGTAGGGATCGGCTTTGTACTTGACGTCATCGAAGACGAAGAACTCGGCTTCCGGGCCGACATAGATGGTGTCGCCGATGCCTTCCGACTTCATGTAGGCCTCGGCCTTCTTGGCAGTGCCGCGCGGGTCGCGGTTATAGGATTCGCCCGAAACCGGATCGAGGATGTCGCACAGGATGACCATGGTCGACTGAGCGAAAAACGGATCCATATGGACCGTTTCAGGATCGGGCATCAGCACCATGTCGGACTCGTTGATCGCCTTCCAGCCGGCGATCGAAGAACCATCGAACATCACGCCATCGGCGAACATGTCTTCCTCGACCTCGATGACATCCATCGTCACGTGCTGCAGCTTGCCCTTCGGGTCGGTGAAGCGCAGGTCAACGAACTTCACATCGTTGTCCTTGATCTGCTTCATGATGTCTTTGGCTGTCGTCATGTCATGTATCCCTGTGTGACGTTTTTTAATAATGACGTTTCGGAAGATGGGCGAGGTGTCAGACGGCATCCATGCCGGTTTCGCCGGTGCGGATGCGCACGACTTCCTCGATGTTGGAGACGAAGATCTTGCCGTCGCCGATGCGCCCGGTCTGGGCCGCCTTGCGGATGGCTTCGATGGCGCCTTCGACCGCATCGTCGCCGAGCACGACTTCGATCTTCACCTTGGGCAGGAAGTCGACGACATATTCGGCGCCGCGATAAAGCTCGGTGTGGCCCTTCTGGCGTCCAAAACCCTTGGCCTCCGTCACGGTGATGCCTTGCAGTCCGGCCTCCTGAAGCGCTTCCTTCACTTCGTCCAGCTTGAATGGCTTGATGATCGCTTCGATCTTTTTCATGTAAAAAGTGGCCTCCACTGCCAAAAAAACGGGTTGTGAGCCCCCGCTTGCGCCTCCATCAAGCACGAACTGTGCCAATTGGCGGGATTTCAAGCGGTGTCATTCGATTCCAGAACCATGCCGCACGAAGATGCAAATTCGCATCGTTCGCTGCATCCAGCGCGCGACGGATGGCTGCAGCCTACGCGGCGTCGGTGTTTATGTCTGCCCGATATTTAGGCGTATTGCTTATTTGGTGGGCATTGCTCAGCTTGGCTGGGACCGCGCCAACTCCTCTGCGTTTGCGTCGAGCCGAAAACTGGACAATGCTTTATCGAATGCGGATCGGCAATCCATGAGCAACGAACTTCTTTCTCCCGAGGAGATGAGCGAGGCGGATCGGTTGACGATTGCCGCCGGCGCAATCGACGGCATCGGCCTGATGCGCCGTGCAGGCGAAGCCGTCGCGGCTGAAATTTTCAGCCGCCATCCGGCGGCGAAGCGGGTCCATGTGCTTTGCGGTCCCGGCAACAATGGCGGCGATGGCTATGTCGTGGCCCGCTGCCTGGCAGCCGCTGGCGTCGACACGATGGTGTGGGCGTCGGGCACGCCGAAGCCGGGCAGCGATGCCGCGCTCGCCGCCGGCGAATGCCCGGTCAAACCTCGGCCGCTGGCGAATTTCGCGGCCGAAGCCGGCGCTGTCGTCGTCGACGCTCTTTACGGAGCAGGGCTGTCCAAACCGCTGTCCGGTGAAGCGGCGAGAACGGTTGGCATTGTGGCAAGCCTGGCCTTGCCGGTCGTCGCGGTCGATCTGCCATCAGGCGTTTCCGGAGGCAGCGGCCAAGTGCTCGGCCAGGCTTTTCGCGCTGGGGTCACCGTCACCTTCGCACGCAAAAAGCCTGGCCATCTTCTGCTCCCCGGGCGCAAGCTGTGCGGGGAGGTCGTGCTGGCCGATATCGGCATCACCGACGGTGTCATTGCGCGGATTCGACCCCAGGCGTTCGAGAACACGCCGGCGCTTTGGCTCGACGTTTTTCCGATTCCGGGTGTCGATACGCACAAGTACGAGCGCGGCCATGTCGGCGTCTTTTCCGGTGGCCCGAATGCCACCGGCGCGGCGCGGCTTGCGGCGCTTGCCGCGGCCCGTATCGGGGCAGGAGCGGTGACGGTCCTATCCCCGGCGAACGCCATGCAGGTGAATGCCGCGTATCTGACCTCGATCATGCTGCGCAAAGCAAATGACAGCGCCGACATCGACGCCTTCATCGGCGAACGCCGGCCCTCCGCCTTTGTGCTGGGGCCTGGCTTCGGTGTCGGTGAAAGAACGCGGAATTTTGCGCTTACGCTGCTTGCCGCCGGCCAGCAGCGGAACGTTGCGGCCCGGGTTGACGGCCTGGTGTTCGACGCCGACGCGATCACTTCGTTTCGCGAGGCGCCGGACGTCCTGTTCGAGGCCGTGCGCAAGCCGGGCGCACCGCCGCTGGTGATGACGCCGCATGAGGGGGAATTTGCCAGGCTGTTTGCTGACATTGCGGGCGGCGCCGTTTCGTCCAAACTGACCAGGGCCCGTATGGCCGCCACCCGTGCCAACGCCGTGATCGTCTACAAGGGCGCCGACACCGTAATCGCTGCTCCCGATGGCAGGGCTGCGATCAACTCCAATGGCGCGCCATGGTTGGCAACCGCTGGTTCGGGCGACGTGCTCTCGGGGCTCGTGGCCGGCTTCCTGGCGCAAGGCATGCCGGCCTTCGAGGCGGCATGCGCGGCGGTATGGATCCATGCCGAGTCCGGCAGCCGGTTCGGGCCGGGGCTGATCGCCGAGGACTTGCCGCTGGCGCTGGTGCCTGTGCTGCGTGAACTGGTGGCGGCTCGCGGCGCGCGCTGACTTGCCGCGACATTCAGCTTACAGCGGAATGTTGTCGTGCTTTTTCCAGGGGTTCTGCATTTCCTTGTTGCGCAGCATTCGCAGCGCGCGGGCGATGCGGCGGCGGGTCGAATGCGGCATGATCACCTCGTCGACATAGCCGCGCTCGGCGGCGACGAAGGGCGACAGGAAGCGGTCTTCGTAAGCCTTTGTATGAGCTGCGATCTTTTCGGCGTCTCCGATGTCCTTGCGATAGATGATCTCGACCGCGCCCCTGGCGCCCATCACGGCGATCTGCGCCGTCGGCCAGGCATAGTTCATATCGCCACGCAGGTGTTTCGAAGCCATCACGTCATAGGCGCCGCCATAGGCCTTCCTGGTGATGACGGTGATCTTCGGCACGGTCGCCTCGGCATAGGCGAAGAGCAGTTTGGCGCCGTGCTTGATCAGCCCGCCATATTCCTGCGCCGTGCCCGGCAGGAAGCCCGGAACGTCGACGAAGGTGACGATCGGGATCGAAAAACAGTCGCAGAAGCGCACGAAGCGCGCCGCCTTGCGGCTGGCGTCAGAATCGAGCACGCCGGCCAGCACCATGGGCTGGTTGGCGACGAAGCCGACCGTGCGGCCTTCAATACGTCCGAAGCCGGTGACGATGTTCTTGGCGAAACTTTGCTGGATCTCGAAGAAATCACCCTCGTCGGCGACTTTCAGGATCAGCTCCTTGATATCGTAAGGCTTGTTCGCGTTGTCGGGGATCAGCCGGTCGAGCGACAGATCGTGATCGGTGACCGACTGGTAGCATTCGATCTCGGGAATCTCCGATGTGTTCGAGGCCGGCAGCAAATCGACCAGCCGGCGCATCTGCAGCAGTGCTTCGACGTCGTTGTCATAGGCGCCGTCGGCGATCGAGGATTTCGTCGTGTGAACGGAAGCGCCGCCGAGGCTCTCGGCGGTCACCGTCTCGTTGGTGACGGTCTTCACCACGTCCGGTCCAGTAACGAACATGTAGGAGGTGTCGCGCACCATGAAGATGAAGTCGGTCATGGCCGGCGAATAGACGTCGCCGCCAGCGCAAGGCCCCATGATCACGGAAATCTGCGGAATGACGCCCGACGCCAGCACATTGCGCTGAAAGATCTCGGCGTAGCCGCCGAGTGCAGCCACGCCTTCCTGGATGCGGGCACCGCCGGCATCGTAGAGGCCGATGATCGGCGCGCGGTTGCGCAGCGCCATCTCCTGCACCTTGATGACCTTTTCGGCATGCGCTTCCGACAGCGAGCCGCCGAACACGGTAAAATCCTTGGCGAAAAGGTAGACGGGACGGCCGTTGACGGTGCCCCAGCCGGTGACAACGCCATCGCCGGCGATCTTGGTCTTTTCCATGCCGAAGTCGGTCGAACGGTGCTCGACATACATGTCGAACTCCTCGAACGAACCCTCGTCGAGAAACACCTCGATGCGTTCGCGGGCGGTGAGCTTGCCCTTCTTGTGCTGCGCGTCGATGCGAGCCTGACCGCCGCCCATGCGGGCGATCTCGCGACGACGCTCGAGTTCCTTCAGCACGTCCTTCATTCTCGATCTCCTGCGCGGGCTGCTTTGTGGTAATGATGCCCGCAGGTGAGCGCAAGCGTCGCTTTTTCGAGGCGTTTTGTTGCGCTGCAACATGATGCCCTTGCATTTCAGAGCGAACTCAGCCATATGCACGGCATAGGCGCTTGGGCCGGACCGATCCGGCCTTCTCCTCGAATGAGACTGGTTGCGTCTGTTTTCCCTCTTTCCTGCTGATCGGCCCCGATTGGTTAGCAAGGTGGCGAAAAAGCCCCGTGGCATGATGCCTGCGGGCACGACAGCGCAGCCGCGCGGACGAACACGTCCGCCGCCTTGTCGTTCCATGACAATTGATTCGACGGCAGGTTGCGCCCTGCCGCCATTGATGTTTGCGGCCAGAGGCCGCGTGAAAGAAGAATATTTTGACCAACGAAAACACTTTGCCCGGCAACGACACTGGAGAACTCTCCGGTTTCGCAGCACTGGGAATTACGGGTGCGCTGCTCAAGGCCACCCATGCCGCCGGCTTCACCGATCCGAAGCCGATCCAGGCTCAGGCGATCCCGCCGCAGATGGAAGGCCGTGACATTTTCGGCATCGCCCAGACCGGCTCCGGCAAAACTGCGGCCTTCGCGCTGCCGATCCTGTCGAAGATCATTGCGCTCGGCACCAAGCGCCGGCCGAAGACGGCACGCGCGCTGATCCTGGCGCCGACTCGTGAGCTCGCCGTGCAGATCGAGGACACCATCAAGATCCTCGCCAAGGGCGCGCATGTCTCGACCGCGCTCGTGCTGGGCGGCGTCTCGCGCTTCAGCCAGGTGAAGAAGGTTGCGCCTGGTGTCGACATCCTGATCGCCACGCCTGGCCGGTTGACCGATCTGGTGCGCGAAGGCGACCTCATGCTTGCCGACACCAAATGGCTGGTGCTCGACGAGGGCGACCGCATGCTCGACATGGGCTTCATCAATGACGTCAAGCGCATCGCCAAGGCGACCGCGCCGGACCGTCAGACGGTGCTGTTCTCCGCGACTATGCCCAATGAAATCGCCGAACTGGCGAAAGGCCTGCTGAAGAACCCAATCCGTGTCGAAGTCGCGCCGCAAAGCACGGCGGCGGCCGAGATCGCGCAGAGCGTCGTCCTTGCCCGCACCAAGCAGAAGCGCCAAGTGCTGTCGACGATGCTCGCCGACGAGACGATGAAGTCCGTCATCATCTTTTCGCGCACCAAGCACGGCGCCGACCGGGTAACCAAGGACCTCGAGCGCGACGGCTTCAAGGCCGCTGTCATCCACGGCAACAAGTCGCAGAATGCGCGGCAGAAGGCACTGAACGATTTCCGCGAGGGTTCGGTGCGCATTCTGGTGGCCACCGATATCGCCGCGCGCGGCATCGACGTGCCCGGCATCAGTCATGTCGTGAATTTCGACCTGCCTGATGAGGCGGAGAGCTATGTCCACCGCATCGGCCGCACCGGCCGCAACGGCCGGGACGGCATTGCGATTACGCTCTGCGATCCGTCCGAGAACAGCAAGCTGCGCCAGGTCGAACGCATCATCCGCGCCAAGCTGCCTGTTGTCGCCGACCATCTCGGCAGCCCCGATCCGCAGCGCAACCCGGCTGAGAAGAACGAGCGCTTCGAGCCTGCCAATGACCGAAACGACCGCAATGGCCGTCGCGACGGCAGGCGGCCGGGCGGCCAGAACAACGGCTCCGGCAAGAAGCGCTTCGGTGACAAGCCGGCCTTCGCTGGCGACCGCAAACCGGAAGGCGCCAAGCCCTTCAAGGGCAACAATAAACGCCGCTTCGGCGGCAAGCGGCCCGCGGCGCGGGCCGCGTAGGCAGGCCGCTTCGTATTGGCCGGGCATTTGCGTGCCCGGCTGGTCACCAGTGAGATAAAGGGCGACCGCGGTGAGGCTGCGGTCGCCCTTTCCGTATGGAAGCTCGGGCTACTTCGCGACCGCCTCGATCCAGACGGCAATTCTTTGTGCAAGGAAGGTCGTGGTCGATGGCGACAGGGCGTCGCCGGCGATGACGTGGTTGTCGGGATCGCCGGTATCGTCGACCGGAACCAGCTCGTGCGGCGCGCCCCAACGCCCGGCGATTTCACGCGTGCGGTCAGGCCGCACCACGCTGTCCGAATCCGAAAAGATGAAGAGGGCAGGGACCACCGCTTTCTCCACCGGCGCGCCATAGGCAAGTTCCGTCAGCGCCTGCATCGGCAGCGTCGCGGCAAGGGGATATCTGGTGGTCCAGAATTTCTCGTGCAGCGCGTTGCGCGGCATGAAGCTGCGCTCCTTGCCGGCGACGAGTTCGGCTATTTGTTTGCCCCATCGCATGGTCAGGATCCCGGCGCCCGACGCCTTGACGCCGAAATTCGGCGAGATGAACGCGATCGCCGCCACGCCGTCCGAAGCACCCGGTTGTGTTGCCGCCCAGGCCGCCAGCGAGCCGCCGGTCGAGGTGGAGATGACGATCACCTTGTCGCCGATGGCCCGGCCGATCGCGAGCGCCTCCTCATAGTCGTTGATCCAGGCATCGACGCTGCCTTGCGTCATGGCCGCGCCATCCTGCCCGTGGCCGGTGAGGCGGGTAAAGAACAGATTGGCGTCGAGCTGGTCGGCAACCTCGTCGGGCAGCGGGCGGAGCTCGCCTTTCGACGCCGAAAAGCCGTGGATATAGACGATCGACAGCCGTGTCCTGGCATGCACCATCGGATTGGCCCAGATGATCTCTTTCTCCAGCCCGTCACGGATGCCGGATATCGCCGCTTCCGTCCTGGCCACGTAGGCCTGCGGATCGTCGCCGATTGCGGATGGATCGAAGCGGATCGTGGTGTCGACGGGAACCCGCGGGCCGAGCACGAAGGCCAGTGCGAGGATGGCGACTAACCCCAGCACAGCAAGCACGATTCGTCGCCCCATCGCAGACTCCAAACGCAACAACAACAAACCTACGGCGGTGGCGGGGAACAGGCAACGACCGGCCGGCGATGAAGCCGCCGATCCGCTGGCTTCTATTCGCTCGGCGGCTTGCGGTCGTAATTCAGCGGCCGTGCCTTCCAGCTCGTCATGAGGCTGATCACGCCTCGGTACACCGGTCTCGGCAACAGGCTGAGCAGCTTCAGGGGCCAGCTCGTCCGGCGCGGGAATGTGACCTCGAAGCCGCCGGATTTGATACCCCGCACCATGCGCCGCGTCGCTCGGCTGACCGGCATCAGCCCCGGCATGGGCAGCATGTTCTTCTCGGTCAGCGGTGTGTCTATGAAGCCCGGATTCATGACCTGGACGCGCACGTTCATCTTGTCGAAATCGTATTTCAGCGATTCGGCCAGGATGTTGATCGCCGCTTTGGTGCCGCCATAAGCGGCGGTCGTCGGCCAGCCGAAATAAGCGGTGACCGAGCCGACCAGCACAATATGACCGCGCGCCCGCACGCGCATGCGTTCGACGACCGGCACAAGCCCGTTGATGATGCCGAAATAGTTGACCTCGAAAGACCGGCGAAAATCGCTGACGACGAGAGCCTCGCCAGGCGTGGAAATGTAGTTGCCCGCGTTTAAGACGGCGAGCACGATGGGGCCAAGCTCGTTCTCGATTGCAGCGACGGTTCTTGCCATGCGCGGCTCGTCGGTCACGTCGCAGGGAAAAGCCTTGACCTTGCCTGGCATCTGCGCGGTCTCGACAATCAGCGTGTCGATGGGATCGCCATCGGGTGCCGTTACGGCCACCGCATAGCCCTGGGACGCAAGGTCCCTGGCCAGCGAACGGCCGATGCCGCTGCTGCCTCCCGTGACCCAGGCGACGCCATGCTTCGGGTCGGCCCGATAGAGTGTCATGCTGCGCCCCCGTCGAATTGTTCTTGGCTTTTGCTCTAACCGCGAAGAAATCGAATGAAAAGAGCGGTTTTCGACGCCGGCCGCAAATGAACAACGCGGATAGGCCCGGCACCAAGGTGACGCCGGCGCAAATGCAGTACGGAAAATGCGACTGGACCAGGCAAATTCTTGCCTTGAAACCGAAGCTTCGGGTTTCTAGGGTTTCGCGCAGCTACACAAGGACTCCCGAATGCCCCGCTCCGTGATCGACGCTATCGGCAACACGCCATTGATCCGCCTCAACAGGGCTTCGGAAGAAACCGGCTGCGAGATCCTGGGCAAGGCCGAATTCATGAATCCAGGACAGTCGGTCAAGGACCGCGCCGGCCTGTTCATCATCCGCGATGCCGAAGAGCGTGGGCTGCTCAGGCCGGGCGGCGTCATTGTCGAGGGCACGGCCGGCAATACGGGCATCGGGCTGACGCTGGTCGCCAAGGCGCTCGGCTACCGCACCGTCATCGTCATTCCCGAAACGCAGAGCCAGGAGAAGAAGGACACGATCAAGCTGCTCGGCGCCGAGCTGATCGAGGTTCCGGCCGTGCCGTACAAGAACCCCAACAATTACGTGAAATTGTCGGGGCGGCTGGCTGAGCAAATGGCGCGTTCGGAGCCGAACGGCGCTATCTGGGCCAACCAGTTCGACAATGTCGCCAACCGCGACGGGCACATCCGCACCACGGCGCAGGAGATCTGGAGCCAGACCGGCGGCAAGGTCGACGGCTTCGTCTCGGCGGTCGGCTCGGGCGGAACGCTGGCCGGCGTCGCTTTCGGACTGAAGGCGAAAAGCAAAGACGTAAAGATCGCTCTCGCCGATCCGCTGGGCGCTGCGCTCTACAGTTTCTATACCAGCGGTGAGCTGAAATCCGAGGGCAGTTCGATCACCGAAGGCATCGGGCAGGGACGCATCACCGCCAACCTCGATGGGTTCACGCCCGACTTCTCGTTCCAAATTCGTGATGAGGATGCGTTGCCGATCGTCTTCGACCTGGTCCAGGAGGAAGGCCTTTGCGTCGGCGGTTCGACCGGCATCAACATAGCGGGCGCGATCCGACTGGCGCGTGAACTCGGCCCCGGCCATACCATCGTGACCATTCTTTGCGACTACGGCACACGCTACCAATCGAAACTGTTCAATCCCGAATTCCTGCGCGAAAAGAAGCTGCCGGTGCCCGGCTGGATGGAAGAGAAATCAGATATTTCCGTGCCGTTTGAAAAGGTCGTGTGATGGCGCACAAGACCGAAGCGCTGTTTCGCGACGACGCCTATCTCAGGACGGCCGATGCCGTGGTGGTCGCCGTCAACGAGCGCGGCGGCATCGTTCTGGACCGCACCATCTTCTATGCCACCTCGGGCGGGCAGCCGGGCGATAGCGGCCATCTCCAGCGCGCCGATGGCAGCCGCATCGTCCTGGCCGCTACCATCACCGGGGAAACAAAGGACGAGATCATCCACGTGCCGGCGCCGGAACAAGCCGCGCCTGCGGTCGGCGAGCGCCTGAAGCTCGCAATCGACTGGGAGCGACGTCATCTCTTGATGCGCATGCATGCCGCTTGCCATTTGCTCACCGTCGTCTGCCCGTTTCCGATCACCGGCGCGGCGGTTTCGGAAGACGACAGCCGTGTCGATTTCGACATTCCCGACGCCAGCTTCAGCAAGGAAGACGTGACGGCTGGCCTGATGGGCCTGGTGCGGGCCGATCATCCGATCTTTACCAGGCTGATCAGCGACGAGGAACTGGCCGCCAATCCGGGTCTGGTGAAGTCCAAGAATGTCCGTCCGCCGCTAGGTACCGGCAAAATCCGGCTGGTCTGCATCGGCGAGAATGCTTCGGTGGACAGTCAGCCCTGTGGTGGCACCCATGTCAAAAGCACCGGCGAGATCGGCGAAATCCATATCGGCAAGATCGAGAAGAAGGGGCGTGAAAACCGGCGCTTCCGCATCCGGTTTGGACCGATGCCCCAAACATGATCTCGAAAGCTACGATGTTTTCGGACAAGATCATGCGGCAAGGCAAGACAACGTCTGGTCAATGGCGGCAGGAGAACCACAATGGCTGAAGACAGTCCTTTCACCGTCGACGCTGACTGGTTGCAGGAGCGTTTGGGCCAGCCTGGCCTGACGATTGTCGATGCATCCTGGTATCTTCCGGCGCAAAACCGCGACGCGCGCGCCGAGTATGACGCTGGGCACATTCCGGGCGCCCGCTTCCTGGATCAGGACGCGGTCTCCGATCCGGACGCCGCGCTGCCGCATACGCTGCCGTCGCCGCAGCATTTCGCGCAGTATGTCGGCGCGATGGGCGTTTCGGCAGATGACACGATCATCGTCTATGACGGCCCGGGCTTTTTCTCGGCACCTCGGGCATGGTGGATGTTCCGGGTGATGGGCGTCTTCCAGACGTATATCCTTGACGGTGGTTTCGATGGCTGGAAAGCGGCCGGCCGGCCGGTGACGGCCGAACCGACCAAAATCGCGCCCAGCGTGTTCCACGCCGATTTCGACGCCGGCCGGGTCGCCAGCCTTGCCGATATGCGCCGCATCGTCGGAACCCGGGAAAGCCAGATTGCCGATGCGCGCGGGGCAGGGCGCTTCACCGGCGCGGAGCCGGAGCCGCGCGCGGGCGTCCGTTCCGGCCATATGCCGGGCGCGCGCAACTTGCCTTATTCGGCGCTGTCGGAAAACGGCGTGCTTCTGCCGAAGGAGCGGTTGCGCAAGGTGGTCGAGGACGCCGGCCTCGATCTGTCGAAGCCTATCGTCACTTCCTGCGGCTCCGGCGTTACGGCGGCGGTGATCACGCTTGCGTTGGAAACGCTTGGCCATACCGACAACAGGCTTTACGACGGCTCATGGACCGAATGGGGCGGTCTCTCCGACACACCAGTCGTGACAGGCAAGGAATGACGATGGAAAACGGCGAGCTGAAGGACATCGAAGTCACGGTGACGTTCCTCGAGATGCATGCGCCACCGGCCGTGTCGCCGCCCATGCCCTACAACCGCCAGGTCGCACTCCTGAAAACTAAGGACATTCCGCTGCACTTCTACCGGTACCTGATGGATCGGGTGGGGCGTAAATGGCACTGGGTCAATGTGCTGAGGCTGGATGACGACGAGCTTTCGGCCGGCATCCACCGCGAGGATCGCGACATCAGGGTGCTCTATCTCGATGGCGCGCCCGCCGGTTTTTTCGACCTCAAGCCGCATCTGCCGGAAGAAGTCGAGCTTGCCTATTTCGGCATGATGGAACACGCCACCGGGCAAGGCATCGGCCGCTGGTTCCTGGGATCGGCGATCGCCGCGGCTTGGTCGTATGGACCGAAGCGGGTGATGGTGCAGACCTGCACGCTCGACCATCCTGCTGCCTTGCCGCTCTACCAGAAGCTCGGCTTCGCGCCGGTGGCGCAGAAGAAGGAGACCGTTCACCCTCTGCCCTTCGCCGAGCGCTCGGCCAGCGTCATGCGGCCATAGCGACGCCCTCACAAAAGCTGAACCTCTCGTTCATCCGCGCTTCAGCCTGTCTCTGCCATCTTGCCCGCACATAATACGGGCCGAAGGAGAAAAGACATGCTGACCCGCCGTACCCTCGCCGCCGCGCTGATCGCGGCAATCGCAATGCCCGGTCTCGCCGCCGCGCAGGCGACAACGCCTTCGGCCGCAACCATCGAACGAAAGCTCGAGGCGGCACCCCGCGTGAAGCTGCGCCCGAACGAGCGCGTCACCATCCGTGAGTTCAAGCGCCGGCCGGACCTGCGCCGCATGGCCCGGTCGATCGATATCCAGTCGATCAATTTCGCTTTAGGCTCGGCCGCGATCTCCAGCTCGCAATACGACAAGATCGACACTATCGCCGATGCGTTGCAGCGTATCCTGCGCCGCAACCCCGGGGCGCGCGTCCTCATCGAGGGCCATACCGACGCCGTCGGCTCCTTCCAATCGAACCGGATCCTGTCGGAACAGCGCGCCGCCTCGCTGAAGCGCACGCTGGTGCGCGAGTTCGGCGTGCCGGCCTATGCTTTGGAGACGGTCGGTTATGGCGAGGAATTCCTGCTGGTGCAGACGCAGAACGAAAACTGGCGGAACCGGCGGGTCACCCTCCGTCGCTTTGACGACTTCATTCGCTGAGGGAGTTCCGACAATCCGGTGAAGTTCGCCTTGCCTTGGTCGGCTGGAACAAGCCGACCAAGGGCCAATGATTGTCAGGAATCGGGTGGGAGGCGGGGGCTGATGCGCATAATTTCCGATCAATGACATCGGAGATTTTCGCCATGACCATCCAGTTCAAAGCCTTGCCGACACAAGATGTACGAGCGCTTCAGCGCGGCGGGCCCGATGCCTATGGAAACACGCCCGAGCGTAAGGTCTCCGACGGCGACGGCATGCCATGCCGGCATTGCCTGAAGAACATCGCCGACGGAGACGACTATCTCATCCTGGCCTACCGGCCATTCCCCAAACTTCAGCCCTATGCCGAGACCGGACCGATCTTCCTTCACGCGCAGGAATGCGAGCGCGCCGCGGAATCTCAGGCACTTCCCGAAATTCTCGAAAGCCCGGACTATATCGTGCGCGGCTACGGCAGGGATGACCGCATCGTCTATGGCAGCGGTGGCGTCATTGCGACCGATGCGATCGCCGCGCGCGCCGAGGCTCTCTTGGAACGCGACGAGATTGCCTACGTGCATGTCCGCTCGGCGCGCAACAATTGCTTCCAGTGCCGGATCGAACGTGTCTGACGGGCGCATGTGGCGGTGCGATAGCGGAGCGCTGTCGTACTCCTGTCATACCATTGCGGTACACGGGTAGCCGTCGATCGATTTGTCGACCGCGGATGAACCGGCGGCAAATCTCGACATCGAGGAAGCGGGGCCTTGGCTCCGCTTTTTTGTTTGCCTGAACCTTCCACAGAAATTTTCTGCGCAAAGAAGCATATGGGCTTCGACTATTTGCCTGGAGGGCTCAGTTAAACTTGCAATTGGCGCCGAGACGCAGGTTGCGGCACATGTTTTAAGTCCGAGCCGGGTGCAGGCCTGACAGCCGCCAATCCGGAAAGAAAAAACCCGCCGGGAATGACCGGCGGGCTGACGGGAGGCAGGTATCCTCTCAGGAGAATCAGGCCGCGAGAACCGCCTTCGGTTCGACCAGTTCGTAGCCGAGCGCTTCGGCGACCGCACGGTTGGTGATCTTGCCTCTGTGGACGTTGAGTCCATTGCGCAGATGATGGTCGTCGACCAGCGCCTTCAGGCCCTTGTCAGCGAGCTGAAGGCCATAGTGCAGAGTCGCGTTGTTGAGTGCATGTGCTGAGGTGACCGGCACGGCGCCCGGCATGTTGGCGACGCAGTAGTGGATGACGCCGTCGACCTCGTAGGTCGGCTCGGCATGCGTGGTCGCGTGCGAGGTCTCGAAGCAGCCGCCCTGGTCGATGGCGACGTCGACCAGCACCGACCCCTTCTTCATGCCCGAAAGCATTTCGCGCGAGACCAGCTTCGGCGCCGCAGCACCCGGGATCAGCACGGCGCCCACGACGATGTCGGCGGAAAAGCACTCTTCTTCCAGAGCCTCCACGGTCGAATAGCGGGTGTGGACGCGGCCGGCAAAGAGGTCGTCGAGCTGGCGCAGGCGCGGGATCGAGCGGTCGATGATGGTGACGTCGGCGCCCAGGCCAGCCGCCATCCTGGCCGCGTGCAGGCCGACGACGCCGCCGCCGAGCACGGTGACCTTGCCGGGCAGCACGCCGGGCACGCCGCCGAGCAGCACGCCGCGGCCGCCATTGGCCTTCTGCAGCGCCGTGGCGCCGGCCTGGATCGACAGGCGGCCGGCGACTTCCGACATCGGCGCCAGCAACGGCAGGCCGCCCCGGTCGTCGGTCACCGTTTCATAGGCGATGGCGGTAACGCCCGAAGCGAGCAGGCCCTTGGTCTGTTCCGGATCCGGAGCAAGGTGAAGATAGGTGTAGAGGATCTGGCCATCGCGCAGTTGGGCCCATTCGTTAGGCTGCGGCTCCTTGACCTTGACGATCATATCCGACTTGGCGAACACATCGGCCGCCGTCTTGGCGATGGTGGCGCCGGCAGCGCGATAGGCGTTGTCGTCGGCTCCGATGCCGGCCCCGGCGCCGGTCTCGACCAGCACCTCATGTCCGTGGGCGACATATTCGCGGACCGAGCCGGGCGTAAGTCCGACGCGATATTCATGATTCTTGATTTCCCGGGGGCAGCCGACGCGCATTTTCATTTCTCCTGACACGGCCCTTCGGGGCTCGTTCCCTGTATTGACGCAGTCAACCACGAATCGTTGCGTAAGTGTTTGCGAATGCACTTGCAGGAGGGCTCGCTATTCGATAATTGTTGCGTAGAATGCGCAAAAATTCGCAGGAATCACGAAGAATGCCACTCGACAGGATTGATATCGCCATTCTGGAGACCTTGCAGAAGGATGGCAGGATGCCGAACGCCGCCCTTGCCGAAAGGGTCGGCCTGTCGCAGTCGGCCTGTTCGCGCCGGCTCGACAATCTGGAGAAATCCGGAACCATCCGCGGCTATCATGCCCGGCTTTCCAATGCAGCACTTGGTCACCAGATGACGGCGATCGTGCACATATCGCTGTCGGGCCAGTTCGAGAAGACGCTGTCGGATTTCGAGGCTGCGATCAAGCGCTGCCCGAACGTGCTGTCCTGCCACCTGATGTCGGGCGAGTACGACTACATCCTCAGGATCGCGGCCAAGGACCTTGCCGACTACGAACGCATCCACAAGGAGTGGCTGTCGGCGATGCCGCATGTGACGAAGATCAATTCGTCTTTTGCCCTGCGCGAAATCGTCGACCGGACGGCGATGGGCCTGAAGCCCGAAATGGCCTGAGCATTCTCAGCCTTCCATGCCTTCAGCCGTCTACGCCTTGGCAGCCTCCGTCACGATCCGGTCCATCGGGATATCGTGCGGCTGCGGGTAGATGGTGGCGATGCGCTGCAATTCGTAGCCGACGCCGATGACCAGGGGCTTGAACGGCATCGCCGCCAGCGTTCGGTCGTAGAACCCGCCGCCATAGCCCAGGCGATAATTGCCGGAATCGATGCCGACGATCGGCGAGATGACGATGTCGGGCAAGACCGGTTCGCCCTCGGCCGGAATCGGAATGTTCCACACGCCCTTCTCCAGCCGGTCGCCCGGAACATAGGCCCGGAAGATCAGCGGCTGTGCCTTTTCGATGACGACGGGCAGCGCGGTGCGCCCGCCTCGTTCATTGATGGCGGCCATCCATGGCCGCAGGTCCGGCTCGCCGCGAAACGGCCAATAGAGGCTGACCATGCGGCCGGCGATATCGCCGATCGCCGCGTCAAGGGCTCCGGCGATGCTCTGCGACATCGCCGTTCGCGCATCGGCGGAAACCGCGAGACGCGCCGCGATCAGGCGTTCCCGTTCGGCCTTGCGCCATCGTCTGACGTCGGTCCAATCGGATATCGGCGCGTGAAACGCGGGATCGAGTTCGTGCATGAAGCATGGCGGCGAGGAATATTGCGCCGGACCCTGGTCGTCGTGATCGTTGGCCATGCTTCACCTCATCGCTGTTTTCCATAACGCTATACCCGGCGGGGGGATGCGACATGTGCATTCACGACATGGAACGACGAGTCTCGGGCACGGCCTTCGTGTTGTTGCATTGCACAAAAGCTCCTACATCAAAGGCATGCGATATTGCTGGTCAGGGTGAATGCGATGGATCAAGCCAATCACCATGTCGTCGTCGTAGGGGCGGGGTTCGGCGGCCTCGAATTCACCCGCGCTCTCGCCGGTGCGCCCGTGCGCATCACCATGATCGACAAACGCAATCACCATCTTTTCCAGCCGCTGCTCTACCAGGTCGCAACGACGGCGCTGGCGACCTCGGAGGTCGCCTGGCCGATCCGCCACCTGCTGCGCAAGCGCAAGGACGTGACGACGCTGCTCGCCAATGTCACCGGCATCGACCGAGCCGGAAAACGCGTGCTGCTCGATGACGGCAGCACCGTCGCCTACGACACGCTGGTGCTCGCCACCGGCGCCCGACATGCCTATTTCGGCCACGACGAATGGGAGCCGTTCGCGCCAGGGTTGAAGACGCTGGAGGACGCCACCACCATCCGACGGCGCATTCTGCTCGCCTTCGAGCAGGCCGAACGGGAAACCGATCCTGCCAGGCGCCAGGCGCTGCTGACGATCGCGATCGTCGGCGGCGGTCCGACCGGTGTCGAACTTGCCGGCACCATTGCCGAACTGGCGCACGACACACTGCGCGGCGAATTCCGCAACATCGACACGCGCGAGACGCGTGTGGTGCTGGTCGAGGCTGGCGACCGCATATTGGCCAATTTCGCACCGAAACTGTCCGATTATGCCGGAAAGGCGTTGAAGCGGCTCGGCGTGACGATCGAACTCGGCCGGGCGGTCACGCGCTGCGACGCCGAGGGCGTCGTCTTCGGCGACACGCATCTGCCGGCGAGGACCATATTGTGGGCGGCGGGCGTTGCCGCTTCGCCGGCAGCCGAATGGCTGGGCGCCGCCGCCGACCGGGCGGGAAGGGTGCTGGTTGAACCCGATCTCACCGTGCCGGGCAGCCCCGAGATTTTCGTCATCGGCGACGCCGCTCTCGTGCTGCGGCCCGATGGACGGCCCGTTCCCGGCGTGGCGCCTTCCGCCAAGCAGGAGGGCCGCCATGTTGCCGCGACCATCAAGGCCAGGCTTGCCGGCGATACGAGCGTAAGGCCGTTCCACTACAAGCATGCCGGGGACCTGGCCACGATCGGCAAGCGCGCCGCGGCGATCGATTTCGGCTGGATCAGGCTGACCGGCTGGCCGGCCTGGTGGCTGTGGGGACTGGCGCACATCTATTTCCTGATCGGCTTCCGCAACCGGCTCGCGGTGTCGCTGAGCTGGCTATGGATCTACGTCACGGGCCAACGCAGCGCCCGCCTGATCACGCAGGGCGACGACGACAAGGGCTGATCTTCCGCGCTTGCGCCCGTTCATCCGCGCGTCATCTGTTGCTGATCGACTGACAACTCCGATGCGCGCAACTTCTTGAATGGACTCGAATAGGTTTCAGCGCGAAGTTCGCTTTCGGCCAGGGTCTTTCGTGTCGTCGAAAAGGAGAAAACATGTCGCCGGTCCATTCCGTCTCCCGCCGCGGTCTCCTCGCGGGCGCCGCCGCCACAGGCGCGCTGATTGCGCTTCACCCTTTCTCCGCCCGCGCCCAGGCCAACCAGGCGCATCTCCGGATCATGGAGACCACCGACATCCATGTGAATGTGCTGCCCTATGACTATTACGCCGACAAAGCGAATGACACGATGGGACTGTCGCGCACGGCCTCCCTGATCGACGCGGTGCGCAAGCAAGCCGTTAATTCGATGCTGATCGACAATGGCGACCTGCTGCAGGGCAATCCGATGGGCGACTACATCGCCTATGAAAAGGGCATGAAGGACGGTGACCTGCATCCGATCATGAAAGGCATGAACCTGCTCGGCTACGAGTGCTCGACGTTGGGCAACCACGAATTCAACTACGGCCTGTCCTTCATGGACAAGGTTCTGGCCGGCGCCAATTTCCCCTTCGTCTGCGCCAACCTGATCCGCGGCACCGAGCTTGCCGCGAACCCGCGCGACGACAAGCTCTACCTCAAGCCCTACGTCGTCCTCGACAAGAAGATCAGGGACGGTTCAGGCACCGAGCAACCGATCAGGATTGGCATCATCGGCTTCGTGCCGCCGCAGATCATGGTCTGGGATCTCAAGAACCTCGAAGGTAATGTCAGAACGCGCGACATTGTCGAGGCCGCCAAGGCCTGGGTGCCGCAGATGAAGGAAGAGGGCGCCGACATTATCATCGCGCTCTCGCATTCTGGCATCGACATCAAGCAGGGCGATATGATGGAGAACGCATCGTTCTTTGTCGCCGGCGTTGAAGGCATCGACGCGGTGTTCACGGGTCACCAGCATCTGGTGTTCCCTGGCAAGAAGGATTTTCAGGCGCTCGAAGGCGTCGATGCGCAAAAGGGTACGCTGCAGGGCAAGCCGGCCGTCATGGGCGGCTTCTGGGGCTCGCATATGGGCCTGATCGACCTGATGCTGGAGCGCGACGGATCGAAATGGAAGATCGTTTCCGCCACCTCGGAAGCGCGGCCGATCTTCGAACGTGTCGACAACAAGAACAAGCCGACTGTCGCGGACGACAACCGCATCATCGCCGCGCTTGAGCAGGACCACCAGGCAACGCTCGCCTATGTGCGTCGTCCCGTCGGCAAGACCGCAGCGCCGCTCTATTCCTATTTCGCGCTGGTCGCCGACGATCCGTCGGTTCAGGTCGTCAGCCAGGCGCAGACCTGGTACCTCCAGGACATCCTGAAAAACACACAATGGAAGGACGTGCCGCTGCTGTCGGCGGCAGCCCCCTTCAAGGCAGGCGGGCGCAATGGCGCCGACTACTACACCGATGTGCCGGCAGGCGACATCGCGATCAAGAACGTCGCCGACCTCTACCTTTATCCCAACACCGTGCGGGCCGTTGAGATCACCGGAGCGCAGGTCAAGGAATGGCTGGAAATGTCGGCCGGCATCTTCAACCGGATCGAACCTGGCAAGGCCGACCAGGCGCTCATCAACACCGACTTTCCGTCCTACAATTTCGACGTTATCGACGGCGTCACCTACAGAATAGATCTGTCGCAGCCGCCGAAATACGATGCCAAGGGCGGGCTGGCCAATGCTAGTGCCAATCGCATCGTCGGCCTGATGTTCGACGGCAAACCGATTGATCCCAATCAGAAATTTGTCGTTGCAACGAACAACTACCGGGCCGGCGGCGGCGGCAATTTTCCTGACATCGACGCTTCCAAAATTATCTACGAAGCGCCAGACACCAACCGCGACGTCATCGTCCGCTACATCGTCAAGCAGGGCACCATCAACCCGTCGGCGGACGGCAACTGGTCGTTCGCGCCGCTGCCCGGAACCAGCGTCGTGTTCGAGACAGGGCCCAAGGCGAAGGACCTCATCGCCGAAGTGAAGTCATTGAAGATCGAGCCGGCGGGCGCCGGCGAGGCAGGATTTGCGAAATACCGCATCCTTCTCTGACCGCCATTCGCAATTGCGCCGCGGGCCATTTCTGGATCATGCCCGGCCAGTCGCCCGGCGACGAGATCGAAGGCGCGCCGGCATTGATTTGGCAGTTCCAGGTGCCGAGAGTTCATATACCGGACGAGGGTCGACACGGATCCCGTCTTTGCCTGGCGGAAACGTCTATGAGCACAGCCGGGCTTATGCGATAGATTAGCCATGCGTTATGTCATCGTCATCGCCGCCGTTGCGTTTTTCCTGATCTGGGACGGTCTCTACAACCAGGGCCGGTACCTCGATATGACGGTGAGGAATGTCTCTCACGTGGTGCGTTACGTCACCGGCAAGGCCTAGTTCCCGTTCAGGTCTCGTGCATCCCGGGCGCGTCGCAAGGACGCGCGGCACCCTGAACGGTTGACCTGACGGTTTCGTCGTCACAAAAGACCCCGGATTTTTGATCGAGGAGGCGGGGTTGATCCGGCATATCGTTTTCTTCAGCGCGCGGCGTGGCGAGGATGTGGAGGCAGTGCGCTCTGGGCTGCTGGCGCTCGGCGGCATTCCCCATTCCAGCCTGTTCGAGGTGACGCTGAACACCAAGGTCGATCCGCTGTCGGATGAGATCGACGTGGTCGTCTACGCCGAGTTCACCGATGCCGCCGCATTGGCCGCCTACAAGGCGCATCCGCTCTATGCGCAGACCACCAGCAGGGTCAAGCCATTGCGCGAACTGCGTTATTCCGCCGATGTGGTGGCCGGAAGCTGATTCGGGCGCCCTTGAACCCTTTTGCGCAATGATGCACACCGCGCTGGCATGATCCAAACACCACCCACAGGCACTCATCCGCTCGATCACCTCGTGCTGCCGACCTCGAGCCTGGATGTGGCGCGGGCGCGGCTAACGGCCCTCGGCTTCATCGTCGCGCCGACAGGCATCCATCCATTCGGCACGGAAAATTGCTGCGTCTTCCTCGCGGACGGCACCTATCTGGAACCGCTGGCTGTCGGCGATGACCAGGCCGCGATGAAAGCCGCCGGCCAGGGCAATGTCTTCGTCGCGCGCGACCGGCTCTATCGTGACCGCAATGGCAATGAAGGTTTTTCCGCCGTGGTCCTGACCACGGACGACGCCGATGCGGACCATGCACGCTTTGTCGATGCGAGCCTGTCGGGCGGGGACATGCTAGGCTTTTCGCGGGCGTTCACCGACGGTGCCGGTAAAAGCGACATGGCGTCATTCAAACTGGCCTTCGCGTCGACCGGGGGTTCAACCGATGCGTTCCTGTTCGCCTGCCAGCGTGTCAACGCGCCGGAAGTGGACCGCACGGCGCTGCAGGCTCACGCCAACGGTGCCACGGGAATTGTCGAGATCGTGGCGATCAGCGACGAGCCCGCCGAGCAGCGCCGGCTGATTTCCGTGGCAGTAAACGATCCAACGGCTGACGCGCGCGCCTCCATTTTTCGTCTACCTAACGCTATCTTGACTGTACTCGACCCGGCCTCTTTCACGGCACGCTTTGGCGTGCCCGCCGGTAAGCCGACGCAACTCCGCTTCGCGGCAGTCGTCTTTTCGGTTCGGCGTGCCGCCGTCGCGGCAGGTCTGCTTGCAGCCAATTCCATCAGATACGATATGTCGGGCAGTGATATCGTCGTGCAGCCGACATCCGGGCAGGGCGCGGCCTTCATCTTTCGGGAGATACAATGAGCAACGCCTTGGCGCCCAATTCATCGGTAACCGTCGGCAATGTCGTCTTCGACAACGCAGCGCCGCTGTCGCTGATCGCCGGCCCTTGCCAGTTCGAATCACGGCAGCATGCCTTCGACATGGCCGGCGCGCTGAAGGAATTGACAGGCAGGTTGGGCATCGGCCTCGTCTATAAGACCAGCTACGACAAAGCCAACCGCACCTCCCTGTCGGCAACGCGCGGTGCCGGCATGGAGGCGGCGCTCCCGGTCTTCGACGAGTTGCGCAAGGAATTCTCCTTGCCGGTACTGACCGACGTCCACACCGAGGAACAGTGCGCCATCGTTGCGCCGCATGTCGACGTGCTGCAGATCCCGGCCTTCCTGTCGCGCCAGACCGACATGCTGGTTGCCGCCGCAAGGACGGGCAAGGTGATCAACGTCAAGAAGGGACAGTTCCTCGCGCCCTGGGACATGAAGAACGTGGTGGCCAAGGTCACTGGCTCCGGCAACGCCAATGTCTTGACCACCGAGCGCGGCGCCTCGTTCGGCTACAACACGCTCGTCTCCGACATGCGGGCCCTGCCCATTATGGCCGACATCGGCGTGCCTGTGATTTTCGACGCCACCCATTCGGTCCAGCAGCCGGGCGGGCAGGGCGGTTCGTCCGGCGGCGAACGCCGCTTTGTCGAGACCTTGGCCCGCGCGGCTGTCGCCGTCGGCGTTGCCGGCGTCTTCATCGAGACCCACCAGGATCCGGATAATTCGACCTCGTCCGACGGACCGAACATGGTGCCGCTGAAGGACATGCCGGCACTTCTGGAAAGGTTGATGGCGTTCGATCGGGTAGCGAAGGCCCGCTGACCCGGCGCAGCTGAAGGTCGTCGCCGCGGAGGGCATATATCGGCCTGCCACGTCAGTAAGAAGTCACCTTTATACAGGTGGAAAAAGTCGAACAGACCGGCGGAAAAGTCGGGAACCTTCGATCTCGCCCCTCATTGTGAAAGTCCAGAGCAACGACAATGAGGAGCACATCATGACAACCCAGGCAGGACACACAGAGGCTATCGCTGCTTCGCGGGTCATCGGCACATCCGTCTATAACACCGAAGGCACGAAGATCGGCAGCATCGAGGACGTCATGCTCGACAAGCTGTCCAACGGCATCATGTTCGCTGTGATCGGTTTTGGCGGCTTTCTCGGCATGGGTGAAAAATATCACGCCATCCCGTGGGCGAGTTTGGATTACGATGAGGATAGGGGCGGCTATGTCGTGCCATTCTCGAAGGACCAGCTGAAAGCCGCTCCCGCCTATTCGATCAACGAGCTGACGGGCGCCGATGGCGAGGCCGCACGTGACGCCTCCTACAATTACTACAAGGTCGAGCCTTACTGGCATTGACCGGCCAGCCTGACGTGAAAAGGCCCCCGCAAACCAGCGGGGGCCTTTTACATGATCGCCTGCCGTGCTTACTCCGCGCTGCGGAGGGTCGACAGTTGCACCGCGCCCTGTGGAGGCTGCTGGTTGTCGCAGGACGTCAGGAACGCCGCCGCGATCAGGAACAAACTCACGATACCGCTTAACTCGGACATGGCGAAACTCCTCCTGTTTCGCCCCGCGCAGCCGCCATCATAGACCGGCGGCCATCCTATGGCGCATGACTTATGATGACAGGAATTTGCGCTTCGTGAATCGCGCCGGCGGCAATAATTGGCGGTGGCCCGATTGCCTTTTGCGCCGCTTTGGCTAAGACGGGCGCGACGTTTCGTCAGATCAATCGGGGACATCGCAATGACCGCCATCATCGACATTGTCGGGCGTGAAATCCTGGACAGCCGTGGAAATCCGACCGTCGAGGTCGATGTCGTGCTCGAAGACGGTTCGATGGGCCGCGCGGCCGTGCCGTCTGGAGCTTCCACCGGCGCGCATGAAGCCGTCGAACTGCGCGACGGCGGCGCCCGCTATCTCGGCAAGGGCGTGCTGCGGGCCGTCGAGGCGGTCAACGGCGAACTGTTCGAGGCAATCGGCGGCATGGAAGCCGAAAACCAGATCCACATCGACCAGACCATGATCGAACTCGACGGCACGCCCAACAAGAGCCGGCTCGGCGCCAACGCTATTCTCGGCGTGTCGCTGGCGGTGGCCAAGGCCGCGGCCGAAGCCGCCGGCCTGCCGCTCTATCGTTACGTCGGGGGCACCAAGGCGCATCTGCTGCCGGTACCGATGATGAACATCATCAATGGCGGCGCCCATGCCGACAACCCGATCGATTTCCAGGAATTCATGATCCTGCCGGTCGGTGCGCCAACGCTGCGCGAAGGCGTGCGCTGGGGTTCTGAGGTCTTCCACACGCTGAGGAAGAAGCTGAAGGACGCCGGCCACAACACCAATGTCGGCGACGAAGGCGGCTTTGCCCCGAACCTGAAGAGCGCGCCGGTGGCGCTCCATTTCATCATGGAGTCGATCGAGCAGGCCGGCTTCAAGCCGGGCGAGGAGATTGCGCTCGGCCTCGATTGCGCTGCGACGGAATTCTTCAAGGACGGCAACTACGTCTATGAAGGCGAGAAGAAGACACGCGATCCGAAGGCGCAGGCGAAATACCTGGCCAAGCTCGCCGCCGATTATCCGATCATTTCGATCGAGGACGGCCTTGCCGAGGATGACTGGGAAGGCTGGAAATATCTGACCGACCTGATCGGCAAGAAGACGCAGCTCGTCGGCGATGATCTCTTCGTCACCAATACGGCGCGCCTGCGCGATGGCATCCGCATGGGGGTCGCCAATTCGATCCTGGTCAAGGTCAACCAGATCGGATCGCTGACCGAGACGCTCGATGCCGTCGAGACCGCGCACAAGGCCGGCTACACCGCCGTCATGTCGCATCGCTCGGGCGAGACCGAGGATTCGACCATCGCCGACCTCGCCGTCGCCACCAATTGCGGGCAGATCAAGACCGGATCGCTGTCGCGTTCCGACCGCATGGCCAAATACAACCAGCTCATCCGCATCGAGGAAGAACTCGGCAAGCAGGCGCGCTACGCCGGCAAGTCGATGTTGAAGGGCTGAGCCGGAGCATCGGACACAGGGATGGCGGTGAGGGGCGGGAATTCCCGCCCTTTTTCGTTGGAGCGCCTGTGGACGCGTCATCCGTAACCGTCCGTTAAGCACAATGGAGCGAAAAAGACCGTGGTCGCCCGAGTTCGCGACTGCGAGGGAACGGACGATGTGGACGCGTCAGCACAAACAGAGAAACACCGGCCGGCTGATCATCCCCTCGCTCTGCGCGGTGTTCCTGGCCTATTTCGGCTTTCATGCCTATCACGGCGAGTTCGGCATCAATTCGAAATACCAGCTGGAGGCCGAGACTGTTGCCCTGCAGGCCCAGCTCGATGCGATCAAGGCGCGCAGGATGGAGCTGGAACGGCGCGTCAAGCTGATGCACGACGGCACGCTGGAGAAGGACATGCTCGACGAGCAGGCGCGTAAGGCGCTGAATTTGTCCCAGGCCGACGAAATCACCATCATGTTGCCGGTCTCGGCAAAGTAACCAATATCAGGTTAATCACCAATATTTTCAATGATTCTAATTGCTTAGTCGCATGCCAGCTATGCAATTTCGACATGGCGGAACACGTTCTCACGTGTTAGCCTCCCCAAAATCAGTGGGGAGAGCTGATCTCCCCTGAGCAGATTTCATCTTGCTCGAGCAGATTTCATCTTGCTCGAAATGTCCGCGAAGAGACGCCAACAGGGAGTGATGCATGGCAACCGCAGCCAGGAAAGCGCCTGCCAAATCGAAATCCGACGGCAAATCGGGCCTTTCCGCGCCCAAACCAGTGGAATTCACCAAGGACGAGGAGCTCGCCGCCTACCGGCACATGCTGCTTATTCGCCGTTTCGAGGAAAAGGCCGGCCAGCTTTACGGGATGGGCTTCATCGGCGGCTTCTGCCATCTCTACATCGGCCAGGAAGCGGTCGTCACCGGTATGAAGATGGCGCTGATCGACGGTGACCAGATGATCACGGCCTACCGCGACCACGGTCATATGTTGGCGATGGAACTGTCGCCGCGTGGCGTCATGGCCGAACTGACCGGCCGCCGAGGCGGCCTGTCGAAGGGCAAGGGCGGCTCCATGCACATGTTCTCCAAGGAGAAGCATTTCTACGGTGGCCACGGCATCGTCGGCGCGCAGGTGTCGCTCGGCACGGGTCTGGCCTTCGCCAACCGCTATCGCGGCAACAACAATGTCACGCTGACCTATTTCGGGGACGGGGCCGCAAACCAGGGCCAGGTCTACGAAAGCTTCAACATGGCCTCGCTTTGGAAGCTGCCGGTGATCTACATCATCGAGAACAACCGCTATGCCATGGGCACCTCGGTATCGCGCTCCTCGGCGGAGACCGACTTCTCGAATCGCGGCGCCTCGTTCAAGATTCCCGGTATCCAGGTCGACGGCATGGACGTGCGTGCTGTCAAGGCCGCCGGCGATCTCGCTACCGAATGGTGCCGTGCCGGCAATGGGCCGCTGATCCTCGAAATGCAGACTTACCGCTATCGGGGCCATTCGATGTCCGACCCGGCGAAATACCGCTCCAAGGAAGAAGTGCAGAAGATGCGCTCCGAGCATGACCCGATCGAGCAGGTCAAAGCGCGGCTGATCCAGAAGAAGTGGGCAAGCGAGGACGAATTGAAGACCATCGACAAGGAGGTTCGCGACGTCGTCGCCGATGCCGCCGAGTTTGCCCAGCACGACGCCGAGCCGGATCCGTCCGAGCTCTGGACCGACATCGTATTGTAACGGGAGGGCAAGGACATGCCGATCGAAATTCTCATGCCCGCCCTTTCGCCGACCATGGAAGAGGGCAATCTTTCCAAGTGGTTGAAGAACGAGGGCGACAAGGTCGTCGCCGGCGACGTCATCGCCGAGATCGAAACCGACAAGGCGACGATGGAAGTCGAAGCTGTCGATGAGGGCACGCTTGCCAAGATCGTGGTTCCCGCAGGCACCGAAGGCGTCAAGGTCAACGCGGTGATCGCCGTGCTGGCTGTCGATGGCGAAGATGTCGACAAGGCCGGCGAAGGCATCGGTGAAGAGCCCGCCAAGACTGAGGCAAAGGCGCCGACACCGGCACCCGCCGCGGCCAAGAGCGAGGCAGCGGCGCCTGTGGCGGCCGCGCCGAAGACGGAAGTCGCCGCCGATCCTGACATACCCGCCGGGACCGAGATGGTCTCGACCACGGTGCGCGAAGCGCTGCGCGATGCCATGGCGGAGGAAATGCGCCGCGACGGCGATGTCTTCGTCATGGGCGAGGAAGTTGCCGAGTACCAGGGCGCCTACAAGATCACCCAAGGCCTGCTGCAGGAGTTCGGACCGCGTCGCGTCGTCGACACGCCGATCACCGAGCACGGCTTTGCCGGCGTCGGGGTCGGTGCGGCGATGGCTGGCCTGAAGCCGATCGTCGAATTCATGACCTTCAACTTCGCCATGCAGGCGATCGACCAGATCGTCAACTCGGCCGCCAAGACGCTCTACATGTCCGGCGGACAGATGGGCGCGCCGATCGTCTTCCGCGGGCCGAATGGTGCTGCGGCTCGCGTCGCCGCCCAGCATTCGCAATGCTATGCCGCCTGGTACAGCCACATACCGGGCCTGAAGGTGGTGATGCCTTATACCGCCGCAGACGCCAAGGGACTGCTCAAGGCGGCGATCCGCGATCCGAACCCGGTCATCTTCCTCGAAAACGAAATCCTCTACGGCCAGTCCTTCGACGTGCCGAAGCTGGACGACTTCGTGTTGCCGATCGGCAAGGCGCGCATCCATAAGTCAGGCAAGGACGTCACCATCGTCTCCTTCGGCATTGGCATGACCTATGCGGTCAAGGCCGAAGCGGAACTGCGCGGCATGGGCATCGACGCAGAGATCATCGATCTCAGGACCATCCGTCCGCTCGACTTCGACACCATCATCGCCTCGGTGAAGAAGACCAACCGGCTGGTCGTGGTGGAAGAAGGTTTCCCGCAGAACTCGGTCGGCGACCATATCGCCAACCAGGTGTCGCAGCGAGCCTTCGATTTCCTCGACGCGCCGGTCATCACCATTGCCGGCAAGGACGTGCCGATGCCCTATGCGGCCAATCTCGAAAAGCTGGCTTTGCCGAATGTCGGCGAAGTCATCGAGGCCGTCAAAGCCGTCTCATATCGCTGAACCGGGCGGGAGGACACAATGCCAATCAACATCACCATGCCGGCCCTCTCGCCCACCATGGAAGAGGGCAATCTGTCGAAGTGGCTCGTGAAGGAGGGCGACAAGGTTTCGCCCGGCGATGTCATTGCCGAGATCGAGACCGACAAGGCGACGATGGAAGTCGAAGCCGTCGATGAGGGCACGGTGGCGAAACTGGTCGTTCCCGCCGGCACCGAAGGCGTCAAGGTCAATGCGCTGATCGCCGTGCTTGCCGCCGAGGGTGAGGAGGCAAGTGCCGCCGCGAAAAGCGGTGGCGATGCCGCACCGGCGAAAGCGGAGCCTCCCAAGGCTGAGACATCGAAGACCGAGACTCCCACCTCTCCGTCCGATGGGGGAGGTCGCGCCGCGGATGAACCCACCGCCGCGCCCCCCACCCCGGCCGGAAGGCCTGCCG
>NZ_VFUS01000030.1:0-1213 GCF_006441005.1 Mesorhizobium sp. B2-5-3
GCGGTGATCGCTGCGCTTGCCGCCAGCGATACCAGCAGCATGAAGCCCAACGCGGCAACCAGGCCGAGGCTTGCCGCCCGCGCCCGCACCAGGCGCGAAAGCGACAGGCCGTCGGCTTTTGCCTTCCAGATCTCGTTCAACGACTGTTGCATCTCACCAAATAGATGTCGAGGCGAGGAAGCGACGGAACTCCGTGGAGCAGCGCTTCTGCCTCGCAACCTCAATACTGCCGGGGCACAATGGATATATCGCTTGTCCCGGCAATACACGTGCACACCCCAGTCGCTCAAGCTAGAGAGCCGGCCTCCCCTTCCTTCCGCCGCCTCCAAGCCAGATCGCCACGGCCAGCAATGCTGCCGGCACCGCAATGCGCCACCAGCATTGCGGTCGTTGCTGTTGCTATTGCCGCCGGCGAAGCCACCGTGCGCAGCCACTGTGCCAACGCCGCCGCCTTTGCAGCAGCCACCGGTCCCGCCCAGTCCGCTACCGCCGCCGCCAAAACCGTCGGACCCGGCTGTACCGCTACCGCCGCCGCCACCGCCCAGTCGAGGCCGACATCGACCGCACCGTCGCCGCCCTTGCCGACCAGTGCCTTGGCATTGGCGATGGTGAGATCGTTGGTCGCGACGTTGCCGGACTGCACGAATACGCTACGATGCTGGTTGTCGCCGGAGAGCGTGTGGTTGCCGCCGATGACGGTCACGTCCTTCTGCATGATCGGCAGGTTGGCGCGCAAGGTGCTGTCCATGGGTGAACGTGATGCTGTCGCCGTCGTGGGCGTGGATGATAGCACTCCTGAGATCCGTCTCGTCTTGGACAATCCAGTCGGTGGCTCTTGCCGGAAACGCTGTCCACAGCGTGCCTGCTGTTAGAAGGATGCCAGCGTCAGGCGTGTTCCCGACGTCGACAGACAGGTTTGCCCAAGCAGGGCGGCCGTCAAGCGAGTCCGCGTGACATCGACTTTTCTACCCATCTGCCCGGCTCCCGGAATCCCCCGAATTGGAGGATCTTAAAACCGATTCTTTGCCCTCAGACGGTCCACCCCGACCGGCAAAATCGACCGCATCTCGGCTGCCCCGATGGCCACGGGTATTGTTTGTCCGCCTGCAACTTCGTAGGGCCATGGACACCATCGTTCACCAGGTGATGCCGAGCTTGAGCTTGCCGGAATAGCTCTTCAGGTTGCCGGAGAACTCGCCCTGGAAGGTGGCTG
>NZ_VFUS01000031.1:0-1067 GCF_006441005.1 Mesorhizobium sp. B2-5-3
GAATCGAACGAAACAACCGTTTTGGTGGTGCGTGTTTTTGCAGCAAACAATTGGTATTGCTGCGTTTTTCCGGGAATCCCTGGATTTTTCACAAAGGAAGGGGCATTCACCACAGACGTTTGCTGGCGAAGGCGTGCCCGGAACCGGATTTGAGATAACGCTCAAATGAAGTCGCCTTGGCTTGATTCGAGAACGCCACATAGGTGACGATCTGCCATGGCAGGAACTTGGATGTATGACTGGATTTTCCGTCATTGTGCTCGGCAAGCCGTCGCTTCAGGTCGGACGTGATGCCGACATAACGCTCACCGTCGGCAGTCTTGCTTTCCAGCAGGTATACATACCACACGACCGGCCCTCCTTTGCCAAGGCTTCGGAGGGCATCCTGCTTCGACCTGAGGGTATTGCCAATCCTGCTTTTGCAAGCTTGCGGCCCTCCTTCGCCGAGGCTTCGGAGGGCATCCTGCTTCGCGCTGAGGTCTGGTCTGGGCTTGTCCTGCGAAGCTCGAAAAGCGAAGCAGGATGGCGGAGAGGATGGGATTCGAACCCACGAGAAGCTTTTGACCTCTACTCCCTTAGCAGGGGAGCGCCTTCGACCACTCGGCCACCTCTCCGTTGCGCCGCTGGATAAAGAAAAGCGCCGGCACAATCAACAAGCCCCAGCCAATATCTCGGAAAAAGAAGCCATTATACGGAAAAATAAGAACGCACCGGCCTGCGGCCTTCCGCGATGCGGCGGTTCTGCGGCGATTCCCTGGCTGGTGGCTCAAGGCCTCGCCATGATTCCGTCAGCCGATCGCCGGATTCGCCCGTAAACAAGGGGCTGGGGCGGGCCGAAGGTTAATGAGAGCTTTCTGAGTGAGGCCAAATCGTGTCATTTGTGCAACAACGATGGGGGATAGCAGCCGCACAGCCCTTTCGCCGGTACGATCGTGGTTGAACCCCGTCTGCTCATGGGTAATGTCGATTTCGAAGGAGCGGCGCGGTGCGCATCTTTTTCGGTAGTGGGGATGGGGCAGGGAACGCTGTCCTTCAGCAAAGAATACCCAGACCCGTTTTTTAACTTT
>NZ_VFUS01000032.1:0-1057 GCF_006441005.1 Mesorhizobium sp. B2-5-3
TCACCAGGTGATGCCGAGCTTGAGCTTGCCGGAATAGCTCTTCAGGTTGCCGGAGAACTCGCCCTGGAAGGTGGCTGCGGCGAAGACGCCGGAGGGAGAGGTGTATTGGGCGCCGGCGTCGACGAGCAGGGCGTTGCGGTTGGGCTCGGCGCCACCGATGGTGAAGCTGCTGGCGGGAAGAGCCTGGAAGCCGGCGCCGAAATTGCGGTCGGTGCCGCCATTGATCGCCCATGCGGCGCGGCCGCTCAGCGTCAGTCTGGCGCCGTCTTCGAGCGCGATCGCATGATCGAGCCGGGTACCGAGTTCGACCCGGGTCGCGGTGCTGGTGTCGCTGTCATAGTGAAGCGCGAAGGGTCCGGTGCCGCTCGACGTCTCGGAATAGGCCGGCAGGTGATAGGAGATCGCCTGGAAGGCGGCATAGGGCGAGATCGCCACGACCAGCGTCTCAAAGCGGTAGCCGGCCTCGGCGCGGCCCGAGAAGGTGTGCGCGTCGAACTTGCCGGTCAGCGTGTCGCCAAGCACTGTGCGATTGGTCTCGACGGCGTTGAAACCATAGGCCAGCGCGCCGGAGAGATAGGCATTGCCGAAACCCTGCCGGCCATAGATTCCGGCATTGAAGGTGCGGGCGTCGCCCGAGCCCAGCCCATCGGCGAGCGAGAAGTTCGACCAGCCGCCGCCGAGGGCGATGCTGACCAGCGTCTCGTCGAAGCGGTGGCTGACACCGCCGACCAGCCCGAAGGTTCGAGCGTTCGTATCGTGCGATCCGACGAACGGATCCCCGCCCGTCTGCTCGGAGCCGCCATAGGCCGCGCCCCAGGTGCTCCAGCGGCGGGCAAGCACCGCCTCGACAGGATCGGCGGCATGACTTGCCGACATGTCGAGCGCGGCGAAGCTGCCCTCGCCCGCCGTCTTGCCGTCCTCGGCATAGGCCGCGGCGCCGCTCGCCGCGCCCTGCGCATTGTCTGGCCCGCCCTCGCCCTGCCCGTCGAACACGGCCAGGAACCGATCGGCGCTGTCGATGCCGGCTATGATGGCACCCGCCGCGATCTCGCCGGAG